>CANRCT010000011.1 GCA_947629175.1 uncultured Muribaculaceae bacterium | reverse complement strand
ATCAATGTCCTCTTGTATTTGACTAAATATTAATATTTTAATAACAGTGGTAAGATTTTTATCGCACCACTACTATTGTCAAAATAATAATCAATGGAGTCTAAGTCAAGAAATGGCCGGATCTCCGGCTGTATCAATACAAAGTAGGCTATGCGGAGATTGTTGGCAGATCCTGTCCGCAGCATCTCTCTTGCGTATTGTGCCGCCAATTCGGGCCGTTGAATTTTAAGGCACGACTTGGCAAGATATCCGAGGATATAATTCACCTCATTTTTATCTGCCTTATCGTGCAGCTGACTCAGTATTTCGTAAGATTGCTGATAATGGCCTCTCTCATATTGCAGTGTTCCAAGTTCCGACAGTGCTTCGACTGTATCCTTCGGGCTTATTCTTCGTGCGAGGTTAAGAGCGTCAGTATAATATTTCTCGGCTATATCGAAGTCATCTTTACGCACCATTATGTTCCCTATAAGTATCCTATCATATATCGAGCATACGGTGTCTCCGGCGTTAAGGCTGGATTTAAGTGCAGTTTCAGCAAAAGGAAGCGCTTTCGTGTACATTCGCAGGTTGGACATTAATCGTGCCGTCTGACCGGCGACGTTGCCGCGCAGAATATCGTTGTTCTCCGGCAGGGAGTCGAGCGCGTTCTGGAAGTAGCGGAGGGCTGTGGGGTAGTCGCCGAGGTCGGAGTAGACTCGGCCGGCGTAGTAGAGGGCCTCGGGATGGAGGTCGGTGCCCTTGAACCAGGCGGCGGCGTCGAGTATGAGACTGTCGGAGGTGTGGGCGATATACGCCTTGTCGGCGGCCTTGACGCTGAGTAGGTCGCGGAAGTGGCGGTCGGTCTCGGAGAGGCCGGCGGAGGGGAGCGAGTCGAGCAGCCGCAGGGCCGCGCGCGGGTCGGTGGTCGTCAGTGCGTCGGCGCGCAGCAGGTCGGGGTTGCGGCTGATGCGCGAGCATCCGGCGGCCGCAAGCAGCGTCATGGCGATTATGTAGAGAAGCGTGCGCCTCATGGCGATCAGGTTCATGACCCCAAAGTTACACATTTTCTCCCATCCCGCAAAACAGCCGCCTCTTCGAAAAATATCCGTACAGGAGGACTGTCAGCCAATAGCCGCGGCTCGAAACAGCCAGCAAAAACTTTCCAAATATGGAAAAGAGATGGCGGAGTCATAGCATCATGCCGGGCGGTCAGCGGCAGTAAGTTTTCAGCGCATTACCAATATAAATATCGTAGGGATGCACCATGGTGCATCCGACAACGCGATTTATGGGCCATGAAATCGACGGATGCACCATGGTGCATCCCTACAAGTCATATAAAATCAGTTGTTTGAATGGCTGAATGGTCGCTCGCGACAGCCCTGCTCCGGGCGACCTGTGGCTGCGGCCTCTTCTCCGAAGATGCCTTAAGTGCTCGCCGTCTGTCCCCACCAAGGCGTCGCTCCGCGCGCCATGGCGGGGTTAACCGAGATCGCGAGGTCTCCGACCTCTGTCGTCTGCCGCGGCTCCCGGATGAGATAGGGCCCTCGCAGCCGTCTGCCGCGATCAACCCATACCTCTTCGATCTTCGGGCAGGCTGCCGTGCTCTGTGCATGCGCCGGATCCGTGCCGTCTGCCGCGGCTCCCGGATGAGATAGGGCCCTCGAAGCCGCCTGCCGCGATCAATGCACAGCTCTTCGATCTTCGGGCAGGCTGCCGTGCTCTGTGCATGCGCCGGATCCGTACCGTCAGCCATCGTCATCGGGAGTGGTCGGAGACCACGCTACTTTTGTAAGCCCCTCCATGGCGGGCGTAGCCGCGCCTTGGTGGGGTAAGAGAGGGGCCCCGCCCGGCTTCTTCGTAGATGAGCCTCAGGGAGATGCTCCGGGATAAAAGGGCGCCGTGCCGTGACAGCGGGTGTCAGGGCGCGGCGCGGGTGATGGGGCGGCTTCGGGCGCGATCAGTCGCGGCTGTTGCCGAAGAAGCGGAGGAGGTAGAGGAAGAGGTTGATGAAGTCGAGGTAGAGGCTGAGGGCGCCGAGGGTGGCGAGCTTGCCGGTGGCCTCGAAGGGCGCGGCGGCGGCCCACTGCTTGATCTTCTGGGTGTCCCATGCGGTGAGACCGACGAAGATCAATACTCCGAGACCGGATATGATCCAGTCGAAGGTGGAGTTGGCCCAGAAGATGTTGATGACCACGCAGATGATCAGTCCTATAAGGGCCATCATCAGGAATGATCCCCAGCGGGTGAGATCCTTGGTGGTGAAGTAGCCGTAGATGCTCATGGCGCCGAACGTGCCGGCGGTGATGAAGAATGTCTTGGCTATCGACACGTGGGTGTAGACCAGGAAGATGGGGAAAAGCGCCAGACCGTTGATCACGGCGAAGAGGAAGAAGAGGGCCGTGGCGGTCGACGACTGCATGCGGCTGATGCCGCCCGAGATGGCGAATACGAGCACGAGCTCCGCGATGAAGAGGCCCCAGATGAGCCAGGAGTGCTGAGCGTAGAATGAGAGCACTGCGGGCGATCCTGCGCAGAAGAAGCTGACGAGAGCGGTGACGAGCAGGCCGAGGAACATCTTGAGGTAGACGCGCTTCATGACCTGCGACACCCGGGCGTCGAGCGCGCCGACGGCGGGCTGGGGATTGCCGCTGCCGCCATTGTAATAGTCGGGATAGTTGTTCATTGTCTTAACTGATGTGTTGGTTGGATATGTGTTTTGATGTTTAAGCTGCAAATATCATGCCAGAGGAGAGAGGAGGAGCGGAGGAGAGAGGAGAGGCCTTACATGCGCTCGGGCACGCGGATGCCGAGGAGCCCCATGGCGGTGCGTACGGTGTCGGCGGTCATGCGCGAGAGCGTGAGCCTCATGGCCCTTACGGCGGGATCCTCCTCCTTGAGGATGGAGCAGTCGTGGTAGAACTGGTTGTATTCCTTCACCAGGTCGTAGGCATAGTTGGCTATGAGCGCGGGGCTGTAGGAGCGTCCGGCTTCCTCCACCGTGGCGGGGAAGTCGGCGAGGCGCTGTATGAGTGTGATCTCGCGCTCTCCGGGCTTCACTCCGAGATAGCCTTCGGTGGCCATGCCGGCCTCCCCGGCCTTGCGGAGCACGGAGCGGATGCGGGCGTAGGTATACTGTATGAAGGGGCCGGTGTTGCCGTTGAAGTCGATCGACTCCTTGGGGTTGAATGTCATGTTCTTGCGCGGGTCGACCTTGAGCAGGAAGTATTTGAGCGCTCCCAGGCCTACGGTCTCGGCTATGTCGTCGATCTCTGCGGGGGTGCATCCGTCGAGCTTGCCGAGCTCCAGGCTTACCTGGCGCGCCGTGCTGACCATCTCTTCCATGAGGTCGTCGGCGTCGACCACCGTGCCCTCGCGGCTCTTCATCTTGCCCTCGGGGAGCTCCACCATGCCGTAGGAGAAGTGGACGAGATCCTTGCCCCACTTGAATCCGAGGCGGTCGAGCAGCAGCGAGAGCACCTGGAAGTGATAGTTCTGTTCGTTGCCCACTACGTAGATCATCCGGTCGATGGGATAGTCCTGGTAGCGGAGCTTGGCGGTGCCGATATCCTGGGTCATGTAGACGGAGGTGCCGTCGGAGCGGAGGAGCAGCTTGTGGTCGAGTCCGTCGGCGGTCAGGTCGGCCCACACCGATCCGTCGTCCTTGCGGTACATCTTGCCGGAGGCGAGCCCTTCGAGCACCTTCTCCTTGCCTTCGAGGTAGGTCTGGCTCTCGTAGTAGATCTTGTCGAAGCCCACTCCCATGCGGCGGTAGGTCTGGTCGAATCCGTCGTAGACCCAGCTGTTCATCGTCTCCCAGAGGGCGCGCACTTCGGGATCTTTAGCCTCCCATTTGCGCAGCATGGCGCGGGCCTCCTGCATGAGCGGCGAGGCGGCCTCGGCCTCCTCCTTGGTCATGCCCTGCTCCATGAGCCCGGCCACCTCGGCCTTGAAATGCTTGTCGAAGAGCACGTAGAAGTCGCCGATGAGATGGTCGCCCTTCTTGCCGGCCTTCTCGGGGGTGACGCCGTCGCCCCACTTCTGCCAGGCGAGCATCGACTTGCAGATATGTATGCCGCGGTCGTTGACGATGTTGGTCTTCACCACGCGGTTGCCGCACGCGGCGAGTATCTGCGAGAGGCTCCATCCGAGGAGTATGTTGCGGAGGTGGCCCAGGTGGAGGGGCTTGTTGGTGTTGGGCGAGGAATACTCCACCATGACGAGCGGACTGTCGGGCGTAGTCTCGCGCAGGCCGTAATGAGGCTGCGAGGCGATGTGCTCAAGCACCGACGACCAGAAGGCCGGCTCTATGACTATGTTGAGAAATCCCTTGATGACGTTGAAGCGGTCGACCGCCGGCTCGTTGTCGACAAGCCACCGGCCTATCTCGGCGCCTGTCTGCTCCGGGCTCTTGCGGGCGGCCTTGACAAACGGGAACACCATTACTGTCAGATTGCCTTCGAATTCCTTGCGGGTGGGAGCCGGCGTGATCGATCCGGGATCCGCGTCGATGCCGTAGAGCTGCTTGACTGCCTTGGCCACAGCCTGGGCGATGATGCTGTCGATTGACATAAGTATTGCTGTGAGTTTTTATGAATTAACGTTTTACGGACTGCAAAGTTAGTGAATATTTTCGGGGAAGAGCTTGCGATTTACAGATTTTTGCTAACTTTGCGGTATTGAACGGGATGTGTCGGCCTGAAGCGACACTTCCGCAGGCAATCATCATACAGGATATATTCTTACAGAGCAGACGCGATTATGATAAGGAGGATTATGGCGGCGCTGTGCTGCCTGGCCGCAGCTGCAGCGGCCTTCGCTACAGATTTCAACCCCGAAGAAATGTACCGGCGCGGGACGCTTCCCTGGTGGGGCGTCAGGGCCTCGGCGTCGCTCTCTTTCCCGATGCACGTGAAGTATGCCCGCATACCGCTGTCGAGCGGCGCCATAGGCCCCGACATAAGCGTCGGCGGACTCTATCATATGCCCGTCAGGGAGAAATGGTATATCGAGCCCAACGTGGAGCTCTACTACAATCACCTGAAGACCACCGGCACCATCAAGCCCGAGCCGGCCGCCGTGGGCATCACCGAGGCCACGCTCGGCACCATAGGCATCCGTGTGCCGGTATATTTCGGCTGGGACTGGCGTCTGAGGCGGCAGCGTTCGCTGAGGGTGTTCGCAGGGCCGCAGTTCGATTTCCGTTTCTACACCCATTTCAGCTGCGACGGCCCTAAGAAGATATTCCAGGGCACCACGGCGCGTCCGCTCTACGGCGACTACGGCACCGACCTCGACATACGCGCCGGCGTGGGCTACGTATGGGGCCGCTACTATATCGGCGCCTCGTTCAGCTACGGCATAGTGCGCCTGACACGGAGCGACTTCGGAGTGAAGCGCGGGCGGCTGGCGTCGGCCACCGTGGGCTACGAATTCTGAAAAAATCACGGAAAAACGAAAAAAATCAGGGCGGCGATGTAACATTCGGCCGCCCTGTCGCGTCATAAGGGTGAACAGCTTTTTTCATAACAGATAGTTTTACCTGATGCGGACGCCGGGGGCGGCTCCATGGACCGTCCCCCTCCTCCGCCTCCTCAAACAAAAAAAACAATCATCATCCTATGAAACGTATCATATCGCTTGCAGCCGCTCTGGCGCTCATCATCGCGGCTATCCCCGCGGCAGCCTCCACACGCATCAAAGTCGTTCCGTCGAAGACTTACGTCACCCGCGTCGTAAGCTGCCCCGACTTCACAAAGCTCGTCACCAACACCACCATCGACATCGAGTATACCGTCGGTCCGAAGAGCGTCAAGCTCTACGCCCCCGACAATCTCATCGACTACATGCAGGTGACCTCTTCGGGCAGCTCGCTCACAGTCAGCTGGAAAAGCGGCGTCAATCTCAACATCAACGGCAGCTATACGGCCAAGATGATAGTCAGCGCGCCCGCTGTCAACGACTTCCTGACCAACTCCACCGGCGACATCACCATAAAATCGCCGCTTAACGGACAGGGCAGCAACTACTCCTTCGTCACCAACTCCACCGGTGACATCCACATGGGTTCGGTCACCACCACAGGAGAGCACATGAAGCTCGTCAGCAATTCCACCGGCGACATTACAGCCAACAAGCTTCAGGCCGGAAACGTATATCTGACCGCCAACTCCACGGGCGACATCACGGCATCATCCGTCAAGGGCCGTGAGAATGTAATGCTCCACTCGAATTCCACCGGCGACATCACAGTCGGAAGCGTCACCACCGAGATCGCATCTCTCGCCTCATCGTCGACAGGCGATGTGAAGGTGGACAATCTCTCGGCCGAGGATGCCCGGATCAAGAGCCGTTCCACCGGCGACGTGAGAGTGAGCGACATGGCCGTGGAGATCCTGAGAGTGGAGGCCACGTCGACCGGCGACGTAAAGCTTGCCGGAAAATGCAGTAAAGCCACCATGTCGGCCGGAAGCACATCGGAGATCGAGGCCCGCAATCTCAAGGCACTCGACCTGACGGTGAGCGCCTCGTCGACGGCCGAAGTGGAATGCTATGCCGTGAGAAGCATCAACGCGAGCTGTTCGAGCAGCAGTGCCGAGATCAAGTGCTATTCGAAGCCGGGCATGGCCACATTGAGCGGCTCGTACACCGACAACATCCATATCGGCCGATGACCCGCGGGCGGCCGGGAGCGGCCGCCTGACAATAATAGAACATTCATATCCACCGACGCAAGAAGCTATCCACGATCAGTCAAGGCATGCAAAGAGAGCGTTTTGAAGAAGAAGCCCGACGTGTGCGTCCGCGCCTGCTCAGCGAGGCGCGACGCCTGCTGGGCGACCCCGACGACGCGGCCGACGCTGTGCAGGACGCGCTGCTCAAGCTCTGGTTCTACCGCGAGCGGCTCGACGAATACGCCTCGTTTGATGCTCCGGCTCTGGTGACTGTGCGCCGCGTATGTCTGACACGCCTGAGGAGCTTCCATCCCCGAGCCACGCTCGACGAGCTCTCCGACCGGGCGGCCGACGACGCCGGAGGCCACGACTTCCAGACTCTGCTCCGGGCTGTCGACATGCTCCCTACCGTAGAGCAGGCTGTGCTCCGCATGCGCCACATCGACGGCATGGAGATCGAGGAGATAGCCGCAATATCATCATCAACCACAGGAGCCGTGCGCACGGCGCTCTCAAGGGCCCGCCGCCGTATCCGCGACATTTATACACGCATCTATGACTGAAATCGACATCAACGACATCGACCGGCTGCTGCAGCGGTTTTTCGACGGCTTCACCAGCCTCGATGAGGAGGCCGCCCTGGAGCGGTTTTTCGCCGAGAGCAAGCGTCTGCCGCGCCGCCTGGAGCGCTACCGCCCCATGTTCGCCTGGTATGCCGGCGGCATGCCCGTGTCGGCTCTCCCCTCGCCCCGTCGGCGAGGCAAGGCGGTGGTATGGATCAGTTCGGTGGCAGCCGCGGCAGCCATGGCCATAATCAGCGTCGGCGCTCTCCGCTCGCCGTGCGACACCTCGATGCTGGCCTCCACCATAGCCGACTCGGGAACACTGACGGAGGAGACCTACGTGATACGCGACGGCCACAGGATAACCAATCCCAGCGAGGTGGCCCAGGAGATCACCGAGACCATCCTTGAAGTTGAGGAGATGGATTTCGAGATGGAAATGAGAAAGATAGAAATGCATAATTACCAGTGATCATGAGTAAATCAATCATATCGTTAATCGTCTGCGCTGGCATCTCTATGACCGCATACGCCCAGAAGCCCTGGCATCAGGATCTGATCAACCTCGCTTCCGGATCGGGCAAGGCGGAGGTCAGCGCCGTGGTCAACCGCGAGCCCAACGGCGGCCGCCTGACCAATGCCCGCTACCGCATATACATCCAGCCCGCGGTCGCCGCCCAGGTGAAGTCAAAGCTCATGGGCCATCAGAAGGAGGCGCAGCAATACAGCCTGGAGCCCAAGAAGCTTATGATGAGTTTTGACGACAACGGAGTACGCACCAACTACAGCCTGTCGCTCAAAGGCCGCAAGCGCCTGCTGCTCATCTCGCAGCAGAGATCAGACGGCACGTACTATGGCGGCGACGGCAACGTGGTGGTGATCGACGGAGAGTCGGCAGAGGCACGCCGTGAAGCCGCCGAAGCACGCCGGCAGGCTCAGCTGCAGGCCGCAGAGGCCCGTCGTCAGGCTGCGGAAGCTCGCCGAGAGGCCCAGTTGCAGGCCGCGGAGGCACGCCGTCAGGCTCAGGCGGCAGAGGCCCGTCGTCAGGCGGCAGAGGCCCGTCGTCAGGCGGCAGAGGCACGCCGTCAGGCAGATGAGCGACGCCGTCAGGCAGATGAGCGACGCCGTCAGGCAGAGACAATCCGACGCGGCAACAACGTCGTAAAAATGATATCCGACAAACCTACAGAGCTTCAGAAACAGGAAATAGAAAACATCGAAAATTCGCTGCGCAAAGAGCGCGAGCGTCGCAAAAGAGAGCTTCAGTAAACATTCGCTCTTCTCACCATGAGAAAGGAGCATGGCCGCCTGCGCCGGGGAGATCCCGCCGTCAGGGGGCCATGTTTTTTTGATTAATCAAACATATTCACGGGTCGGATTGTTGTTTAGTGCGGGAAGATTCGCCCGGCGTTATTCTTCTGCCGGCCCTTCCGTATTCCATTAATCACACAAAAAACGAATGACTGACGCGATGGAAAGATTCCGAAATATCAGCTTGAAATCCCTCCTCCGCAAAGCCGGAGGAACCCGGCGCCGGCGCATAGCGTGGCTCTCTGTCATACTCACGGTGCTCATAGTCGCAGCCGTGGCGGTGTTTCTCATGCGTCCGCGCACCCAGGAGCCCCCTCTGCCCCGCGTGGAGGTAGAGACCGTGACGACGGGCGACGTGAACATCTACGGCGAGTATGTGGGCCGCATCCGAGCACAGCAGTTTGTGGAGATACATGCCCGCGTGGAAGGATATCTTGAGAAAATGTGTTTCAAGGAGGGATCGCATATCGACAAGGGGCAGACGCTCTTCATCATCGATCCCAAGTTATATCAGGCCCACGTCAACAAGGCCCGCGCCATTCTCAACAAGGCGCAGGCGCAGGCGCGCAAGGCCAAGCACGATCTCGACCGCATCACTCCGCTCTACGCGCAGAACGCCGCCTCGCAGCTCGATCTCGACAACGCCACGGCCGCCTACGAGTCGGCCATGGCGGAGGTGACAGTCAGCCAGGCCGATCTCACCCAGGCTGAGCTGACGCTGAGCTACACCCGGGTGTCGTCGCCTATCGCCGGATATATATCCGAACGGGTGGCCGACATCGGCACTCTCGTCGGCCCTTCGGGCGGCAAGTCGCTGCTGGCCACGGTGGTGAAGAGCGATACGGTCAGAGTGGACTTCTCCATGACCGCCCTCGACTATCTGCGTGGCAAAGACCGCAATGTGAATCTCGGAAGCGACGATCCGCGCCGAAAATGGAATTCCTACGTGACCGTGACGCTCGCCGACGGCTCGCAGTATCCTTATGAGGGACTCGTGGACTTTGCCGATCCGCAGGTGGATCCGAAGACCGGCACCTTCTCTGTGCGCGCCGAGATGCCCAATCCCGACCGCAGTCTGCTGCCGGGAGAGTTCACGAAGGTGAAGGTGCTGCTCGACGTGCGCGAGAATGCTGTGGAGATACCGGCCAAGGCGCTCGTGATCGAGAAAAACGGCACCTACGTGTTCGTAGTGCGCCCCGACAGCGTCGTGGAGAAGCGTTTCGTCGAAGTGGGGCCGCAGAGCGGCAACAGCATAATCGTGGAGCGCGGACTCGCCAAGGGTGAGAAGATCGTGGTCGAAGGATACCACAAGCTCTCCCATGGCATGAGGGTTGACGCCGTGGAGGCGACGGCTGACACTGTCGGAGCGCGCCAGACAGCAGCTCCGCCTGTGTCTGACACGTTGAAGACTGCAACCGGAAAGGAGGGCTGACGCATGCGCAGGAATTTCTTTCTCGATCATCCGGTGTTCTCGATCGTCGTCTCGATCGTCATCTTCATCATCGGACTTATAGGGTTGCTGATGCTACCGGTCGATCAATATCCGCAGATCGTCCCTCCGGTGGTAAGGATCACGGCCTCATACCCGGGAGCCGACGCCATGACCGTCACACAGGCTGTGGCCACGCCGATAGAACAGGAGCTCAACGGCACTCCGGGCATGATCTACATGTCGTCGTCGAGCTCCAATTCGGGCGGATTCTCCGCTCTGGTGACATTCGACATCGACGTGGATCCCGAATTGGCGGCTGTCGACATACAGAACCGTATCAAGAAAGCTGAGGCGCGACTGCCGGCCGAGGTGGTGCAGAACGGCATTTCGGTGTCGAAAGAGACCGCGAGCCGGCTGCTGACCATCACGGTGATGAGCGATGACCCGAAGTTCGACGAGGTGTACCTGAGCAACTATACTACGCTCAATGTCATCGACCCCATCAGGCGCATTCCCGGAGTGGGAAGCGTGGGAAGCGTCGGCGGCCGCTACTATGCCATGCAGATATGGGTGGAGCCCGACAAGCTCGCCAATCTCGGACTGACGGTGAAGGATGTGCAGAACGCTCTGAAAGACCAGAACCGCGAGTCGGCCGCCGGCACCCTCGGTCAGGCGCCGATGGAGGAGACCGACGTGACTATGCCTATCATAGCGCGCGGGAGGCTGTCGACGGTGGAGGAGTTCGAGGATATCGTGCTCCGTGCCGGCAACGACGGGTCGATGATACGTCTGCGCGACGTGGCGCGAATATCGCTCGAAGCCCAGAGCTATGCCACCGAGAGCGGCATCAACGGCGGCAACGCGGCCGTAATCAACATCAACATGCTCCCCGGCTCCAACGCCATGGAGGTGGCCGAAGCCGTAAAGCGCGAGATGGAGACGATAGCCCGCAGTTTTCCCGAGGGGATCATGTATGAGATACCGTTTGACATGACCACATATATCGAGCAGTCGATCCATCATGTCTACCGCACCTTTTTCGAGGCTCTGCTGCTGGTGATCGCTGTGGTGTTCCTGTCGCTCCAGAACTGGCGCGCCACGCTGATACCGGTCATCGCCGTGCCGATATCGCTCGTGGGCACGTTCGGGGTCATGCTCATCTTCGGTTTCTCGCTCAATATGCTCACTCTCCTCGGCCTGATACTTGCCATAGGCATAGTGGTGGACGACGCCATAGTGGTGGTGGAGAACGTGGACCGCATCATGAATGCCGAGAAGATCCCGGCCGCGGAGGCCACGGCCAAGGCGATGAAGAATCTCGGAAGCGCGCTTATAGCGATGTCGCTGGTGCTTTGCGCGGTGTTTGTGCCGGTAAGCTTCCTGCCCGGCATCACCGGACAGCTCTACCGCCAGTTTACGGTGACTATCGCCGTGTCGGTGGTCATATCCACCATCGTCGCCCTGACGCTCTCGCCTGTGATGTGCGCCAGGCTTCTGAAGCCGTCGCATGGCCGCAAGGCGAAGATATTCCGCCGCATCAATCTGTGGCTCTGGCGCGGCAACCGCTTCTACGGTCGCATGATAGGCCGCACTCTGTCGCATCCGAAGCGCATGTATGCCGCCTTCGGGCTGGCGCTGGTGTTTATCTACGTGATGAACGCGCTGATGCCCCGCAGCTTCATGTCGCAGGACGATCAGGGATATTTCAATGTGGAGCTCGAACTGCCCGAAGGAGCCACGATAGAGCGCACACGCCAAGTGACCGAGAGGGCCATGGCCTATCTGCTTGAGGATCCCGACGTGGAATACGTGCTCAATGTCACGGGCTCCTCGCCCCGCGTAGGCTCCAACCAGGCCCACTCGCAGCTGACAGTGATACTCAAGCCGTGGGGTGAGCGCAAATCCGACGACATAGCCGAGGTGCGCGCCCGAGTGCACGACGCGCTGTCGGAATATCCTGAGTGCAAGGTCTACGTATTCACACCCTCGATCATTCCTGGTCTGGGCAGTTCGGGCGGCTTCGAGATGGTGCTTGAGGCTCGTGCCGACGCTTCCTATGCCGACCTGCAGCATGCTGTCGACACCCTGCGCCACTATGCGTCGAAGTCAAGAGCCATAGCCGACCTGTCGACTTCGATGCAGGCCGACATACCGCAGCTGTATTTCGACGTCGACCGCGACCGGGCCAAGATGCTCGGCATACCGGTGAGCGACATATTCTCGACCATGAAGGCATTCACGGGCTCGATCTATGTCAACGATTTCAATATGTTCAACCGCATATACCGCGTCTACATACAGGCCGATGCGCCCTACCGCGCGCGGCGCGAGAACATCGACCTGTTCTTCGTGAAGAGCGCCGACGGCACGATGGTGCCGGTGTCGTCGCTCGGCACGTCGAGCTATACTACCGGCCCGGGCACGATCGGCCGCTTCAACATGTTCAGCTCGGCCACGGTGTCGGGCGAGGCCGGACGCGGTTACAGCACCGGCGAGGCGATGGATGCGCTTGAAGAGATCGTCAGGGAGCATCTGCCGCAGAATATCGGGGTGGAATGGAGCGGACTCTCGTATCAGCAGAAGCATGAGAGCGGCAATACGGGGCTGGTGCTCGGTCTGGTGTTTCTCTTCGTGTTTCTTTTCCTGGCGGCTCTCTATGAGAGCTGGTCGGTGCCTCTTGCCGTGATACTGTCGCTGCCGATAGCCGGCGTCGGAGCATATCTGGGCATATGGATATGCGGGCTGGAAAACAACATCTATTTCCAGATCGGCCTGGTGATGCTCGTGGGTCTGGTGGCCAAAAACGCGATTCTGATTGTCGAGTTCGCCAAGGAGGAGACCGACCGCGGCGTTGATGCCGTCAGGGCTGCTCTCAAAGCGGCCCGGCTGCGTTTCCGTCCGATCGTGATGACCTCGCTTGCGTTCATGCTCGGACTGGTGCCGCTGGTGATAGCCACGGGCCCCGGATCGGGGGCGCGCCGCGACATCGGCACCGGAGTGTTCTTCGGCATGGGCGTGGCCATAACGGTGGGCATAGTGTTCGTGCCGTTCTTCTTCGTCGCGGTCAACCGGCTCTTCGGCCGTCGACGCCCGTCGCTTCAGAAAGCTCTGCCCGCTGACGATACCGCCGGCGAAGCACCCAAACAAACTTAAACCTCAACTTATAGGACTGAAATATGAAAAACATAATATTCGCAGCGCTCGCAGGCGCTATGCTCGCTTCATGCTCCGGCACAAAGGATCTCGCCGCTGCCAGAGTGGATATGCCCGACACGTTTGCAGAGGGCGCTGAGGGCTATGCAGAGGCCGACTCGATGTCGATAGCCGACATCAGCTGGTGGGAATTCTATGCCGATTCCACTCTGACACGGATCATGAGGATCGCGCTCGACAACAACCGCGACATACTCAAGGCGGCAGCCCGGGTGGAGCAGTCGCGCCATCTCTACGGAGTGTCGGTGGCCGAGATGTGGCCGCAGGTGGGACTCAATGTCGGTTACACATATGAGACCAACAAGTACGGTGGTGGCGCTCTGACGAAGGATCCGGAGCATGACCTGAAGTTTCCGGTGAGCTGGGAGGTGAATCTTTGGGGATCCATGATCCGCGCAAAGGATGCCGGCAAAGCCCGCTATGCGGCGTCGGTGGAGGACTACAGGGCCATGCGCATGACGGTGATCGCTGAAGTGGCCACGGCATATTTCAGGCTCCTGTCGCTCGAAAACGAGCTCGACATAGTGCGCCGCACTCTGCTGACGCGCAAGGAGTCGCTCGAACAGGCGCGTCTCAGGTTTGAAGGGGGACTGACGTCGGAGACGGTCTATCAGCAGGCTAAGGTGGAATATTCGACCACGGCGTCGCTCATCCCTGATCTGGAGCTCCGCGTGGCGGCAATGCGCAATAATCTGACCATGCTGATGGGTGAATATCCCCACGAAGTGCTCGACGGAGGTCGTCCGTCGCCGTTCGGCACCGAGATGCCCGCCAGTCTGCCTGCCGGCGTGCCGTCCGATCTGCTCAAAAGACGCCCCGACCTGCGGGCGGCCGAGATGCGGCTGAAGGCCGCGATGGCCGATGTGGGGGTGAGCTATGCCGACCGTTTCCCGTCGCTGCGTATAGGCTTCACTCCCGGTCTGGAAAACGACGGGATGAAAGACTTTTTCAAGTCGCCGTTCACCTATACTCTCGCCCAGATCACCGGGCCGATATTTGATTTCGGGCGCAGGAAACGCAAATATCAGGCGATGATAGCGGCCTATGACCAGAGCCGCTTCGACTATGAGAAGGCTGTGATCGGCGCGTTCACTGAGGTCAATACCTCGATCGTGGCCTACAACAAGTATCATGAGAACCACAGGGTGAAGGTGGAGCTGCGCGACGCGGCCGCCAAATACGTGAAGCTCGCATGGCTGCAATACCGCGGCGGCACTCTCAACTATATCGACGTGCTCGATGCGCAGCGCCGCTATTTCGAGGCGCAGATAGGCGTCAGCAACGCGCTGCGCGACGAATATCTTGCCCTTATCAATCTCTACAAGGCCCTCGGGGGCGGATGGAGCTGAAAGGAGGGGCGAATATGAATCCGGGCGGCTGCATGGAGGTGATCCCTTGCAGTCGCCCGGTGTTTAATCGTAAATGTCGCTGTTCGTAAGAGCAGAGATGGGCTTATTCAGCCGCGAGAGCCGACGGAGCGGTATATGTGCGGGCTGCGAGCTCCTGGTCGAGCATGTAGAGGCCCATGCCGTTGTCGCCTATAAGCTTGAACTTGTCGATGAGCTGACGGCAGTTGTCCTCCTCTTCGACCTGCTCCGAAACGAACCATGCCAGACGGTCGCGGGTGGCGTAGTCTTTCTCCTGCTCAGCCAGGGCGAAGAGCTCGTTGATGAGGGCTGTCACCTTGATCTCATGCTGGAGAGTGGCCTCGAAGGCTGCGAGGGGCGACTCCCACTGTGTGGGCACTTCGGCGATAGGCTTGAGCACTACGCGGCCTCCGCGCTGGTTGATGTAGTTCATGAAAATCTGGGCATGTGCCTGCTCCTCCTTGAACTGGATGGCAAACCAGTTGGCGATGCCTGCGCGACCCTCGGCCTCGAAGTGCATCGACATCGAGAGATAGAGATAAGCCGACCAGAACTCGGCGTTGATCTGCGCGTTGAGCGCATCCTGAATCTTGTTGTTGAGCATATCGTGAGATATTAAAAAGGTTGGATTTTCAGGGATAGTTTATTTCCGCTTTCCTCCGGCGCGGCGCTGCTGCTCGCGGAGCATGGCCTGCTGCTGTTTCTGGGCCTCTTCGAGCTTGGTGGCCCAGAAGCCTTTCTTGCGGGGCTTTTTGGCATTCTCGCGCATGGTGGCCCGCACCTTTTCCTCGTCGACAAACTTGCGGAACAGGTAGGTCTGCAGGATGGTGATGAGCAGGAAGAGGAAGTAGTAGCAGCTCAGTCCGGCGGCGTAGTTGTTGAAGAAGAAGAGGAACATCACCGGCATAAGATACATCATCCACTTCATGCCGGGCATGGAGTTGCCTCCGGGCTGCGACTGCATGTTGATATGGGTGTAGACGATGTTGACCACGGTCATCAGCAGGCAGAAGAGGCTGATGTGGTTGCCGAAGGTCGATGAGATGAAGGGGATGTTGGCGGTCCAGCTGACTATGGCGTCGGGCGCTGAGAGATCCTTGGCCCAGAGGAACGGCTCGCCGCGGAGCTCGATGGCTGAGGGGAAGAAGTTGAACATCGCCACGAGGATAGGCAGCTGCAGCAGCATCGGCAGGCAGCCCGACATCGGGTTGGCTCCCGCGCGGCTGTAGAGGGCCATCGATTCCTGCTGGCGCTTCATGGCGTTCTCCTGTCCCGGCCATTTCTCGTTGATCTCCTTGATCTCGGGAGCGAGCACCCTCATCTTGGCCTGCGACATGAAACTCTTGTAGGTGAAGGGGAAGAGGATGATCTTGATGAATACCGTCAGCAGGAGGATGATGATGCCGTAGTTGCTTATGAAGCCTCCGAGGAAGGTGAATATCGGTATGATGATAAGAGTGTTGATCCATCTGAAGAGCGCCCATCCGAGAGGAATGAGATTGGTCAGATGCAGATTCTGGCCCGGATTGATATCATCCTGCAGGTCGGAGAGCAGGGGGTAGAGGTTGGGGCCGAAGAAGAATGTGAATCCGGCGGGAGCGGGCTGCGCCGAAGAGTATTCGAGCGTGGCCTGGGCGTCCATCTCCTTGATGTAATCGGGGTTGTTTTCTATGACCTCGCTGTCGAGCGTGGCAGTGGTGAAGTAAGTGTCGGGCACGATGAGCGAGGAGAAGAACTGGTTTTTGTAGGCGATCCATTTCACCCGCTCGGTCACCTCCTTGCGCTCCGTGCTGCCCTCCTTGAGGTTTTCTACGTCGCCGTTGGCAAACATGTAGTAAAGCGCGCTGTTGCGCTCCTCAAACACGCGTCCGGCCTCGTCGCGGCGCATCTTCTGGTGCCAGTTGAAGTCGATAGATGCCACGCTCGGCGGAATGACCTTCTGCATGCCCTCCTGGAGGATCTCCATGCGGGCAGTGTAGCCTTTGGCGGGGAGGGTGTAGCGGAGTCCCCAGCGGGCTCCGTCGCCGAGATCGAGCAGCATCGTTACGGCTGAGTCCCCTTCGGCCACCGGAGTGAAGTAGAATTCACGTGTGTCGAGGCGCTGCGTGGCCGTGGTCAGCAAGAAGCTGTAGGCGTCGGTGGCCGGATCGATCAGTGTCAGGGCAGTGGAGTCGTAGCTCTTGTACTGGTTGAGATATGCCCGGCTGATGGCTCCTCCCTTGGTGGAGATCTCAAGAGTGACGTCGGGATTTTTCAGGGTGACGGTGCGCTCCTCGCCCTTGAGGTAGCGGGCGAAACCCTGATAACGCGCTACGGCGGCCATGGATTGCTTGAGGTTGCCTACGGCGGCGGCCGCTGCCTGCTGCGACACTCCCTGATAGTCTGACGTCAGTATGTCGGCGGCTTTTACGGGGCCGAAATCGGTGTCGACACTGCCTCCTATGGCGCCGTCGGCCGACAGAGTCAGGTGGGCCTCACGTGCGTCGAGGGTGTAGGTTCCGGAGATTGAGTCGAGTGTGCCGAAGCGCCTGATTGTGGAGGCAATTGTGGCGCGTTCTGAGGCGCTGACGCTGTCGGGCGTGAGCACTTCGGCGGCCTGCTGCGCCTCTATCCGGGCGGCTTCCTGCTGTTCGGCCAGCTCACGCTGTCGGGCTATCTCCTCTTCAGAGGGCTTGTTGAGCCACATGAAGCCGAGTATCACGGCTCCCATGAGCAGCATGCCCAGTACGGTGTTTTTGTCCATCGGTATGAGTTGTGTTGTGGGTTATTGTTGATTCTTGCTGTGATTTTCGGCCGAATACTCCCCGGCGGCTCTTACGAAATCGACGAAGAGCGGGCTCGGGTTGAGCACCGTGCTCGAATATTCGGGATGATATTGCGTGCCTATCCACCATCGGCGCGACGGCATCTCCACGACCTCCACCAGGCCCGATGCGGGATTCTCGCCGGTGCACATCAGACCGGCTTCCTCGAAGCGGCTCCGGTAGGCGCTGTTGAACTCGTAGCGGTGGCGGTGACGCTCGCGGATGTCGGTGACTCCGTATGCCGCGGCGGCTCTGGAGCCCGGCTTGAGGCGGCAGTCGTAGGCTCCGAGCCTCATGGTGCCTCCCATGTTGGAGATATGTTTCTGCTCCTCCATCATGTCGATCACGTTGTCGTGGGTGGAGGGGTTCATTTCGGTGGAGTTGGCGTCGGTAAGACCGAGGACGTTGCGGGCGAATTCGATCACCATGCACTGCATGCCGAGGCAGATGCCCAGTGTGGGCACGTCGTGCTCGCGAAGCCATTTCAGGGCGGAGAATTTGCCCTCGATACCCCTCTGGCCGAAGCCGGGAGCGATGATCACTCCGTCCATGCCTGAAAGCAGTCCGGCGGCGTTGCTGTCGTCGAGCTTTTCGGAGTGGATGTATGTCAGCTTCAGCTTTAGGTCATTGTAGGTGGCGGCGTGGACGAGGGTCTCGGATATGGATTTGTAGGCGTCCTGGAGCTCCACGTATTTGCCGACGAGGCCGATTCTGACCTCGCGGGTGGCGCTGTGCAGGCGGTCGAGGAACGTGCGCCAGCGGCTGAGGTCGGGTTCGCCCTTGACCGGTTCGCCGGTCAGCCGCATCACGATCTCGTCGAGATGCTGGGCGTGGAGCATCAGCGGCACGTCGTAGATCGACGCGCAGTCCATCGACTGGATGACGGCGTCGGGAGCCACGTTGCAGAACTGTGCTATCTTGACCCGCATCGGCTGCGGCACATCCTTTTCGGTGCGGAGCACGAGTATGTCGGGCTGTATGCCGAGCTGCTGCAGCTGCTTTACGGAGTGCTGCGTGGGCTTGGTCTTGAGCTCTTTGGCCGCATGGAGATAGGGCACGTAGGTGAGGTGGATCGTCACGCTGTCGCGTCCCATCTCCCAGCGGAGCTGGCGGACGCTTTCAAGGAACGGCAGCGACTCGATGTCGCCGACTGTGCCGCCAATCTCGGTGATGACGTAATCATAGCGGCCGGTCTCGCCCAGCAGCTTGATGTCGCGCTTGATCTCGTCGGTGATATGTGGTATGATCTGCACCGTCTTGCCCAGATAGTCGCCGCGGCGTTCCTTGTCGATGACGCTCTGGAATATGCGGCCCGAGGTGACGTTGTTGGCTCGCGACGTGCGCATGTTGGTGAAGCGCTCGTAGTGTCCCAGGTCGAGATCGGTCTCCTGACCGTCCTCAGTGACGTAGCATTCGCCGTGTTCGTAAGGGTTAAGCGTGCCGGGATCAACGTTATAATAGGGGTCGAATTTCTGGATGGTGACCTTGAAGCCGCGTGCCTCCAGCAGGCAGGCGAGCGAGGCGGAGACGATGCCTTTGCCGAGCGACGACACGACTCCTCCGGTCACGAAGATATACTTTGTATCCACCTTTCGTAAATGTTACAATTACAAAGATGCAAAGTTACAAAATTTTCTTCTTCTCCCGCAAAAAAATTCTGCAAGGCATGTAGCAGGCGTTCGTGCATCGAATCGTAGTCACGCTGCTACATGTGCTGGCTCTGCAGGCAGCGCCCGGATCGGTGTGTGATCCTTTCCCTGCGGCTCTTCTCCGAAGAAGCCCTCCCTGCCTGTCCTCGGTTAACCCCACCAAGGCACCGCTCCGCGCGCCATGGCGGGGTTAACCGAGGTCACGCGGTCTCCGACCTCTCCTGTCTACTCCCGACCTCTTCCAGTTTCTTCCATTCTCTCTTCTCTCTCCGACCTCTCCCGCTTTCTTCCCATTTCTTTCATTCCTCTACGACCTTTTCCATCTCTCCGACATCTCTAGCCTTTTTCAGGTTCTGGTGCCTCTCCCGTCTCTATCTCCTTTTTCGGCTTCTTTCCGCTGCTTCCATATCTCCTGCCTCTTCCGTCGCCTCCTCTCTCCGATCTGTCGCGGTCAATTCGCGGTTCTCCCCCCTCACTCCGGATGGGTTGTCGCCATCGGAGCCGCCGAGCGTGCGGAGCATTGGTAACCGGGGTTCGATACGCCGTCAGCCCCTCAGGTTGTAGGGCTATATCCCCCGATGCATCCGCCCCCTCGCCCCGGATGGGTTGCCGCCCTCGGAGCCGTTTTCATTCCGGATGTAGGGCTGTACCCCTGGTGCAGCCGCTGTCCCCGTACGACCGTGTTGCCGCCTTCGGAGCCGCGGAGCGGGCGGAGCACTGGTAACCGGGGTTCGGAGCGCAGCGGAGACCCCGGACAGCATCAGGCCCTCCTCGTTCGGCCGAGCCCCGGAGGGTGCGAGATCAGCCGCTTCGCGCCAGTTCAGGCATCACTATCGGAGAGTTGCAGTGGCCTCATTCCGCCCAGTATGTTGTCGCATTGCGTCGAGTATTGCTGCGGCAGTATCATTTTTGTCGCCCGTCAGCTATCGGTAACGCGAGTGGTCGGAGACCACGCCACATTTGTTATCCCCTCCATGGCGGGCGTAGCCACGCCTTGGTGGGGTAGGATGGTGATCACGCTCGGCCTCTTCGTAGATGAGCCGCAGGGAGAGGCTTCCGATTCTTGGCCGCGCGACCCGACACGTCCGATAAGTCAGTCGATGAACGGCCGGAGGAGCCGACGCAGGAGCCGAGCGTCAGGGCGAGCAGTATCGGCAGGAGGATGCGGACTGTCATGGCGGGGGTCAGGCGGTGAGCTCGCCGCAGATGGAGCAGCCGAAGTGGTCGGCGACTTCGGGGGCGGAGAGGCCGAGGCCGAAGAGATACATGAGCTTGGTGATGGCGGCCTCGGAAGTGATGTCATGGCCGGCTACGGCTCCGGCGGCAATGAGGGCGTCGCCGGCGGCGTAGCGGCGATGGACGGCTCCATTGACACACTGCGTGACGCTGACCACGACCGTACCCCGCTCGACGGCCTCGTGCACGGCTTCGGCAAACCACGGTGCGGTCGGGGCGTTGCCGGCGCCGAATGTCTTCAGCACCACGCCGCGTATGCCGGGAGTGGAGAGCTGATGGCGGAGCGTCTGCTCGGTGATGCCGGGGAAAAGGTCGATGAACATCACCCGGCGGTCCATCTCGCAGTGGGGATGGAGGGGGCGGCGCTCCGAGGTGCGGTAGAGCGCTTCACGGTTGAAGTGGATGCCGAGGCCGATCTGTGCCAGAGGCGGATAGTTGTTGCTCTTGAAGGCGTTGAAGTTGTCGGCGCTCATCTTTGTGGCGCGGTTGCCGCGCCAGAGATAGTTCTCGAAGAGTATGGCCACTTCCTGCACCATCGGGCGGCCGTCGGGCATAGTCGCGGCCGCGATCTGCACGGCCGTGATGAGGTTTTCCTCGCCGTCGGTGCGCACTTCGCCGATGGGGAGCTGCGAGCCGGTGATGATGACCGGTTTGGCGAGGTTTTCGAGCATGAACGACAGCGCCGAGGCGGTATAGGCCATGGTGTCGGTGCCGTGGAGCACCACGAAGCCGTCGTAGGCCCGGTAGTTGTCGTGGATCATCCGGGCGATGGCCCCCCATTTGTCGGGGTCCATGTCGCTCGAATCGATAGGATGGTCGAATGAGATGTTGTCGATCTGATAGTTGAGCATCCGCAGTTTGGGCACGTTGTCGATCAGATGGTCGAAGTCGAACGGCTCAAGGGTGAGCGTCGACGGATTCTCGATCATTCCGATGGTGCCGCCGGTGTAGATCAGCAGTATGCGTGGACGATGCGCTTCCATAGTGCCGGTCATTTAACCTGTGCGCCTGCCACCACCGGACCTGTCGGGCCGATGACCACGAGGCTGCCGTCGGCATTCTCGGCCGAGAGGATCATGCCCTGGCTTTCGATGCCCTTGAGCTTGCGGGGCGGCAGATTGGCGATGAAGCACACCTGCTTGCCTACGAGATCCTCGGGGGCGTAGTGCCTGGCTATGCCGCTGACGATGGTGCGTCCGCCGAGTCCGTCGTCGATGGTGAATTTGAGCAGTTTGTCGGCTTTGGGCACCTTGACGCACTCCCTGACGGTGCCCACGCGGATGTCGGCCTTCATGAAGGTGTCGAAGTCGACGTCGGGTGCCTGCGGCTCGGCCTTGAAGTTCTTGAGCTGGTTGGCGCGCTTGATGTCTTCGAGCTTCTGGAGCTGCGCGGCCACGACGGAGTCGTCGATCTTCTCGAAGAGAAGCTGTGGGGGAGCGATCTCCTCGCCGGCGGCCACGAGGTCGAAGCGGCCTATCATGTCCCAGCTGAGGGAGCCGAGGCGCAGCATCGACACCATGCGCTCCGACGCGAAGGGGAGGAACGGCTCGAAGGCCACGGCGAGGTTGGCGCAGATCTGGAGAGCGAAGTTGAGCACGGTGGCTGTGCGCTGCTCGTCGGTCTTTGCGGTTTTCCATGGCTCGGTCTCCTGGAGGTAGCGGTTGCCGATTCGGGCTATCTCCATCGCTTCCTTGAGGGCTTCGCGGAAGTGGAAGGTGTCGAGCGCCTCGTCGAGGCGTCGCCGGGTCTGGCGTATCTCCTCCATCATGGCTCGGTCGGTGTCGGTCGGGTCTCCGGCCACCGGCACCACTCCTCCGAAATATTTGTGGGTGAGCACTGCGGCGCGGTTGACGAAGTTGCCGAGTATGGCCACGAGCTCATTGTTGTTGCGCGCCTGGAAGTCGGCCCAGGTGAAGTCGTTGTCCTTGGTCTCCGGAGCGTTGGCGGTCAGCACGTAGCGGAGCACGTCCTGCTTGCCGGGGAATTCGCGCAGGTATTCGTGGAGCCAGATGGCCCAGTTGCGCGAGGTGGATATCTTGTCGCCCTCAAGGTTGAGGAACTCGTTGGCCGGCACGTTGTCGGGGAGCTGGAAACCGTCGCCGTAGGCCATGAGCATGGCGGGGAACACGATGCAGTGGAACACGATGTTGTCCTTGCCGATGAAGTTGATTATGCGCGTCTCGGGGTCTTTCCACCATTTCTCCCAGCTGTCGGGGAGTATCTCCTTGGTGTTGGAGATATATCCTATCGGGGCGTCGAACCATACGTAGAGCACCTTGCCCTCGGCGCCCTCCACAGGCACCGGTACGCCCCACTTGAGGTCGCGGCTGACGGCGCGCGGCTGCAGGCCCATGTCGAGCCACGATTTGCACTGGCCGGCCACGTTGGGCTTCCATTCGGGATGCTCGTCGAGTATCCAGTGGCGCAGGCGCTCCTCATACTGGTTGAGGGGCAGATACCAGTGGGTGGTCTCGCGCCAGCTTACGGGGGCGGAGGTCAGGCGCGAATAGGGATCGATCAGCTCGGTGGCCGAGAGCGACGTGCCGCATGCCTCGCACTGGTCGCCGTAGGCCTGCTTGCCGCAGTGGGGGCATGTACCTCCCACGTAGCGGTCGGCCAGGAACTCTCCGGCCTCGGCGTCGTAGGGCTGCATGGAGGTCTGCACCTCGAAGCACCCCTTGTCATACAGATGGCGGAAGAATTCGGATGCGGTGTGCGAGTGGATGTCGCTCGTGGTGCGCGAATATACGTCGAACGTTATGCCCAGCTCCTTCATCGAGTCACGGATGATGGCGTGGTAGCGGTCGACGATATCCTGGGGCGTGACCCCCTCCTCGCGTGCCTTGATGGTGATGGGCACTCCGTGCTCGTCGCTGCCGCCTACCATGATCACATCGTCGCCACGCAGTCGCAGATAGCGGGCGTAGATGTCGGCAGGCACGTAGACGCCTGCAAGATGACCGATATGCACCGGCCCGTTGGCATAGGGGAGAGCGGTGGTTATGAGCGTTCGTTTGAATTTCTTTTCCATTGCTGTATGTTGTGGTAAAGTCGTTTATATACTTGTGGGGTCAGGGCTCCGGTGTCAGGGATGGAGCTCCACGATGAAGCGCGCTCCGTGGGCGTACTCCTCGTCGAGGCGCACAGTTCCGTTCATGCGGGCGGCTGTCACGGCGCAGATGGGGAGGCCGAGTCCGTCGCCTCCGGTGAGATCGCGTACCTGCGCGAACGGTTTGAAGAGATCGGCCCTGGCTTCGGGATCGACGCCCGGACCGCTGTCGGTGACGATGAACTGTATATTGTGGGGGCCGCGTTTCTTGAAGTCGAGCGATATTTTGCCTCCGGCCGGAGTGTATTCGGCCGCGTTGGCGAGAAGATGCTTCAGTATGGCGCCGAGAGCCTCGGGATTGATGCGGGCGCTCATTTTGGGAGCGTTGACGGCGAGTGTCACTTCAGGCCGCAGCCTTGGCTCGGTCTCGGCAGCGATCTGCTGGCAGAAGTCGGCCACGTTGACATCCTCCGCAGGCAGCGGCTGGTCGATGGCGTTTTCCTGGTCGGAGAGCGTCTGTATGTGTTCGGCGAATCCCTTCAGCGCCTTGACAGCCGGCAGATTCTGCGGCAGAGTGTCGAGTGTGGGGGCCATCTGCGATGATATGTTGGCGATAAAGCGGCTCTTCATCTCGTTGTTGGCCTTGGCGGTGTTGATGGCCTTTTTCTGGCGCTTGGTCAGAGCGATGTAGCGCACGAGGCTTATGCCGAGGAATATGAGCGCCACGGCCAGAAGAGCGGCCAGCGCGATGAGACCGACGATTATGGCCGTCTTGGCGGTCAGTGACGAGTCGCGCTCCTCTATGGTCTTCTGGGCTGCCTCATAGTCGGCGTTGAGTCTGGCGTATTCGGCTGCCGCCCTTACTTTGCCGATGCTGTCGCTCCATGCGAGATATTTTTCATAGGAGCGGGCGAGCATGCGTGCATTGTTGGTGCGCGTTGCGGTCTGGATGATCGATTTGTAGCATTCGTCGGCCTTGTCGTAGTCCTGATCCTTGAGATATAGCGCGATAAGACTGTTTATGGCCATATCGCCCTTGTCGGGCTGTCCGAATGTATAGTAGAAGTTGGCCTCGGTGGTCAGGAGATCCTTGTCGGTGTCGGGGTTTTTCGCGTCAGCGGCCCACTGGCGCATTCTCGCAAGCTGTTCGCGCGCCTTTTCGGCATTTTTGAGCTTCATGTACATGCGGTGGCGTTCGCGTGCTATGGGATAGTGGAGCGCGGGCCGCGGTTTGTTCTGCTCCGTCTCCGCTGCCGAAAGCACGGCCTCGGCTCCCATCAGGGTTTCGAAGGCTTCCTTGTAGTAGTTCTCGCGATGATATAGGGCGCTGACGTTGACTGCTGCTGGAATGGCTTTTTCAGGATTCTGCTCTTTTGCGAAGGCTTCATAAGCTTTGAGGTAGTTGTAGCGGGCCTTGACATACTCTTTCTGCTCCAGCGCCGAGTCGGCCTCGCGCTGCAGATTGTCGCCGCGGCTCTGGGCGGCAAGCGGGAGGCAGCCGCACATTACAGCTATCGTTACAATGGCAAGATAAGATTTCATTTCTGATGTTGTTTGCTGGGTTTTGTCAAATGTGTTGTTTATGCAAAGTAGATGCAAAGATAGGTCAAACTCCCCATGTTTCAAAAATCGTGGCGGTGATTTTTGCAAACTGGCTTGAAAATAGCTAATTTTGCGGCCGAAATCAAACAGGATAAAACAAATCTACAAGAATTACAATGAAAGTGCTTAACATCATCGCGGCAGCCGCCGCATCAATGGCTCTCATGGCAGCATGCTCTTCAAAGACGAGCTCCGACGCCGCAGCCACGCAGACCGATTCAACAGCTGTAGCCGCTCCCGCCGAGGCAGTGATAGAGGTGGCAGCCGGCGACACTACTCTCTCTTTCTCCACCCCTCTCGCCATAATCGACTTCAACGCCACATGGTGCGGCCCGTGCCAGCAGTTCAAGCCCGTGTTCCACAAGGTGGCTGCAAAGTATGCCGACCGCATTACTTTCTTCTCGGTCGACACCGATTCGTGCCCCGCTCTGGCCGTGCAGTATCAGGTGCAGTCGATCCCCCAGATCACGGCTATCAGTGCCGACTCTGTCGTAGCCAACCAGATCGGTTCGATGTCGGAGGCAGATTTCACTGTCTACGTGGAGTCGCTGCTGAAGTAAGGATTTCTGACAGATTCATTCTCATAAATAGATATAGCGGTGCGTTCCCGGCAACGGGTGCGCACCGCTTTGTTGTAGAAAGCGTGATAGTTCTGATCCTGACGATAATATGAATTTTTGAGATTCGCATATTTTTGTTAATTTTGCGCCACCAGGATTCAGGATAGTATTATGATGAAATATCTGCTTGTGGCATTGCTGCTTGTGACAGCGGCGCCGCGTATCATAGCACAGACCATATTCAAGTACACGTATAAAAAGGAGACGCTGCGGTTCGAAACAATTGAGGGTCATCCGGGCGAATGCCGTCTTATTAAACAGGAATCAGGCGGCAATCCATACGGGTATAACAGTTCGCCGTTCAATATTCCCGACGAGGCTGTGGATCCTGACACGAAGATAAGATACAAGGTGACGTCGATAGGCATGGGTGCACTGCAGGGCAACAGAAATGTCCGCGAAGTGGTGTTTCCCGTATGGCTGACGACTATTGAGAACGACGCATTCAATAATTGCGAACAACTGGCGACAATAACGCTGCCTGACAATCTCCTGGAGATCGGCGCACGTGCGTTCATGCTGTGCACTTCCCTGAAAAATGTCGAGACGGGGACACGCTCTATGCTTGAACGGATACATTCCGAGGCTTTTCGTGGGTGTCGTTCGCTGAAAACTTTCACGATTCCCGAAGAGGTGACATATCTCGGCGCGCAGGTCTTCGCCGCTTCAGGACTGCTCGACTTACAGTTTAACGCCATCAAATGTCCGGTCGCCGGCACTCGTTATGAACCGCCGTTTTCAGGGCGGTCGGGATTGCAGGTGACATTCGGTCCGGAGGTGACGGTCATTCCGGATAATTTTTTCAGCGGGGTGAAAAAACTCTACCAGGTCGATATTCCCGATGGAATCAACGAGGTCGGAGAGGCCGCCTTCCTTGATTGTCCCGATCTTCAGATTGTGACCGTTCCGGAGTCGGTGACAGAAATCGGCAGTTCGGCTTTTGAGAAATGTGTGAGTCTGGGGCAGTGTGATATCCACGGTGTCGGTACGATAGGAAACGCGCTGTTCAAGGGCTGTACGTCGCTTGCGGAAGCTGCACTGGCACCGCGGCTGTCGACAATTCCCGACGAGACATTCATGGGGTGCGTCTCTCTCTCCCGGTTTACGATTCCGTCCACTGTCCGTATGATAGGGAAGTATGCCTTTTATGGATGCCGGTCGCTGCCGTTGGATGCACGGGATGTTTGGCCAAATGGTCTTGCCACGATCGACGACCGGGCATTCGAGGGGTGTGCGCTGCTGACACGTTTTCCTCAGGCGAGCGTGCGCTATGGCGCTTATTCTCTTGCATCGACCGCTCTGGAGTCGGCGGAGTTCCTCTCTATCGACAAACCGCTGGGCAAAGCGGTGTTTGCCGATTGCAAGTCGCTGAAATCGGTCAATATGCAGCCGGCTACGGTTCTGAAAGAGGTGCCCGACAGTCTTTTTGCAGGGTGCTCTGCCCTTGTGACACCTGTCATGCCGATCGGAATCGAGGCGATAGGCAACGATGCATTCCTCAACTGCAATGCATTGACCATGATGCGTATCCCCGCTGACTGCAAGTCGATAGGCAGCCGCGCCTTCGAGGGATGCACTGCGATGCAGTCGGTGACTCTCGGCGCGGCTCTCGTATCGATGGGCGTTGCGGCGTTCAGAGGGTGTTCGGCGCTCGAGGAAATCAGTGTGCCGAACAAGGTAGAGCATATATGGAGCGAGACGTTCAGTGATTGCGCATCGCTGCAGACAGTGTATCTCGGATATCGCGTCGCGTCGATATCGGAAGATGCATTCACGGGCTGCGAGGCTGTAAGGAAAGTCACAGTGACAACTCCGACACCTCCCGCAGTCACTGACAATTTTTTCGCGTCGGCGGTTTACGAGCAGGCCACTCTCAATGAGCCTTTCGGAAAAACACCTGCATACAGGGCTGCTCAGGGGTGGAGGCTGTTTCAGAAACGCTCCACGCTCGACAAGGTTGAAGTGACCAATCTGATATTCGACCCCACTTCGGATCTGGGACTCATGATGGAGCATCATTCGAGTCTGCGCATAAAGGTGACGGTATTGCCTGAGAATGCTACGGACCAGAATCTCAACTGGGGTAATTCGGATCCGGAGATTGTCAGCGTCGGAATTGATGGAACAATAACCGCACTTAATCCGGGCGAGGCAATGGTGACTGTGGGACTCGCAGAGCCCTCGCCTAAAGTGCCGGCACAGATATTCAGGATCACGGTTGTGCCGCGGCCGGTGTCGATGATATTCATTGACGAGGAGAAGATAGAGCTGACCGAGGGGGATATGGGCAGACTGACGGCAGCGGTCTATCCGGCTAATGCCACCGACCGCTCGGTGGAGTGGTCAAGCTCGGATGAATCGGTGGTGAAGGTGTCGGCCGACGGTGAGCTGACGGCTCTCGTCCCCGGCGAGGCTGTCATTACGGTCAGGGCCACCGACGGTTCGGAGGTGGAGGCGACATGCCGGGTGAAAGTGCTGAAACGTATAATACTCGTTGACGCTCTGACGCTGGATGAGGAGAGCCTTGAGCTGACCGAGGGCGACAGCCGCAGGCTGACCGCTATGACCGGCCCCGATGACGCCACTGACCGGACGGTCGTCTGGAGCAGTTCGGATGAGGCGGTGGTAACGGTGACGGCTGACGGAACGGTGACGGCCTTGAGGCCCGGTGAGGCTGTAGTGACCGCCTCGGCCCATGATGGATCGGGGCTGGAAGCTTCATGCAGCGTGAAAGTGGCGCGCAGGATTATCCCGGTGACGGAAGTCGAGCTCAAAAGTGATGTCGCAGAGTGTACGGAGGGAGATGAGATCTGTCTTTCGGTCGCATATAGTCCGGATGATGCTACCGATCCGGAGGTGACATGGAGCGTTTCGGATCCGTCGATGGCCGAAATGACGGCTCCCGGCATTTTCAGGATTCTCGCTGCGGGCGAGGTGACGGTCACCGTGACTGTGAGGACGCCTGACGGAGCCGAAAAGAGCGCGTCGGTGACTCTTAAAGCCGCGCCGCGCATATACCTTGTCGAGTCGATTGATCAGTCGGTCAGGGAGGTGGATATGACGGCCGGCGAGACTCTGCAGCTATCGGCGCTTGTCGGGCCGGCTCATGCGACGAACCACGGCGTGCGGTGGGCTGTCAGCGACGAAACGATAGCGACGGTCAGCGGGTCGGGGTTGCTAGCGGCCATATCAGCCGGCACTGCGACTGTGACGGCTACGGCTCTTGACGGCTCGGGAGTGGTGGCGGAGTGCATTGTCAGGGTGGCCGCCAGACCTGATCCGTCGGGGATCCATGCCCCCGGTGTCGAAAATGCCGACACTCCGGTGACAGTCAGCGATCTCAACGGGCGCGTGGTGTATCGCGGCACGTTGTCGGGTCTGCGCGCAGTGTCGCTCCCTCACGGTTATTACATCGTGCTGACGGCTGACCGCTCGGTCAAGATACGACTCTGACCGTTCAGATTGTCAGAGGGTCATGCGGATGCGCCACTGCGGGGGGTAAAGGTTGTTGGCGCGGTTGCCGAGATTTTTCACCCATCCGAGGGGCTGACGGTCGAAGGTCAGCAGTACGAATCCCCGCGGCGCGTCGATACTTACGGCCTCGCGGCGCAGATAGGTCCGGGCGGTGTCAAGGGTGACGTCGCAGGACGGGAACCGATCCTTTGCTAGGAGTGTCGACATGGCGAGCTCCTGCGAGGGGACTATGTCCTTGCCTTTGATATCGCCAAGCAGTAGGCGCGGCCAGAGAGGCTGCGGGGTCATGGAGGGAAGTGTGGCGACAAGCCGGTCGCCTTCGGCTGTGATAATGGTGTCGGTAGCCGTGATCCATTGGCGGCAGCTGTCAAAGCGGCGGTCGTGCTTGAGCGGAGCGGACTTCATGCGGCGCGGTTGTGTGGCGGTCTCCGACAACGGCTTGCGCACGACTGCCATGAAGAGCCCTTCGCCGTCGAGACGGTGAGGCATGAAGCGCATGCATGCGGCGTCGGTCGTTATGCCCGGAGCTATGCCCCATGATGGATCGATAAAGCCCGGGTCGACGCTCTCGCCGCCGAGCTCACGGATGATCCACTCGACGTTTTCTTCGTTTTCACGGCGGTTGAAGGTGCATGTGCTGTAAATCAGGTATCCGCCCGGCCGGAGCGCTTCCCAAAGATCGGCGACGATCTCACGCTGCAGCGCGGCGCACTGTTCCACGAGCCCCGGACTCCACTGGCGGCGCGCCTCGGCGTCCTTGCGCATCATCCCTTCGCCGGAGCAGGGCACGTCGGCGGCGATGATGTCGAAGGCGCCGGGAAAGTCGCGGAAGCGTGATGTGGCGCCCTGTGTGGTGGCTGTCGTCACTCCCCATTTGGCGAGGTTCTCGCAGAGTATGGCATGTCGGCGCCGGTCGAATTCGTTGGCCACTGCTGCCGACCCCGATGGAAGTGCTGACAGGGCCGCGGTTGTCTTACCGCCTGGCGCGGCGCATGCGTCGAGATAGCTTACCGGGCGTCCTGCGGCAAGATGGCTGACAACCCGGGCTATTATCATCGAAGATGCGTCCTGCACGTAGTAGCGCCCCTGATGAAGGCGGGGATCGGCGGTGAAAAGCGGCCGCTCGGGCAGATAGAATCCGCAGTCGCACCAAGGCACCGGCTTTGCGCCGGGCCACGTCGAGGCGTCCACCGGCTTCGACGGATTGACGCGTATAGCCACCGACGGCTCACCGTCGAGCGCGGCCGCGAGGCCCGTCGTCAGCGGTGAGCCGTATGAGTCTATCTCCTGCAGGAATCCTGCGGGAATGGGTGGTAAGTCTGTTGAATCCATCAGATCGACAGGCGGCGCAGGGTGTCGAGCAGAGCCCGGTTGATCGGCTTGTCGTTCTTGATGGCCTTCGTGAAGGGCACGTAGCAGATATTGTCGTTGGTTATGCCTATCATCACGTTGCGCTGGTCCTCAAGCAGGGCGTCGATGGCTGCCGCTCCCATGCGCGAGGCAAGTATGCGGTCGTGGGCCGTCGGCGAGCCGCCTCGCTGCAGATGGCCGAGTATCGACACGCGCACATCGTAGCCGGGGTATTCGTTCTTGACACGTTCGGCCATTCCCATGGCTCCGCCTGTGACGGGGCTTTCGGCCACGAGCACTATCGAGGAGTTCTTCGACTTGCGGAAGCCGTTCTGTATCAGTTCGGCAAGCTGGTCGACCTCGGTAGAGATCTCCGGTATGATGGCCGCCTCAGCTCCGGAGGCTATGGCGCCGTTGAGAGCGAGGAATCCGGCGTCGCGTCCCATCACCTCGATGAAGAAGAGGCGTTCGTGTGAGGTGGCGGTGTCGCGGATCTTGTCGACGCACTCCATGATGGTGTTGAGGGCCGTGTCGTAGCCTATGGTGGTGTCGGTGCCGTAGAGGTCGTTGTCGATGGTGCCGGGGAGGCCGATACACGGCAGGTTGAACTCATTGGCGAAGATGCGTGCGCCGGTCAGAGAGCCGTCGCCGCCTATCACCACCAATGCGTCGATGCCGTGGCGCTTTATGTTGTCGTAAGCCAGCTGGCGCCCTTCGGGAGTTGCGAACTCCGGGCAGCGCGCCGTCTTGAGGATCGTGCCTCCCATCTGTATGATGTTGCTGACGTTCTGGGTCTTGAAATCCTGGATCTCGTCGGAGATCAGTCCCTTGTAGCCGCGATAGATGCCCTTCACCTTGAAGCCGGCGAAGATGGCCGAACGGGTGACGGCACGGATGGCTGCGTTCATTCCGGGAGCGTCGCCTCCCGAGGTGAGGATGCCCACGCATTTGATTTCTGACATAATATTTACGATTTTATGGTTTTCCAAAGAGTTTAAGTTGCAAATATAGCGAAAATCCCTCGCATCCCTCACTTTTTGGTAAAAATAATTTCTGCGGAATTTATGAAACTGACATGAATTTATAAAGCTACTGACATAAGTAGCAAAAAGCAACACACAATTATGCTGTTTCAGGAAATGAACATGGAGTGTGATTTTACCCATGTATAAATTCATGTATAAATTGAAGAATGGACATGGATTGCGATTTTGGCAAGGTATAAACTGAAAAGATGACAAATTGGGGTGTTTTTCGAGGTATGGATGGGTAGATCCGCAGAATTGCGGATAAGCTTGCGGGAGAATAACCTGTTTGTGGTTTTGTGGGGATATGTTCTCTCCGTCCGGGGTCAGCGGATGGCGGTGGCGAGGCGGAGGGATTCGCCGCGCCAGGGGAGGGTGGCGTAGTATTTCTCGTAGATGAGCGTGACGGGGCGCCCGGCGGCTTCGGCCTCGCCGAGGCTGCGGGCAAGCGCGTCGGAGGCCACTGAGAAGGTCATGACGGAGTCGGCGCCCTCAGGGCGTATCTCCCCTTCGTAGGTCTTGAAAACGAGTCCGCGCTTCTCGATGGAGGCGATGCGCCCGGTGATCTGCGCTTCAACGGCATAGGGGCTGCAGTAGCGGAGGTAGAACGTCATGCCGAGGGCTACGCCGCCGATAAGCGCCAGCCATATGAAAAAGCGGCGCAGGCGATGGGAACGGTGCTTCCGGGTGCCTGACTGAACGGAGTCGTCGGCTCCGGAGCGGAAGTCGATGGTGTCGGGGCGGCGCAGCGTGACGGGCTCTTCGTCGTCGAACAGATCGTCGTGGTCAGTGGCGTTCATCGGCGGTAGTTTTATTATTGCGTTTGTCAATGGCGATCAGCACGAAAGTGATGATGCCGAGAAGTATCAGCAGAAGTGTCTGGCATCCCATGACGGTGTTGCCAAACGAGAGGGCGTATTCGCGGGTGAGACCGGGCACGGCCGAAGCATACATGCTCAGTCCGAACATCAGGGCCCACTGGTAGGGGCCTATGCCGCCGTTGGACGGCACGGCCATGGAGAGGCTCGACAGGACGAAGCAGACGAGCACGGCTGTGACGCCGAATTCCTCGGCTACAACGGCCGTAAGCGGGAAAGCGTAGAAGCACACATAGAGCTGCGCGAAGTAGCAGCCCCATATGAGGGCAGTGAAAAGAAGCCATAGTCCTTTGCCTTTCATTCTCGCCACGACCGCGAAGCCTTGCCATATGCCTGTGAGCAGACTGCGCACGGCATTGACGGCGCGGCTCTGTGGAAACCGGCACCAAAAGATGACGCACAGCGCGGCGAATGCCACGACGGCTCCCCACAGCACCGGCGATGAGAGCATCGCGGTCAGCCGGGTATACATGTCGGGATTCTGCTGCAGGTAGCTGACGATCTGCGGCCGGGCTATGACGAAAGCGAGCAGTGTCAGGAGAAAGACCGTCACGGTGTCGCTCAGGCGGTCGCAGATCATGGAACCGAACACAGTTGAGAAAGGAGCGCGCTGGCGCTGGGCGATATAGCCCGTGCGCCACAGTTCGCCGAGACGCGGAAGAATCAGATTTACGGCGTAGGTGCCGAAAATGGACAGCACAAGGATGCCGAGCGGGGTGCGCACGTCGAGAGCGTCGAGCTGTATGCGCCAGCGCATGGCCCTGAACACGTGGGAGAAAATGCTTATGCCCAGCGCGATGGCGATATAGCCGAAGCGGCACTCAGTGCGGATGATCCGCGACATTTCCTGCATGTCGACGCCGGTGAACAGGAGATAGCACAGCCCGATGGTGATGACGGGGGGCACTCCGTACTGGAGCAGCTTTTTCCAGAATGATCCCGACTGCTGACGCTGCACGCCGGGGCGGTTTTCGGTAGTGGAGTTCATCGGCGGTCGGTATTCCCCTCATAGAAGTTGATAAAGGCCCGGTTGACGGCTCTGAATCCGCCGGGGGTGGGATAGTCGCCGCTGAAGTACCAGTCGCCCGGATGTCCGGGGATCGACTTGTGGAGCCCCTCAAGGCTCTGGTAGATGATCTCTACCTCGGCCTCCACTTCGGGCGGCGTCAGCATGGCGGCTATCTTCTCGGCTATCTCGGTGTCGGTGAAGGGCGCATAGACGGCCTTGACGCAGTTGGCCTGCTCGGAGTCGGGACGCTTCTCCATCTCCAGGCACCGGTGGTAGGTATCGTCGAGCACGTCGGTCATGCCACGGTCGCGGAGCAGCTCCACCGCGGCGCGGAACGCGCAGAACTCCGCCATCCGCGACATGTCGATGCCGTAGCAGTCGGGGTAGCGCACCTGGGGTGACGAACTGACCACGATGATCTTGCGCGGGCGCAGGCGGTCGAGAATGCGGAGTATGCTCTGGCGCAGCGTCGTGCCGCGCACTATCGAATCGTCGATCACTACGAGGGAGTCGCGCCCGTCGGCCACGCACCCGTAGGTGACGTCGTAGACGTGGGCGGCAAGTTCGTCGCGCGCCGCGCCTTCGGCTATGAATGTGCGCAGCTTGATGTCCTTGATGGCTATTTTCTCGATCCTTACACGGCGGCTCATGATGCGGCTGAGGGTGTCGGGCGTCAGGGTGCCGGTCTGCTGTGCGGCAAGTATGGAGTCGGCCTTGAGTCCGTCGAGATATTGGTTTAGTCCTTCCATCATACCGTAGAAAGCCACTTCGGCCGTGTTGGGGATGAAAGAGAATACCGAGTGGTCGATGTCGTAGTCGACCGCCTTGAGTATCTGGTCGACGAGGTTGCGGCCGAGCGCCTTGCGCTCCTGGTAGATCTCGGCGTCGGAGCCGCGCGAGAAGTAGATGCGCTCAAACGAGCAGCGGGCGTTTGGCGCCATGGGCAGTATGCGGCTGACCGCCATCTTGCCGGCTTTGCTTACTATGAGCGCTTCGCCGGGATCGAGCTCGCGGACGTCGGCGCGTCGCACGTTCATGACGGTCTGGATCACGGGTCGCTCGGATGCCACGACCACCACCTCATCGTCGGCGTAATAGAAAGCCGGACGGATGCCGGCCGCGTCGCGCAAGGCGAACATGTCGCCCGATCCGGTGGCTCCGCATATGACGAATCCGCCGTCCCATGTCGGAGCCGCTGCGCGGAGCACGTCGGTCATGTCGAGATTGTCCTCGATATATCGGGTAAGTTCGGTGCCCTGCAGCCGGTGGCGTGCCGTGCGGTATACTTCGTGGTTGGCATGATCGAGCGCATAACCGAGCTGTTCGAGCAGCACGACTGTGTCGGAGTAGATGCGCGGATGCTGGCCGCTGGCCACGATTTCGTCGAACACACGGTCGACGTTGGTCATGTTGAAGTTGCCGCAGAGCAGCAGGTTGCGCGAGCGCCAGTTGTTGCGCCGCAGGAATGGATGCACGTAGGAGATGCCGCTCTTGCCGGTGGTGGAGTAGCGGAGATGACCCATATAGATTTCCCCGACAAAAGGCACCTCGCGTTCTACCTGAGCAGCCGGCATATGCTCCACGTCGGAGGCGTCGAGAGTGGGACGGATCTTGCCGAAAATCTCCTGAATGGCTCCGGCGCCGAGGGCTCTCTCGCGGAATACGTATTCGTGTCCCGGCTCTGCGTGAAGCTTCACCACTCCTATGCCTGCGCCTTCCTGGCCGCGGTTGTGCTGTTTCTCCATCATCAGATACAGTTTGGATAGAGCGTAGCAGTAGGTGCCGTAGCGCTGGCGGTAATATTCGAGCGGCTTGAGCAGGCGTATCATCGCCACTCCGCATTCATGTTTAAGCGGTTCCATTGACGTGTCGAATTAAAGCGCAAAATTAGTGAGAAACGGCTGAAAATAGTGTTAGAGATTCAAAAAAATTTCATCCGTCGGATAAAATTGCATACATTTGCAATCATAAAATTCTTACCATAACAAATCAATCATCATGAAACCAAAGATCAACAAAGCATTTGCCGAGCACTTCGGCGGCGAAGGCACTCTCTACGTGGCTCCGGGACGTTTCAACCTCATCGGCGAACACACCGACTACAACGGCGGATTCGTGTTCCCGGGTGCCATCGACAAGGCCATAATGGCTGAGATCCGTCCCAACGGCACCGACCGCGTGCGCCTCTACTCCATCGACCTCGACGCCACTGCCGAATTCGGTCTTAAAGAGGAGGACGCTCCCAAGGACCAGTGGGCGCGCTACATCTTCGGCGTATGCCGCGAGATCATCAAGCGCGGAGGCAAGGTGGAGGGTTTCGACGCCGTGTTTGCAGGCAACGTGCCCCTCGGCGCAGGTCTGTCGTCGTCGGCCGCTCTCGAAAGCTGCTTCGCGTTCGCTCTCAACGATCTCTTCAACGACAATAAGTTCGACCGCATGGAGCTCGCCCGCATAGGCCAGAGCACCGAGCACAACTACTGCGGCGTCAACTGCGGCATCATGGACCAGTTCGCAAGCTGCAACGGCAAGAAAGACAATCTGATGCGTCTTGACTGCCGTTCGGGCGAATTCGAATACTTCCCCTTCAAGCTCGACGGCTACAAACTCGTGCTCGTCGACTCGCGCGTGAAGCACGAGCTCGTCGACTCGCCCTACAACAAGCGCCGCCAGAGTTGTGAGCGCGTGGCCAAGCACCTCGGCGTGGAGACTCTCCGCGACGCCGACATGGCTATGCTCGAGGCTGCCAAGGCCGACCTCTCCCACGAGGACTATATGCGTGCCAAGTACGTCATCGAGGAGAAGCAGCGTGTGCTCGACGTATGCGACGCCTTGCTCAAAGGCGACTACGAGACTGTGGGCCGCTGCATGTATGCCACCCACGAAGGCCTGTCGAAGGACTATGAGGTGAGCTGCGAGGAGCTCGACTTCCTCAACGACGTGGCCCGCGAATGCGGTGTCACCGGTTCGCGCATCATGGGCGGCGGCTTCGGAGGCTGCACCGTCAACCTGGTGAAGGATGAGCTCTACGACAACTTCATCGCCACCGTCAAGGCCCGCTTCAACGAGAAGTATGGTCACGAACCGCAGATCTACCCCGTGATCGTCAGCGACGGCGCCCGCCGCTACTGCGAGTGCTGACCGCAGCTCACGAGACGAATGATTTACCGGCGTCCGGCGTCGCTCATGGCGGCATCCGGGCGCCGGTTGTTTTTTGCGGGGGGATCGGCGCGGAATTTGGCGGTTGGGAAAATAATTCGTAACTTTGCGGAAGATTGAAATTCAGGTAAGCAAAGATGGGTCTCGCCCGCATGAACAGTGGGCCGGGATTCTTTTCTTTTTTGTCGCCTGAATTTTCCGCATTTTTTATCAACACCACGAAAAATTTCAAACAATCATGGCAATAACCTACATGACCAAGGAGGGTTACAAGAAGAAGATGGACGAGATCGCCTACCTTGAATCGGTGGAGCGTCCACGTATCTCACATGCTATCGCGGAAGCGCGCGACAAAGGTGACCTTTCGGAAAACTCTGAATACGACGCGGCCAAGGAGGCCCAGGGCATGCTGGAGATGAAGATCGCCCAGCTGAAGGATCTTGTGGCCAACGCACGCATTATCGACGAGAGCGCGCTCAACAACGAGGAGGTGCAGATACTCAACCGCGTGAAGATAAAGAACGTAGCCAACGGTATGGTGATGGAATACACCATCGTGGCCGACAGCGAGGCCAACGTCCGCGACAAGAAGATCGGCTCCTCCACTCCCATCGCCCAGGGGCTGCTCGGCCACAAGCTCGGCGAGGTAGTCGAGATCAAGGTGCCCGCCGGCCTCATGAAGTTCGAGATCGTTGAAATCAATTTCTGATCAAAGACACTATATAGCAATGGCAACGATATTCACAAAGATCATCGAGGGTGAGATCCCCTGCTACAAGGTGGCTGAGGATGAACGCCACATAGCTTTTCTCGATATCAATCCGGTGGCTCCGGGCCACACTCTGGTGGTGCCGAAGCACGAAGTAAGCTATCTCTTCGATCTCGACGACGAGGAGTATGTGGCTCTTGAGCTTTTCGCAAAGAAAGTGGCCAAGGGTCTGCGCAAGGCGATGCCTTGCAAGCGCATCGGCGAGACCGTGATCGGTCTGGAAGTGCCCCACGCACATATCCATCTGATACCTATCACGACCGAGGCCGACATGGATTTTCGCCACAAGCAGCAGCTTCCGGGCGAGGAGATGGCCTCGATCTGTGCCCGTATCAAGGAAGCGATAGAGGCGGAGTGATCCCGGCACCTCTCTCTTTAAGATTCTTACCTTATCTCCTACCGAATCAAACTACATGAAAAAACTGCAGATGCTGGCTACAGGCGTGGCGGCTCTTATCATAGCCGTCACAGCCTGCGCCAACAGAGCGACTGACAGGCCGGGGAGGCCGGAATACGTGACCGTGCGCGACGGGGAGTTCTATATCGGCGACTCCCTCTACCGCTATGTGGGCGCCAACCTGTGGTATGGCGCGCTGCTCGGAGCGGAGAAATACGGCGACCGCGGGCGTCTGATCCGCGAGCTCGACTATCTGAAAAGCATCGGAGTGGACAATCTGAGAGTGCTTGCCGGCGGCGACGGGCGCACGGGAGTGGCATCGCACATTGAGCCTGTGCTTCAGACGGCCCCCGGGGTTTACAACGACACATTGCTTGCGGGACTCGACTTCCTGCTCGCCGAGATGGAGAAGCGCCGCATGCGGGCCGTCATCTATCTCAATAATGCCTGGGAATGGAGCGGCGGCTTCGGCGCATATCTCGAATGGACCGGCCATGGCGATGCGCCGCTTCCCGCCGACGGCTACAGGGATTTTGTCAGATATACGTCGCAGTTTGTGCTTGACGACAGCGCCAAGGCTCTCTTTCTTGATCATGCGAGGAATATCGTCGAACGCACCAATAGCATTACAGGGTGTCCTTACCGTGAGTCGGAGGCCATCATGTCGTGGCAGATCGCCAACGAGCCCCGCGCTTTCAGCCGCGAGGGGAAACGTGCGCTCGCCGAGTGGTTGCGCCAGTCGGCCCGCGCAATAAAGGAGATTGATCCCAACCATCTTGTATCGACCGGCAGCGAAGGCAAGTTTGGTTGTGAATTCGACATCGATCTCTGGAAGGAGATCCATAATTACCCTGAAATCGACTATGCCAATATCCATATATGGCCCTATAACTGGATGTGGATCGACCGTAAGACGCCTGAAGGCGTAGTGAACGGTGTGGACAGCGCCTGTGTAAGGACCGGGCGGTATATCGACGAGCATTTCGAGGCTCTTGGCGGAGCGAAGCCGATCGTTCTCGAAGAATTCGGTTATCCGCGCGACGCGATGGGCATTGCGGCCGGTTCGCCGACTGAAGGCCGTGACCGCTACTATGAATATGTATTTTCGGTAATACGCGATTCCGGCAAGATAAAGGGCTCCAACTTCTGGGGATGGGGAGGATTCGCCAGGCCGGCCAACCGCACATGGCAGCGCGGTGACGACTATACCGGCGATCCGGCTCAGGAGGATCAGGGACTCAACTCTGTTTTCGCTTCCGACACATCGACCATTGATATAATCCGGCGCATGAGCGACGCTATCAGAAATTGCGCCGACAGACAATAGTATAACTCTCCGATCATGAAAAAACTACTGATTATGGCAATATTGCCGATAGCAGCCGCCTGTGGCGCGAACCATCAGGCGAATCAGACCGCTGAAACGCCTGCCGAGCAGCTTGCGGCTCGGCTCGACACTCTCTCGGCCAAGGGACTGACAGCCTTCGGCCACGATGACGACCCGGTCTATGGCCACTCATGGGTAGGCGATACCGGGCGCTCCGACGTCATGGAGACAGCCGGCGATTATCCGGCCGTGATGAACTGGGATCTTGGCGGCATAGAGAAAAAAGACGCGGCAAATCTCGACAGCGTGGATTTTGGCCGGATACGTGCCGAAGTCATAGCACAGGACGCCCGCGGGGGCATCAACGCCTTCAGCTGGCATTCGGTCAATCCGGTCGACGGCGGCGACAGCTGGCAGTGCAGCGACACAATGATAGTAAGCCGTATCATTAATGATAAGGAAATCAACGGCCGGTTCCGCGAGCAGGTGCGTCGCGCTGCCCGCTTCATAGGGTCGCTGACCGATGCGGGTGGATCGCGCATTCCGGTGGTTTTCCGCCCGTGGCATGAGCATACCGGCAACTGGTTCTGGTGGGGTAGTGACCAATGCTCCGCCGACGACTACCGCGCTTTGTGGCGTCTGACCCGTGAGGTGATGGATCAGGAGGGCATCGACAATGTGGTATGGGCATATTCCCCCGACCGCGTGAAGGACTATGACGAATATATGGAGCGGTATCCCGGCGACGAATATGTCGACATCATGGGCGCCGACGTATATCACTGGGGCGGAGAATCCTCGCTTGATGTCTACCGCAACGCGGCCGCCGCTACATTGGGAGCCGCCACGCGAGCCGCCCGCGAGAGGGGTAAGACAGTGGCTTTCACCGAGACCGGTCTCGAAGGGGTGACCATGCCGCGATGGTGGACCGAGGTGCTGCTTCCCATCGTCAGCGAGTATCCGGTGGCATATGTGGTGGTGTGGCGCAACGCCCACGACAAGCCGGGGCACTTCTTCGCTCCATGGCGCGGACATGACTCCGAGGATGATTTCAGAAAATTCCATGCCGACGGGCGCACAGTCTTCGCAAAGGAAATGAACAAGATCAGATGAGCCGGAGCGATGAAGCCGCCGGGTCAGATAATATAATTGACAGATGATGAATACGTTTGAGCAACGTAAAAAGTTGGTGGAGGAGCGATATGCCGCACATATAGCCGCAAAGAACACTCCGATAGAGGGCAACGGCATATATGAGCGCTGGGCCAATCCGATAATCACGGCCGAGAGCGTGCCGCCGATCTGGAAATATGACTACAATCCTGCCACTAATCCGTATTTCATGGAGCGCATCGGCGTCAACGCCACGCTTAATTCCGGCGCTATCAAGTGGAAGGGCAAATACGTGCTTATGGTAAGAGTGGAGGGCATGGACCGCAAGTCGTATTTCGCTCTTGCGGAGAGCGACAATGGCGTCGACGGCTTCCGTTTCACCGGTCGGCCGATAACAATGCCCGACACCGATGAACCGGGCACGAATGTCTATGACATGCGTCTGACCCTCCATGAGGACGGATGGGTCTACGGGCTCTTCTGCGTGGAGCGTCACGATCCGGCCCATCCCGAGGATCTGTCGGCCGCTGTGGCAGCCTGCGGCATAGCCCGCACGCGCAATCTCCGCGACTGGGAGCGTCTGCCCGACCTGAAGAGCCGGAGCCAGCAGCGCAATGTGGTGCTTCATCCCGAATTCTTCGATGGCAGATATGCCCTGTATACCAGGCCGCAGGACGGTTTCATCGACACCGGGAGCGGTGGCGGTATCGGCTGGGCGCTCGTGGATGACATGACCCACGCCGAGATCACTTCGGAGCGCATCATCGACGCGCGTGCATACCATACGATCAAGGAGGTGAAAAACGGCGAAGGGCCTCACCCTATCAGGACTCCGCGCGGGTGGCTTCACCTTGCCCATGGTGTCAGAGGCTGTGCGTCGGGTCTGCGCTATGTGCTCTATATGTACATGACCTCGCTTGAGGAGCCATGGCGTGCGATCGCCACTCCGGGCGGCTATCTGATGGCTCCCGTAGGCGAAGAATATGTCGGCGACGTGATGAACGTGCTGTTCTCCAACGGCTGGATAGCCGACGATGACGGCAGGGTATTCATCTATTACGCTTCAAGCGACACCCGCATGCATGTGGCTACGTCGACTGTCGACCGCCTGGTCGACTATTGTCTCCATACTCCCTCCGACGGGCTCTTCACCGGCGAATCGGTAAAGGCGATCAACCGCCTGATCGATCGCAACGAGGGATATGCGGCGCGGACTGAGGAAATGAATCAAAACCAATCATAATAAGCTTTCTTAAATCACTGTCATGGCACGACTTTCTGAAAAAATCGGTTATGGTTTCGGCGATATGGCGTCGTCGATGTTCTGGAAGATCTTCAGTTTCTTCCTTCCTTTCTTCTACAGCAATATCTTCGGGCTCAGCCTTATCGACGCAGGCATGCTGATGCTTGTCACCCGTGTGTGGGATGCCGTCAGCGATCCGATGATGGGCATTATCTGCGACCGCACCCACACTCGCTGGGGCAAATACCGTCCGTATCTGTTATGGATAGCGATTCCGTTCGCGGTGTGCGGAGTGATGCTGTTCACCACCCCCGACACAGGCTATGGCTTCAAGCTGTTCTGGGCTTATTTCACCTATATACTCATGATGACGTGCTACACGGCTATCAACGTGCCTTACGGGGCTATGCTCGATGTGGTGACCACAAGCTCGCAGGAGAAGACGGTGTTCTCGTCGTACCGTATGTTTTTCGCCTATGCGGGAAGCTTCATGGCCCTGCTGGCATGGGAACCGCTCTGCGGCCTGTTTAACGGCACAGGCGCCAGCACTCCGATAGAGGAGTGCGGTCCCAGGGCGTGGACGCTGGCCATGACGGTGATAGGCGGAGTGTGCTGCGTGCTGTTCGTGCTGTGCTTCCTGCTGACACGCGAGGTGGTCGATTCGAGGTCGAAGGCGTCGGTCGGCAAGGATTTCCGCACACTGCTGACCAACAAGCCCTGGTGGATCATGAACGGCGTGGCCATCTTCAATAATTTCTACAATATCATCCGCGGATCGGCGGTGGCCTATCTGTTCGCCAACATCATCGGCGGCTCGCACGACGTCAAGATACTGACATTCGCTCTGACAGCCGGCGTGTTCCTGTGCATCGGCGAGCTTGTCAACATGGTCAGCGTGCCTCTGGCAGTGCCTCTGTCGTCGAAATGGGGCAAAAAATCCACATTCATGATATCGCTGCTTGTCATCATAGCCACGAGCGTAGCTTTCTGGTTCTGCCCGGCCACGACCGGCGGCATATGGGCCATGGTGGGGCTGCAGGTGGTGTTTGCCGTGGCCCTCGGCGTGGTGTCGCCTCTGGTATGGAGCATGTATGCCGACGTAGCCAACTATTCGGAGCTGACCAACGGCTCGGCTTCTACCGGCCTGATCTTCTCGTCGGCCTCGATGGCACAGAAATTCGGCAGCGCATTCGGCGGTGCGGCAGTCATGTGGCTGCTCAGCGGTTTCGGATATGACACAGCTCCCGGCGCCGTGCAGCCGCAGCTCGCGCTCGACGGCATCATGGCCATGATGAGCTTTATTCCTGCGGGTCTGGCGCTCGTGGCATTCCTGCTGCTATGGATCTATCCGCTGACAAGCGAACGGATGGATCAGATCATGGCCGACCTGAAAGCGATGAGAATGAAGCCGGCCGACGGCCCGCGCAAGGACGATATGGAGGATTTCGCCAATCTCGTCTGAACTTTCCCCGACGGTTATGACATCTGAGATGAAAAATGCGTGGGCGGCCGAACTCGAGGGCTGCCTGCGCGACAACATCCTCCCTTACTGGCTTGAATGGATGGCCGATGCGGAAGGCGGCTTCTACGGGCGGCGCGACGGCAACGATGTGCTTCACCCCGAGGCCGACCGGGGCGCCGTGCTCAACGCGCGTATCCTCTGGACGTTCGCGGCTGCCTGGCGCCAGACGGGCGATGACCGGTATCTTGAAGCGGCTCGCAAGGCTTACAGATATTTCGAGGCTCACTTCATCGACCAGAGGGAGGGGGGTGTATACTGGTCGGTGAAGTCCGATGGAACTCCGGCCGACGACCGCAAGCAATTCTATGCGATAGCCTTTGCTGTCTATGCATATGCCGAATTTTACCGGGCGACCGGCGAAGTCGCTGTCCTCGACCGGGCGATGGAGATGTTTGACTGCATAGAGCGGCACAGCCGCGACCGCAGGCTCGGAGGCTATATCGAGGCTACGACGCGCAGCTGGGAACAGATCGCCGACATGAGGCTCAGCGACAAGGATGCCAATGCATGCAAGACGATGAACACTCACCTGCATGTACTTGAAGGGTATACGGGACTGCTCAAGGCGAACCGCACTCCGGCTCTGGAGGAGGCCGTAGGCAGCCTGCTCGATATATTTTTCGACCGGATCGAGGATCACGAGAGCCATCATCTCGGCCTCTTTTTCGACGCCGACTGGCGACGCCAGGACCGCGAGCAGTCGTTCGGCCACGATATCGAGGCCTCGTGGCTGCTGCTTGAGGCGGCGGAGGCGCTCGGCGATCCGGAGCGGCTCGAAAAGGCGATGATCCATACACGTCTGATCGCCGAAGCTGGTCTCGAAGGGAGGTGCCATGACGGATCGATGGTCTACGAGCGGCATGCCTCCGGCTCCTACGACAACGAGAAGCACTGGTGGGTGCAGGCCGAGTGTGCGGTAGGTCAGGCGTGGCTCGCCGACCGTCACGGGATGCCGGGACAGCTCGACAAGTCACTGCAGACGTGGCGGTATATCGACAGCCGTCTGGTCGACCATACGCAGGGCGAATGGCACTGGAGCGTGATGCCCGACGGCAGCGTCAACCGTAAGGACGACAAGGCCGGATTCTGGAAGTGTCCTTACCACAATTCGCGCATGTGCATGGAGTTGCTCAGGATTCTTCGGAGGTGATAAGGACTCTACATTGAAAATGGAGACAAGAGAACCAGCATATAAACTTTCAGTGATTCTGATGCTTGCAGGGATTATCATGGCGAGTATCGGAGCAGCATGTTCCCGATCACAAAGGTATGTGCAAATACTTTCTCACGCCGAAAGTATAGCTGATGAGTATCCCGACAGCGCATTGGCGCTGATAGATATTATCGAACCGTCCGAAATAAGGGTTGACTCGCTGAAAGCTCAGTTTCATCTGATAAAGGCCTCTATACACGATAATCTCGGAGATCTCAGAGTCTCAGATTCGTTAATCAGATTCTCAGCCGATTATTACCGGGATAAAGATATAAACCGAGCTGTAAGAAGCGCTACATTGTCGGCGCTATACGACTACTGGATCTGTGGCGACAGAAATGCAATCGGGCGACTGGATTCATTGTCAGATCTCACCGGGCTGCCTGACAGTGTAGCCATATACCCTTTGCGCAAAAGAGCCTACTGGAGCACGAAACTTTTTGAAGAGACCGGAAACCGACCCGTCATAAAGAGGTTGATTTCAATTGACCGGGATTCGGCGTGGCAGCAACTGTACAGATATTGGCTTTACAGTGATTATCTGTTTGACGGACAAAATGATTCGGCGCTTATTGTCCTTAACGAGCTTGTTGATCAGGCTGTAGGTTCTAAATCAGCCGCAAAGATATTTGACTATGAATATGAGAAGCTGGGAGTGCTCGAAGAACAGGGCAATTATTCCGAGTGTCTGGAGTTAGCTGACAGATATCTGCAGAAGGAGCCTGGAAGTTCTGTAGAGCACTATATCCATTTATGGAAATCACTGGCTCTTTTCAATATGGGCAACAGGGATCTTGCGATTCAGGAACTGGGCATGGCCGACAGTTGTGCCGGAGGTATATCAGAGGCAGAAAAGGGGTATTATAATAGTTTCTCCTACTTCCTCAATACCATGTTTGACTTTCAGAATACCGGCAGATTAAGACTGATTAAGATAGCGTCGATCAATAATCGTCAAAGAAATAATCTTCTACGCACGCAGTATCTGCAGGAGGAATCAGAGCAAAGCGCCCTTGAAATCGAAAATCAGCGGCTGATCCTCAAGGCAAAGAGTGACCGGCAGAGGGCGTTGCTGATCATTACGGTGCTTGCCGCCCTGCTCGTGACAGGAGCATTGACATGGTATGCGAGAAACAAGAAACGCAAGGCTCTGGAGATGCTGGAACGCAATGAGATATTGCAGAAATTGGTCGATGAGTCGAAAACCACTCCGAAAGACACGTCGACAAACGATGCCTTGCGCAGAGCCATGCTCCAGCAGCTCGGCATAATCAAAATGGTCGCCGAGACGCCCACTCAACAGAACCGTGAAATGCTCCGCAAATTATCTTCGGTGGAAAACGGCAAAGACGGTTCGCTCGTCAGCTGGGAGAACGTCTATGGTATGGTCGATAATCTGTATAACGGTTTTTACTCCGGATTGCACAAGCGCCATGGAAGTGTGCTCACCGACAGAGAGGAGCAGATCATAGCTCTGATGGTGGCCGGATTCTCCACCAAGGAGATCAGTGTCATCACCGGACAGACTGCTGCTACAATCTATGTGCGCAAATCCTCCGTAAGAAAGAAACTCGGTGTCCCCGAGAAGGAGGATATAGTGGCTTTCCTGCGTCAGGAGGCCGACGATTAAGATTTATTTAGAGTCCGCCGTGCGCTATTAAGACTTTTAATCTGTGCTATCGCTGATATTCAGGGTGTTGGCGATGCTCGATTAAGAGTTTTGCTTTTGGTATTAAGATCGGTTCAGCTCTAATTTTGCGATGTGAAATCAACAAAACATATCGCAATATGAGAACGACAATCTTTAGAAAAATTATGATGGCGGTGACGGCACTTCTGCTTCCCGCCGCAGCACTTTCACAGGAAGCTGCCGATACCGTAGCGGAACGGACTCTCGACGAAATAGTCATTCAGGCGCCCCGAATGATCCGCAAGCCTGACATGGATGTGCTCTATCCGTCGGTAAGCGCTGTCGAAAACGCCCGAAACGGCATGCAGCTGCTCAACAATCTTATGATACCCACACTGACGGTCAATGATGCGATGGGCTCGGTCACTTCAGGCGGCCAGGTGGTACAGGTACGCATAAACGGCCGCGAGGCGACCATTGAACAGGTGCGTTCGCTCTTGCCGGAGTCGATAAAGCGGGTGGAATGGATTGATAATCCCGGCCTGCGCTACAATGGTGCGGCGTATGTGCTTAATATCATAGTGGCCAATCCTTCGGCGGGCGGGTCGTTGATGCTCAGCGCCCGACCGGCTCTGATCACCCGGTTCGGTAATTATTCCGCCGATGTGAAACTGAACACGGGCAAATCGCAGTGGAGTCTCGGGTCATCTTACAAAATGACCGACGATATCAAAGGACATCGCGACTATAAAGAAACCTTCACCTATCCTGACGGCTATTCGCTGACACGTACCGAGGTGCCCCTCAGCGGCGCGGCTGATGACAGCAAGGCATTCGCATGGCTCACCTACAGCCACATCAAACCTGATACAACGGTGTTTTACATGTCGTTACAGGGATACCGAAACATCTCCTCCAAGGAAAAATACCAAGGCATTCTCCGGCTCAGCGACTCGGGGAGCGACATCCGGCTTGATAACGCCAGCGGATCGCAAGGGACTATGCCTTCGCTCTCGGCTTACTACGAGCATCATTTCCCGCATAAACAGACGCTCGTGGTCGATTTCGGCGCTTCATATTACCAGGGACATTCCTTTTCGGAATACAGAGAACAGGTGCAGGGTACAGGGAATCCGCTCACTGATGTTTCCACCCGCATTGTAGACCGCAATCAGGCATATGCATTCGAAGCTGACTATATAAAACAATGGAACAAGGCGCGTCTGACCGTCGGGACCTCCTACAAGGCCAACCGTAACCGCACCGCGTACCGCAACCTCGACAACAGTGTGTTTCATCAGAAGCAGGACAAAGCCTATTTCTTTGCCGAATATTACCGGCGCATCAATAATCTCACATTGACGGCCGGGATGGGTGCCCAATACACCGCATTCCATTTCCATGAATCCGATCAGGGACAGAGCTCCTGGCACTACCGTCCGCAGGTCTCGCTCACATATTCTATCAATTCAAATCATCGGCTGCGCCTCGGATTCTCGTCATGGCAGACGGCGCCTTCGTTGTCCGAAACAAACATAGCGCCTCAGCAGACCGACGGCTTCCAATGGCAGATCGGAAATCCGGCTCTCAAAACGTCGAAGTCGTATATGCTGAGTTTCCGCTACAGTTTCAGTCTGCCGCGTGTCGACGGCACATTCGGTATCCGCGCGCTCACGTCGCCTGATGCGATAGCTCCCTTCCTGTGTTGGGACGGCGACCGCCTGATCACCACGTTCGAAAACAGCCGCGGATTTCAGAATATTGTGTTTGATCTCTCGCCGCAGGTGGAAATCATCCCTGAATGGCTCACTGCGGCAGGAAGCATCGCATATCGTGCCGAACGCATGAGGGGAACGGGTTACCGCCTTTACAACCACAACTGGAGTGGAAACGTACGGCTGATGCTGGCCCATAATGGATTTGTGCTCTCGGCGCAGTATGAAAAGTCGGCACGAACTCTTTTCGGTGAAAGGATCTCGTGGAATGAGGATCTGTCGATAATCGATCTGTCGTATAACTGGCGTAAATGGCAGTTTGGCGTAGGCATGCTGATGCCGTTCGGCAAATATGACCAGGGCGCACGACAGCTCAACCGCTATAACTCCAACGTGAAGCATATGCGCGTGGATCTCAGGATCCCCTATGTTTCTGTCTCCTACAATCTGCAATGGGGCAAACAGAAGAGGGGTGTGGAGAAACTTATCGATGCCGATGCGGTCGTCAACACATCCACTCCCGGATCAAGATGACTGAAAAGTGAGGCTAAAAAGTGACTGCTGCGGGATATTGGCAGGATATGTCGGCAGAAATATGGTAATATTTCGTAACTTTGCGGCGATATTTCACAAGCATTCACACAAGTATTTCAATAATATCACACAGACTGGAAATGAGAGTTGCAATAGTTGGCGCCTCCGGCGCCGTAGGCCAGGAGTTTCTCAGAGTGCTCGAAGAGCAGAATTTCCCCATCGACGAGCTGCTTCTTTTCGGCTCAAGCCGCAGCGCGGGCCGCAAGTATGCTTTCCGCGGCAAGGAGATCACCGTGAAGGAACTTTGCCATAACGACGACTTCAAGGGGGTCGACATCGCCTTCACTTCGGCCGGAGCGGGAACCTCGAAAGAGTTTGCCGAAACCATCACGAAGCACGGCGCTCTGATGATCGACAACTCAAGCGCTTTCCGTATGGACGAGGATGTGCCTCTGGTGGTGCCCGAGGTCAACGGCCAGGATGCCTTCAATACTCCCCGCGGCATAATCGCCAACCCCAACTGCACGACCATACAGATGGTGGTCGCTCTCAAGCCTATCAACGATCTGTCGAAGATCAGGCGCGTGCATGTGGCCACATATCAGGCGGCGAGCGGCGCAGGAGCTGCGGCGATGGACGAGCTGGTGGAACAGTACGCCCAGCTTGGCCGCGGCGAGGAGCCTACGGTCAGCAAGTTTGCCTATCAGCTTGCCTACAACGTGATACCTCATATCGACGTGTTTACCGACAACGGCTACACGAAGGAGGAAATGAAGATGTTCAACGAGACGCGCAAGATCATGCATGAGCCGGAGCTGTCGGTGAGCGCCATGTGCGTCCGCGTGCCGGTGATGCGCGCTCATTCGGAGGCTGTATGGGTAGAGACTGAGCGCCCGATCGGCGTCGAAGAGGCTCGCAAGGCTTTTGCCTCGGCCGAAGGGGTAGTTGTGGTCGACGATCCGGCCAGCAAGCGCTATCCGATGCCTCTCGACGTAGCCGGATGCGATCCGGTATATGTAGGCCGCATCCGCGAGGATCTCGCCAATGAGCGCGGTCTGTCGTTCTGGATTGTAGGCGACCAGATCAAGAAGGGCGCGGCCCTCAACGCCGTGCAGATCGCTCAGTATCTGCTGGCCCACGGCAAGAAATTCGGAGCCTGATCCCAAAGATGGCGCTCGTCCCGGCCATACACTCCTCGACGCCTCTGCTGACATCGCCAGTGCCTATATTTCTGGCGGTGCTCCTGATCATTCTCGTTACTCCAATCGTGCTCAACAAACTGCGCATACCGCAGGTCATAGGGCTGATAGTGGCGGGTGTGACGGTAGGGCCCTATGGGTTCAACCTCCTTGCCCGCGACATGAGTTTCGAGGTGTTCGGCCAGGTAGGTCTGTTCTACCTGATGTTTCTGGCCGGCATAGAGATCGACATGTATCACCTGAAGAAGAATCTCCGCAAGGGGGTGGTCTTCGGGCTTTACACGTTTGTCATACCGCTTGCGCTCGGCGCCGTGGCGTCGGGTCTGCTGCTCGGGCTTGACGCTCTGACGGCCGTGCTGATGGCCTCTATGTTTTCGGCCCACACGCTGATAGCTTATCCTATAGTATCGCGCTTCGGCCTGACGCGCTCGGCGCCGGTAGTGATAGCCATAGCGGGCACGATCTTCACGGTGCTGGGCTCTCTTATAGTGCTTGCCGGAGTGGTGGGAACATTCCACGACGGCGAGTTCCGCGCAGGAGGTACTGTGAAGCTTCTCGGGCTTCTGGCCGTATACTGTATAGTGCTTACCTACGCATATCCCCGGATTACCCGTTGGTTTTTCAAGCGCTGGAACGACAGCATACTGCAGTATGTCTACGTGCTGGCTATGATGTTTACCGCCGCGCAGCTCGCCATATGGGCGGGCATAGAGGGGGTGTTTGGTGCTTTTTTTGCCGGACTGGTGCTCAACCGCTATATTCCTGCCCGGTCTCCGCTGATGTCGCGCATAGAATTCGTGGGCAATGCCATTTTCATCCCATACTTTCTGATTGGCGTAGGCATGCTGATAAATGTCGGGGTGGTGATGCGCGGATGGTCGACTCTTTATGCCGCCGGTGTGATGTCGGCTGTAGCAATGGGGACGAAATGGCTCGCTGCTGTGGCTACCCAGAAAACGTTCGGCATGAACAGTACGGAGCGGTCGATGATGTACCAGCTGAGCAATGCCCATACGGCGGTAGCGCTCGCCGTGGTGATGATCGGCTACGGCATGGGGCTGTTTGATGAGGTGATACTCAACGGGACGGTTATCATGATACTGGTGACGTGTACCGTTTCGTCGATCGGCACTTCGAGAGCCGCAAGCCGTCTGAAGGTGATGGCGCTTGAGGAGGACGAGAGCGATGCCGCGCGGACGGAGGAACAGGGAAAAGGGCGCGAGAATGTGCTGATTCCTGTGGCGAATCCGGTGACCGCCCGCGAGCTCGTGGACCTGGCCATGCTGATGCGCGACAAGCGCAGGTCGGGCGGCAAGGTCTATGCACTGCATGTGCGCAATGACAATTCGGCCGCTTCGAGGTCGCTCGGCAGAGTGTCGCTTGACACAGCGGAAAAGGCGGCCGCCAGTGTCGACGTGACCATCGATGCCATCGACCGCTATGACCTTAATTTCGTGACCGGAGTTGTCAACACTATTGAGGAGCGCGACATCGACAGGGTGATAATCGGTCTGCACCGGCGCACGACAATAATCGACTCGTTTTTCGGCGACAAGCTGCCCAATCTGTTGAGAGCCACCAATAAGATGCTCGTCATATCGCGATTTTTCATCCCGGTCAACACGATCGCGAGAATCGTGGTGGCCGTGCCGGCCAACGCTCAGTATGAGACAGGCTTCTCCGCATGGGTCACGTCGCTGTGCAATCTTGCCTCGCAGCTCGGCTGCCGCCTGATATTCTGCTGCGACGTGGCTACGCGGCGATTCATAGAGGCGGTGATACGTCGCGGACAGTATGAGATACGGTCGGAATACCGCAAGGTGGAGGACTGGGATGATTTCCTGGTGCTGTCAAACCGTGTGCTTGACGACGACCTCTTCGTAGTGGTCAACGCCCGCAAGGCTTCGGTGTCGCATGCCGGATATCTCGACACGCTCCCTGAATTCCTGCAGAAGTATTTTGCAAGCAACAATATGATCGTGATTTACCCCGAGCAGTTCGGCGAGAGGATGGAAGAGATCACCATGACCGATACCATGACCACGGATATAGCCACTGTCACTTCGCCGCTGTGGCTCAGGGTGCGTTCGGCCTACAGCCGGCTGATAAAGCTGAAGAAAAGTTTCACTCAGCGCGGACGCCGTCAGAGGATCGAGCTGTAGCCGCTGTGTGTCTGGCCGACGCGTCGCCGGCCCTGGTCAGCGGTAGGTGTCGGTCAGTTCATAGAGGTGTCGGTAGATGTCGATGTCGACAGGTGTGAGGCTGACGTTGCGGCGTGCCATCACCCGGCGCGCGGTATCGATGAATTTGTTGAACGGCACTTCGGTCATGGCAGCTGTGGATCCTTCGGTGAAGGAGGGCACGAAATTGCGGGGATATCCCGAGCCGTGGAAATTGACGCCGGCTCCGAAAACCGTGGCTGTGTTGATCATCGTGTTGGCTCCGGTTTTGGAATGGTCGCCCATGATGAGGCCGCAGAACTGCAGACCGGTGCGCTGGAAGCGTCGTGCCGGGTAGTTCCACAGTTTTATTTCGGTGTAGTCGTTCTTGAGGTTTGAGGCCACGCATCCGGCCGCGAGATTGCACCATTCGCCGATGACGGCGTTGCCGAGAAATCCGTCGTGAGCTTTGTTGGAATAGCCGATTATCACGGTGTTGGCCACCTCGCCTCCCACCTTGGCATGCGGGCCTATAGTGGTGGCTCCGTAGATTTTGGCGCCCATCTTGATCTGGGCTCCCTCGCAAAGCGCAAGTCCGCCACGTATGCATGTCCCCTCCATGATTTCCGCACCGGTCGCGAGGTATACCGGCCCTGTGTTGACGTTGACCGTAGCCCCTTCCATGATGGCTCCGGGCTCTATGAAAAGGCGCGAAGGATCGCCGATGATGGTGTTGGAGCGGGATGGCTCGGCCGACTGCCGGCCGGCTGTGAGAAGCGTGAAGTCATAGTCGAGCGCAGTGGCGTTGAGGAGGAATATGTCGTAGGGATGCATCAGGCGCAGAGGTATTTCGTCGAGCTGTATGAGCTCTGACGGGCGCTCTTCGAGGGGACAGCGCCGGGCTATCTCCTCGTCGTGGAACATCAGCGCCTGTCCTTTTTTCAGGCGTTCTACGCCTTCCACCACTCCCGGAGTCGGGAAGAAGTGGGCCGAGACAATATAGCTGTCGCCGTCGGGCGACGAGATTGCGGGATACTTTACCGCGAGGTATTCGGGTGTCAGATATGAATAGACCGCCGGGAGGCTTCTCTCCCACTTCTGGCGCAGAGTGAGGATGCCGAGCCGCAGATCGGCTACCGGCCGGGTAAATGTCAGCGGAAGAAGGTTTTCGCGGACTTCCGGCACGTCTCTCAGTATGATGTTGAGCATGACTCCAGCTGTATAGCGTTGAATAATATGGCGCGAAGTTACAAAAAAGTTACGATGCAAGCCTCGGCAAAGGTGAAAAAATGTTGTATCAGGAATGTTTTTTGTCAGAAACTGAAAAAACCGAAAAACGGATAAAACTGTGAGAAAATGTGCGAATTGTTTGCGTATTAGAAAATTAGTGAGTAATTTTGCATCGCTTTAATGGACAAAGTGTGTAAACTCGGCTGTAACTGCCTGTCAGGCAGTGTGTCGGGCTGGTTCATGCGGAGTGCGGAAAAGCCTGTTCGGAAGAAACGAAAAGAAATCAGTAATAAACGAAAAGTTAAAAAGTAAAAGACTAAGATGCCAACGATTCAGCAATTAGTAAGAAAAGGACGTGTTGCCCTCCAGGATAAGAGCAAGTCTCCGGCCCTGGACTCCTGTCCGCAGCGTCGCGGTGTGTGCGTGCGCGTGTACACCACTACCCCCAAGAAGCCTAACTCGGCTATGCGTAAGGTAGCCCGTGTGAGACTGACCAACGGCAAGGAGGTGAACAGCTACATTCCCGGCGAGGGACACAACCTGCAGGAGCACTCGATCGTGCTGGTGCGCGGCGGCCGTGTGAAGGATCTTCCCGGTGTGCGCTATCATATCGTTCGCGGTACGCTCGATACAAGCGGTGTGAAGGACCGCACGCAGCGTCGCAGCAAATACGGCGCAAAGCGTCCGAAAGCCGCTAAGAAATAAACCGCGCAGGAATAAGCCGATTCTTACGGACTTCCCCGGTGTGCGGGGAGGAAAAACAAAGTTTTTAACTTCGTTTTTGATTTACTGGAAGGCTAATTCAAGGTTGAGTAAACGGGCGCCGGAGGGCGCTGTCAGTTGAAGAAGAAAGATGCAGCAACCAAGCAAACAAAAACAACACTTAAATTAAAAATGAGAAAAGCAAAGCCCAAAAAGCGGATTGTATTGCCCGATCCGGTGTTTAACGACGTTCGCGTGTCGAAATTTGTGAATCATCTGATGTATGACGGCAAGAAGAACACCGCTTACACGATATTCTACAGCGCTCTCGAGACCGTGAAGAGCAAGCTCCCCAACGAGGAGAAGACAGCCCTTGAGGTGTGGAAGAAAGCTCTGGAAAACGTAACTCCCCAGGTGGAGGTGAAGAGCCGCCGCGTAGGTGGCGCCACATTCCAGGTGCCCACGGAGATCCGTCCCGACCGCAAGGAGTCGATATCCATGAAGAACCTTATATCTTACGCCCGCAAGCGCGGCGGCAAGACGATGGCCGACAAGCTGGCCGCTGAGATCGTCGATGCCTACAACGAGCAGGGCGGCGCATTCAAGCGCAAGGAGGACATGCACAAGATGGCCGAGGCCAACCGCGCTTTCGCCCACTTCCGTTTCTGATAAGCCGGCGTGCGTGACCAACAATACATCGAAAACGACACAATATTTGATCAATGGCAAAATCTGACGAACAACTGAAGTTTACCCGCAACATAGGTATCATGGCTCATATCGACGCCGGCAAGACGACGACTTCGGAGCGTATACTTTTCTACACGGGTCTGACTCACAAGATAGGTGAGGTGCACGACGGCGGCGCCACCATGGACTGGATGGAGCAGGAGCAGGAGCGTGGCATCACCATCACTTCGGCCGCCACAACGGCATTCTGGAAATACGCCGACGAAAAATACAAGATCAATCTTATCGACACTCCGGGACACGTGGACTTCACCGTCGAGGTGGAGCGTTCGCTGCGTGTGCTCGACGGCGCTGTCGCTACATTCTGCGCCGTAGGCGGCGTAGAGCCTCAGTCGGAGACCGTATGGCGTCAGGCCGATAAGTACAATGTGCCCCGTATCGGCTACGTCAACAAGATGGACCGCTCGGGCGCGAACTTCTTCGAGGTGTGCCGCCAGCTCAAGGATGTGCTCGGCGCAAACCCCTGCCCGATACAGATACCTATCGGCGCCGAGGAGACATTCAAGGGCGTTGTCGACCTGATCCGCATGAAAGCCATTTTCTGGCACGACGAGACCATGGGCGCCGAGTATGAGGTGGACGAGATTCCCGCCAACCTTATGGACGAGGCTCAGGAATACCACGACAAGATGCTTGAGAAGATCGCCGAGTTTGACGACGCTCTCATGGAGAAATATTTCGACGACCCCTCCACGATCACCGAGGACGAGATACGCCGCGCTCTGCGCAAGGGCACTCTGGCTATGGAGATCGTGCCGATGATCTGCGGCTCGTCGTTCAAGAACAAGGGCGTGCAGCCGCTGCTCGACGCAGTCTGCGCTTACCTGCCGTCGCCTCTCGACGCCGGCGCAGTCGAGGGCCACAACCCCGGCAATCCCGACGAGATCGAGACCCGCGAGCCTTCGAGCGACGCTCCGATGTGCGCTCTGGCGTTCAAGATCGCTACCGACCCCTATGTAGGCCGTCTGACATTCTTCCGCGTCTACAGCGGCGACGTCGTTGCCGGCAGCTATGTGCTCAACGCCCGCTCGGGCAAGAAGGAGCGCGTCAGCCGTCTGTTCCAGATGCACTCCAACAAGCAGAACGCTAAAGAGATGATCGGCTGCGGCGATATAGGCGCAGGCGTGGGCTTCAAGGATATCCGCACCGGTGACACGCTGTGCGACGAGAACCACCCGATCGTGCTTGAGGCCATGGACTTCCCCGATCCCGTGATCGGTATCGCCGTAGAGCCCAAGACTCAGAAAGACCTCGACAAGCTGGGCGTGGGCCTGCAGAAGCTGGCCGAGGAGGATCCGACATTCCGCGTGCAGACCAACGAGGAGACCGGCCAGACCGTCATCAGCGGCATGGGCGAGCTTCACCTCGACATCATCATCGACCGTCTGCGCCGCGAGTTCAAGGTAGAGTGCAACCAGGGCCGTCCGCAGGTTACCTACAAGGAGGCCATCACCAAGCCTGTGGAGCTCCGCGAGGTGTTTAAGAAGCAGACCGGCGGCCGTGGTAAATTCGCCGATATCATCGTGCGCGTGGAGCCTGTCGACGAGGGCTTCGAGGGCAACCTCCAGTTTGTCGACGAGGTGAAGGGCGGCAATATCCCCAAGGAATTCATCCCGAGCATCCAGAAGGGTTTCACCAACGCTATGAAGAACGGCGTTCTCGCCGGTTATCCCGTGGAGCACCTGAAGGTGACCGTGATCGACGGTTCGTTCCATCCGGTCGACTCCGACCAGCTGTCGTTTGAGCTCTGCGCCATCCAGGCCTTCAAGAAGGCTTCGGAAAAGGCCGGCCCCGTGCTTCTGGAGCCGATCATGAAGATCGAGGTAGTGACGCCGGAGGAGAACATGGGCGACGTGATCTCCGACCTCAACAAGCGTCGCGGCCAGGTGGAAGGCATGGAGACAAGCCGCAGCGGCGCACGCGTGGTGAAGGCAAAGGCTCCGCTTGCCGAGATGTTCGGCTACGTGACCGCTCTGCGTACGATCACATCGGGCCGCGCTACTTCGACCATGTCGTTCTCCCACTACAGCGAGGTAAGCAGCTCGATCGCCAAGAACGTGCTGACCGAGTGCCAGGGCCGCGTGGATTTGCTCAAGTAAAAAATCATTCATTCCAAACAACAATATGAGCCAGAAAATCAGAATCAAACTGAAATCTTACGATCACAATCTGGTCGACAAGTCGGCTGAGAAGATCGTGAAGACCGTAAAGGCTACCGGCGCTGTGATAAGCGGCCCGATACCCCTGCCTACCCACAAGCGGATCTTCACTGTCAACCGCTCGACGTTTGTCAACAAGAAGAGCCGCGAGCAGTTCCAGCTCTCTTCGTTCAAGCGTCTGATCGACATCTACAATTCGACAGCCAAGACCGTCGACGCGCTTATGAAGCTTGAGCTTCCGAGCGGCGTGGAGGTTGAGATCAAGGTGTGATGACCTCACGGGAGATTCAGAGACATTCAACGAAAAGCAACGATTAAAAACAAAGAGAAATGCCAGGATTATTAGGAAAGAAAATCGGAATGACATCCGTTTTCAGTGCCGACGGCAAGAACGTGCCGTGCACTGTTATCGAAGTAGGTCCTTGCGTAGTGACTCAGGTAAAGACTGCCGAAACTGACGGCTACAGCGCCCTGCAGCTTGGTTTTGTCGAGAAGAAAGACAAGCACACCAACGCTCCCGAGGCCGGCCACTTCAAGAAGGCAGGAGTCAACCCGCAGCGACACTTGGCCGAGTTCAAGGGCTTTGAAGGCGAATACAAGGCCGGCGACACCATCACGGTAGACAACCTTTTCTCGGAAAGCGACTTCGTCGACATCCAGGGAACTTCGAAAGGTAAAGGCTACCAGGGCGTGGTGAAGCGCCATGGCTTCGGCGGTGTAGGCCAGAGCACTCATGGCCAGCACAACCGTCTGCGTGCTCCGGGTTCGGTGGGCGCCTGCTCTTACCCTGCAAAGGTGTTCAAGGGCATGCGTATGGCCGGCCAGATGGGCAACGAGAACGTGACGGTGCAGAACCTCCAGGTGCTGCGCGTGATGCCGGAGCACAATCTGCTTCTGATCAAGGGTTCGATACCCGGATGTAAAGGTTCAATCGTAAAAATTGAGAAATAATGGAACTCGCTATATACAATATCAAAGGTGAGGACACCGGCCGCAAGGCGGAGCTCAACGACGCTGTATTCGCTATCGACGCCAACGAGCATTCGGTATACCTCGACGTGAAGCAGTATCTGGCCAACCAGCGTCAGGGCACACACAAGTCGAAGGAGCGCAGCGAGGTTTCGGGCTCGACCCGCAAGCTCCACAAGCAGAAGGGTGGCGGCGGCGCACGTATCGGCGACATCAACTCGCCCGTTCTCGTGGGCGGCGGTCGTGTTTTCGGCCCGCGTCCCCGCGACTACCGCTTCAAGCTCAACAAGAAAGTGAAGCAGCTCGCCCGCCGCAGCGCCTGGACCTACAAGGTGCAGGACGGTCAGGTGAAGGTAGTGGAAAACTTTACTTTCGAGGCTCCGAAGACTAAAGATTTTATAAATTTTGCTAAAAATCTTGAAGCCGAGGGCAAAAAGGTGCTTGTCATTTTAGCAGACAATAATAAAAACGTATATTTGTCGGCTCGAAACGTTCCGGGTGCCTGCATCATGCGCGCTGCGGACGTCAACACTTATGCGATAATGAACAGCAATGCCATCCTCCTGACGGAAGGTGGCCTTGAGGTCATAAACAATCTTTGACAAAAAAGCAACTCGAAATGGACATAACGATAACCCCCATAGTCACCGAAAAGGCGACGAAGCTGACGGAGAAGCTCAACCGCTACACCTTCCGCGTGTCGCCCCAGGCCAACAAGGCCGAGATCAAGAGCCTTGTGGAGAAGCTTTACGGCGTCAAGGTTGTGAGCGTCAACACGGCAGTGGTGCGCGGCAAGAACAAGAGCCGCTGGACCAAGAGCGGCCTTCTCCGCGGCAAGAGCAACTCGTACAAGAAGGCTTTCATCACTGTAGGCGAAGGCCAGACGATAGACTTTTACAGCAACATATAAATAAGAGATGGCAGTAAGAAAATTCAAGCCCACAACACCGGGGCAGAGACACAAGGTTATTGGCGTGTTTAAAGGTACGATCACTGCTACTACGCCAGAAAAATCTCTTACAGTCGGCAAAAAATCCTCGGGCGGCCGCAACGCCGAGGGACACCTCACCAACCGTTACCTGGGTGGGGGTCACAAGAGGAAATACCGCATCATCGACTTCAAGAGAAACAAAGACGGTGTGCCTGCCGTGGTAAAGTCGATAGAGTATGACCCCAACAGGTCGGCGCGCATCGCGCTGCTCTACTACGTCGACGGAGCCAAGGCATACATCATTGCACCCAACGGCCTGGAAGTAGGTGCCAAGGTGATGAGCGGAGCTGAAGCAGCTCCCGAGGTAGGCAATTCGCTTCCTCTGAAAAACATCCCCGTCGGCACCCTCATCCACTGCATTGAGCTCCGCCCCGGACAGGGCGCGTTCATGGCTCGTTCGGCCGGCACATTCGCGCAGCTTATCTCGCGCGAGGGCGACTATGCTATAATCAAATTACCTTCGGGCGAGACCCGCAAGATCCTGGCCGCATGCAAGGCTACGGTAGGCGTCGTGGGCAACAGCGAGCACTCGCTGGAGCGCAGCGGCAAAGCCGGACGCTCACGCTGGCTGGGCCGTCGTCCGCGCAACCGCGGCGTCGTGATGAACCCTGTCGACCACCCGATGGGCGGCGGCGAGGGACGCGCTTCGGGCGGACACCCGCGTTCGCGCAAGGGTCTCTACAGCAAGGGTCTGAAGACACGTGCGCCGAAGAAGAGCTCTTCGAAGTACATTATTGAAAGAAGAAAAAAGTAATCTGATTAAGTAGAAGCAAATATGAGTCGTTCGTTAAAGAAAGGGCCGTATATCAGCGTGAAGCTGGAGAAGAAGGTGACCGCGATGGAAGAGAGCGGCAAGAAGTCGGTGATCAAGACATGGAGCCGCGCTTCGATGATCGCTCCCGAGTTCGTAGGCCATACGTTTGCGGTTCACAACGGCAACAAGTTCATCCCCGTCTACGTGACCGAGAACATGGTAGGCCACAAGCTGGGAGAATTCGCTCCGACACGCAACTTCCGCGGCCACGGCGGCAACAAGAAGTGATAGCGGAGCGCCGACATTAACAAGAAAAAAGAAAGAAAAATACAAATGGGTGTAAGAAAAAGAAATACTGCCGAAAGGATCAAGGCCGAGCGCAAGGATATCGCCTTCGCGAAGCTGACCAATATCCCTTCGTCGCCGCGCAAGATGCGTCTTGTAGCGGATATGGTGCGCGGTGTGGAAGTATACCGTGCGCTGGGCATCCTGAAGTTCTCCAACAAGGAGGCCGCTGCCAAGCTCGAGAAGCTGCTGCGGAGCGCTATCGCCAACTGGGAAGCCAAGAATGAGAGAAAGGCCGAGAACGGCGAGCTGTGTGTGAGCACTATCTACGTTAACTGCGCTCCGATGCTGAAGCGTCTGCGTCCGGCTCCCCAGGGCCGCGGTTACCGTATCCGCAAGCGTGCCAACCACGTGACTCTCATAGTTGACACAATCGAAAACGCTAAAAAGAAAGCATAAGGCATGGGACAGAAAGTAAATCCTGTTAGCAACCGTCTGGGAATCATCCGCGGTTGGGACTCCAACTGGTATGACGTCAAGAAACTGCCCGACAACATCCTTGAGGATTCGAAGCTGCGCAAGTATCTCAACGTCCGCCTTGCCAAGTGCAGCGTGTCGCGCATCGTCATCGAGCGCACTCTCAAGCTTATCACCATCACGGTGTGCACCTCTCGTCCGGGCCTGATCATCGGCAAGGGCGGCCAGGAGGTCGACAAGCTTAAGGAAGAGCTCAAGAAGATCACCGACAAGGATGTGCAGATCAATATTTTCGAAGTGAAGCGTCCGGATCTCGACGCCCAGATCGTGGCAAGCACGATCGCGCGCCAGATCGAGGGCAAGATCGCCTACCGCCGTGCTGTCAAGATGGCCATCGCCTCTACGATGCGCAGCGGCGCCGAGGGCATCAAGGTGCAGATCAGCGGCCGTCTGAACGGCGCCGAGATCGCGCGCTCCGAGATGTTCAAGGAGGGCCGTACGCCTCTCCACACACTGCGTGCCGACATCGACTACGCTCTGGTGGAGGCCCACACCAAGGTGGGTGTGATCGGCGTCAAGGTGTGGATCTGCCGTGGCGAGGTCTATGGCAAGAAAGATCTGGCTCCTTCATTCACAGCTCAGAGCAAAGAGAGCCGTCCGGGCCAGGGCGCTCCCCGTCGCGACCGCGGCGGTAAGGGTGGCGCAGGCAACCGTTAAACCAACTCATAGTAAAAGAAGATGTTACAACCCAAGAAAACAAAATTCCGCCGCGCGCAGAAAGGCCGCATGAAGGGCATCGCTCAGCGTGGCAACCAGTTGGCCTTCGGTTCGTTTGGCATTAAGACTCTTGAGTCGAAGTGGATCACGGGCCGTCAGATCGAGGCTGCCCGTGTGGCCGTGACCCGCTACATGCAGCGTCAGGGCCAGATATGGATCCGCATTTTCCCCGACAAGCCTATCACCAAGAAGCCTGCCGAGGTGCGAATGGGTAAAGGTAAAGGTTCGCCCGAAGGTTTCGTGGCTCCTGTGACTCCCGGCCGCATGCTCATCGAGGTGGAGGGCGTCAGCTACGACATCGCCAAGGAGGCTCTGCGCCTTGCAGCCCAGAAGCTTCCGGTGATAACGAAGTTTGTGGTACGTCGTGACTATGATCCGACTCAAAACGTGTAAGCGATTATGAAAAAAGTAGAGATAAAAGAGCTGAGCACGCAGGACCTCAAGGAGCGTCTGGAAGTGATGGAGCATGAATATGCGCAGCTGAAGATCAATCATTCGGTATCTCCGATTGACAATCCCGCTCAGATACGCCGCGACCGCCGCATGATAGCCCGCGTGAAGACAGAGTTGCGCCAGCGTGAGCTCAACAACAAATAAACAGCGCTGAGGAAACTATGGAAGAAAGAAATTTACGTAAGGAACGCATAGGCGTTGTGTCGAGCAACAAGGGCGACAAGACGATCACCGTGACCGTGAAGTGGAAGGAGAAACACCCCATCTACGGCAAGTTTGTCAACAAGACAAAGAAGTATCACGCCCACGACGAGAACAACGAGTGCTCTGTAGGCGACACCGTAAGACTGATGGAGACCCGCCCCTTGAGCAAGACCAAGAGATGGAGATTAGTAGAAATCATCGAAAAAGTTAAGTAAGCATCATGATACAGACAGAAAGCCGATTGACTGTAGCCGACAACAGCGGCGCCAAGGAGGCCCTGTGCATCCACGTGCTGGGTGGCACCGGCCGCCGCTACGCCACAGTGGGCGACATCATCGTGGTGTCGGTCAAGAGCGTGATCCCTTCGTCGGACGTGAAGAAGGGCACGGTGTCGAAGGCCGTGGTGGTACGCACCAAGAAGGAGATCCGCAGACAGGACGGAAGCTATATCCGCTTCGACGACAATGCCTGCGTGCTTCTCAACAATGCCGGCGAACTGCGCGGCACCCGTATCTTCGGTCCGGTGGCCCGCGAACTCCGCGCCACCAACATGAAGATCGTGTCGCTGGCTCCGGAAGTGTTATAATCCCCGTGAAAGTACAACAGAGACAATGAACAAGATTAATATCAAGAAGGGCGACACAGTCTACGTGCTTGCGGGCGACGACCGCGGCAAGACGGGCCGCGTGCTGAAGGTCGATACGGCCAAGCAGCGTGCCATCGTGGAGGGCGTGAATGTCGTCACGAAGGCAACCAAGCCCAGCGCCAAGCATCCGCAGGGCGGATTAGTGAAGATGGAGGCTCCGGTACACGTTTCGAATCTGAGCCTGATTGACCCCAAGAGCGGCAAGCCGACCCGCGTCTACCGCAAGAAGGACGCTGAGGGACACGCCGTACGTTACGCACAAAAGTCAGGAGAGGAGATTAAGTGATGAGCACAACGACACTGAAAAACGACTATAAGGAGCGCATAGTGCCTGCTCTGGAGAAGCAGTTCAACTATACAAGCGTCATGCAGGTGCCCCGTCTGAAGAAGATTGTGATCAATCAGGGTCTGGGCGACGCCACTCAGGACAAGAAGATCATCGAGACCGCTATCCGCGAGCTGACCGACATCACCGGCCAGAAGGCTGTGGCCACTCTCTCGCGCAAGGATATCTCCAACTTCAAGCTTCGCAAGAAGATGCCCATCGGCGTGATGGTGACTCTTCGCCGCGACAAGATGTATGAGTTCCTGGAGCGTCTGATCCGCGTGGCTCTGCCCCGTATCCGCGACTTCAAGGGTATCGAAGGCAAGCTCGACGGCCGTGGCAACTACACCCTCGGCATCACCGAGCAGATCATCTTCCCGGAGATCAACATCGACAATATCAGCAAGCTGATGGGCATGAATATCACTTTCGTGACCTCGGCCAACACCGACGAAGAGGGCTACGCCCTGCTCAAGGAGTTCGGTCTGCCCTTCAAGAATGCTAAAAAGTAAACAACAAGCAGACTATAAGAAATGGCAAAAGAATCAATGAAAGCCCGCGAGGTGAAGAGAGCGAAGCTCGTGGCCAAGTATGCCGCCAAGCACGATGCCCTGAAGGCAGCCGGCGACTATGAGGGCCTGCAGCTGCTGCCGAAAAACGCCTCGAAGGTGCGCATGCACAACCGCTGCACCATCACAGGCCGTCCGAAAGGCTACATGCGCCAGTTCGGACTGTCGAGAATACAGTTCCGCGAGATGGCCTCGCAGGGTCTGATTCCGGGTGTGAAGAAAGCAAGCTGGTAAACATATGCTGCGCGGGACGCCCTGCCACAGTGCCGTCGACGGCACGGCGGAGGCGGCTCTCCGGAATGAAAACCGACGAGTATTAAATATTGTTCGGCCTGTCCGAATCAATTTAAACAATATCAAAAAATGACTGATCCAATAGCAGATTATCTGACAAGATTGAGGAATGCCATCAAGGCCAACCACCGCGTGGTGGAGATTCCTGCCTCAAACTTGAAAAAAGAAATCACCAAGATTCTTTTTGAACAAGGCTATATTCTTAACTATAAGTTTATAGACGGTGAGACCCCGGCAGGCGTGATAAAGATCGCGCTGAAGTATGATCCGGTTGACAAGGTCAACGCGATAAAGGACCTCAAGAGGGTGTCGCGTCCGGGTCTGCGCCAGTATACTGGCTACAAGGACATGCCCCGCGTGCTCAACGGACTGGGTATCGCCATTCTGTCGACATCGCAGGGCGTGATGACCAACAAGAAGGCCAAAGACCTTAAGGTCGGAGGCGAAGTGCTGTGTTACGTTTATTAATGGAGGAGGATAGATTATGTCAAGAATAGGTAAGGCTCCCATAGCAATCCCTGCCGGCGTGACCGTCAAGGTGTCCGGCGACGTGGTGACCGTGAAGGGTCCCAAGGGCGAACTCAGCCAGAAGATCAATCCCGAACTCCAGATTACGGTCGAGGACGGCCATCTTACTCTGACCCGTCCGAGCGACGACCGCGAGCATCGTGCGCAGCACGGTCTTTACCGTGCTCTTATCCACAACATGGTGGTGGGAGTGTCGGAAGGCTACCGCAAGGAGATGGAACTGGTGGGTGTGGGCTACCGTGCTTCTGCTACGGGCCAGGTGCTCGAGCTGTCGCTGGGTTACTCCCACGCCATCTATATAAAGCTTCCGCCGGAGGTCAAAGTAGAGGCCAAGAGCGAGCGTAACAAGAATCCGCTGATCATCCTTGAGAGCGACGACAAGCAGCTCCTGGGTCAGGTCTGCGCCAAGATCCGCTCGCTGCGCAAGCCGGAGCCCTATAAGGGCAAGGGTATCAAGTTTGTCGGTGAGGTTATCCGCCGCAAGTCGGGTAAGTCGGCAAGCGCCAAGTAAACTCTAAAAGCATACTACAATGATCTCCAAGAAAGACAGAAGAAATAAAATCAAGGCCCGTATCCGTGGCAAGATTTCGGGCACTGCCGCGCGTCCCCGCATGTCGGTGTTCCGCAGCAACAAGCAGATTTACGTGCAGCTGATCGATGATCTGCAGGGCAAGACTCTTGCCTCGACTTCGTCGAAGGGCATCGAGGGCGGCACAAAGTGTGAAATCGCCGCGAAGGTGGGCCAGGCTATCGCCAGCAAGGCTCAGGCCGCAGGTATCACGGAGGTGGTGTTCGACCGCAACGGATATCTGTTCCACGGCAGGGTAAAATCATTGGCCGACGCAGCTCGCGAGGGCGGTCTTAAATTTTAAGCATCATGGTAAAGAATAGCAATAAAGTAAAGTCGACAAACGATCTTGAACTGAAGGATCGCCTTGTGGCCATCAACCGTGTGACCAAGGTGACCAAGGGCGGCCGCACGTTCACTTTCGCCGCCATCGTAGTGGTGGGCGACGAAAAGGGCGTCGTAGGCGTGGGCCTGGGCAAAGCCAACGAGGTGACTGCCGCGATCGCCAAGGGCGTCGAGGCTGCGAAGAAGAATCTTATCAAGGTGCCTGTCCACAAGGGTACGATCCCTCACGAGCAGGAAGCCAAGTTCGGCGGCTCGCGCGTGATCCTCAAGCCTGCTTCGGAAGGTACGGGCGTGAAGGCCGGCGGCGCCATGCGTGCCGTGCTGGAGAGCGTGGGCATCACCGACGTGCTTGCCAAGAGCAAGGGCTCTTCCAACCCCCACAATCTCGTGAAGGCCACTCTGGCCGCTCTGGGCGAGATGCGCAGCCCGGCCGATGTGGCCCGCGTCCGCAGTATCTCGATGGAACAGGTGTTTAACGGTTAAATAAGTCTCATTACTGAAATGGCACAGATAAAGATTACGCAGGTCAAGAGCCGCATCGGCGCTCCGGCAGTGCAGAAGCGCACTCTCGATGCCCTCGGCCTGAAGAAGATGAATCACACGGTGGTGAAAGAAGACACTCCGTCGGTGATGGGAATGGTTAACAAAGTACGTCACCTCGTGAGTGTGACCAACGCTTAAAACTGACAATTAGACATGGAACTGAATAATCTGCGTCCGGCAGTAGGGTCTGTGACCCGCAAGACGCGCATAGGCCGCGGCCAGGGTTCGGGCAAAGGCGGCACATCAACCCGCGGCCACAAGGGCGCAAAATCGCGCTCGGGCTACAAGCGCAAGATCGGCTTCGAAGGCGGTCAGATGCCTCTGCAGCGCCGTCTGCCGAAGTTCGGCTTCAAGAATATCAACCGTGTGGAGTACAAGGCCATCAATATCGGCACGCTCGACGAGCTGGCCGCAGCCAAGGGCCTTGAGAAGATCGGCATCGAGGAGATGCGCCAGGCAGGCTACATCAACCGCCACCAGCTCGTGAAGGTGCTGGGCGACGGCAAGCTTCAGCGCGCTCTCCAGGTTGAGGCCAACGCTTTCTCCAAGTCGGCTGAAAAGGCTATCACTGAGGCCGGCGGCACAATCTCTAAAATCTGAATGTAATGAGATTTGTCGAAACTCTTAAAAATATCTGGACAATCGATGAGCTGCGCAAGCGCATTCTTGTGACGCTTCTTCTGGTGCTCGTATATCGTCTCGGCTGTTACGTGGTGCTCCCGGGTATCAGCCCTGCCGATCTCGACGCGCTGTCGAAGTTTACCAACAAGAGCGGTCTGATGCAGCTCCTCGACATGTTCTCGGGCGGCGCCTTCTCTCAGGCGTCGATCTTCGCGCTGGGTATCATGCCCTACATCACGGCGTCGATCGTGATACAGCTTCTGGGCATGGTGCTGCCTTCGTTTCAGAAGATGATGCGCGAGGGCGAGAGCGGCCGCCAGAAACTCAACCAGTATACGCGCTATCTGACGGTGCTCATCCTTTTGCTTCAGGGACCGGCATATCTGGTCAATCTGCAGGTGCAGGTGAGCGCTGCCGGCGCAGCCTCGACGATGGGCTTCTGGACGGTGGCTTACCTTACGGTGATCCTGGCCGCCGGCTCGATGTTCATCATGTGGCTCGGCGAGCGCATCACTGACCGCGGCATAGGCAACGGTATCTCCTTTATCATCCTGGTGGGCATCATAGCCCGTCTGCCGCAGGCTCTCTTCTATGAGTTCACAAGCCGCATGCCGGGTTCGACCGGCTCGCAGGGCGGTCTGGTGATGTTCGTCGTGGAGCTGATACTGCTCTTTGCCGTGACCGTGGGAGCTGTGCTTCTGGTGCAGGGCACACGCAAGGTGCCCGTGCAGTATGCGAAGCGTATCGTGGGCAACCGCCAGTATGGCGGCGCGCGCCAGTATATCCCTCTGAAGGTCAATGCGGCGGGTGTGATGCCTATCATCTTCGCGCAGGCGATCATGTTTATCCCCATCACTCTTGCCGGCTTCGGCTCGAATGAGAATTCCAACGGTTTCTTCGCTGCCTTCAGCGATATCAACGGATTCTGGTACAATCTGGTCTACTTCCTGATGATCGTGGCCTTCACTTACTTCTATACAGCCATCACGGTGCGTCCGACTCAGATGGCCGAGGACATGAAGCGCAACAACGGTTTCATCCCCGGTGTGAAGCCCGGCAAGAAGACTGCGGAGTATCTCGACAGCATCATGTCGCGCATCACTCTGCCCGGATCGCTGTTCCTCGGTATCGTGGCCATACTGCCGGCTTTCGCAAGGTTCTTCGGCATCAGCCAGAACTTCGCGCAGTTCTTCGGCGGCACATCGCTGCTCATCATGGTGGGCGTGGTGCTGGATACTCTCCAGCAGATCGAGAGCCATCTGATGATGCATCACTACGATGGTCTGATGAAGGAGGGTAAAATCAAGGGCCGCACGACCGGCAGCGCTTATTGATGGATTTTTGAACTGAACTTCTTAACCAAGCATAACTCGACAATCGATCACCGACGATGATTTATCTCAAAACACCCGAGGAACTCCAGAAGATGCGCGAGGCCTGCGCCCTGACGAGCGAGACTCTTGGCTACATTGCCACGATGATAGCTCCGGGGGTGACGACCAACCACATCGAGATGAAGGTCCGCGAGTTTATCGCCGACCACGGGGCCAGGGCTGCCTGTCTTGGCTACGGCGGATTTCCGGCCGCAGTGTGCTATGAGGTAAACGAGACGGTGGTGCACGGTTTTCCGTCGAACTATTCGCTCCGCGAGGGCGACATAATAGGCACCGATCTGGTGGTGGAGCTGGATGGCTTCAACGGCGATATGTGCTATACGTTTGCTGTCGGCGAGGTGGCTCCCGAGGTGATGGCCCTGTGCCGCACCACAAAGGAGAGCCTCTACAAGGGCATCGAGGCCTGCCGTGAAGGCAACCGCATAGGGGATATCTCCAATGCCGTCCAGACCTACTGCGAGAGCCGGGGCTACTCGGTGGTCAGAGAGATGTGCGGCCACGGTATCGGCAGGGAGATGCACGAGGAGCCGGAGATATGCAACTACGGCAAGCGCGGCCACGGACCGATGATCCGTTCGGGCATGTGCCTGTGTATCGAGCCGATGATCAATCTCGGCGCCCGCAATATCGTGATAGAGCGCGACGGCTGGACATGCCGCACGCGCGACCGCAAGCCTTCGGCCCACTACGAGCATACGGTGGCTGTGGTCGACGGCGAGACCGAAGTGCTGACTTCGTTCGAGCCGGTGAGGAAAGTGCTCGGCGACAAGTTCATTTAATTTGAATCTTTCATATGGCAAAACAAGCTGCAATCGAACAGGACGGCGTGATCGTCGAGGCTCTGAGCAATGCGATGTTTCGCGTTGAGCTAGAGAACGGCCACGAGATCACGGCCCACATCTCCGGAAAGATGAGGATGCACTATATCAAGATCCTTCCGGGCGACAGGGTGCGCGTGGAGATGTCGCCCTACGACCTCTCCAAGGGACGCATCGCCTTCAGATACAAATGATATTAAAAAACAAGCTAACAGCATAATAGAGATGAAAGTAAGAGCCTCAGTCAAAAAGCGCACCCCGGACAGCAAGATCGTCCGCCGCAAGGGTCGCCTTTATGTGATCAACAAGAAAAATCCCAAATACAAACAGCGTCAGGGATAAATTTATTACTTTTGCAAAAAAATTCAGTCAACATATGGCAGTACGCATAGTGGGAGTTGACCTCCCCCAGAACAAAAGAGGTGAGATAGCGCTGACCTACATCTTCGGCATCGGCCGCAGCGCGGCCAAGTCGATTCTTGCCAAGGCAGGCGTGAATCCTGACATCAAAGTCCAGGACTGGACTGACGAACAGGCAGCAAAGGTGCGCGAAGTGATCGGCGCCGAGCACAAGGTAGAGGGTGATCTCCGCAGCGAGATCCAGCTCAACATCAAGCGCCTGATGGACATAGGCTGCTACCGCGGCATCCGTCACCGCAACGGTCTGCCCGTCCGCGGCCAGAGCACCAAGAACAACGCCCGCACCCGCAAGGGCAAGAAGAAGACCGTGGCAAACAAGAAGAAAGCAACGAAATAAGACTTAAAGCACTATGGCAAAGAAGACAGTAGCAGCGAAGAAAAGAAACGTCAAAGTCGACGCCGCAGGGCAGCTTCACGTTCATTCGTCGTTCAACAACATCATCGTATGCCTGGCCAATTCGGAAGGTCAGGTCATATCTTGGTCGAGCGCCGGCAAGATGGGCTTCAGAGGCTCGAAGAAAAATACTCCTTATGCCGCCCAGATGGCCGCGCAGGATTGCGCCAAGACAGCCTACGATCTGGGTCTGCGCAAGGTGAAGGCTTACGTGAAAGGGCCGGGCAACGGCCGCGAGAGCGCTATCCGCACCGTGCACGGCGCCGGTATCGAAGTCACCGACATCATCGACGTGACTCCGCTGCCCCACAACGGATGCCGTCCGCCGAAGCGCCGTCGCGTCTGAGCCGCGCAGAGCATTCACAGCTTGATTCAAGGCTCTTATAATCTCAACTCACAATCAAAACAATCAAGGGAACGCGCAGGAAGCCCGAACGTGAATAGACCATACAACGAATCACCTCTCTATGGTCGCGGCTGCACAGACTGACATGTCCGGCGCTGACCCCGCAAACCAACTTTATTATAACAATACACAACAATGGCAAGATATACCGGCCCAAAGACAAGAATCGCCCGTAAGTTCGGCGAGCCCATCTTCGGCGAAGACAAGGTGCTCGCTAAGAAAAACTACGCTCCGGGCCAGCATGGCCAGAACCGTCGCCGCAAGACGTCGGAGTATGGCACACAGCTGCGTGAGAAGCAGAAGGCTAAATATACTTACGGAGTGCTCGAGAAGTATTTCCGCAACCTCTTCGACAAGGCTGCCCGCACAAAGGGCATCACCGGCGAGGTGCTCCTTCAGCTTCTCGAGAGCCGTCTCGACAACGTCGTTTACCGTCTTGGCATCGCTCCCACCCGCGCTGCTGCGCGTCAGCTGGTGCTCCACCGCCACATCACCGTCAACGGCGAGGTGGTCAACATCGCTTCCTATCATGTAAAGCCGGGCGATGTAGTAGGTGTGCGCGAGCGCTCGAAGTCGCTTGAGGTCATCGCCGACACTCTGGCAGGCTTCAACCACAGCAAATATCCCTGGCTCGAATGGGACGAGAGCGCTAAGGCTGGCAAGCTTCTTCATGTGCCCGCCCGCGAGGATATCCCCGAGAACATCAAGGAGCAGCTTATCGTCGAGCTCTATTCTAAATAATCATAAATGAGGTCCACATGGCTATATTAGCTTTTCAAAAACCTGACAAGGTGCTGATGCTCGAAGCCGACAACCGTTTTGGTAAGTTCGAATTCAAGCCATTGGAACCGGGTTACGGCATAACCATCGGCAACGCTCTGCGGCGCATCCTGCTTTCGTCGCTTGAGGGCTTCGCCATCTCGTCGATCCGTATCGACGGCGTGAAGCATGAGTTTGACACCGTCCCCGGGGTGAAGGAAGATGTCACCAACATCATCCTCAACCTCAAGAAGGTCGACCTCAAGCAGAAGGTTGACGACACTGACTTCGAGAAAGTGACCGTAAAGGTGTCGGGCACCGACGTGTTCAAGGCCGGCGACATAAACAAGGTGCTGACCGGCTTCGAGGTGCTCAACCCCGAGCAGGTGATATGCCACCTCGACCCCGATGCCTCGTTCGCTATCGATCTGACCATCAACAAGGGTCGCGGCTGGGTTCCCGCCGACGAAAACGAAGTGCCTGCCGACGATGTCAATGTCATAGCCATCGACTCGATCTACACTCCCATAAAGAACGTCAAATACACAGTCGACAACTTCCGTGTCGACCAGAAGACCGACTACGACAAGCTCACTCTTGAGATCACTACCAACGGCTCCATCCTCCCCAAGGATGCCCTGAAGGAGGCCGCCAAGATACTCATCTATCACTTCATGCTCTTCTCCGACGAGAAGATCACTCTCGAGACCGCCGAGGCTGAGGGCAACGAGGAGTTTGATGAGGAGGTGCTCCACATGCGTCAGCTTCTCAAGTCGAAGCTTGTCGACATGGATCTTTCCGTGCGCGCGCTCAACTGCCTGAAGAGCGCCGAAGTGGAGACACTCGGCGAACTGGTGCAGTACAACAAGACCGATCTGCTGAAGTTCCGCAACTTCGGCAAGAAGTCGCTGACCGAGCTCGACGACCTGTTGGCCAGCCTCAACCTTTCGTTCGGAATGGACATTTCAAAGTACAAATTAGATAAAGAGTAATAACGATGAGACACAATAAGAATTTCAATCATCTCGGACGCAAGAAGGCTCATCGCGATGCCCTTCTTGCCAACATGACCATATCGCTCATCATGCACAAGCGCATTTTCACCACTCTGGCCAAGGCCAAGGCGCTTCGCATGTATGCCGAGCCGCTGATCAACCGTGCCAAGGAAGATTCGATGAACAACCGCCGCCTTGTCTTCGCATATCTGCACAACAAGGATGCCGTCACCGAGCTGTTCCGTGAGGTTTCCACCAAGATCGCCGAGCGCAACGGCGGCTACACCCGTATCCTCAAGACCGGCAACCGTCTGGGCGACAACGCCAAGATGTGCATGATCGAGCTTGTAGACTACAACGAGAACATGCTCAAGGATAAGGGTGCCAAGAAGGAGGGCCGCACGCGTCGCTCGCGCCGCGGAGGCCAGAAGGCAGCCGCAGCCGTAGAGGCTCCCGTAGCTGTAGAACCCGAAAAGGAGCTTCCCGCAGCAGAGCCCGAGAAGGAGGCCTGAAAATCATGACCTGTCAGCAGCGCGGCGATCGATGAAAGCCGCGATGCTTCAACCGTTACGGCAGCCGCCGGACCACATCAGCAACGTGGCCGGCGGCTGCCACTTTTCCGGCTGTGGCAGACCCGGTGTCATCAACCGAGTGGGGCGGCCGGGGCCGGGACGCGGCAATGAAACGTTTTTTTTGAAAAATTCAGCTTTGGCCGGATGGTAATTAGACGCCGTTTTATTAACTTTGCGAAATGAAACGCAGCCGCGACGGCGCCGTAAGGCGCAGACCGGCATGACTGGAATATAATCCTACAAAATATAACCCAACAATTAAAGCAACACCAAGTTATGAAAATCGAAAAGATCATCGGTCGTGAGGTGCTCGACTCGCGCGGCAACCCCACCGTGGAAGTAGACGTAATCCTTGAGTCGGGTGCACGCGGACGCGCATCCGTTCCCTCCGGAGCATCCACCGGCGTCAACGAGGCTCTCGAGCTTCGCGACGGTGACAAGAGCCGCTATATGGGCAAGGGTGTCCAGAAGGCTGTGGCTAATGTCAATGGCCCGATCGCCGAGGCCCTCAAGGGCATGTCGGCTCTCGACCAGATCAAGATTGACGAGACAATGATCGCTCTCGACGGCACAGAGACCAAGAGCAATCTCGGCGCCAACGCCATTCTCGGCGTATCGCTCGCAGTAGCCAAGGCTGCTGCCGACTATCTCGATCTTCCCCTCTACAAGTACATCGGCGGCGCCAACTCTTATGTTCTTCCGGTGCCCATGATGAACATCATCAACGGTGGCGCTCACTCCGACGCTCCTATCGCATTCCAGGAATTCATGATCCGTCCTATCGGCGCATGCTGCTTCAAGGAAGGCATCCGTATGGGCACAGAGGTGTTCCACAACCTCAAGAAGGTGCTCCACGACCGCAACCTGTCGACCGCTGTCGGCGACGAAGGCGGCTTCGCTCCCGCTCTCGACGGCACTGAGGACGCTCTCAACGTCATCATCAAGGCTATCGAGCTCGCCGGATATGTTCCCGGCAAGGATGTGACGATCGGTCTCGACTGCGCTTCGTCGGAATTCTACAAGGACGGCATCTACGACTACACCTGGAAGCAGGCCGACGGCCCGAAGTACACCTCCGAGGAGCAGGCCAAGTATCTGGAGAAGCTCGTCAACGAGTATCCTATCGACTCTATCGAGGACGGTATGGCCGAGAACGACTGGGAAGGCTGGAAGATCCTCACCGATCTCATCGGCAATCGCTGTCAGCTCGTGGGCGACGACCTCTTCGTCACCAACGTGAAGTATCTCCAGAAGGGCATCGACCTCGGCTGCGCCAACTCGATCCTCGTCAAGGTGAACCAGATCGGTTCGCTCACCGAGACTCTCCGCGCCGTAGAGCTCGCCCAGCGCAATGGCTACACCGCAGTGATCTCGCACCGCTCGGGCGAGACTGAGGATGCCACCATCGCCGATATCGCTGTAGCTACCAACGCCGGACAGATCAAGACCGGCTCGGCAAGCCGTTCCGACCGTATGGCCAAGTACAACCAGCTTCTCCGCATCCAGGAAGAGCTCGGCGACGCTGCCCAGTATGGCTACGGCAAGCGCAGCAAGCGCCCGCAGGCATAAGCCTCGCTGCATAGCAGCCTGAAATATCAAATCCGGCCCGGATATGCCTCATGGAGGTTTCCGGGTCGGATTGTTTATTGGGGGGAGATGTTATTTATGTGATTTATGTGACGGATGTGATGCATGTGACGGATGTGATGTATGTGATTCATGGTGGCTATTCGTTCAGGCGGATGACACGGATCCCTTGCGCCGTGCGCTGGCGCTGCACGTAGCTGCTGATCGTAAGCGGGTCGACAATCACTTTGCCTGCGGCGGATGATGCGTGGAGCAGATGCATCTTGCCGTCGTCGCCGCGCACGGCTATGCCGAGATGCTGCACGTCGAGACCGGCCGTCTTTGTGACAATGGCTATGATGTCGCCCTCATGTATGGCCGCTTTGTCGATGGCCGAGAGTTTGATATATGGGAACCGGTGTGACCGGAATCCGATCTCAACGCTTTTCAGCGCCTCGAATTCGGCCGAGTCGGCGAGAGCCGCATATTTGTCGCGGTTGCGGCTCATGAAGTCGATGGTCTTTACTTGATACGACGGATTCTCTACTATCCTCGGGGTCATGTCGGTGACGTTTCCGCGGTGGGCGTTGTCGATAATCCAGTCGCTGACATAGTGCAGTCGCGACGCGTATCCGTCGATTTTGCCCTGCCGGTATCGGAGCCGCTCAAGATTATATACCATATCGTGCCACGATGATCTCCCTTCGTTGAGCGTCATGGCCATGGCGGCCACAGTCTCGACAAATGTGGTGCAGTCCATGCGCTGCATGTCGATGCGCAGCAGCTCCGTATCCCCTTCGAGGGTCGCTGCGCCATAGGGCGTGTCCACCAGCAGCCGGCCGATAGCCGTCATCCGGGCATTGGGTGTCATGAGGTCCATGGCTTCGGCCTCCGACAGAATCCGGGTGATGGCAATGGTATCGGTCGATTCGTTGGCAAAGCAGGCTTCTCCGGGCGCTATTGCCGATGCGCTTGCCGCGATCGCCGTGAACGAAGTCGCCATGATGAGGCGATGGAATATGTTGTTGGTCATGTCGTGTAGAGTTTTATTTCCGCGAAGATATAAATTTTTGAGAAATATGCCAACCACCTTGGGGCGGATTTGTTAGGCTGAGGCGAAAAAATATGTTGTACAGCATAATTTTAACATTTGTTGATTTCGCTGAATGACAATGTTTAAGATCCGTATCGGGCAAAATAGCTTCTTTTTTGCATAATTTTTTCTCAAAAACATTTGGTGGTATCGGAAAAGGGTTGTAACTTTGCACTCGCTTTCGGGAAGCAACGCTCCCGGAGCGAAAAAAGAGAACATTGAGAAGATTTACAATAGACAAGAAGCAGTAGTACAAGAGTCATGCCCTTGGTGCCGCCGCGGGCGGCATGCGGGGCGAAAGATGAAACTCTGTTCAGTTCCTTGCCGGGCTCTGACGCCCGGCCGAGACGATAAAGACTACGGATTTGTCCGGGGTCGTGGAGAGCGCTCGCCGTGGATCTTGAAGGCTTTTTGACCGGGCGCCGGCCTGAGTCCTCCCTTGCGGGAGACGGTGACAGTCGGCAACAGAGAAAAAAAGATAACAAAAGATAACAACAGCGGAGAGTTTGATCCTGGCTCAGGATGAACGCTAGCGACAGGCTTAA
>CANRCT010000010.1 GCA_947629175.1 uncultured Muribaculaceae bacterium | reverse complement strand
AAACAGACAGTTTTTTTAGTTAGTATACAGAAGGCGCGTCTCCGATGTGAATCGGGGGCGCGCTGTATTTTCAGGGGAAGAGAATAAGATCGGAAATTCAATACCCGAGATGCTCTCTGCGCCACTCGCGGCGCACCCCCGACATCTGTTCTTTCAGGCCGCCGGCGCTTATAAATTCTTTCTCAAGATGCCGGAGCACGGCTCCAAGCATCCTGTCGAGCTGAGCGCATTGCACCAGCATTATATTCGCCACAGCCTCGTCAGACCGCACATCACATTTAAGCACAAACTCTGCCGGTTCATTATCACGGCGACAGTACGCCCGCGCCTGTGCAACCCGGTGATCCTTCAGATCCCACGTCGACAGACGGTTTTGCCGCAGATAGTCGCCATAATCCTCAGCAAGCTCCCTCAGCGAACCTAAAGCCACGCCTATCAGACGGATGCACATCTCTATGGAGACCGTCTTATCGGAGATACCCTCCACCAGATTCTGCTTGCAGGAGCGGGCAGCCTGACGCATCTGCTCGGCGGTGCGAGCGCTGTAAGTCATGAATTTCCTTACAAACATCTCCGTGACATCACACACTATCATTGACTTACGATAGACATTCCATTGCCTGTGGTCGCCGGGAAGCCTGATGAAGGAGTTGGATTGCATAGGGTAAGATTTTTTAGGGTTAATATCAGTAGGATTATATAATTTTATATAAATTTATATAAGCTTATATAATTTATATAAGATTTTTTGCTGCGGATATAATCGCTGCGTAAAGATAGCGATTAAAACCTGCAGATCGAGGGGGCGAGACTTGATTTTTGTAGTGTGATGGGAATTTAGTAACTTTGCGGCACCAAATTGAAAGCGAAACATCCAGATGAAAATCATACGCACTGTGCGGGAGCTTCGGGAAGCCGTAGCCGACGCACGCAGCAACGACAGGACTGTAGGACTGGTGCCCACCATGGGTGCGCTCCATGCGGGCCATCTGTCGCTTGTAGGCCGCTCCGTCAGAGAGAACGGCTTCACTGTGGTCAGCGTGTTTGTCAACCCTACCCAGTTCAATAATCCCGACGACCTCCGCACGTATCCGCGCACGGAGGAGGCCGACTGCCGGCTGCTTGAAGAAGCCGGCGTCGACGTGGCCTTCATTCCCTCGGTCGAGGAGATGTATCCCGAGCCCGACACAAGGGTGTTTGATCTCGGGCCTGTGGCCGAGGTGATGGAGGGCGCCATGCGTCCGGGCCACTTCAACGGCGTGGCCCAGGTGGTCAGCAAGCTGATGCGGATGGCCGAGCCCGACCGGGCCTATTTCGGCGAGAAGGATTTCCAGCAGATAGCCGTCATCCGCCGCATGGTTGAGATCGAGAAGATACCCGTGGAGATCGTCGACTGCCCGATATGCCGCGAGGCCGACGGTCTGGCTCTTTCAAGCCGCAACGTGCGCCTCACGCCCGAACAGCGAGCCATTGCCCCGGCGATCCACCGCACCTTGGCAGGGAGCCTCGAATATGCCGCCGACGGCCACTCGCTCGCCGACACCATCAGATACGTCACCGACACCATCAACTCATTCCCCGGCATGGAAGTGGAATACTACGAGATAGTCGATCCGCTGACCATGCAGCCGCTGAAGGAATGGCCGCAGGGCAAGGAAACGGTAGGATGCGTCACCGTGTGGTGTGGCGACGTCCGACTCATCGACAACATCAAATACGCTGCGCCCCGGAGTTGAGGCACCGCACTATCACCATTTCAAGATGACAATAGAAGTATTGAAATCAAAAATCCACCGCGTGAGGGTGACCGAAGCCAATCTCGACTACATCGGATCGATAACCCTCGACCGTGAACTGATGGACGCGGCCGGTATTATCGCGGGCGAGAGAGTGTATATAGTCGACAATAACAACGGCGAGCGCTTCGACACCTACGTGATCGAAGGAGAGCCCGGCTCGGGCACCGTCTGCCTCAACGGCGCGGCAGCCCGCAAGGTGCATCGCGGCGATATCGTCATCATCATGAGCTATGCCGCCATGACCCCGGAGGAGGCCCGCACCTGGCGCCCCACCGTCATATTCCCCGACACCGACACCAACCGTCTCATCAATCAACGATAATCACAACACATCCCATATACCCGCATGTTTGAGAATCTAAGCGAACGACTTGAAAGAAGCTTCAAGCTCCTGAAAGGTCAAGGCAAAATCACAGAAATAAATGTAGCGGAGACGCTCAAGGACGTACGCAGGGCTCTGCTCGACGCCGACGTAAACTACAAGGTCGCCAAGCAGTTCACCGACACGGTCAAGGCCAAGGCGCTCGGACGCGACGTGCTCAATGCCGTCAAGCCCGGCGAAATGATGGTCAAGATCGTCCACGACGAGCTCACGGAACTCATGGGCGGCGAGACAGCGCAGCTCAACGTGCAGGGACAGCCGGCAGTCATACTGATGTCGGGTCTGCAGGGATCAGGCAAAACCACATTCTCGGGCAAACTCGCGCGCAAGCTCAAGAGCGAGAAAGCCAAGCGTCCGCTCCTCGTGGCCTGCGACGTCTACCGCCCCGCCGCCATCGACCAGCTCAAGGTGCTCGGCGAGCAGATAGAGGTGCCCGTCTACACCGAGGAGGGCAACCGCAATCCGGTGGAGATAGCCGCCAATGCCATAAAATACGCCCGTCAGAACCATTTCGACCTCGTGATCGTCGATACCGCCGGCCGTCTGGCCGTCGACGAAGAGATGATGGCCGAGATCGAGGCGATCAAGAATGCCATAAAACCGCAGGAGACCCTCTTCGTGGTCGACTCCATGACAGGTCAGGACGCCGTGAACACCGCCAAGGAGTTCAACGACCGTCTGGATTTCGACGGAGTGGTGCTCACGAAGCTCGACGGCGACACCCGTGGCGGCGCGGCCCTCTCTATACGCACAGTCGTCACCAAGCCTATAAAATTTGTCGGCACAGGCGAGAAGTTCGACGCTCTCGACTACTTCCATCCCGCACGTATGGCCGACCGCATACTCGGCATGGGCGACATAGTGTCGCTCGTAGAGAAAGCGCAGAAGGCCATCGACGAGAAAGAGGCCCGCGAACTGCAGAAGAAGATCGCCAAAAACCAGTTCAACCTTGAGGACTTCATGTCGCAGCTTCAGCAGATCAAGAAGATGGGCAACATCAAGGATCTCGCCTCGATGATACCCGGGGTGGGGAAGATGCTCAAGGATATCGACATCGACGACAACGCCTTCAAGGGCGTCGAAGCGATCATCAACTCGATGACACGCCAGGAGCGGCAGCATCCGGAGATCATCAACGGAAGCCGGCGCCAGCGTATCGCCAAGGGATCGGGATCGACGGTGCAGGATGTCAACCGGCTGCTGAAGCAGTTTGACGATACCCGCAAGATGATGAAGGCCGCCACAAGCATGAAGAATCCCATGAAGATGATGCGCCAGATGCGCCGCCGCTGATATCCGAGACATCCTAAAGACAAATATTTACCCCCCAACATACCGCTATCACGATGAAACTTATCGACGGAAAGGCCACTGCCGAAGAAATCAAAGCCGAGATCGCCGCCACTGTAGAACAGATGGTGGCAGAAGGTCGTAAACGCCCCCATCTGGCGGCGATACTTGTAGGTCACGACGGAGGATCGGAGACCTACGTAGCCAACAAGGTCAAAGCCTGCGAGCGCTGCGGATTCAAGTCCACACTCATCCGCTTCGAGGACACCGTCGAGGAAGCGGAGCTCCTGCAGACCATCGAAAAGCTCAACGCCGACGCCGACGTCGACGGATTCATCGTGCAGCTTCCGCTTCCCCGCCACATTTCGGAGCAGCGGGTCATCCAGGCCATCGACTACCGCAAGGATGTCGACGGCTTCCATCCCGTCAACGTAGGCCGCATGTCGATAGGCCTTCCCTGCTTCCTTCCGGCCACTCCGGCCGGCATAGTGGAGCTGCTCGACCGCCACGGCATACCGACCAAAGGGGCCGAATGCGTGGTGCTCGGCCGCAGCAACATCGTTGGCAAGCCGGTGGCCCAGCTGCTCCTGCAGAAGCACAATCCGGGCGACTGCACTGTGACCGTATGCCACTCGGCCACGCGCGACCTCAAGGAGCACACACGCCGCGCCGACATCATCATAGCGGCGCTCGGACAGCCCGGCTTCGTCACAGCCGATATGGTCAAGCCCGGAGTGACGATAATCGACGTAGGCACCACCCGCGTGCCCGACTCATCGCGCAAGAGCGGATTCCGCCTGAGCGGCGACGTCGACTTCGAGCATGTGGCCCCGCTCTGCTCGTGGATCACTCCGGTGCCGGGGGGCGTCGGCCCTATGACCATCTGCTCCCTGATGAAAAACACCCTCCTCGCCGCCCGACACGAGATATACCAGTAAAGCGCTACCGGGATGCTTGGGCTTTTCATCTCGCTCGCATGGCTTCTTTTCGCCCCTGAAGAGGCGGAGCTGCTTTTTGTGGGCGACGCGATGATGCACCAGAGCCAGATCGACGCTGCCCGACAGCCCGACGGGACGTATGACTACGACGCCTGTTTCGACTCCGTGCGCCAGTGGATAAGCAGCGCCGACTATGCCGTGGTCAATCTCGAAACCCCTCTCGGAGGAGCTCCGTATTCGGGCTACCCGATGTTCTGTGCCCCCGACTCCTACGCCGAAGCCCTGCGCGACGCCGGATTTGACCTCGCACTGACAGCCAACAACCATTGTCTCGACCGCCGCGACCGCGGAGTCAGGCGCACCATTGCCGCACTCGACTCGCTCGGGCTGCCTCATATCGGCACCTATGCCGAGCCCTCCCTGCGCGACTCCCTCGCACTGCACATCGCCGACGTCAACGGCTTCCGCATAGGATTTCTCAACTATACTTACGGCACCAACGGCATCAGCCACGGCCCCGGAGTGACCGTCGACCCGATCGACATTGACCTCATCCGCTCCGACATCGACCGCGCCCGCAGCAAAGGGGCCGAGATCGTGGCCGTATGCCTCCACTGGGGGGTAGAATACCGGCTGCTGCCCGAAAAGTCACAGCGCCTGACCGCACGCCTGATTCACGAGGCCGGAGCCGACATGGTCATCGGATCCCATCCCCACGTAATTCAGCCTGCCGAAATGAAGACAGATTCGGCCGGTCAACGGCACCTGACCGCATATTCGCTCGGCAACTTCATCTCGGGAATGCGCACCACCGATACCCGCGGAGGGGGCGCCCTCACAGTCAGGCTGCGGCGCGACTCGCTCGGGCATCCTTACATAGCGGGAGCGGAGAGCCATCTCCTGTTCACCATCAGCCCCGCACGCAGGGGCGAAACATTCCGGGTAGTAAGAGCCGACAGCATCATCCGCGGCGACGCCGCTGCCGAAACCCGGCGGAAGGCGTTTGTCGACAGGGCCGCGTCCCTGCTCCGGCGCCACAATATAAACGTGACGGCACCATGAACCGACAGTCCGCACTTAAAATCGACCTGGCGAGCGTGCTCCGGGCACGTCTTGGCAACCGCATGCGCTGGATGCCGCGTCCGCTTGTGGCGTGGCTCGAACGGCTCATCTGCCAGAGCGAGATGAACGACATTCTCGACCGGATAGGCCATCTGCGCGGAGCCGAATTCTGCAGTGCGGCCCTCGAATGTCTCGATGTGTCCTACAGCGTGTCGGGAGCCCAACGGCTTCCGTCCGACAGCCGCATAGTGATAGCATCCAACCATCCGCTCGGAGGGCTCGACGGCATAACGCTCATAGCATGGGCCACCGGACAGTTCGGCAGGGAACCTCTCGTGCTCGTCAACGACCTTCTGATGGCCATCACGCCGCTATCGGACGTATTCCTGCCGGTCAACAAGCACGGAGCCCAGTCGCGCGAGGCATCGCTTGCCATCGACCGCGCGTTTGAATCCGACCGCCCCGTCATAGTTTTTCCCGCCGGACTCTGCTCGCGCAGGCTCTCCGACGGCACTGTCGCCGATCTGCGCTGGCGCCCCACCTTCGTAAGCCGCGCGCTTCGCAGCGGACGTCCTATCGTGCCCGTGAGATTCTCGGGCGAGAATTCGCCGTCGTTCTACCGCTTCGCGCGGATGCGTGAGCGGTCGGGGCTGCGGCTCAACATCGAGATGGCCCTGCTGCCGCGCGAGGTATTCCGCCACCGCGGCGCCCGCTTTGAGCTGCACATCGGCGAGCCGGTGATGCCGCCGACGCTCGCCCTACACCGGCCGCAGGAGATGGCCGACAGCATCCGCGCCGCAGTCTACAACCTCTGAAACATTCATTCCACCATCATCACCAATAATCGTCACACCGCCATGATCAGAAGATTCGCACTCGTATCATCGCTGCTCGCGCCTTTCACTTTTGTCGCGAAGGCAGCGGCTCCCGGACAGCCTGCCGGACCTCAGCGTCCCAACGTCATAATCATCCTCGCCGACGACCTCGGCTACGGCGATATGGAGCCTTACGGCGCCACCCGCGTGCAGACACCCAACGTCAACCGCCTGGCATCGCAGGGCACGAAATTCACCAATGTCCATGCCGTGGCCTCCACCTCCACCCCCTCACGCTACTCGCTCCTGACAGGCGAATACTCCTGGCGGCGCCCCGACACCGGCATTGCCCCCGGCAACGCAGCCATGATCATCAAGCCCGAGCAATACACGATGGCCGACATGTTCCGCAACTCAGGCTACCGCACCGCAGCCATCGGCAAATGGCACCTCGGACTAGGCGACAAGGGCGGACAGCAGGACTGGAACGCGCCCCTCCCCGCATCGCTTGCCGACATAGGCTTCGACTACCACTACATAATGGCAGCCACCGCCGACCGGGTGCCCTGCGTGTTCATCGAGAACGGATCTGTCGCCAACTATGATCCGGAGCATCCTATAGAGGTCAGCTACCGGGAGAATTTCCCCGGAGAGCCCACAGGCAAGGACAACCCCGAGCTGCTCTACAACCAGCGCAGCGACTTCGGCCACAATCAGTCGATCGTCAACGGCATAGGCCGCATCGGCTATATGAAGGGCGGAGGCCGTGCTCTCTGGAAGGACGAGAACATCGCCGACTCCATCGCAGCCCACGCGATAGGATTCATTGAAAAGTCGGTGGCCGAGGGCGACGAGCCGTTCTTCATGTATATGTGCACCAACGACATCCACGTGCCACGCTTCCCCCACGAGCGCTTCCGCGGCAAGAATCCAATGGGAGTGCGCGGTGACGCCATAGCGCAGTTTGACTGGACGGTCGGCCAGGTCATGAACGCACTCGACTCTCTCGGCATAGCCGACAATACGCTCGTGATACTCACCAGCGACAACGGCCCGGTGCTCAACGACGGCTATCTCGACCAGGCAGTGGAGCTCGTGGGCGACCATCGCCCGACAGGCCCCTTCCGCGGCAACAAATACAGCGCTTTCGAAGGCGGCACGATGGTGCCGGCCATAGTGCGCTGGCCCGGCCACGTCGGCGCCGGCCTGACGAGCGACGCACTCATGAGCCACATCGACTGGATGGCCTCGCTCGGTTCGCTCATCGGAGCCACTCTTCCCAAAGGTGCGGCCCCCGACAGCCGTGAGCGTCTCGGCAACCTGCTGGGTACCGACACGGCGGATACTCCCTGGATCGTAGAGCAGGCGGCCGATCTGTCGGTGCGCACGCCCCGATGGAAATACATCGCGCCCACCGACGGAGCCGCCGTCAGCTATTATGAGAAGATCGAGACCGGCGCCGACCCGATGCCGCAGCTCTACGACATGACTTCCGATAAAGGGGAGCGCGTCAACGTGGCACTCGAAAACCCGCAGGTGGTCTACGAGCTGCAGAATATCATGCGGCGTGTCCGCGCGAAAAAAGGATACCGCGGAGAGTGACTCCGCGGCATCCCGTCCCATTTCAATCAATCATCCTGTTTTCAGGTCAATACATCGGCGTGAATCCTTTGCCGGGTTTCATCAGTGAATTGACCTCGCCGGCGGCATTGCCGAGCGTGGAGGTGTCGAGCTTCCACACCGGCTGCCCCTTGCGAAGATCCACCTTGGTGAGGTCTATGTAGACCATGCCCGGATTGGTCACGATGTCGAAGTAGTATTGCCGGTCGGTCAGGTTGGCGAACGAACGCCACTGCGTCGACGACACGTTAGGCTCCGACTCTATGGCATACTGGTAGGGCACCGAGACATTCATCAGTATGCTTCTGATCGTGGCCAGACCCACCTGACGGTTGTCGGTGCGCTTGACATGAGTGGCGAAATACGTGCCTCTCACAAAGCGGTCAGGGCTCTTGACTGTGCCGGGAAGCATGTTGCCTCCCCCTACGTTCTGCCAGTAGTTCTCTATGGCCATCATCTGCGGATACTGCGGATCGTTGGTCATGGCCGGCATGTCGTTTCCCTCGTACAGCCTCACGTGGCCGTGATCGAATTCAAGTATCGCACAGCGACCCTCGGCGTCGGTTATGCCCCAGTGGAGCGTCGATACGGTTCCGCCGTCGAAAGTGGCGCCGTATATATCAAAATTGTGTTCGCGGAGCACCTTCACGACCTCAGGCGTCGTGGCGTTCATATCGAGCAGCCAGCCCACGAACATGGCCAGCGACATCGAGGGTCGACCGGCGGTAGAATCGTTCGTATATACCGTGCCTTTGCAGAAGAGTCCGTTGATCACGAGCCCCTTCTCGTTCATCCCCTCGGTGATGCCGCCGTCATAGCCCACGGCATAGACCGCGCCGTATTTCGAAGTCCAGCGCACGGCATTTTCCGCCGGACTACCCTGCTTGGTGATCCCGCGCGGATATACGTAGAGATTTGTCGGAATAGGCGTTTTCCAGTCGAGCGATCGTCCCACTATCAGCAGCGTGGAGTCGCCGCGATACAGTATCCGCGAGCATGCCTCGGCCTGAGGCGCCGGAGCGATGGCGGCGACGGCGGCAAGTATCGCCGGCGCCACGATTTTCTTGATATTCATAACCTTTCACATCTTTTCGGTTTACCCCATTACAACAATCCCACCCCTGCTGTGGTTCGCTCCCCACCACCAATAAATGATTATCCAAAACGCCACAAAATTTTGTTATCAAAAATATTCCTGAACCGAGCGAGGTTTGCTTAACTCTGGTTTAATGCCTATTTATCAGAAAAGCTTGATTAATTTTTTTTAACACAAAAAAATTAAACTATTAGTCCATCAGATATTAATTTTGTGATGTCATATATGATAAACTAACCTTTCACACCTAATCTTTATTTTTCTGTTTCAAAATGACAAAAAAACTTATCTTTACGGCAATACTCGCTACCATCGCAACCATTGCTGTATTAACAGCAAAATCGACCCAAAACGCAAAGGAGTCAGAGCTTCTGATGGCTTCTATTGAAGCTGTCGCCCAATCAGAGCCGGGGAAAAATTTTGGTCCCGCCAAAATCGAAAAGTGCGCAAACAAAACACAGCACATGAAATTATGCATGTGTCAGCCGGGATATCCGGAGTGCACAGAAACGCCTTGTTTCTAACAAGAAAGAAACTTATAAATGCCATGCATAAAAATGAACAGTTTTCATGCATGGCATTTATTCTTATACAACAAAAAGCCCATCAGAATCATGAAATACCCATCAACTATATTTTGTTCAACTATATTATCAGTTTTATTAATGACCGCCTGCAATCATCGCAGGCAATTCGATACACACAATCATCTTGCAGCCGATGTAGACGCATTAACCATCATCTCCTCAGAAGCATACTATAACAAAGTCTTGCAAACACTGCCTTCACCGAAATTCGTGATTCTTAAAGAGAATGATGAGACGATGTACTCGACCATATCTCGGGTGATTGATTACGCCGGAAAATATTTTGTTCTAGATTCGTGGGGTGGTCGCAAACTTGTGTCGTTTGACCACGATGGCAACCCGGTAGCCGTTTATGGCAAACTCGGCAATGGCCCGGGGGAATACACCATCCCAATTGATGCCGACATAGATGATAATTATGTATACATCCTTGATTCGCCGGGGCGATCCCTGCTGATATACAACCACGATGGATCATATCTGCGCACATTTCATGTACCGGTATTTGCATCAGCTTTATGCCGGTTGGACAATGGCAACTACATGTTCAAAGTCGAGCCTAGCGACACACTAAAATATCAACTATGCCTCACTGACTCAAATCTAAATATAATTTCAGCCTTGTTACCCTATCCTGCCGATTATGTCGGCGGATGGCATACCAAAGATGCGATTAGAAAAGATACACAGGGAATCACCTATTACGAATCACCCCTTGATACTATCTACCGATTTGACAGGAACGGCATGATAACCAACAAGATCGCATTAGACTTCGATGAAGGGTCTCTCGATCCAAAAGCCAAAATGAATTATCTCAAAGCATTTGAAACCGGACTGCTTGAAAAAGGCGGCATGCAACTCACCAATACTCCGATATTCACAACTGACGGAATCGCTTTTTCTGATCTTGATAAAAAACTCATAGGTCATAATGTCGTTTTCAATCTGAATACGAAGGAGAGCGGCATCCAAGAGTATGGTAAGCACATGTCGGCATACAGCCTTATCACTCCTGTCGCTTCGAGCTGCAGAGGACAACTGATCAGCTATTTATCTCCTGAAAACATGGAATATCTCGAGGATGTCGAATCTCTCCCAGACAGCATAAAAGCTGCATTGGCCGATGGCTGTAAGGTTCTTCAAATATTCTGATATCATGCATAAATTAATTCTCATCCTGACATTGATCGTTGTAACAGGCACATTCACCTCATGCAATAATAACAGAATCGAAAATGCAGTAAGATCGACTCTCGGAAAGACCATCTCCATGCCGTATGAAGTTCAGGATTCCACTATAAGGAAATTCACTATAATAAGATACCTTGACAATCCCGTATGTACGTCTTGCCAGTTACATATGGGAGAGTGGCGAATATATCGCCGACAAGTGCAAAGGACTTACGGCGACAGCATTAACTTTGTTTTTATTATCAGCACTAAAAATCCTGTTGAAGCCAAAAGCATTCTCAGTATGTACAAATTCGATCGAGATGCAATAATAGGTGATAATCTTTCTTTTTGCAAAGATAACGGACTGACGGAAGACCTTGGCAAAGACTTTGTACTGCTTATCGATGCAGATAAAAGAATCGTTTCAATCGGAAATCCTTGTGAAAGCCAGAAAGCCGCTGAAAATTTCAATAGGTTTTTTAGCGGAAAAGTTAGCACCATCAGACTGCCTTACATAAAATAAACCACCATCGGCCAGTCATACCTCAACTTTGACCGACAGTTTTTATTCATTTTTTCAAAAGAGCGATACAGATCAAAAATAATGGCTAAATTTGCCGTATGAAACTGATAGGAGCACACGTATCTGCCGAAAAGGGAGTAAGCCTCGCGCCGGTCAACGCGGCGGCCATTGGCGCCACCGCTTTCGCGCTGTTCACCCGCAACCCGTCGCGCTGGCGCTCGCTGGCCATCAGGACAGCCGAAGCCGAGGCGTTCAAGGCCAACTGCCGCGAGCTTGGATTCACACCCGACGCCATACTTCCCCACGACAGCTATCTGATAAATCTCGGCGCCCCCGAGGCCGAAAAACTCGAAAAGAGCCGGGAGGCATTTCTCGACGAGATACGCCGCTGCGAGCAGCTCGGACTGACGATGCTCAACTTCCACCCCGGAAGCCATCTCAAGGCCATGGAGAGCGACGCATGCCTTGATCTTATCGCCGACTCAATCAACGAGGCGCTAAGCCTGACTAAAGGAGTGAAGGCCGTCATAGAGAACACTGCCGGGCAGGGCACCAACCTCGGGTTCGCCTTCAGTCAGCTCGCCCGCATTATCGACCGCGTCGCCGACAAAAGCCGTGTTGGGGTCTGCATCGACACCTGCCATGCTTTTGCAGCCGGATATGATCTCGCCACGACCGAAGGCTACGAGGCCACATGGCGCGAATTCGACTCAACGATCGGACTCGGTTATCTCAGCGCGATGCATATCAACGACTCGAAGCGCGGTCTCGGCTCACGTATCGACCGCCACGAATCGCTCGGCAAGGGGGCCATCGGCATCGACTTTTTCCGCCGGCTCATGGCCGATCCCCGCTTCGACGGCATACCCCTGATTCTGGAGACCCCCGACGAATCACTCTGGCCCGAAGAGATCGCCATGCTGCGCCGGTTTGCCGGTCAGAACGAATAAGTCAGCCCGACGACAATCCCGGGCCCCACACCCTTGGGAGTTACCGCCAAGCCTGCGGCCACGCCGAACCCCCATCGGCGCCGAGCGTGCCGTCCGCTTGCTATTACGCTGCTTATCACCCTGTCCTCCCCGTAGATGCGCAGGCTGTCGAGACTCGGACGATAGCCGCTCACCCATGCCTCGTAGCGGTCGCCCGCATAGCGAACTCTTTCCACAGGCAGCCTTACCTCCACACTGTCGGGCCGCGCAGCGCACGTATCGGCGACGACAACTTCGGCTCTCGCCAGCATGTTTCCCGCCGCGAAACGATCCGCAGCTACAGGACGGTCGATCACCACCGTATCACGCAGCACTACTGTGTCGCGTCGGATTTCCACAAAATGATCCGCCAGATCGGCACTCTTTCCCGGATAAAAATTCCTGCCGGCGACGAAACCGACAGCCGCGGCCAACAGGGCCGTAATAATAATTCCGATTGCTTTCATGGCGCAAAATTACCCTCCGCCGCCACGGCCGGCGGCGCGCATTTGTCGCATTGCCGCCAAAAAGCTAACTTTGCAGAAAAATATTTCCGACTATGAGCATCAATATACTTGGCATAGAGTCGTCGTGCGACGACACCTCGGCTGCCGTGATTTCCGACGGCCTGCTGCTGTCCAACGTAATAGCCTCGCAGGCCGTACATGAGGAGTATGGAGGCGTGGTGCCGGAGCTTGCATCACGGGCCCATCAGCAGAACATCGTCCCGGTAGTCGACGCCGCGCTCAAGCGCGCTTCGCTCAGGCCCTCCGACTTGTCGGCCATCGCCTTCACCCGCGGCCCGGGGCTCCTGGGCTCTCTGCTCGTCGGCACGTCGTTCGCCAAGGGAATGTCGCTCGGACTGCGCATACCAATCATCGACGTCAACCATCTCCACGCCCACGTGCTCTCCCACTTCATCCGTCTGAATCCCGACGACCGCGTGCCGCAGTTTCCCTACCTCTGCCTCCTCGTATCGGGCGGCAACAGCCAGATCATACTCGTGAAGTCCCACTCCGACATGGAGATCCTCGGCCAGACCATCGACGACGCCGCCGGCGAGGCCTTCGACAAGTGCGCCAAAGTTATGGGCCTCCCCTATCCGGGCGGCCCCCACATCGACCGGCTCGCCGCCGAGGGCGACCCTCACCGGTTCCGCTTCGCCAAGCCCCATATCCCCGGCCTCGACTACAGCTTCAGCGGGCTGAAAACGTCGTTTCTCTATACTCTCCGCGACGCCCTGGCCGCCGATCCCGGCTTCATCGAGGCCAACAAGGCCGATCTGGCGGCATCGCTGCAGCATACCATCATCGAGATACTCACCGACAAGCTCCGCAAAGCTGTCCGTCTGACCCGCGTGGCCACCGTGGCCATCGGAGGCGGCGTCTCCGCCAACAGCGGCGTGCGCGAGGCCGTAGCGCAGCTCTGCCGCGAGGAGGGCGTGGAGGCGTTCATACCGCAGCGCGCGTTCACCACCGACAATGCCGCCATGGTGGCCATCGCCGGCTATTTCAAGTATCTCGACAAGGATTTTTGCTCCTACTCCGAAGCGCCTTTCGCGAGAGTGACCGTCTGAAAAACTTCTTTCACCACACAATGAAAACCACCATAATCGTTATCGGCGACGAACTGCTCATCGGGCAGGTCACCGACACCAACAGCGGCATGTTAGCCCGGCTCATGGCGCCCCACGGATGGGAAGTCGAGCAAGTGATGACCGTGGCCGACGACGCCGATGCGATACGCTCCGCCATAAACCGCGCGCTCGATGCCACTCCGGTCGTACTGACCACCGGAGGACTGGGCCCGACCAAGGACGACATCACCAAGCCGGTGCTCGCCTCAATATTCGGCGGCGAGCTGCGCGAGGATCCCGAAGTGCTCGCCAATGTGCGCGACGTCGTGGCACGCCGAGGTCTTAAGCTCAACGAGCTTACGGCTGCCCAGGCCATAGTCCCTACATCGTGCCGCGTTATCCAGAACCGCGTGGGCACCGCGCCCCTGATGTGGTTTGAGCGCGCCGACGGCCATGTGCTCGTAGCTATGCCCGGAGTGCCGTTCGAGACCCGCGAGATGTTCTCCGCCGCAGTCATGCCGCAGCTGCTTGAGCGCTTCCCATCGCCCGACCATTTCGAGCGGCGCACCGTAATGGTCGCCGACATCTCGGAGTCGGCGCTCGCCACCCGTCTCTCCTCCTGGGAGAGCGCGCTCCCACCTTACGCCCATCTCGCCTATCTGCCCAAACCGGGCGTGCTGCGCCTGCGGCTCGACGGACGTCATACCGACGGTGAATTTCTGCGGACCGAAATGGACCGCCTCGCCGCTGAACTCGCCGCTCTTGCCGGCGACAACCTGCTGTGTCTCGGCGACATCACACCCGCGCGCTGCCTGCTCGACAACCTCATAAGCCGCAGCCTGACCGTCGGCACCGCCGAAAGCTGCACCGGAGGCAACATCGCCCACGTCATCACCGCCGAAGCCGGCAGCTCGGCCGCAATGCTGGGCAGCGTGGTTTCGTACTGCAACGACGTGAAACGCTCTCTGCTCGGCGTCAGCCCGGAGTCGCTGCAGGCCCACGGAGCCGTCAGCATCCCGGTGGTCAGAGAGATGGCTGAAGGAGCCCGCAAGGCCCTCGGGTGCGATGTGGCCATGGCCACGAGCGGCATAGCCGGCCCCGGCGGAGCCGTACCCGGCAAACCTGTAGGCACCGTCTGCATCGCAGTCGCCTCGCCATGGGGCGTCTGGGCCGACACGTTCCATTTCCCCGGCAACCGCGAGCGCGTCATCGACCGCGCCACCACCACCGCCATCATCCGCGCCATCCGTGAGATTCAGGCACGCTCCTGATCGCCCCTACGCCGCCTCGAAATCGGCGCCGCCATTCCTTTCTGAAAACGCCGCGGACACCCGAGCCCATAAATCATTTTAACAATGCCCCGCGTCAGGTCACACCTCGACGCGGGGCATATCATCGACAAAAGACGCCCGAAAATTGCATTAACCTTATTTAACTTGCGCAAATTATAATTATCCAAATATATATCCTTCCTTTTGCAGAAGCCCCAAAATTGAGAAACTAATACCAAAACCATCAGTAGCAACCATCAATACCCAAAATTTATGAAATATTACCTTCTTGCTGCTTTCTCGGCAGCAGTATTGTTGTCATCTTGCAATGACAACATCCCCGATCAGTCTCTTGCGGAAGAAGGGCCGTCCCGCGCTTCGATCACCACGATCGTCCCTGACACATCATCCACAGTCACCAAGGCCAAGGCAACGCAGATTGCCCTGAATCAATTCGCCTCCCAAGGCTCGCGTGCCGCCGAAAAAGAGATTTCATCGGTGCAGACCGTAGTCGACAGCATCGGCTCGCCCGCTATGCACATCGTCAACTTTGCCGATCAACAGGGCTTTGTCATCGTTTCGGCCACGAAAGACTATTTCCCCGTATTGGCTGAAAGCGACCATGGCAACTTCAATCTTGCAAGCCTCTCGCCCGAACACCCCGTGAACCTCTGGCTCGCAGATTACTAATCCATAACAACGCGCAATGAAAAGAATCATAACTATAACTGTAATTGCCATCTGCACTATATGCCAGATCAAGGCCATCGATTTCAGGGATGACCATGGCATTACAGCGTCAGCCTTTTTCGGCTGCAGTCATTATCAAATAAAGATCCCTTACACTGGTGGATATTGGAAAAATGACTTCTACCACCCTGTGATCACACTCCGGTTAGGATATCGCTTCAATTCCGCTTGGGAAGCTGGCCTGCTGTATCGCTATGAAAGGCAGACTTATGAGAATGAACATTATTCTGGAATCGGCGCATATGGCGAATGGAGCTTTTTGAGGTTTCTGCGAGGATTCCGTTTAATCGCGGAAGCCCATATATTACACTGCGTTTTTAAGGGAAATAAAGAAAACGGCTGGTACGGCAAAAACAATATGACAGAAGTAGGCATGATGCCATGCATAGCCTACAACATACCCGGCAGTCCGGTAGATATCAAACTGCGCTATCTGTTCCTCGGTCTCAACAATTCGCACAGTCGCTACAAAGGACGTGCGCCTGGATGCCTCGGACGGGGCGACTGGATTGTCGACGCCTCACTCCGCCGCCTCGAGATCGGCGCCTCCATAACTTTCTGAACAAGCACCGCGGACATCCGCGGATCTCCATAAAAGAGGCCCTGCGTCACACCGACAACCGATCATGTGACTCAGGGCCTCTTTTATGCTTTATCGGTCAGGCTCACTCGCCGGGGATCTCCGGGTAGAGGGCATCCCACCACTCGGGATCATCCTGCAGCCAGCGGGCGAACCATGCGAAGATCGTGTCCTGCCAGCGGCGCCGCTTGTCGTAGTCGAGTATGTGATGATCCTGATCTTTGACGGCCACAAACGCAGTGGGGCGGCCGAGAAGTTTAAGCGCGATAAACATCTGTATGCTTTCTCCCACAGGCACGTTCACGTCCTTGTCGCCGTGGAGGAAAAGCAGCGGAGTATGGATCCTGTCGGCACGGAACAGCGGGCTCTGGTCGACAAACAGATCCTTGCGCGTCCAGGGATAGGAGCCCCCCATCGACACCTCGCTGTAAGAGTAGCCCCAGTAGCCCTCGCCCCAGTAGCTCGTATGGTCGCTGATGCCGGCGTGGGATATCGCGGCGGCGAAGATGTCGGTCACAGTCTGCAGATACTGCGTCATGAAGCCGCCGTAGGAGGCGCCTATGCACCCTATCTTGTCGGCATTGACCCACGGATTCTCACGGCAGAACTGTTTGGTGCCTTCGATAATATCCTCGGCCACTCCCTCGCCGGCAGTGTTGACGTGGCGCGACGAGAATTCCTGTCCGAAACCGGTGGCTCCGCTCGGATTGACTACGAGCACCACGTAGCCGAGCTGCGCGTAGGCGTTGTGGGGATAACGGCTCTCGAAGTCGCGTCCGGTCGGCGAGCAGCCGCCGTAATAGTTGACGATCATCGGATATTTCTTCGAAGGATCAAACGAGGGGGGCAGATAGTAGCGGCCATGGATGCTGTCGCCGCGCGAGTTGACGAAGCTCCAGGGATGAAATTCGCCCAGTTCCACGTCGGCGAGCTGCGCTGCCATAGGCTGGTCTACCAGCGTCGCCGCATCCTTGCGCAGATCCAGACGGTAGAGGCGGTCGGCGTTCTGCGGGCCGTGGCCGGTGAATGCGGCGAGGCTGCCTGTCTGCGCAATGGAGAAAGAGCCGGCCATATCCTCCGGAAGCACGATACGGCTGATTTTGCCCGACTTCGGGTCGAGCCTGTAGAGACTCATCTGATCGCGGTTTTCGGCCGTGAAATATATCTTACCGTCAGCCTTGCTCCACTCCACAGATCCGACACTCGGATCGAAATCGCGCGTCATCGGCCTGAAGCTGCGGTCGGAGCGCGAATAGACGTAAAGCTGATTGTCGACCATCGACGGCACGCGTCCCTCGGGCACGCAGTTGCCGATGCCGCCGAGAGCCTCGGGCGATCCGGTCACGGCCACCTCCGACGCATCGGGCGAGAACAGCGCGCCGCCTATGAATCCGTCGTCGGCCACGATCGTGTCGAGGCTCATGTCGTCGAGGTCGAGTATGGCAAGAGTGAACACCGATGTAGGCCGCTTCTCCAGACGGCTGCGCGACAGGCGCACCAGCACCTCGCGCGAGTTGGCGCTGATGTCGAGCGGCTGCACGGTCGTGTGGCCGAATGTCAGCGGCTGCATGATGCCCGTGGCGATGTCGTAAGAGGCAAGGTTGTAGCGGGTGCGCCATCCCGGCTGACGATCCTCGGGCTCTGATATGCGGTAGACGTCAGGGTTCTCCTTGTGTCCCTCCTCGGCGACGTAATATATCAGAGTTCTCTCGTCTGGAGTAATCATGAAATACCCTTCAGGCAGCTTGTCGGCCATCACCTCCTCCTTGCCAGTGGCGGCATCGACCACCCGGAGTTCGCGGCCGCCGATGCCTTCGGCAGTGTAATAATAGCGGTCGGTCGACGGCATCCATGCGGCATCGGCGCGCTCGCGACGTGCTGCGCCCTTGGCGTCCGGCCCCATCAGCATCGAGTAGCGGTCGATCTGTCCGCCGCTCCTCGCCTCCTCGTAGCGGGCAAGCATGTATTTACCCGAAGGCGACACGCTCACAGAGCGCACACGGCGCCCGCGGAGCACATCTTCGAGAGTGTACATCCGCCGCCGGTCATCTCTCACCTTCAGTTTTTCTGGCGTCGCGGTGACGTAGCTTATACGCGGCGCCGCGGCCTTATCGCCGGGCTGACGCAGCCATGCGAGCTCCACCTTATGGGTGGCGGGCGTGAGCTGCAGTTCCTCCCCCGCGGTCGCCGCGCGGCCATCGACGGTCATTAGATAATGGTCGGTGCCGTCGACAAGAAGTCTGGCTTTGGCAAACGAACGGTTTTCGAGACTGAAACCGAGACCCGCCACTTCGGTTTGCGAGGGTGTGGTCGCCGGAGCGGCATCCGCCGTCGGCTGATCGCTGAAACGCGGCATCCGCTTCAGCAGAGCCGAGGCCCTGTCGATCTTTTTAGCCTTGATGTCGACTGAATCGATCATCACCGGCCCCTTCACCGGCAGAGGATTGTAATACACGATGGATTTCACCTCCACGGTGTCGGGCATCGCCGCGCCGGGAGCCGCCGCAACCGGCAGAGTCAGAGCCATAGCGCCCGCAATAAGTATCTTTTTCATCATTATCATGACTGGTTTATGTTTCACACCTCAAAGTTACGCAAAAAAGATAATTTTTCCCTACCTTTGTAGTCATAACTACCAATCAAAACATTACCGAATCAATCCACATGAAAAAAACAGCGTTAATCAGTCTGGCTGTTGCTTCGGCCTTAGGGGCCGGCGCACAGACTTTCACCGAATGGCACGATCAGAAAGTCAACGAGGTGAACCGCGCTCCGATGCACAGCGCATATTTTGCCTATGAGAGCAAGAAGGCCGCCGATGAGGGAGTCAAGGAAAATTCCTCCAACTTCATGAGCCTCAACGGCCCCTGGAAATTCAACTGGGTCAAGGACTATACTTCGCGTCCCACCGATTTCTTCAGCAGGAATTTCAACGACAAGGGATGGAACACTCTTGAAGTTCCGGCCATATGGGAACTAAACGGCTACGGCGATCCCCTCTATATCAACCCCGGATATCCATGGAACTACCAGTTCAACAGCGAGCCGCCGAAAGTGCCCACGGAGAACAACCACGTAGGCTCCTACCGCCGCACGTTCACCATCCCCGCCGACTGGAAAGGCAAGGATATCATAGCCCATTTCGGCGCTGTCTCGTCCAACATGTATCTCTGGGTCAACGGCAAGTACGTGGGCTATGGCGAAGACTCCAAGCTTGAGCAGGAATTTGACCTGACCCCCTATCTCGTCCCCGGCAAGGAGAATCTCATCGCCTTCCAGGTGATGCGCTGGAGCGACGGCACCTATTTCGAGGACCAGGACTTCATGCGCTACAGCGGCGTCGGACGCGACTGCTATCTCTATGCTCGCGACAAAAACCGCGTGGAGGATATCCGCGTCGTTCCCGATCTGGTCAATGACTACCGCGACGGCCGCCTGACCGTCGATGTCAAACTCAAAGGCAAAGGTGTCACCGACCTGAAGCTCTACGACCCGCAGGGCAAAGAAGTGGCGCAGGCCACCGTCAAAGGGAGCGGCAAAGCCGTCATGGATGTCGCCTCCCCCGAAAAATGGACAGCCGAGACTCCTGCTCTCTACCGCCTTGAAGCCACTCTGGCCGGCGGCAGCGAGACCATCCCGGTAGCCGTAGGATTCCGCAAGATCGAACTCAAGGGCGACCAGGTGCTTGTCAACGGCAAGCCAGTGCTCTTCAAGGGCGCCGACCGCCACGAGATGGATCCCGACGGCGGCTACTACGTCAGCCCCGAGCGCATGCTCCAGGACATCAAGATCATGAAGGAGCTCAACCTCAACGCCGTTCGTACATGCCACTACCCCGACGCCAACGAGTGGTATGATCTCTGTGACCGGTATGGCATCTACGTGGTGGCCGAGGCCAATCTCGAGAGCCACGGCATGGGCTACGGCGAGAAATCGCTTGCCAAATTCCCTGAATTCGAGAAGCCCCATATCGAGCGCAACGAGCGCAACGTGGCCCGCAACTACAACCATCCGAGCATCATCTTCTGGAGCCTCGGCAACGAGGCCGGCGACGGCGTAAACTTCGTCACCGCCTACAAGGCCGTCAAGGCCATGGACCAGAGCCGTCCCGTACAATACGAGCGCGCAGGATATGCCGACCACACCGACATCTACTGCCCCATGTACGTCAGCCCCAAGGGCATGGAGGACTACGGCAAGCGCACCGACCGCACCAAACCGATGATCCAGTGTGAGTATGCCCACGCCATGGGCAACTCCGAGGGAGGATTCAAGGAATACTGGGACGTGATCCGCAAATATCCCAACCTGCAGGGAGGATTCATCTGGGATTTCGTCGACCAGTCGCCCAGATGGAAAGGCAAGACCGGCAAAGAGATCTTCGGATATGCCGGCGACTTCAACGAATATGACCCGCGCCACGACTACAACTTCTGCAACAACGGCCTCGTCAACCCCGACCGCCGTCTCAACCCCCACGCGCATGAGGCAAAACGCGTCATGCAGAACGTATGGCTCACTCCGGTAGCCGGCAAGGAAGGCGAATTCACCGTCTACAACGAATATTTCTTCCAGGATCTCGGCAACCGCTCTCTTCAGTGGACACTGCTCCACGACGGCCAGCCCGTAAGATCAGGCATCATCGACAACCTGAATGTAGGCCCGCAGCAGAAAGCCAGCATCACCATACCCTACGGCCCCGTCACCGATAAGGGCGAATGGCTGCTCAACACGGCCGTCGTGACCAAAAACCGCGAGGGCATCGTCGACGCCGGAACCGTCCTCGACCGCCAGCAGACAGTCATCCGCGGCTATGAGGCCCCGGCGCTGACTATCGCAAACCGTACTCTCGCCAACACTCCCGTCACAGAGCCGTCGATAAAGGACAATCTCCGCACCGTGCTCGTTGTTGAGGCTCCGGGCGTGCGCATCGACTTCAGCCGGCAGACCGGACTCATGACCCGCTACGATGTGGACGGCACAGAAATGATACTCGACGGATCGAGCCTCAAGCCCAACTTCTGGCGCGCTCCGACCGACAACGACTTCGGCGCCAACCTCCAGAACCGCTACCGCGCATGGCTCGACCCCACGATGAAGCTCAAGAGCCTGACTGCCGAGAAAAACTCCGACGGACTCGTAGTGGTGAAAGCCGCCTACGATATGCCCACCGTCCAGGCCACTCTCGATATGACCTACACCATCAACAACGAGGGCGCAGTGCTTGTCAACGAGCACATGACCGCCACTCCCGGCGCCAAGGTGAGCGACCTCTTCCGCTTCGGCATGCAGATGCAGATGCCTGAGAATTTCGACCGCATCGTCTACTATGGCCGCGGCCCAGTCGAAAACTACATCGACCGCACCCAGGCAGCTGACCTCGGCGTATACGACCAGAAGGTCGACGACCAGTTCTACCCCTACATCCGCCCGCAGGAAACCGGCAACAAGACCGATATCCGCTACTGGAAGCAGGTGAACCACGCCGGACGCGGCCTTGAGTTCGAAGCCGCCGAGCCCTTCTCGGCATCGGCTCTCCACTACACGATAGAGTCGCTCGACGAGGGCACTCACAAAGTCAACCGCCACTCCGAGGAGGTCGAGAAAGCGCCCCTGACCAACCTTCTTATCGACAAGCGCCAGATGGGCCTGGGATGCATCGACTCATGGGGAGCGATGCCTTATGACGAATATCTCATGAAGTACGGCGACTACGATTTCAGCTTCAAGATGACACCCGTCAGCAACGTCGTAGCACGCTGACGACCGTTTATTAACTCTACATCAAGGCTCCGCAGGCGGCCATTTTCCCGGCTTGCCTGCGGAGCTTTTCTTTACCTTCCCATGCCATAAGTCCGATCATTCAGTTATGACCAATATGTTAAAGACACTCTCATGTGCGATGACCGCTGCCGCGATTGCCGTCTCTGCCGCTCACGCTTCCACTCCGGTGATGGGCTGGAGCTCGTGGAACTCTTTCCGTGTCAATATCTCCGACTCACTAATAATGAAGCAGGCCGACGCTCTCGTATCGACCGGTCTCAGCCGTGCCGGCTACGACCATATCAATGTCGACGACGGATTCTTCGGTCACCGCGATCAAGCGGGGAGAATGCAGCCTCATCCTACACGCTTTCCCGGAGGAATGAAGCGGGTCGCCGACCATATACATTCCCTTGGCCTCAAGGCCGGACTCTACTCCGACGCCGGAGCCGTCACCTGCGGCTCGATATGGGACAACGACACCATAGGACGCGGAGCCGGACTCTACGGTCACGAAACGACCGATGCCCGCACCTACTTTGCCGACTGGGGTTACGATTTCATAAAAATTGATTATTGCGGAGCCGGCCAGGAACTCGACCTCGACGAGGAGGAACGCTACACAGCCATCCGCCGAGCCATCGACAGCGTGGCCGGAAAAGAGGTGGAACTCAACATATGCCGGTGGGCTTTCCCGGGTACGTGGGCTGCCGGCATAGCATCGTCGTGGCGTATCAGTCCCGACATTAATCCCTCGTGGGGATCGGTCAGAAGCATCATCGCCACTTGTATGCCATTGTCGGGATTCTGCCGCGACGGCCATTTCAACGATATGGACATGCTTGAGATCGGCCGCGGCCTCACTCCGTCGGAAGAGCGCGTGCATTTCGGCATGTGGTGCATGATGTCGAGCCCGCTGATGATCGGCTGCGACCTTACCCGGATTCCCGAGTCCTCCATGCAATTACTGACAAATCCCGAACTGATAGCGCTCAATCAGGACACCCTCGCACTTCAGGCCTATCCGGTAAAATACGAAAACGGATGCTATGTGCTCGTTAAGGATATCATCAGCAAGCGCTCCACCACCCGTGCCGTCGCTCTATACAACCCTACCGATTCAGCGGTGCGCAGCGCCGTCGCCCTATCCGACATCGAGCTTCAGGGACCGGCCAAAGTGCGCGACCTTTTCGGTCGCCGCAACCTGCCCGACGTCGCCGACACACTGTCGATGACCGTCGGCCCCCACGATGTGGCGATCATACGCCTCGAAGCCGCCGGGCGGCTCGAACCCACCGTCTATGAGGCCGAATGGGCATGGCTTCCACTCTACAACGCTCTCGGCAAGCGGAAGAAAGAGATCCGCTGCGTCAGCGATCCCAAGGCATCCGCCGGATGGAAAGTGCGCTATGCCGGAGGACGTCGCGAGAACTCGATAATATGGCCCGAAGTGTGGTCCGACGAAGGAGGCGCTTATGAGATCATGATCGACTATGAGCCGGCTCCCATGCGCTCCATCGAACTGTATGTCAACGGCGAGCCGGCCGATCCCGCCTGCGTCAACCTTAAGCCGGGCGCCAACAAAGTGGAGATAACGGCCTCCACGTCATGGGCTCCCGACATCGACCGGATCACCCTGAGGCGATTGACACCTTCCGCACCGAAAAAAGACTGATATCCACACACAATGCAAATGCTACCGTCATTTACCGTAACGGGCCGTGGGCTCGCGCTCGCTTTAGCCCTTCTGACCGGAGCGGCCACAATATCGGCCCGGCATCGGAGCGCCGACCGTCTGTGGTCAGACATACCGGCTTTCACTCAGGTAATGGAAAATCAGAACGAGCGCGGCCTGACATCCGATCGCTGGGACGGCCTGTGGGAAGGCGACACCCCACCGTGCCTGCCGCGTGTCACCGACCCTTCGCCAACGATAAAAAGATGGACGCAGGGAGAGTGGATCAACCATCTTAACGAGGAGACAGCTGCCGCCACCCGGGGAAAGTACTCCAATCCAATTCTCATCTGGGAGCAGGAATCCTATCTGACAGGCAACGGCCGCATCGGGGCGTCGGCTCTGCATGGCAGCGGACGTGACCGCTATGCGCTCAACGAAGTGTCGTTCTGGTCGGGAGGATTCAACGGTGGCACCATCAACTCCAGCGGCGACAAGAGCTTCAACGGCGAGAACGGCCCCGATGCCGATGATGACTGCTTCGGAGGATCACAGCCTGTAGCCGATTTCATTGTAGATTTCGATGCTCCGGCAAGGCGCGGATCTTTCGTCCGCGAAACCCTGCTTGATGAAGGCGTCGTATCATCGTCGTGCATCCGCAAGGGCGCGCATGTCACGAGCACGGCCTTCTGCAGCTATCCCGACCAGGTGATGGTGTTGCATTATCGCGCCGACAAGCCCGGCGCCCTCGATGCCCGGATGCTCTTCGTCACGCAGCGCGACGCCGACTCCCTCCATGTCAGCCCCAACCGCCTGACCCTCACGAGCCATATTCCCAACGGCATGTCGTGCGAAGCTATGGCAGAAGTACGCCCTTACGGAGGCACCTTGTCGGCAGGCAACGGATATCTCACTATCGCAGGAGCTGACTCTGCCACAATAATCATAGCCGTCGAGACCAATTACGCTATGGATTTTGCCACCGGATTCCGAAGCCGGGAGTCGGCAAAAGCCAAAGCTGCCGCTCGGCTCGAACAAGTCAGCCACCTCAGCTTCGCCCGGCTGTTAAGCCGCCATTCAGCCGACTATCATAATCTTTACGACCGGCAGCGGCTTATTCTCGGCGGCGAAGCTGTCGACGACACCGTGCCGACCTACCGACGCCTGGCCGCATACCGTGAAAACGGCGACGACCCGGTCATCGACAACCTCCTTTACAATTTCGGCCGCTATCTGACCATATCCACATCGCGTCCGGGCAGTCTGCCCGGGGGCCTCCAGGGCCTGTGGAACGCCCGCGTGACTGCTCCGTGGGGCAACGACTACCACAGCAACATTAATCTGCAGATGGTCTACTGGCTTCCCGAGGCAGCCAACCTGTCGGAGTGCCACCTGCCTATGCTCGACTATCTTCGTGCCACACGCGAGCCCAACCGCCGGGCCACACGCGAATACCTCCGCGCGATCGAACGTCCCGAGGAGGATGCCGCCGACGGTTGGCTCGTCTACACCTCCCACAATCCGTTCGGTGGCCAGGGATGGCAGGTCAATCTGCCCGGATCGGCCTGGTACGCGCTCCATTTCTGGGAACACTATGCATTCACTCGCGACACCACATATCTGCGCGACGAGGCATATCCGGTCATGAAAGAGCTTTGCCACTACTGGGAGCGCAATCTCAAGGAACTCGCAGCCGGCGGTGAGGGATTCGAGAGCGAATACAGACCTGTCGACGTATCGGCCTACCCTGAACTGCGCGACATAGCTGCAGGGACTCTGGTGGTCCCCAACGGATGGTCGCCGGAGATAGGGCCGCGGGGAGAGGACGGTGTAGCCCACGACCAGCAGATCGTGGCGCAATTGTTCGCCAACACCATCAGAGCGGCCGAAACGCTCGGCGCCGACACCCTCTGGGCCGCATCCCTCAAGGATAAACTCGGCCTCATGGCCGGTCCGCGCATCGGAGCGAAAGGCAACCTGATGGAATGGATGATCGACCGCGATCCGGTGACCGATCATCGCCACACGTCGCATCTTTTCGCCGTATTCCCCGGCGACGGCATCAGCGCGGAGTCGACCCCCGCACTCGCGGAAGCGGCCCGCAAGTCGCTGGAGATGCGCAAGACCTCCGGCGACAGCCGCCGCGCATTCGCATGGGCGTGGCGTTCATGCCTCTGGGCGCGGTTCCGCGAGGGCGACAAAGCCCACGATATGATAAAAGGACTCGTAAGATTCAACATGCTCGACAATCTCCTGACCACTCAGAATCTGCCCCTGCAGATCGACGGCAACTTCGGCGTGGCGTCGGCCATGCACGAGATGCTGCTGCAATCGCATTCCGGCATCATCGAGCTCCTTCCGGCCCCGACCACAAGCTGGCCAGAGGGAAGTATCAGAGGCGCCCGTGCAAGAGGCGGCCTGGAAGTAGATCTGTCATGGAAAGACGGCCGGGTCACCGGCTGGACTGTCTATTCGTCAGAGTCACATCCCGATCCCGTGACAGTCAAAGTCAACGGATGCTATGAGACCGCAGTGCCTCTCGTGCGGCCTCAAGGGAAGCCGGACGTCCGATATCGAACCAACTGAACCGCTCCTCCGACAGGAATCGCCGGATCATCGTGCGGCCACACATCTCCACGTAGAAATCCGTAATGGAGAATGCCTGGCCGTGGCGTCCGGCGTATTCGGCCAGCAGCGGCTCCAGCGACCGGCTGACCACATGAACTCCCCCGAAAGCGAGCGCCTGCAGCCCCGTGACATCCAGTCCGGCCGGTCTTACCTCCGAGAAATCGGCCCTGGCCCATCCACGCATCCGTCCCGACCGGTCGAAAAGCAGTCGGCGCGATGACTCGCGGCCACTGACCAGAAGAGTCGCGTCAGCGCCCGATGCGGCATGTTCGGCCATATGCTGCCGGAGCGAACTGTCGGTCAGAATATCGGCATTATGAAGCAATATGGGATCATCGTTGTCAAACAGAGCCATGGCTTTCAGCAGTCCGCCCCCTGTGTCGAGCAGCCGGTCACGCTCGTCGCTTATACGGATTTCAATCCCGAAATTGCCCTCGCTTCGCAGATACTCTATGATCATATCGGGAAAATGATGGACGTTGACCACTATATGATCGGCGCCGGCATCTTTCACCCGATTGATCACCCTGCCGAGCATCGGCTCACCGCCCACCTCTACAAGGGCCTTGGGGCATGAATCGGTCAGCGGTCGCAGCCGCGTGCCCAGTCCGGCAGCGAATATCAGCGCGTTCATATGTTCTCTTCTATTCCCTGTTCGCGATGTATCAGCCGGATGGCTATCCCCGGAAAACGTTCCCTGAGATGCCTGGCCATCCGCTCGGCGCAATATACCGAACGGTGTCGGCCGCCAGTGCAGCCGAACCACACGCATAGCGACGTGAAGCCTCTCTCCACATACCGCTCCACCGAAGCATCGGCAAGAGCAGACGCGTGATTTATAAACTCTGCCGCCTCACTTTCCCGTTCGAGAAATTCTATGACTGCGGAGTCGCGTCCCGTCAGCGGCTTGAAACGGTCATAACGTCCGGGATTGTGGATCGCACGGCAGTCAAAGACAAATCCGCCGCCGTTGCCGGAAGCATCCGCCGGCAGTCCGCGCTTGTATGAAAAACTCCCTACTGTCACCGTCAGACGGTCAGCAGCCTTCTCGGGATCATTCGTTTTGGAGAGAGCGGCGATGATCCTCGAAATTTCCGGAAATTTCTCCATAACATATGCCGGCATCTGCCTCAGATGACTTATTGCCGTCGGAATACTGTCAATAAACATCTGCTTGCGCTCCACCAGCCCGCGGAGTCCGTAGGTACCGAGTGTCTGGAGAGTGCGGAGCAGTCGGAAAAGCGGCAGACGGGCCCTGAATTCCGCTGTTTCCGCCTCGTTGAATCCACGGGCTTTGCAATAGACCTGCAGAAGCTCTTCGCGGACAGCCTCGGGATAGCACGCACGGCTCTGCCACAGGAACGCCACGACGTCGTAGGCCGCTGGCCCGCGGTAACCGCCCTGAAAATCTATATACAACGGACGGAGCGACGGAGTGACGATGATGTTGCGCGACTGAAAATCGCGATACATGAATCCGTCGCCAGGCCTGGACGCTGTCAGCCGCGCAAGCCTCCGCAGATCCTTTTCAAGGGCGGCTTCATCGAAACCGGTGGCTGTGACCTTAAGGAAACAGTATTTGAAATGGTTTAGATCCCACATGGCGACGTCTTCCGTAAATTCACCGACAGGCACCGTCCGGGAGTAGTCGATGCTCCCCCCGGGCGCCGAATGGATCGCTGCAAGATCGCACATCACACGCCGGAGCACTCCCATTGCCTCATCGTCATAGACGCCGCTTTTACGGCACCGGTCGAGATAATCGTAAAGCGGCGGTCCTTCGGCCCACGACTGCAGATAGGCCGTGGCATCATCACTGACCGCAAGCACCTCCGGCACATTGACGCCGGCCCGCGACAAAGCACGGGCGAGATAAACGAAAGCACGGTTTTCGGCCACGTCCTGACCTAAAGTCCCTGCTACCCGCCTCTGCCCGTCGGTAATCCTAAAATAGCGGCGATGGGATCCGGCAGCAGGCAGCGGCGTGATTTCCGCCACCCCGGCGCCGAATGCCCCGGCATAAAGTTGCTTCAGTTTTTCCATACTCACGGCAAAGTTAAGGATTTTTGTCAGAACGCTGCGGCATATTGTCAGTCATTATGACTAACTTTGCGCGAAACAAGTAATTTTGCTTTATATGATTCCTGCATTTTTCAATATTGGCACCGGCGAGGTGATAATCCTGATCTTTCTTGTGCTGCTGCTGTTCGGAGGCAAAAAGATACCCGAACTGATGCGCGGCATCGGCAAAGGCGTGCGCAGTTTCCGCCAGGGCATGAATGATATTTCAACCGAGATCAACACTCCTGCCGAAAAGGATACTACCGACGACAAGAAATGACGGCTTACCGCGAAGCGCCTGACGCAGCCCGGACGGCAGCCGGATTCTGGGATCACGTGGAGGCTCTCCGTGGTGTGTTGCTCCGCTGCGCCCTCACGGTAGTGTTGCTGGCCGGAGTGTTGTTCGCCGCAATGCCCTGGATTTTCGACAACGTAATTCTGGCCCCATGCCGTCCCGACTTCCCTCTTTACCGGTGGCTCGGACACATCTCATCTTGGTGGGGGGCCGGCGACATGGAGGAATTACATGTGGAGCTGATCAACATCAGGCTCGCATCGCAGTTTTTCATCCACATGTCCACGTCGCTCTGGCTCGCACTTGCGCTCGCTTTTCCCATAGTGATCTATCAGTTATGGAGATTTGTGGCTCCAGGACTGTATGAAAACGAGAAGCGCGGCGCCCGCAAGGCTTTTCTGGCCGGAAATGCGATGTTCTATCTCGGAGTCGCCGTGGGTTATTTCCTCGTATTCCCGCTGACTCTCAGATTCCTCGCCCAGTATCAGCTGAGTGCCATGATCCCCAATCAGGTGTCGCTCGACTCTTATATGGATAATTTTCTTGTGCTGATACTCGTCATGGGCATCATCTTCGAGCTGCCGCTCGTGTGCTGGATGCTCGGACGCATGGGCCTTCTCCACCGCAGTTTCTTCACCGCCTACCGCCGCCATGCCATCGTAGGACTCATGGCTCTCGCTGCCGTAGTCACTCCTACCGGCGATCCGTTCACGCTGATGGTGGTGTTCCTGCCGATCTACCTGCTGTGGGAGAGCGGTGCGCTTCTTATCCCGAAGGATACCGCCACGGCCGCTTCTGACACGCCGGAAGCCTGAAATTTGTCGCTGTCGTGGAAAATTAGTATTTTTGCACGCATCGTTATGGAAGAGACAATAATCCCCCCCGTTTCAACGGACCTTATAGAGTCGGAGCTGACGCCCGAACGTCTGCTCCGCCCCACCAACAAAGGCCACAATCTCATTTACGTAGTCGACGCCCACACCGCGCCCTGGACCATGCGCGAGATCGGACGGCTGCGTGAGATCTCGTTTCGCGCAGCGGGAGGCGGCACCGGCAAAGAATGCGATATCGACGAATTCGATGTCATGACGCCCCCGTGCCGCCAGCTTCTCGTATGGGATCCGGAGAGCCGCCAGATCCTCGGCGGCTACCGCTATATCACCGGCAAGGAGATTGCCATACAGCCCGACGGATCGCCCCGCATCGCCACAAGCCACATGTTCAGTTTCTCCCCCCGGTTTCTTGAGGAATACCTGCCCTATACCATCGAGCTTGGCCGCTCGTGGGTAAGACCGGAATATCAGTCGTCAAAGGCCGGTTCGAAAGCCCTGTATGCCCTCGACAATCTTTGGGACGGTCTGGGAGCGCTGACCGTGGTGCACAAGGAGATCAAATATCTTTTCGGAAAAGTGACGATGTATCCGGGTTATAACCGCGAGTGCCGCGACATGATACTGTATTTTCTCCGGCGCCACTTTCCCGATCCCGACGGACTGGTAAGACCGATCACTCCGCTCGAAGACACTTCCGACACAGGCAAGATGGCAGCACTGTTCACCGGCTCGACATTCCACGACGACTACCGCATACTCAACCACGAGATACGAGCCCACGGCTTCAACATCCCGCCTCTGGTCAACGCCTACATGAGTCTGTCGCCTACGATGAAAATGTTTGGCACGGCGATCAACCATGAATTCGGCGAGGTGGAGGAAACCGGAATATTTTTCGTGATCGACGAGATTTTCGAGGAAAAGAAGAAACGCCACATAGGCACTTACCACGAATGACATTCCTCCAGGCATGACCGATCCAACTCCACACACACATTCGCCCTACCGCCGAGGAGCCGACGACGGCTTTGTCTTCGGCCTCTATCTGTCGGCCATGTTTCTGGCCATGGCTCTGGCTGCGCGCGTTCCGCTGCTGGGACTTGTGTCGTTCGTGATGTGCTTCGGAGTGCCGGTATTCATCTATCTGCGGCTCCGGCGCTCTTTCACGGCAGACAACGGACACACCCTTCTGTCGTCGCTCTGGATGCAGGGCATCGTGACATTTGCCTGTGGATCGCTTATAGCGGGTGCCGTAGCCACTGCCTATCTCAAATGGATTGAGCCCGACTTCATCATCGACAGGCTGCGGGAAGCCATTGACTTCTATTCCGGATCAGGCTGGTCGAGAGGCGAAGAGGTTGCGGCCACTCTGCAACGCATGATCGACATGCACCTCGTGCCGTCGGCCGTGGCAATAGTAGTGGAGTTCATATGGCTCTCAGTGTTTTCCGGCTCGCTGCTATCGCTCCTCATGGCCCTGCTGGCCCGGTCAAGACCGGTCAGACACAAATCATAAACCGTAACACAGACACTTACCGACAATGGATATAAGCGTAATTGTACCGCTCTACAACGAAGCCGAGTCGCTTCCGGAGCTTGAGGCATGGATAGCGCGCGTGATGGCGGACCACGGCTTCAGCTATGAGATACTTTTCATCAACGATGGATCGACCGACGATTCCTGGGAGGTGATACGCAGCCTGGCCGAAAAGAATCCGGCCGTAAAAGGCGTAAGCTTCCGACGCAACTACGGCAAATCTCCGGCCCTCAACACAGGATTCGTGCGGGCGCAGGGCGATGTGGTCATCACAATGGACGCCGACCTGCAGGATTCCCCCGACGAGATTCCCGCGCTTTACGACATGATCAAGCGCGAAGGCTACGACCTGGTGAGCGGCTGGAAACAGAAACGCTACGATCCGCTGTCGAAAACCATACCTACGAAGCTGTTCAACGCCACCGCCCGGCGTGTCAGCGGCATTCACAATCTGCACGACTTCAACTGCGGACTGAAAGCCTACCGCAACAAGGTGGTGAAACACATCGAGGTCTACGGCGACATGCACCGCTACATACCCTATCTGGCCAAAAATGCCGGCTTCACCCGCATCGGCGAGAAAGTGGTGCACCATCAGGCCCGTAAATACGGGAAGACCAAATTCGGTCTCGACCGGTTTGTCAACGGTTATCTTGATCTGGCCACGCTGTGGTTCACCAACAAGTTCGGCATCAAGCCCATGCATTTCTTCGGACTGCTCGGCTCGCTGATGTTCATCATCGGCTTCGTGGCCGCAGCGGCCGTCGGAATAATCAAGCTCTACCACATGCACTCCGGCCAGGCCTACACTCTTGTCACCGACTCGCCCTACTTCTACATATCGCTCGTCACGATGATACTCGGCACACAGCTCTTTCTCACCGGATTTCTCGGTGAGCTGATAGTGCGCAACTCGCCGCGGCGCAACGATTACGAGATCGAGGAGGAACTCCGCACCGAAAAACGATGAAACGCCTCCGCTTCATATACGCCGCATCACTGACTGCCGCGCTGGTTTCACTCACCGCGACATCCGCATGCAATTCGACCGGATGCCTCGAAAACCAGAGCAGCATACCGCTTGCCGGCTTCTATGCGTCGGGCACTGAAGAGCGAGTAGTCATAGACTCCATCAAGGTCTACGGTCTCGGAGCTCCGGGCGACTCGTCGCTGACCTCCTCGATACGGGCCTCGCAGGTATATCTGCCGCTGAGATCGTCGGCCGACGCCACGTCGTTCTGCTTCCGCTATCTGCAGAAAGATCTGGATTTCCCGGAGCTGATCGACACTCTCACCCTCGAATATGACTCGGAGCCGCGCTTCGTGTCGGAAGAGTGCGGCGCGATGTACTTCTACCACGTCAGGCGCATGTCGTATACCCGCCACCTCATCGACTCCGTGGCCATGCCCGACTCGCTGATCAACAACGTCGACATCGAGCGCCTCAAGATCTATTTCCTCACCCAGGAGGTCGACGACACTCCGGGCGCCGACCCCGACCAGACCGAACAAGAGCCATGAGACGCCTTATCACACTACTGCTGATGACTGTGGCCGTCATGACGGTCGCCGATACGGCTATGGCGCAGCGGCGCATCAATCCGGTAAAACAGCCGACTCCCACCCAGCTCCGCAAAGCAAAAAAACCTTCAGGGCCCGACAAAAGCCATCTGGCCGAACGGCTCGACGCGCAGGGAAACGTGGTGCTCGTCGACACCGTGACCGGGCTTGAGTTTGTCGACACGACCGCTGTAGCCGGCCATGTGGCAGGCAACATCTATCCCCTGCTCCATGGCGTCACCATAGGACTCGACATCTGGGATCCGGCCATGCGGCTGCTCGGACAGGACTACGGAGGTGCATCGGTCTGGGGCACCGTCAATCTCCACAACCGTTTCTTCCCGCGCTTCGAGATGGGCCTGTCTCAGGCCGATATCACTCCCGACGGCATGAATTTCACATTCAAGAGTCCGATGGCTCCTTTTTTCAAAATCGGCTGCGGCTACAACATCTTCTACAACTCCAATCCCGACTATCAGCTGACATTCGGCTTCAACTACGCTTTCACCCCGTTCTCTTATACGATAGAGAACGTCAAGCTGCTGTCGGACTACTGGCCCGGAGAGACCGACCTCACTTTCCCCAGGACCACCACTACTGCCGGATATATCGAACTGACGGCCGGCATCAAGGTGAGAATTGTGAAAAACATATCGCTCGGATGGCATTTCAAATACCATTCCATTGTCCACGAAGGCAAGTCGGCTGTAGGCAAACCGATCTATATCCCGGGATTCGGCAAGAGAGGCAACCCGATCACCGGCGCCTTCTCGATAATGTACACCTTGCCGCTGAACAAAGCAGTGCTCCCGAAAGTTGATAAAGAAGATTGAATCAACCGCGCCGGCATTTTTGCCGGAGCCGTATCTCTTACCAACTGCAATACACACTACTGCTATGATGAAAATCGTGATTATCGGAGCATCCTCGGGCCTCGGACGCCGCATGGCTCTCGATTTCGCCCGGATAGGTTGCCGCGTAGGCATAGCCGCCCGGCGCTCTGCTCCGCTCGAAGAGATCAAGCATCTGTATCCGTCGAATGTAGCCGCCATGACCATAGACGTGACTGCGCCCGACGCCGTCAGGCGTTTCTACGATCTTATTGAACTGATCGACGGCATGGACATATTCATCAATGCCGCAGGCATAGGATTCGCCGACCCGGATCTCGACGACGCAAAACTGTCGACCACACTGCGCACCAACGTGGAAGGCTTCGCGCGGCTCACAGCCGCAGCCTACCGCTATTACCGCGATACAGCCAACGTCAGCCAGGGACAGATCGCCGCTATCACTTCCGTAGCGGGCACCAAGGGGATCGGAGTGGCAGCGGCCTACAGCGCGAGCAAGCGCTTTCAGCAGACTTTCCTCAACGCTCTGGAGCAACTTGCCTACCAGCAGCAGGTCAACGTGGCTTTCACCGACATCAGGCCCGGATTTGTCGACACTCCGCTCCTCGCCGAGGGACGCGACTATCCGATGCTCATGACCGTCGACCGGGTGGCTCCGCTTATCGAGACCGCTATACTGCGGTGCCGGCGCGTATACACCGTCGACTACCGATGGCGCGCGGTCAACGCGCTATGGCGCCTCGTGCCTCAACGCCTGTGGCGCCACATCGGCCTGAACTGGTGAGCAGTCAGTCGGCGCCGATCAGGCGCAGTATGTTTTCGGTAGCCACGCGGTACCCTTCGGGCGTGAAGTGGATGTAATCGCCGCCGTAAAGACCATCACGGATATTCCCGTCATTGTCGGTAAACCACGATGTCGGGTCGGAGTATCGCGCTCTGGCAAAGCTGTGGGCGCCGAGAATCTGATGAATGCGCTCGCACGCGTTCCTCCGGGCGCTCCCCTTCTCCTTGCCTGAAGGATAAAGTCCGAGGAGCACTATATCAGCATCGGGAAACACTTTTTCGGCTTCCTCCGTCACGCGGATTATACCCTCTGCGATGTCTTCTGCGCTGTTGCCGGCTATCAGATTGTTCACGCCGATAGCGATGACCACATGCCCGGGCTTGCACACGTTGTAATTGTAATGCTGCAGGCGCCAGAGCAGATTCTGCGTGCGGTCGCCCGAAATTCCGGCGCTCTCCCACTGCAAGTCCGGCGCCATTTCTTCCATCACGCTTTTACCGGGCTTATAGGTGACCCTCTTGCGGCTGCCGCCCCATCCCTGAGTGATCGAATTGCCAAGCAGCAGGAGATCGAGCTTGCGTCCGTCGATTGTCAGCTGTATGTCATCGGCCACCGAGTGCCATTCACTGCCCTCGGTCCATCCGGCGGCAGATCTGAATTCATTGCCCGGCACCGGATGCACGCACTCGTTCTCGCGTCCGGCAGACGCGTCGCGTGTCAGATATCGGCCTATGGCCTGCGCTATCATGCCGGCTCCTATTGATGAAGGATGAAGCCTGTCGGGCATAAGATGCGACTGCCATACGTCGCCGAAAAGATCATGAAGATTGATCACCTCCAGACCGTTGACTCCGGCGATCTCTCTGACTGCGGGCACTATCCGCCCGCTGATGAAGGCCGAATCGATTTCCGAGTCAGCAGGCAGGAAACAGCGTGTCGGTGTCAGAAGAATTATTCGGGGACGGCTCTCGAGCGCACGGTAGCTGTCGATCAGGGCCTGGAAATCAGAGGCGAACTCATCGAAATACTGTCGGTTTTTCGGTTTGGAGTCATTGGTGCCGAGCTTGATGAGAACGATGTCGGGATTGAACGCCAGCGACCGGGCATATTCACCGTGCCGGGTGTAAGGCTTGTCGCCCTTGTTGAGGAGAGTCAGCGACGGATAGCTGAAATTGCCCACCTCATATTCATCACCGAGCCACGCCTGAAGCTGGGCCGGAAAGCTGTTGTGTTCCCTCTCGGGGATAAGATACCCGTAGGTGATACTGTTGCCCACGCAGGCGATCTTTGTCTTCGCCAATGCCTGCACGCCGCACAGCAGCATGGCAAGCATAAACACTACCCTTGATTTCGTTGAATGTTTCATACCTGATAAATACCGGGAGCCCTGCCGGCAGGCTTAATGCCCTGTCACTCCCACTTCTGCTTTATGGGGCAAAAATAGTCATTATCCGTCAATTCAACATTCTCTTGCAGACAGTATCTCACAAAAAACACTAAATTTGCAAAGATTTGTAACCCGGTACATCCACTGTGCGTCTTATAGTCAGATAAACCATAATCATTACTACCGATATGACAATTCGCAATTGTTTTATCAGCGCTCTGGCGCTGCTTCCGGCGGTCGCTCTGCTGGCAGGATGCTCGTCATCCTCCAAAAGTGCCGGCGACGACCTTCTCACCGTCGACATGCTCGCCGACATTGACCGTCCTGATTTCGACGAAACCAGCGTGACCGACGTCAGATACTCGCTGCTCGACACCGCTTCCATAGCCCTGCTCGGCGAGAACTGCAATATCATGGGAGTGATCGGCGATACAGTGATCGTCCACGACATGACAATGATGGGCGACAACTCCCGACTGCTTCTTTTCGACGCCAACGACGGTCATCTCATCCGCTCGATACGCCACATCGGCCAGGGGCCGGGCGAATACCGCTGGATCATGAACGTTGTCACCGACCCCGACCGCGGAGACATCATCATGATGTGCAGCAATGGCAAAGCCCACCGCTATACCACCGGCGACCGCTATGTCGAGAGCTACGACATGAGCAAAAACCAGCATGGAGGAAAGCTTCCGATCGGTTCTGTAGAGCGAGGCATACACGAGACCGACGCCTACGACGGCAATCTCTATATCTATCAGTACGACGATCATTTCCAGCCCGTCGACACCCTGTTTTTCAAGGATTACGAACCTAAATGGATTTCGATAGCCTTCAATCTCTCCGGCAAGGAATCAATGATCAATATCGTTGATACAGTGTTCTCGCTTGTTCCAGGCGAGATGCAGCCGGTGGCCGTCCTGTCGCGCGGTGCCAAAGCGCTGACGCCTGAAGTAGAGCGCAAGGTGTTCATCGGACGTACAGATTTCGAACAGGCGCAGAGAGAGCGTAATGGGTATATTGAATTCCAGCGGTTTATAAACGACGGGCCGCGTTTTACGGTGACTTACGCCTACGGTGGCCGCGCCTATTTCGATACCTATTCGCGCAAAAGCGGCAAACTCATCGCACGACGCTCGTTCTCCTACCGCGACGAGGACGCCGGCCTGCTGGTGCCTTACGGCGACCGCACCTTCCATCTTACAGACTATCCGTTCTACAGCGACGGCAGATTTTATTCGCTCGTAAGCGAGGAGGAGACGCTCGGCCCCGACGGAGAGCCTTCCGAAGAGCTCAACCGCGCGCTGATATCATGGAAAGTGGAGGGCGAATAATCCCCTCCACTCTCCTCTTTAGCTGAAATCAGAACGAGAACTGCACCATCGCCCCCACACGGCGTCCCCAGCGGTGACGCCCCGAGAAGTTGTGGCGCACGCCATAGTCGAACTCCACTCCGGCCTGCAGGCGCGGTACGGGATTCCACATCAGGTTGACGTCGCCCATGATGCCATATTTATACTCTTCAGGATCCACCTGCTTCGAGGGCAGGTATCGGGTCTGGCTGATTGATGCGCTGGCATACAGCCCGGGCGTGAAATTATACTGCAGGCCCACGCAATAGCCGAGCGAGGCGGGCATCTGCAGCTTCCCCGGAAGCTCGGGATCCGGCACAAGATCATAGTTGCCCATCTGCAGGTCGCCACCCATCCCGGCATATCCTCGTCCGTAGTTGAAGCTCAGATAGGTGGTGATGTTGCGGGTCGGATGAGCTACCGACGACAGCATCATGCCCCAGCCCGTCTTGTAGTGGTTGCGCCCGGCCAGCATGTCGCGGTAGGATAGGGAGCGCACGATTCCCGACAGACGCACGTGGGCTGTCGGCCCCCACTGATACTGCACGAAGGCCGCTCCGTCGGGGATCCATACCTCTACAGGTTCCGACTGCCCGTCGACTGAAGTGATATGCGTTTCGGGAGTCTCAGCCGAGACGGCGAATACCCATCGCCCTACCTGCGGCATCCATCTGACGAGCACGCTCGTGTTGCTTATCTTGTTGTTGGGCCCCTGAGAGTCGACAGTGGGAGGCACGGCCGCCGGATCGCTGAACGTCGAGGAGGCGTAACCCACAGTGAAGTCATTGATTATCGCATATGCCTTCTTGAGATGGAAGTCGCGCGAGGAGTATCCGTTGAAATTGGCCTCGATATACATCTGGCATACTCCGAATCTCTTACTGCGGCCTATTACTCTGACGAAAAGGGTGGAGCCGGCAGGAGTCGTTCCGAAATGTCTCATATTGGCCGGATCGCGGTCGATAGGTATAAGATATGGAGCGAATGCCGGCGTAGGCTGCGCGCCATCCCAGTCGAAATAACCGCGCATCCTGACACAGCCGCCCATGCCGGCCGCCAGCTTCGCATCCTTGCTCAGAAACATAAAATACGGAGCCTCGGGATCCTGGGAGTGGCGGAACTGATCGTTGTAGAACTCCTGGATAATAGCCTTGACCGAATCGCGCATCTCGGGAGAAGCCGTAGAGAGATCCCGTCCGGGCATAAAGATATGCTGCGAGGCGAGCAGCGAGTCGCGTTGCTGGTCGACGAGACTCTTTGTCTGGGCTGTAGCCGCAGTGGCGACTGCGCCTAAAACGGCCAGTATGGCCAGCTGACGCGATGTAAAAATAGAAGTCATAGTATGAAACGTGCGTTAGGTTGATATAGGTTGGAACGCTGATGTCGCGGACCAGCGGCATGGCGTCAGCTGAGCGTCTGGATGCCTCCCCCGTCGACGAGCAGCGTCTGCCCGCTGATCCAGGCCGACATCGGCGACGCGAAGAAAAGCACAGCCATGGCAATGTCGGCTGCTTCTCCGAGACGCTTGAGCGGAGTGCGGCGGAGCATACGCTCCCTGATTTTCGGAGTGAGCACTGAAGCAAGGGCCGGAGTCATTGTGGCTCCGGGACCCACGCAGTTGATACGCACTCCCAGCACACCCAGATCGTAGGCGAGATTGGCCGAAAGATGATTGAGGGCGGCCTTCGATGAGGCATATATAGCCATATCGGCCTCGGCGGCTACAGAACTTATCGACGTGATGTTTATTATGCTGCCATAGCCCGAGCGCTGCATCTCGGGGGCCGCAAGCTGACAGAGACGCCAAGGGGCGAAAACGTTCAGGCGGTAGATCCGTTCCACATAATCCACGTCGATTTTGAACAGGTTCTCACGGCCACCTCCGCCGCGCCCTACGTTGTTGACGAGGATGTTCACTCCGCCAAGCTCACTGACCGTACGCGCTACGAGATCCGTTCTTGCCTTGTCGTCGGTCACATCGCATGCGGCCCCTATGGCTCCTACGCCATAGCTGTCGGTCAGTTCGCGAGCCACCGCAGCGGCCTTCTCCCCGTTGAGATCGCACACTGCCACCGATGCACCGGCCGAAGCCAGTATCTCGCAGCAGCTCCGGCCTATGCCGTCGCCACCGCCGGTCACGATAGCCACCTTGCCCGAAAGGTCAAGCAGATTCTCTTTTCCAGTCATCTTGCAGATCAATTTAATATATATTCACAACAAGATGGCTGCCGAAGTGGTTCGGCAGCCATATGATGAAAAAGATTATCCGCGATGTAAGATACTGGCAGGTATGAAGGATGATCTCAGTCGTCGGCTGTAGCCGCGAGGGTAAGCCCCACGCGCTCCTGAAGGCCGAACAGCAGGTTCATCACATGCACCGCCACTGCGGCCGAGCCCTTCATGGAATCGTCGAGAACTGCCGAGACCACCACTTTCTGGCCGGTCTTCTGCACGTGGAGCAGACACTTGTTGGTGCCTCTGACCTCTCCGAGATCGGGGAAGCTCTCGCTGAGGAATGTAAAGCCGTGATCCTCATAGAACTCGTCGTACATATCCTTCAGCTCATCCTCCGAGATGGGGGTGTCCATATAGATGGTGCACGCCAGACCTCGGCTCCATCCTCCGGCTATTCCGGTAAGCGATATAGGAGCTCCGAAACTCGACTGCAGCACACGAAGCGCCCGCTGCGTCTCGCCGATCTCCTCATGTTCGAGCACCACCGAAACCTCACCCGGACGCTCCGGGTTGCTCGGCGTCACCATATTGACATGGATCGGAGCGTTGAGCAGCAGATTCTTGGCAAGCGGAAGAAGAGCGAGCAGCATTATATGGGCGAGCGGGCCCGGAACGGCTGCGCGCGTGGCTCCGCGCACCAGGGGCTTGCGGTTGAGCTCCGGCACTGCATATACCCACGGACTGTCTTCATCCTCCGGCGAGCGGAAGTCGGGCGACAGGTCGATAACCTTAACCCCGTCGGGAACCGGCGTATGGCGCAGATAGCGCTCTGAATCCCCGTCGTCGCTGTTGCAGAGAAATATCACGTTGACCTCCTCGGGATTTCCCTTGCGGCAAAAACTCATATAGGTCTCGCCCGTCAGTCCGCGGTGGTGTCGGGCCAGAAGCTCCCCCTCCTCGGCTGGAGCCTCCACCCACACGAGTTCCACGTCGGGATGGTTGATGAGGATGCGTATCAGATGTCCGGCGGCCGTAGAGTCGCCGCCCGTTATTCCGGCTTTAATCATAATTATCGGGAGATTTTTCGCGCATATGCGCGTCGTAACGTTTTGTCAGCAGTTCTTCAGGCAGGATGCTTGCGAGTGTCGACAGTATCTTTGCCTTGGGAGCGTCGACCGTGAGGGCCACGAACACAGTGTCGGCCCCGGCTATAGTACCCATGAAATACGGCGAATGCAGATCGTCGATATCGTAGGCCACTCCGCCGGCATAGCCGTTGCGGGTACGTATGACCAGAAGCTGCCCGCTCATCGTCACCGACTCTATGGCGGCACGGCTCACCATGCCGGCTGCACCCTGCTCCACATCCTTGTCGGGAGGGAGCACGCCCCCCATCACGTAGCGGTAACGCCCCATCTCGGTAGGTATCTTGGATGTGCGCAGTGTCTTGAGATCACGTGAGAGCGTGGCCTGGGTGACATCATATCCGCCCTGCTGCAGCAGCTCCAGCAGTTCGTCCTGGCTCCCTACAATATTGTTGAGCAGTATGTCGGCTATGGCCGTCAGTCGTTTCTGTCGCTTTTTCATTTGCATCAGATTGGGAATTAGATGCGCAAATGTAATATTTTTTTTAATTATATGCAAATCGCAATTAAAGAAGCTATGATAGCTACTGTAGCTATTTTAGCTATCATAGCTATCATAGCTGCCTCCGACGCTTAAGTCATTTCAGCTGCTCCCCCTCGGGCCGCGTGGAGACCCCTCGGGTAGCCACCAGTCCTATCAGCAGCCCCACAGCCGCGGTCATCGCCAGCACAACTGCGATATCGGCTCCAGATAGCGACACCGGATAGACCGTCACCGACAGCTGCGACGGATCTCCGCCGAGCTTTATGAAGCCTCCCCACTCCTGGGCCAGACAGAGCGCCACGCCGAGAACTATTCCGGCCAGGCCGCCCGCCAGAGAGATCAGCCAGCTCTCCCACATGAATATGCCGCGGATCATCCGCGGAGTGGCGCCCATGGCCGACAGCGTGGCCATGTTGTCGCGCTTCTCTATGATGAGCATCGACATTGTGGAGACGACATTGAACGACGCCACCACCACTATGAAGGCGAGCATCACGAACGTGATCCACTTCTCCACGGCGATCATCCTGAACGACTGCTCCTGCTGTTGCAGACGGTTCTTCACTATGAAGTCCGAGCCGAGAGCGTCGCGAAGAAGCGAAGCCGTGGCGCCCGCATCGGGGCGGTCGGTGCCGACGGCTATGGCTGTGGCTTCGGTGGTGTAGTCGAGCAGACGGCGCGCCATCTGCAACGGCACTATCACCCTGTCGGCGTCATATTCGCTCTGCTCCAGCTCGTAGACGCCGCTCACTATCAGACTGTCGGCTCGGAACGAGGCCATAGGATTGGCCGGGTTGACGCGACCGCGGCGCCGCGGGACATACAGCCGCAGCATGGCCCTGAATCCAGGTCGCGCGGCCAGACTGATCGCCGATCCTACGCTGAGAGTGGCGCAGCTGTAGTCGCCGTCGGCCTGAAGATACTCCCCGTCGATGATTATGTCGTCGATAGCGGTCATCTCCCCGAAACCATCGGCCACACCCATCATGGTGACCGGCATCTGACGGCCGTCGTAGACGGCGAGGGCGCGCTCCTCCACCACCGGAAGAGCGCGCGACACCCCCTCCATGGCGCCTATCGCGGCCGCCAGCGAATCGGCGTCGGCTATGGTCTTGCCTTCGGCGGGTTCGATCCTCAGCTCCGGATCAAGCTTCGACAGACGGGAGGCCGCGAGCTCAGAGAAGCCGTTGAACACCGACAGCACGCACAGCGTGGCGGCAGTGGCTACAGCCACGCCGGCCACCGATATGCGCGAGATGACGTTGACGGCGCCCATGCTCTTGCGTGAGAGCAGGTAGCGCACGGCGATCCTGAATGATTCCATTGGCAGAGTGATGAGTGTGATAATGGCGGCTGCGACGCGCTTAAGGCCATTGGAAAGGCCCGTGGCGTCAGTCGGCGGCGGGCAGTTCTTTCTCTTCGCCGGTGGGCTGCGAGGCGTCGAGCAGGGAGTCGATCTTCTCTATGTAGTCGAGCGAATCGTCGAGGTAGAAAGCGAGCTCCGGGGTCTTGCGCAGCTGATGGCGCACCCGCTGTGCGAGCTCATAGCGCACGGTCTTCTGGCTCTGGTTGATGCTGTCGATCACTTCCTGCGCCTTGGCGGAGGGGAACACCGACAGATAGGCCTTGGCTACGCTAAGGTCGGGCGAAACGCGAACTGCGCTCACCGACACTATCACTCCGCGGGTCTTGGCTGTCTGCTGGCGGAAAATCTCGCTCAGCTCCTTCTGGAGCAGGCGGGCTATCTTGGCTTGACGTGTTGATTCCATAATTGTCAGTCGGTTTTTAGGGTGGTTATATGGCGGCTTGCGGACCGCTCTGGCGGAGAGTCCGTCATGCCATGTATATATTCAACACCCGGCGGCGCCTGATTGCTCACCGCCGATGCCGAAAAAAGGCCGGCGGCGCGTCAAAACACATGTAGTTTGACACACCGCCGGAAGTTTCGTCAGATAATACCGGGAGCTTTACTCCCGAATGCCCGGCATCACTCTGCCGCGGGAGCCTCTGTTGCCGCGGGAGCCTCGGCGGGCGCCGGAGCGGCGGCGTCGGCTGCGGGCAGCTTGGTGTCATAGCCGACAGGAGCTGTCTGCTCAACCGGGGCGGTAGCGTTGACACGTGAACCCGAACGCTGCAGGGCCGAAGGCATGAAGAAGGTGGAGAGCACGGCGAGCACGGCGATGGCGCCGGCCAGAGTCCAGGTGACCTTCTCGATAAAACTGTTGGTGCGGCGCACGCCCATGATCTGGTTGGAGCCGGCAAACGACGACGACAGACCGCCGCCCTTGGATTTCTGGATCAATACCACTCCGATGAGCAGCACTGCGGCTATCAGAGTCAATACGATGAGAACTACGAACATAGTGTTGTTGTTTATTTCTGTTTTAGTTTATTGTTCAGTATGAGTTTCTGCAAAAAACGCAATTGGTCTGCAAAGTAAATACTTTTTCCCGGAAAATTCAAACTTAACGTATGGATAATTTCATAAGCCTTCTCGTAACGGCGTCTTTTAATGTAGATTTTGGCCAGACTCTCGCTCAGCATCGAGTCGGGGGGAGGAGCCTGCCTTGACGCCGCCGTCTGACGCCCTGACGCGCGCGGCAGCTCGGGCGCCTGATGGCCACCGGCATCATGCGGAGCGTCGGCCGGCGCATATTTGTCGATGAAGGCGTCCATCAGACGGTCCTGTTCGTCGGGCTGATCCTGCATCGGCTCCTCGGGCTGCTGTTCCTGCTCCTTGATGAGCACCTGCGAATAGTCGGCCACCGGATTGAATATCAGCCGTTCGATAAGCGCCTCCTCAACGGGGTCGATCGAGCCGTAGGCGTTGAGGAAGGTATCGATGGCGCTGTCGGTGGTGGGAGTCTGCGCCTCCGGAGCCGGAGGATAGAACCCTTCGAGACGCCGGCCGCCGTCGTCGGCCAGGCGCATCATAGCGGTGCGGTCGGCCATGCCGAGCGCCACTCTGGCGGCAAGCATGCGGCGTTCGTCGGAGTCGGCCGGAAGCCCCGCGCGCTGCAGCCGCAGCGCAGCCGGGAGCACAAACCAGGGGCAACTGTCGGCCAGAGCTCCGACAAGATCGGCCCTCGGAGCCTCCCCCGATGCCGCCACAGCCATAAATTTCTTGAGATCGTTGCCGTCAGCCATCACCAGTTGCCCAAAGTAGCGTTGAATATCTGTATGACGAGCTCATCGGAGATCTCTTCGCAGAGCTGATCCTGCACCTCCGTGAGCATCTGCGACGAGTCGAAGTCGCTGTAGGCCGAGAATGTCTGGTCGAGATCGTTGCCGTCCTTCTTGCTGTCGGTATATTTCACCCTGACCGATATGGTCAGGCGCGTCTTCGATGCATAGGCGTCCTCGTTGACCGCCTGCGGGCTGAGCGAATAGCCCGTGATCTCCCCCTCCATCACCAGATCGGAATTTCCGTCGGTGGTCTGCAGACGCGTGTTGCGCTGCACGTAGTCGAGCAGCTTGTTCTCAAACGTCTGCTGCAGCGGCGGATACACCAGAGCGGCGCGGATCGGGAAATTGTCAATGCGCACCGTCTTGTAGACCGTATAGTCGAGCGCTGCTCCGTTGAGCTTGTAGCTTATGCGGCACGACGACCCTACTGCCAGAAGCAGCACGGCCGCGAGCGCCCTGACCGCCAGCATGCGGCATCGGTCGGCGAGAGTATGACGTCGGTATCTCTTCACGGCTGCAAAGTTACGTCAAAATTCCCGCCCCCGCAAGCCTCCGCCAGTTATTTCGTCCCTATGGCCTCCCCCGTGATATCCACCGCGACCGGACGCCGCTGCGAGGTGACGTAGACAAGCACATTGCGCTTCACCGCCGTCGGCTTTCCGGCCTCGTAGCTGATGCGTATCAGCGCGCTGTCGCCCGCAGCGATCGGCGCCTGCGGCCACTCGACGGCCGTGCAGTTGCACGAGGCGTGCACCTTCACTATCGCCATGGCCTCCGTCCCGATGTTTTTTATCGTTACCACCGTGTCGCGCCGCTGCCTGTAGTCAAACCGACCGAGATCTATCTTCCGTGGCGTGATCTCAACGGTACCCGCCCCCGGGTCGGCGCTCTCCTTCATTCCTGTGATTTCAGCTATGAAGCGGCGACGCGCCTCCGGATCGGTCGACGGATCGCCATAGGCCGCCACACGGCCGTCGGGAGCGAGCAGAGCGTGGCGCAGCCTCTCATTGTCATCCAGAGAATTGACCGTGCGGAAACTGTCGGCCACATCAAACGCCACGTGTCGGCGGTAGCCGCAGTCGACCATATCCGACCTGACACGCCGGCGAAGCGACGGAGCGAACACCAGCGCCACATTGACCCGACCGGGCGCCACGCTGTCGAGAGCATCGGCCAGTTCGGCCCATTCGCGCAGGGAGAAACGGCACTCCAGACATCCCGACTCGTCATAATATCCTACGATTGTGTATCGTCCGGCAGGGAGAGCATAGGCGGTGTCTCTTTTCACCTCCACCGAGCTGAACTCAAGCGAGCCCGGCAGCTCAATGCGGTTCGGAGCGTCAGTCCCCTCGCCGCACCCCGCTGCTGCCATAAGCAGCAGCGGGGCCACGGCAAAGGCATAAAGTTTTTCGCGCCTCATTTCCGCTTGAAATAGAACTTGGCGAGCATCGGATTGGCCTCCTCCACGTCGATATCCTCCAACGTCATCCCCTCCGGCAGATAGTCCTTATAGAACTTAAACCGCTCCGGCTCCACTACCTCCAGAAGATAATCGTCGATCATACCCTTCACTTCTCCTGTCAACATTCCTTGGTTTAGACTATCAAACACATATGGTCTGTCATCCTTCAAGTCATACAATATCCTGTAACATGTCAGTTCCAGGTCTTGGGGAGGATTACTCTTATCAAAGTCAGCATTCATCGTAACTCTGACAAACACGTATCTATCGGTCACTTGCAGATATCCCTGGAAATGTTTTATACCCAAATCAGAGAAAAATTCCTGATCTCGTTTCCAGTTTGCTTCAGGATTCATGTCCAAAGGTACGTCATACTTGACGAAAGTCTCTTCGGAAGTCATATCATTTCCAAAATTCCATTCAAACCTCTTGACCACAGTATCAGGGCGGATTTCTAAAATAGACGGCCCAAACATAAAACCTGCATACAGTTTGTCATTGAACTTCGACAGATTGACACCAGCTTTAGTGACATCTATATTATGTACTGGCACACTGTGCTCATTTTCAACCGCCGAAAAACGTCTGTCTACGAATGCTATCGGTGTATCTTCGGATTTCCAGTCAGACCACGACCACGTAAACCAACATGTGTCATTGTAGCTGACTATATTCTGATAGTTACTTCTATAGGCCAGGCTATAACGCTCGATAAATCTTCCATCGGGAGTATAGCTATAGACGTAACCAAACGGGCACAGAATATATATGTTACCGGTTGCCTTGTCAATGTCGAAATCTTTCACATATGGGTATTCGCCTGGCCCATGGCCCTTTCTGCCTATATAATTGACAAAAACGCCGTCATCACGAAATCGTAAAACCCTGTTGACATCAAACAGATAGATAAAACTATCCGTCTCAATCACTCGTCCGATCTCTTTTATCAGACAGCTGTCACTCGTTTCAAGCGGGATGACCTCCACTTTAGAGAATAAATCTTCAAGCTTGACATCCTGATGCTTAAGTTCCACTGCCAACTCTCGACAAGCCGAAGCATCTACGCCTTCTTTTGCCGTGCAGCCAAACAAGGATGTTATTAGTAATATAGAAAATACCTCTAATGAGATCAATTCCGTAACATTACGACACATAGACCATTACAATCGGATTACTGGAAACCCAAACTATTCCCATAGCAGAAAGAATGAATGGATCCATTAAATTTGCACCCTAGAAACTCTTTCTTTGGATCATCGTCTTTATACTTTGCGATCCAACATTTCGCGGGTCCATACTCTGGGTCTGTATTACACTCGATTACGATTTCCGGGCCTTCTACGTCGGCGACAGCCTCTACGCCGTCGAGGGTGAGAGCACTCTGCTCTGATTGCTGACCGTTGGTCAGGTAGACGCCGGCACACATGGCTACGGCGATGATAGAAGTTAAAATAGATTTCTTCATATCGTTAGTTGTTTTAATGTTTGAATAATTGGGGTTAGATTCAATTGCAAGCCTTGGGCAGGCAAATGAAGATTTAGGTGAGATAGATTTCTGTTTTGTTTTCGGTAGCTGTTGTTTAAGGTTGTAACTTTTTTTTTAACAATCACGGGGACGATGAATCATCCAATCGCAAAACTATGCAATCATTCACTCCCTGCAAAATTATTTTAGTTAAAAAAAAGTCAACACGAGCCAGATGTCATCCATAGGGCCTCATGGCCTCTCTGCCGACCCTCCATCTGCCCAGCCTTGCCATCATTTCTTGAAATAGAATTTGGCAAGCATCGGATTGGCCTCCACCGGGAGTCTGTTTCCTTTCAGGCCGGATCCGAGGGTTGCATATTATAAAAATAGTGATTATCTTTGCAGCCGCAAACCGATGCCACGGGCTTCTCGACAGAGCGCTCACCGGAACAATGCGACAGAGTGGAAAAATTTGGCTGCTTGCAACCACTTGAAAAAATGCTAAAACCGCACCTTCCATCATCTCCCCCAGCGAATGGATGCTCGGCTTTAGCGCGACGCGACGCCCGGGCATGAATTTTATTATTACAAATGATGGAAAACAACCTACCGACAAACCACGACAAGCTGAAGCAGGGACACTACCTCTTCACTTCCGAATCAGTTTCGGAAGGCCATCCCGACAAGGTGGCCGACCAGATCTCCGACGCCATCCTCGATGAGTTCATCGCTCAGGATCCGCAGTCGAAAGTAGCCTGCGAGACCCTCGTCACCACCGGACAGGTAGTGGTGGCCGGCGAAGTGAAGAGCAACGCGAGCATCGACCTGACGGGAGTGTGCCGCCGCGTGATCGACGAGATCGGCTACAACCGCAGCGAGCTGAAATTCGACGCCCAGGCATGCGGAGTGCTGTCGGCCCTCCATGAGCAGAGCGGCGACATAAACCGCGGCGTGGAGCGCGCCAACGCCGCCGACCAGGGAGCCGGCGACCAGGGCATGATGTTCGGCTTCGCCTGCGACGAGACCGCCAACCTGATGCCTTTAGCGCTCGACCTGAGCCACATGCTGCTGCGCGAGCTCGCCGCCATCCGCAAGGAGGGGCGCCTCATGCCATATCTGCGCCCCGACGCCAAGAGCCAGGTGACAATTGAATACTCGGCCGAGGGACGCCCCGTGCGCGTGCATACCATCGTCATCTCCACGCAGCACGACGAATTCATCATCCCCTCCCGCGACATCACGCCCGAGGAGGCCGACCGCCGGATGCTTGAGCAGATACGCCACGACGTAGCCACCATACTGATACCGAGAGTCGTGGCAAAGCTTCCTGCCGATCTGCAGACGATGTTCGACGACCGGCTGATACTGCACGTCAACCCCACCGGCAAGTTCGTGATCGGCGGCCCCCACGGCGACACCGGTCTGACCGGCCGCAAGATAGTGGTCGACACCTACGGAGGCCGCGGAGCCCACGGCGGAGGAGCTTTCTCGGGCAAGGATCCCTCAAAAGTCGACCGTTCGGCAGCCTACGCCGCCCGCCACATAGCCAAGAATCTCGTGGCCGCGGGAGTGGCAAGCGAAGCGCTCGTGCAGGTGGCCTACGCCATCGGAGTGGCGCAGCCTGTGAGCCTGTACGTCAACACCCGCGGCACAGCCAAGGTCAGGATGACCGACGGCGAGATCTCCGCCCGCGTGGCGCGTCTCTTCGACATGACCCCCTACGGCATCGAGCAGCGCCTGAAACTCCGCAACCCTATCTACCGCGAGACAGCGGCCTACGGCCACATGGGACAGCAGCCGTGTGCGGTCACCAAGACGTTCGGATCGGGCAACAACCGCTTCACCCGCACCGTAGAGCTCTTCACCTGGGAGCGGCTCGACCGCGTCGACGACATCCGCAAGGAATTCGGCCTCAACTGACCATCCCTACTGCCGGCGCAGGCCTCAGCGAGCCGTCCGCCCCAATATTTGATGGCGATTTAGCCGCAAAACGTTTTGAAGCAAGGCAAAAAAAGCGTAACTTTGTGCGCTCTTTTGCCTTGCCGATGCGCCGGCGGCTGAGTCCGGGCGCCATGGCAAAAGTGCAGCAACGGAAAAAGAAAAGAAATCAAACAATTATCAGATAGACACTTAAATGGCTACATTAGAGAAAATCAGAAGCAAATCGGTGCTTCTGCTCGTAATCATCGGCGTGGCGCTTCTGGCGTTCATCATCGGTGACTTCTTCACTTCGGGCCGCACATTCTTCGGCACCGGCACCACCGTCGCCAAGGTCGGCGGACAGAAAATCGACATTCAGGAATTCCAGCGCCAGATGGAGACCGCCAACCAGAGCGCACAGCAGAGCGGCCAGAAGATCGACCAGGCCCTGCTGCAGCAGCAGGTGCTCGGCAACATGATCTCCGAGAAGCTCTACAAAGAGGAGCTTGAAGACCTCGGACTCAAGGTGACCGACGACGAGCTCACCGAGATGATGCTCGGCACCGGCGCCCCCATGGTCGACCAGATGGTGCGCCAGCAGATCGGAGTGGAGAGCGCATCGGCGCTCCACGACATGGCGTTCAATCCCGTGAAATACGGCCTCGACGAGAACACCGCCAACCAGCTGCGCGGCATCTGGATCAGCCTTGAGAACCAGATGGAGCAGTATCTGCTGCAGCAGAAGTTCCAGAATCTTTTCGCCGGCACTCTCGTAGCCAACAAGCTCGACGCAAAAGCCCTCTACGACGACGGCGTCGGCACAGCCACAGTGGCCTACGCCCATAAGGACTACTCATCGCTCGCCGACGAAGACTATGCCGTCAGCGACGCAGAGATCAAGGCCGCATGGAACGACCGCCGCGAGCAGTTCGCCATCGCGGAGCAGCAGCGCCGCATCAGCTACATCGACGTCGACATCCAGCCCTCGCAGGCCGACCTCGTGGCCGCCGAAAAGACCGTGGAGGACGCTATCGCCTCGCTCCGCAACACCCCCGACACCGAGGGAGTGGCCGGCAACAACCTCTTCGTCGTAGACCGCCGCAAGACCACGGCAGCCGCCATCCGCAACTCGCAGGTGCGCGCTTTCGCCGACTCGGCCGCTGTCGGCTCGGCTTCGCTTGTGGCCCGCATCGGCAACGACTTCACACTCGCCAAACTCATCGGCAAGTCGACTGAAATCGACTCGATCAACTGCAACATCTTCGTAGTCACCTCCGGCCGCGCAGCAGCCGACTCGATCATCGGTCAGCTCAACTCCGGAGCCATCGACTTCGCCTCGCTCGCACAGAACGCCGAAGTGGCACAGCCCCAGGCCGACGTGAAGCTCTCGCTCACCGACCCGCAGCTGGCCCAGTACAAGAAAGTACTCGCCGAGGCTCCCGCCGGACGCTACTTCATGCCCGACACCCTCAACCCGCAGAACGTGCTCGTGGTCCGCATCAACAGCCGCCAGAATCCGGTGACCGTCTATGACCTCGCCACCATCGAATACCGCGCAGAGCCGTCCAACGCCACGATCAACCGTCTGCAGGCATCACTCCAGACATTCCTCAACGCCAACCTCACCGCCGCAGAATTCAACAAGAATGCAGCCGATTCAGGCTACACGGCCATTCCCGCCACCGTCTCGGCCTCCACTCCCCAGATCGGACGCCTCAACGATTCACGCGGAGCCGTCAACTGGGCCATGAACGCCAAGAAAGGCGCGGTATCGCCCATTTTCGGCGACGAGTCGACCGGACGCTTCCTGGCTGTTGCGCTCGATGACATCTACGACGAATACGTTCCCGCCAACGATCCCCAGACACTCATCTACCTGACGGAAGAGGTGCGCAACGGCAAGAAAGCCGAGAAGCTCATCGGCGACTATCAGGGCAAAGCCAGCGACGTGGCCGGATATGCAAAACTCATGGACAGCCGCGTGGACTCAGCCATGGTCAATTTCTCGCAGTTCTCAGCCTACGCTCCTGCTCTCGGAGGCCCAGAGACCCTCGCTCAGGTTAAATGCGCCGAGCCGGGCAAACTCGTAGGCCCTGTGAAGACCGACAACGGCGTGATCGTGTTCAGCATCGTCAATGTCGACAACAGCTCGCGTCCGTATTCCTTCGAGGAGAACGCCACCCTCTTCCAGCGCACACGCGGTGCTGTGGCCCTCGGCAATCAGCTCCCGGCCATACTCCTCGGCAACAGAAAAGTCGAAAACAACATACTGAAGTTCTTCCGCGACTGACCCGGATTCGGGACTGGACAGCGGTCGACAACTTTAGTCCACAACCACTGACACTACAGCCCGAATGCCTCCAAAGGCAGACGGGCTGTAGTCGTTTCAACACCTGAATCACATAAAATCTGTCATACCCATGAAATCTTTACGCGAACTCTACCGCATCGGCACCGGACCGTCGTCGTCCCACACCATGGGCCCGCGCCGCGCCGCCCAGATCTTCCTGTCGCGCAACCGCTCGGCCCGCAAGATCGAAGTAACTCTCTACGGCTCTCTCGCAGCCACCGGCCGCGGCCACCTCACCGACGTGGCTATCGTCGACACCATCAAGCCGGCCACTGATGTCGAGATCATCTGGCAACCCGACATCTTCCTCCCGTTTCACCCCAACGGCATGAAATTCCAGGCCTTCGACGCTTCGGGCAACGTCACCGACGAATGGACAGTCTACAGCGTAGGCGGCGGCGAGCTCGCCGAAGAGGGAGTGCCCCGCTCCGGCAGCGACGATGTATATAAAATGTCGTCGCTCACGGAGATCCTGCGCTGGTGCGAGGACACCGGCAAGACCTACTGGGAATACGTGGAAGAGTGCGAAGGGCCCGAGATATGGGAATATCTTGCCAAGGTGTGGCAGACTATGTCGGCAGCCGTGGAGCGCGGCCTCGATCAGGAGGGAGTGCTTCCCGGCCCGCTCAACCTGCGCCGCCGCGCCAATTCCTACCATGTCAGAGCCTCCGGCTACAAATCCAACCTGCAGAGCCGCGGACTGGTGTTCAGCTACGCGCTTGCCGTCAGCGAGGAGAACGCCTCAGGAGGCGAGATTGTCACCGCTCCAACCTGCGGATCGTGCGGAGTGGTTCCTGCAGTGCTCTATCATCTCAAGAAGAGCCGCGACTTCTCCGATGCTCGCATCTACCGCGCCCTCGCCACGGCCGGCCTGATCGGCAATATCGCCAAGACCAACGCTTCGATAGCAGGAGCCGAGGTAGGATGTCAGGGCGAGGTGGGAGTAGCCTGCGCCATGGCGGCTGCCGCTGCCAACCAGCTCTTCGGCGGCAGCCCCGCTCAGATCGAATACTCGGCCGAGATGGGCCTGGAGCACCATCTGGGCATGACGTGCGACCCTGTGTGCGGCCTCGTGCAGATACCATGCATCGAACGCAACGCCTATGCCGCCGCCCGCGCGCTCGACGCCAATCTCTACTCGTCGTTTACCGACGGCAACCACCGCGTGTCCTACGACCGTGTGGTCGAAGTGATGAAAGAGACCGGCCACGACCTCCCCTCGATCTACAAGGAGACCGGCGAGGGCGGACTCGCCCGCCGCTGGGAGGCCCCCAGACAATGAGCAGGCTGTCAGCGCTCATTGTGACGAAATTCGGCTACCGCCGGGGCGGAGCCGAGGCAGTCGCGATCGATCTCGCCTCGCTGCTTCACTCACGCGGCTGGCGCGTAGGGATTTTCACGATGGATTATCCGGCCAACGACGCTCCGCCCCCCGGCATAGCCATGTACACCGCTCCGGAGATACGCATCGACGGCGCCCTGTCCGACAGGCTGCGCGGAGCCCGGCGCGTGCTCGGAGGCGCAGGAGTGGCCGCCGCTTTCCGCGCCGCGCTGGCTGATTTTCGCCCGGATCTCGTTCATTTCCACAACATCCACTCATACCTGTCGCCCGAAGTAGTCAGGATGGCTAACCGGGAGGAGATTCCCACGGTATGGACTCTCCACGACTACAAGCTCATCTGCCCGGCCTACAGCTTCCTGCGCGACGGCGCCATCTGCGAGGAGTGCATTACCGGCACCCCTGTGGCGGCAGTGCGTCACCGATGCATGAAGCGGTCTCTCCCCGCCTCCCTGCTTGCCGGAGCCGAGATGCTTAGATGGCGCCGGAGCCGTCTGGAGAAGTGGACAGACGCTTTCATCTGCCCGAGCGCTTTCATGGCGGCCAAGATGTCGGAGGGAGGATTTGACGCCAATAAGCTCCACACGCTTTGCAACTTCACCACTTCCGGCATTGTCTACCGACAGCGTCCCCGCAGGAATTTCGCATGCTACGTAGGACGCCTCTCGGAAGAAAAAGGGATCGAAACACTTCTCCGCGCTGTCGCCTCACAACCGTCACAACGATTAAGATTCGTGGTGGCAGGCGAAGGCCCTCTGGCTCCACGGCTGCAGGAGAGCTACGGACGCTGTGAAAGCATACAGTTTCTCGGACGCATCGGAGTGGCTGAAGTCGGGCATCTTCTATCGGAAGCGCTCTTCTCGGTTGTGCCCTCGGAGTGTTACGAAAACAACCCGCTGAGCCTCATAGAATCATTGTCGGCCGGCACACCCGTTGTCGGAGCGGCCATAGGAGGCATCCCAGAACTTATCGGCGAGGGCGACGGACTGATGTTCACGCCCGGCGATGTCGGTTCGCTGCAGCAGGCGATGTCGGCAGCGGCGTCCACCGCCTGGGATCATGATGCGATCGCGGCGAGAGCCGCCGGAGCGTTCAGCCCCGACCGTCACTACCGGCGCCTGATGGAGATCTACCGCAGCGTCATGCGCTGACAGGAGCGATCGCTGTCAATGCCACGCCGTTCTTTGATCATGCCGGATTGACGGATATCTGACGGAAATTACTAACTTTGCATGAGTAATACCTGACATCCGCAGTACAGACATGACTCCCCTGATTGTAATAGCCACCGTGGCCTGCTATTTCGCATTGCTTATTGGCATTTCATGGCTCGCCTCGCGTGGCGGCGACAACGACACTTTCTTCACCGGCAACCGCCGGGCCCCGTGGCCTGTGGTGGCGTTTGCCATGGTCGGCGCGGCCATATCGGGCGTCACGTTCATATCCGTGCCCGGCATGGTCGCCGCCAAAGGCTATGCCTATCTCCAGATGGTGCTGGGCTTCATAGTGGGCTATGTGGTGATCGCCGTTGTGCTCGTGCCCCTTTTCTACCGGCTGGGACTTGTATCGATCTACGGCTACCTCGGGCAGCGGTTCGGCAGCCGGAGCTACCGCAGCGGTGCCTGGATATTCTTCGTGTCAAAGATCTTGGGAGCCTCAGTGAGATTCTTCGTGGTCTGCGCCGTGCTGCAGCTTCTGATCTTCCGCCCTCTCGGCATCCCGTTTGAGATCAATGTGGCCGCCACCATCGGGCTCATATGGCTGTATACCGTCAGGGGCGGCGTGAAAGCCCTTATATGGACCGATCTCCTCAAGAGCGCATGTCTGATAGGCTCGGTGGTGCTCTGCATCGTATTCATCGCCCGCGATCTCGGCCTCGGGCCGGGCGAGCTGGCCGACGCGATCGGCAGCCATGAGAGCAGCCGCGTGTTTTTCTTCGACGATCCCAAGTCGGGACAATGGTTCTGGAAGCAGTTTCTGGCGGGCGTATTCATGGCCATCGCCACCAACGGCCTTGACCAGGACATGATGCAGCGCCATCTGTCGTGCCGCGACTCCGTCAGCTCACGGAAAAACATGATATGGAGCGGCGTGATGCAGTTCTTTGTCATCGGGCTCTTTCTCGTGCTCGGCACCATGCTGCTCATGTATGCGTCGTACAACGGCCTCGCCCTCCCGGAAAAATCCGACGAGATATTCGGGATGGTCGCCTCCCACGCCGGCATGCCGCTTGTGGCGGGCATAGTGTTCGTAGTCGGCCTCATAGCGGCCGCCTACTCCGCCGCCGGTTCGGCCCTGACATCGCTCACCACCACCTTCACCGTCGACATACTCGGCGCGCAAAGCCGGCTCGACGAGCGCCGTCTCACCGTCGTCCGTCGGCGCGTGCACGCCGCCATGGCCGTCTGCATGGGTCTCGTGATCGTAGCGTTCTATCACCTGAGCGAAGAGGATGCCATCAGCGCCGTCTACACCCTCGCCTCATATACTTACGGCCCGATTCTCGGCCTGTTCGCATTCGGAATGCTGACAAGGCTGCCGGTGCGCGACGCCTGGGTTCCGGCCATATGCATCGCCGCTCCGGCCGCTGCATGGCTCATGCAGTGGGCCATGCACCGCGCATGGGGATATGAGACCGGATTCGAACTATTAATCATCAACGCCCTGCTGACCATGGCCGGCCTTTATGCGGCCGCCCTTGCCGCCCGGCGACAGACATCAACAGCCTATGCCGAAAAACCTGTTTAGCCGATATATCTGGATCATCGACACCATAAGGCGTCACGGATCCATCACGCGCGACGAGCTCAACGACCTCTGGTGCCGTTCGGACGTATCTGACGGAGAGCGGCTCCCCCGCCGCACGTTCTACAATTACCGCAACGCCATAGAGGATCTTTTCAAGATCAATATCGAGTGTGACCCGTCGACTTACGAATACTATATCGACAATGGCGGCGACAAGCACGACGACTCCGTCACCGACTGGATGCTCAATTCGGCAGCGATGAGCAACGTGCTGACCGATGCCCGTTCGGTGAGCCACCGCGTGTTTCTTGAGGACGTGCCCTCCTCGCGCCAGTTTCTGGCCACGGTCATCACGGCCGTCAAAGAGCTGAAGCCCCTCCGCTTCACCTACAGCAACTACACCCGCTCGAATCCCACTCCCGACGTCACCGTAGAGCCCTATTTCCTGAAGCTCTTCCGCCAGCGGTGGTACGTCACCGGCCGCAATGTGCGCGAGGACAAGATCAAGACCTACGCCCTCGACCGCATGACCGGCGCCACGCTGCTCAACGACAAATTCACCATGCCGGCCGACTTCGACCCCGAGCAATACTTCGCCGACTGCTTCGGCATAGTGTTCTCCCATGGCGAGGCCAAAAGGGTAGTGATCCGCGTCGAAGCGCGTCAGGCAAAATATTTCAGGGCCCTCCCGCTCCATCATTCGCAGCAGGAGATGATCCACGACAACTATTCGATATTCACCTACCGCCTCAAGCTCACTCCCGACTTCGTTCAGGAGCTGCTGAGCCACGGAGCCAACCTGACGGTGATTGATCCGCCGGAACTCCGCGCCATGGTCACCGAGAGCCTGAAGGCAACCCTACGCAATTATGAGAATTGACCTGCTGACAGTGCTCCCCGAGATGTTCGAGTCTCCGCTGGGATGCTCCATAATCAAACGCGCCCGGAACAAGGGGCTCGTCGACATCCATGTGCACAACCTGCGCGACTACACTACCAACCGCCACCGCAAGGTCGACGACTATCCGTTCGGCGGCGAGGCCGGCATGGTCATGCAGGTGGAGCCCATCGACCGCGCCATCACGGCCCTGAAAGCCGAGCGCGACTACGACGAGGTGATCTTCACATCGCCCGACGGCGAGACCTTCGACCAGCCTATGGCCAACTCCATGTCGCTGCTCGAAAACATCATCATACTCTGCGGCCATTACAAGGGCGTCGACTACCGCGTCAGAGAGCATCTGATCACCCGGGAGATCTCCATAGGCGACTATGTGCTCACCGGAGGCGAACTGCCGGCGCTCGTCATCACCGACGCGATAGTGCGCCTGATACCCGGCGCCATCGGCGACGAGCAGAGCGCCCTCTCCGACTCTTTCCAGGACAACCTTCTCGCGCCCCCGGTCTACTCGCGTCCGGCCGACTACAAAGGCTGGCGCGTGCCCGACATACTGCTTTCAGGCCATCAGGCCCGCATCGACCAGTGGCGCTACGACCAGGCCATGGAGCGCACCCGCCGCCTGCGCCCCGACCTCCTCGACCCAGCCGACTGACCGCAGCTCCGGCCGTCAACCCCATAAAATAGCGACGGGGCCGCGCTTCAAAAGCGCGGCCCCGTCGGTGTATTGTGGGGCAAAGGCCCGGAGGATGCGGAGGATTACTCCGAAACGACCTCGAAAGGCACGGTTACCGTTACGTCCTTGTGGAGCTTGATGGTAGCCTCGTACTTGCCTACTTCCTTCACAGGCTCCTTGATGACGATGATCTTGCGGTCGATGTTGTGACCGAGCTTCTCGAGAGCCTCGGCGATCTGGATGTTGTTGACCGATCCGAAGATTGTGCCGGTGGAGCTTGTCTTCGCACCGATGGTCAGAGCCACGTCCTTGAGCGACTCGGCCACAGCCTCGGCGTCAGCCTTGATCTTGGCGAGCTTGTGGGCGCGCTGCTTCTGCTCTTCGGCGAGCGACTTGAGGGCCGACGGGCTGGCGATAACGGCCTTGCCCTGGGGGATGAGGTAGTTGCGGCCATAGCCGTCTTTGACGATGACCACGTCGTCCTTGTAACCCAGCGACGGAATGTCTTCCTTAAGTATGATCTTCATAATTGCTGTCAGAGTTTAGGGGTTATTTCATCAAGTCGGTGACGTAGGGAAGGAGGGCCAGATGGCGGGCACGCTTAACGGCCTGGGCCACGCGGCGCTGGAACTTCAGCGAAGTGCCTGTGATGCGGCGGGGAAGTATCTTGCCCTGCTCGTTGAGGAACTTCTTGAGGAATTCAGGATCCTTGTAGTCGATATACTTGATACCGCTTCTCTTGAACCGGCAATATTTTTTCTTCTTCACGTCTACCGACAGCGGAGTGAGGTAGCGGATTTCTGACTGTGTCTGTGCCATAGCTTAATTCTCCTTTGTTTCGGTTTCTACTTTTTCTTCCTTGGCGGCAGCGGCCTTGCCTGCACGGAGCGAACGGCGCTTCTCGGCATACTGGGCGGCATACTTGTCGAGACGGAATGTGAGGAATCGGATGACGCGCTCGTCGCGGCGGAAAGCTGTCTCAAGCTTCTTCACTACGGTCGGATCAGCGTCGAATTCGATGAGGCTGTAGAAGCCTGTCGACTTCTTGGCGATGGGATAGGCGAGCTTGCGCAGACCCCAGAGCTCTTCGTTCACGATGGTCGCGCCCTCGGCTTTGAGCACATCAGCGAACTTTTCTACCGCTTCCTTCATCTGAACGTCAGACAAAACGGGAGTTAAAATGAAAACGGTTTCGTACTTCATGTTCTTTGGGTTGGTATTGAGTTTGATTGTCTTTATGCCATGCCTCATGCCTCGCCGACCTTTAAGCCGGGTCGGCATGCCGCAAAAGCGCCGCAAAGTTACGAATTTTCCTTCAAACCCGCAAATATTTTTCAATCACCGGTTTTGACAAGGAATTTCTTGTACTCCACCGGGGTGATCTTCAGGAATTGCGGCAGATATTCCTCCCAGGCGTCGAGCATGCGCCGGGCAAGCCGGCTTCCGGTATGGCGCACATGACGCTCCAGCAGATCGCGCAGCTCGGCCTTCTCATCATCCGACTCCAGAAGGGTTATCTCCACAAGATCCATATTGACGAAGTAGTCCACGTTGCCCTGCTTGTTCCAGATATAGGCGATGCCGCCGCTCATGCCGGCGGCGAAATTGCGTCCGATCTTGCCGAGCACGGCCACACGGCCCCCGGTCATGTACTCGCAGCCATGGTCGCCCACACCCTCCACGACGGCCACAGCGCCGCTGTTGCGCACAGCGAAGCGCTCTCCTACGCGGCCGTTGACAAACAGTTCGCCGCCTGTCGCCCCGTAGAGCAGAGTATTGCCGGCGATCGTATTGTCCTCTGGCGCGAACGTAGCGTCGCGCGGAGGCACCACCACGATCCTGCCGCCCGACAGACCCTTGCCGAGGTAGTCGTTGGCGTCGCCTTCAAGCCGCAGGGTCATCCCCTTGCATATGAACGCGCCGAAACTCTGCCCCGCGCTGCCCGTGAACGAAAGGTTCACGCTGTCGTCGGGCAGACCAGCCGATCCGAACAATTTCGTTATATGCCCGCTGAGCATAGTGCCTACGGAGCGGTCGGTGTTGACTATCGGCATTCCCAGCGATATGGGCCGCTGGTTGTCGACGGCGTTGCCTATCAGCTGCAGCAGCGCCTCGTCCTTTACGCCGGATATCCTGTGGTCCTGCTCCGAGATGCAGTGCAGTGACGGCGCCTCGCTGCCCTCCGGCGCCTCCGACACGAAGAAGAGCCGCGAGAAATCGATCCGGTCGGCTTTAGTTCCCGGAGCCACCTGCCTCTTGCGCAGCAGATCGGCGCGGCCCACTATCTCGTCGATCGACCGATAGCCCATGGCGGCAAGCCGTCTTCTCACCTCCGAAGCCATAAAAGTGAAGTAGCGCACGAGATGCTCGTGGCTTCCGGCGAAGCGCGAGCGTAGAGCGGGATCCTGCGTGGCTATGCCTACGGGGCACCTGTTGGTCTGACAACGACGGTCCATGCAGCAACCGAGCACCACGAGAGCGGCCGTGCCGAACCCGTACTCCTCGGCGCCGAGCAGAGCCGAAACAATGACGTCGGCCGGACTCTTGAGCTGCCCGTCGACCTGCAGGCGCACCTTGCCGCGCAGATTGTTCATCACGAGGGTCTGCTGTATCTCGGCCAGACCGATCTCCGCCGGAATGCCGGCATATTTCATCGAGCTTGCCGGGCTTGCGCCGGTGCCTCCGTCGCATCCGCTGATCAGTATCTTGTCGGCCTTGGCTTTGGCCACTCCGGCCGCGATCGTGCCCACACCGCTCTCCGCCACCAGTTTGACACTGACAAGAGCCGTCGGGTTGATGTTCTTCAGATCGAAAATCAGCTGTGCCAGATCCTCTATTGAATATATGTCGTGATGAGGGGGCGGGGATATCAGCGTCAGACCCGGCAGGGCGCGGCGCGTGCGGGCTATGACCTCGTCGACCTTGAAGCCGGGGAGCTGTCCGCCCTCGCCGGGCTTTGCGCCCTGGGCCACCTTGATCTGTATCTCGTCGGCGTTGACCAGATATTCGGCATCGACGCCGAAACGGCCCGAAGCCACCTGCTTGACGCTGCTGCGGGGCCATGTGCCGTCGGGGCGCACCTTGTTGCGCTCCGGATCCTCGCCGCCTTCGCCCGTATTGCTCATGCCTCCGATACGGTTCATGGCTATGGCCAGAGCCTCGTGGGCCTCCTTGCTGATGGCGCCGAACGACATGGCCTCGGTGGCAAACCGCTTCATAATCTCCGCCTCGCTCTCCACCTCGTCGACCGGTATAGGACCGCGGTCTGACCGCACCTCCATCAGGTCGTGAAGCAGCACCGGCTCGGCCGGATTCTCGACCAGACCGACGAATTCGCGGAACTTCTCCGGATCGTCAGACCTGACCGCCTCGCGGAGGACCGCCACTACTGCAGGATTCCATGCGTGTGCCTCGCCCGACTTTCTGAAGCTGTAGTTGCCGAAATTCTCCAGTTCGGGAGCCGTCACCTCTTTGTCGGTGGAGAATGCGCGCGAATGGTTGCGGAGCGCGTCGGCCGCCACATCCTCTATGCCGATCCCCTCAATAGGCGACATGCCGCCGCCCATGTAGAGATTCAGCAGGCGCGAACCGACTCCGAGCGACTCGAAGAGAGCGCAGCCGCGATAGCTGCGGATGGTGCTGATGCCCATTTTCGACATCACTTTGAGCATCCCTTTGTTGACTGCCTTGATATAATGCTTCTCGGCGCCGTCGAAGTCGAGCTGCAGCTCTTTCCGTTCGACGAGCGACTTCAATATGGCGAACGCCATATAGGGATTGACCGCGCTCGCGCCGTAGCCCATCAGCAGGGCCACGTGCATCACCTCAATAATCTCTCCGCTCTCCACGATTATGGCTATCTGCGAGCGTTTGCGGCGAGCCACAAGATGATTGTGGACGGCCGAGAGCGCGAGCAGCGACGGTATCGGAGCGTGACGAGCGTCGACGCCGCGGTCGGAGAGCACCATATAGTTGTAGCCGTTGTCGACCGTCTCCTCGGCCTGCCGGCACAGTTCGCGCAGACTCGTCTCCATTGCCTCCGGACCACCGTCGGCGCTGAAAAGCATCGGCAGCGTGATAGTGCGGAAACCCTTGTAGCGCAGATGGCGCAGCCTGTCGAGCTCGCTGTCCGAGATGATCGGACTCGGCATCATGACCACCGAACACAGCTCTGGCGACGGATGCAGGATGTTTTTCCTGACCGCCCCGACATAGCTTGTCAGCGACATCACCAGCTCCTCGCGTATAGGGTCGATAGGAGGATTGGTCACCTGGGCGAACTGTTGCCTGAAATAATTGAAAAACCTCTGAGGCATGCGGGCAAGGATGGCAGGAGCCGCGTCATTGCCCATAGAGGCCACCGGCTCGGCCGAAGTCATGGCCATCGGCTTGAGGATAAGGTCTATGTCCTCGCTGCTGTAGCCGAAAGCCGTCAGCAGCCGGGGCAGGTCGTCCACCTCGTGGGTCACCTTGCGGCCACTCTTGATGTCGCTGAGCACTATGCGGTTCTCGGCCAGCCACTCCCGGTATGGGTGTTCGTCGGCCAGTGCGCGCTTGATGTCGCGGTCGATGAGTATCTCCCCCTTCTCGGTGTCGACCATCAGTATCTTGCCCGGCTTTAGCCGCGAACGGCGCTCTATTTCGGCGCCCGGTATGTCGAGTACGCCGGTCTCGGAGGCTACCACCATCTCGCCGTTTTTGGTGATGATCACACGGGCCGGACGCAGCCCGTTGCGGTCGAGCATTCCTCCCGCATAGCGGCCGTCGGAGAAGAGTATCGCCGCCGGGCCGTCCCAGGGAGCCATGAATATGGAGTGGTACTCGTAGAAGGCGCGCAGACGGGCCGACAACGGGTTCTCCTCGCTGATGCTCTCGGGCATCAGCATGGCCAGCGCGTGGGGAAGCGACATGCCCGACTGGACGAAAAACTCCAGAGCGTTGTCAAACGACGCGCTGTCGCTCATCCCAGGCTGTATCACCTGCCCGATATGCTCCATCCCGCCGAGGTTCTGCGGCTCGATCACGGCCTCGCGCGTCGACATCCAGAACCGGTTGCCGCGTATGGTGTTGATTTCGCCGTTGTGGCCTATGATACGAAACGGCTGCGCCAGCCGCCACTGCGGGAAGGTGTTGGTGGAGAACCGTGAGTGGACGAGGGCTATCGCGCTCGTGAAGTAGGGGCTCTGCAGATCCTTGAAGTATGCGCGCAGCTGCAGCGACGAGAGCATCCCCTTGTAGACGAGCGTCCGCGTCGACAGGCTCGCGATATAGCATGATTCCTTCGCCGTCAGAGCCTCGCTCTCGAGCACGCGCCGCTCGATGCTCTTGCGGATGGCGTAGAGCATCGACTCGAACCGCTGCTGATTATCGCAGCCCACTATGAAGATCTGCCGGATCAGCGGCTCGGAGGCGAGAGCGTCATGACCGAGCACGGACGAGTCGACCGGCACGTCGCGCGTATGCATCAGGAAGAGTCCGCGCGCCTTTATCTCGCTGTCGATGATGCGCTCGAACTCGTCGCGCTGCTCCTTTTCCTTTGGCATGAATATCATGCCTACGCCGTAACGCCCCTTTTCGGGCACCGGTATGCCGTTGAGCAATATGTATTCATGAGGTATCTGGACCATGATGCCCGCGCCGTCGCCGCTCTTGTTGTCGGCTCCTTCGGCGCCGCGGTGGGCGAGATGTTCCAGGATAGTCAGACCGCGGTCCACTATCGAATGATGTTTGCTGCCGTCGATCCTGACGACCAGTCCCACACCGCACGCGTCGTGCTCATATTGTGGGGAATAAAGACCTTTCACTGACGAAATACTATCTTTTGTAAATATAAACAACCCAAAAACATTGCAAATTTACAACAAATCCGCATATTTGCAAACAAAATGTCAGTCATCCGTGTTCGACCGACGTGCAAAATTCCAGTGCGCCGGATATTTTTGCGCCGGATTTCACCATGGAAACGCTTTTTCTCAAAAATATACGCGCCGGATTTCCGGCCCGGGACAAAAAATCGTATATTTGTGAAATCTTAAAAAATTGCTATGGCGAGACTCTATTTCTGCGACGAATCCGAACTGAATATCATAAAGGATTTCTTTGGCCGTGAAATCAGGATTATTGACAGTCTGGAAGTTGACAACCTCAGGAGTGTCAGGATCGGAGAATATCGAAATTCATATGATCGGGCCGACGGGGCCAAATGCTCCGGAGTGGGGATCTTCATAGACGACACCGATTTATGGCTTTTGAACAAATGGAAATACTTCCCGTTCTTCGAAATAAAGAGCTGTCAGATCGTCAGGGACGGCGAAACGCTGGAAGTATATTACCATTCATTTGTTGGCGACACCGCTGACTATCTGGATATTTCTCCATCTGCCTTTTTGAGCGAATGCAGATTGAAAAAGTGCGACATTCACCTGCTAATCCCCTGTTCAGCCAGCCCTGACACGTTTGACGACTCCGGCAACCGCGGGCGCGACGTAAGATATTTCATAGACCAGCTCAAGACCACAAACGAGCTGGAGTTTACGAGCGATTTCGTCAAATCACTTGACCGTGAATATTTGGGTGATTATTACCTGACCTACGACGGCAGAAGCTATCAGCCGTGTGCGATAATCTGCGCCAGGCACAGCTTCACAGGTTTAGGCGTAATCGATATTATCGTATCGGATGTGCATGTCGACGCTCTCAGAATTCTGGAAGAATTCAGATATAAATCTCTCAGAATTCGAGACGGGAAAGTCGACAAGACCATCTGCGAATGGATGCTGGACAGAAAATTCATTCAGTATGGCGAACACCGGAATCTTGTGTGCTCGTATGAGAAATTGTCGCAGAACGACATTATCAATATCTTGGCTACGGAATATCATCCTATGGGCGATATCATCGGACGCACTTTCATTGAGAATGCTCAGGAAAACATAGCCCAGTATAATACGGCCGAAGCATATGTGTCAGAAGTGGTGCTCCTTGAAATAAGCACAAAGGACATAGCGGATCTGACAGTCCGACTTCAGTATCAGGCAATAGAGGTATTCTTTGTAGAGCTGATACTGCTTCAGGATGCGGCTATCGGCAGAGTCAGCGCCAAAGTCAACCGGCAGATCGCGCAGGAACGTGACACTCAGACGGCCTCAATAGCCTCATTGAGCGCACTGGTGACGGAGATGTCCAAATCGCTGTTGTTTTTCGAACCGTCTAATTTCGTTTTCCCGACCGTGCGCAGGTCGGCCGAAAGAATCTCCAGAAGATTTGGCATCGACAAGGCGATTGACCGTTACAAGCAGAACAAAGAGACACTCGAACAGATGATCAATCTTGCCAAAATACAGCGGGAGAACAAGGAGAACACCATTATTAATTTTATCCTCATAATGCTCACTATTGTGCAGGTGCTTCCCATTCTTGCCAACGCCATACATTTCCTGATATTCAAAGAGATCGATATACCTGAATTAATATCGGAGATGGCGGCATTCTCAATATGCCTCATAGTGTGCATACAATTCTACAGGATGCGAAGAAAGTTTATGACGAAGCTATGATCTGCCCCTACAGAATAAAACTGCTGACAATAGCCGCTCTGGCGATGCTGTCGATACCCGCGGCCGCGGCGACAGCCGACGATCTGGCCCTCATACCGCAGCCGCGATCAGTCAGGCTGACGGCAGAAACGACCGTGCGGCCATCCGACACAGTCCCCCATGTGACAGTCGACCCACTCTTCACTCCGCTGCACGGGCATCCCGAAGGATATTTGCTGACCGTAAGCCGCGACGGAATCACGATAGAGGCCACCGACAGCACGGGTGCGATCCGGGCGCGGCAGACACTCAGACAGCTGCGCCGACCCGACGGCTCCTATCCGCTTGTGAGGATCACCGACTGGCCCGAATTTCCGATAAGAGGCTTCATGTACGACGACGGACGCAATTTCGCGGGCGTCGACCGCATAAAGAGCTATCTCGACCTTATGGGCGCCTATAAGCTCAACGTGTTTCAGTGGCACCTCACCGACCGTCCAGCCTGGCGCATAGAGAGCAAGGCTTATCCGCGGCTCAACGACGGGAAATTCCAGCGGCCCGGACGCGACCAGGGGTGCTTTTACACCTACGACGAGATACGCGACGTAATAGCCTATGCCCGGGCCCGCGGCATCATGGTCGTGCCCGAGATCGATATTCCGGGCCACAGCGACTATTTTATGACCGCTTTCGGCCAACCGATGGACAGCGAGGAGGGGCGCCGGATCCTGGAGGAGTGCATCGGCGAATTCTGCCGGGAGATCCCTGCCTCGCTCTGTCCCTGGCTGCATATCGGCTCCGACGAAGTGCGCATACATGATCAGGAGGGATTCATGAAGTGGGCGCAGGATCTCGTCAGGCGTCACGGACGCACCGCGATGGTATGGGATCCGGGACTCCCCGCCGACAGCCTCACCATCAGGCAACTCTGGAGAAACGCCGCAGACGACAAGGCGCAGTACCCTGCTTCGGTCAGGTACATTGACTCCGCCATGGGCTATCTCAACCTCTTCGACCCTCTGCTTATGCCCGCACGGCTCTTTTTCCATCAGATCGGAGGCACCGGTCGCCACGACGGCAACTGCCTCGGCGGGATCATCTGCCTGTGGAACGACGTGAGAGTAGCCGACAAGGATCTCACCGCGCGCCACAACGGCCTGGCGGGGGGCGTCATGGCTTTCAGCGAGCGAGCCTGGTCGGGGCCGGCTCCCGCGCGCCGGGAGTCAGAGCCGACCATCATACCGGCGCCGGACGACAGCGCGATGACGGCTTTCGAGCGATTCCAGCAGCGCATGGAGACCCACCGCATGCGCGTCCCTGCCGGAGAGATGGACTACTGGGCGCCGCTGCATGCCTCGGAATGGCTTGTGGAGATCGACGCCGACACGATGAGCCGGTCGTTTACAGCCTACGGCGACGTGCTCGACCTCGATGCCCTGTGCGCCGCCCGCGGAATACCTTCCGGACTGCCCGTCAGCTGCCGCCTGACGCGCCGCATCCACAGCGACACCGATACCGTGCGCCGCTTCATGATCGGATTCGAGGCTCCGGCCCGGTCCAACCGTATCTCCGACGGCATCGCGCCACAAGGCCGATGGCCCAACTACGGCACAGTGACCGTCAACGGCACTCCTCTCCCCCCTCCTGTCTGGCGCGAGCCCGAGACTTACCGATACCACTACAACACATGGGCGCGCCCCGAGGAGGAGCTCCCCTACACCGACGAACAGCTCTACTGGATGCGCCGCCCTGTAAAGGTAGCGCTCCGGCGCGGCGACAACACCGTCGTGGTGACTCTTCGCCGCCACTTCCGAGGGCAGCGCTTTCAGGCGTCATTCATCGAAAGCCTGCCAAATGCTTCCGGCGTTGTGCATACGGAAAAACTTCCGTAACTTTGCGCATCTATGAATCTGAATGAAACCGTTACGGCGCGCAGAGGCTGGATGGCCCTGTCGCCGATGATATTGTTCCTGACATTATATGTCGCTGTATCGGCCGTGATCGGCGACTTCTATAAGATGCCGATAGCCGTGGCTCTGACCGTCGCCTCGGCATGGGGAACAGGAGTGGTGCTTCGCGACCGCCGTCTGACCGACCGCATAGGCATTTTCTCGCGCGCCGCCGGGCATCCCGACATATTATATATGATCTGGATCTTCGTGCTCGCTGGAGCGTTCGCTTCCATGGCCAAGGAGATCGGCGCGGTCGACGCCACGGTAGCGCTGACGCTTGAGGTCTTCCCGCCTCAGCTGCTGCTGGCCGGCATGTTTCTCGCCGCATGCTTCATATCGCTGTCGGTAGGCACATCGGTGGGCACCGTCGTGGCCCTCGCGCCGCTCGCCGCCGAAATGGCCGGGGCTGCCGGATCGCCCGTGGCGGTCTATGTGGCCGCGGTCATCGGGGGAGCCTTTTTCGGCGACAACCTGTCGTTTATCTCCGACACGACCATAGCGGCCACCCGCACGCAGGGGTGCCGCATGGACGAGAAATTCCGCGCCAACCTCCGCATCGTGGCTCCGGCTGCGCTCGTCACCTTCATAGCCTATATGGTCATCGGCGCCGACGCCGCGCCGGCCGCAGCCTCACTGCCCGCGCCGCAAGGGGCATCAGGGTGGCTCATCACCCCCTATCTTCTGATCATCGCCCTGGCTGCCGCAGGAGTCAATGTTGCCATAGTGCTCGTGGCCGGCATCACCGCCACTTTCGCACTCGGAGTCGCATACGGCCACGGCCCTCTTGAGCTATGCGGCTATATGGGCGCAGGCATCGACTCCATGGGCAACCTCATCATCATCACCCTCATGGCGGCCGGACTGCTCGGCGTCATCAAGGCCGCCGGAGGCATCGACTACCTGCTGCAGCGGCTGACTGCGCGCATCACCGGAGTGCGCGGAGCGCAGGCGTGCGTGGCCCTCCTGGTGGGCATCGTCAACCTCTGCACCGCCAACAACACCGTAGCCATCATCACTGTAGGCCATATCAGCCGCGATATAGCCCGGACCTACGGCATATCGCCCCGCAAGACAGCCTCGCTGCTCGACACAGCCTCTTGCATAGTGCAGGCACTCATACCCTACGGCGCCCAGACCCTGCTGGCCACAGCGCTTGCCGGGATCTCTCCCGCAGCGCCCTGGCCCTACATGGTCTATCCCTGGGCGCTGGCCGTCAGCGTGGGCATTTCGGTGGCCTGGATAAGAAAAAAGCGAAAAAATTAACATCGCGATGCGACTTTTCACTCTCTCGCACGACAAATGTAATAAACCGTCGAAATCATTAACATAACTTCAATACATCAACAGTATGAAAATCATGAAATGCCTCGCATCGCTGCTGATCGCCGCCCTGCTTCCCGCAGTGGCCGCCAAGGCGCAGGAGATGCCGCAGCTTCCGGTCGACAAGGAAGTGCGCATAGGCAAGCTGCCCAACGGGCTCACCTACTACATCCGTCACAACGAGTACCCCAAAGGTCAGGCCGACTTCTACATAGCCCAGAAAGTGGGCTCCATGCAGGAGGAGGACAATCAGGCCGGCCTCGCCCACTTCCTTGAGCACATGTGCTTCAACGGCACTACCCACTTCCCAGGCAAGGATCTGATCAACTACCTCGAATCGGTAGGAGTGAAATTCGGCTACAACCTCAATGCACGCACCGGATTTGACTACACGATCTACAACATCAACAACGTGCCCGTGGCCCGCACCGGCGTGCAGGACTCCTGTCTGCTCATACTCCACGACTGGGCCAACGACCTGCTGCTCCTCCCCGAGGAGATCGACGCAGAGCGCGCCGTCATCCACGAGGAGTGGCGCCAGAGCAACGTAGGCCAGATGCGCATACTCGAGAAGCTGCTCCCCGTCATCTATCAGGACGAGAAGTATGGCCACCGTCTGCCTATCGGCACCATGGAGGTGGTCGACAACTTCCCCTATCAGGCTCTGCGCGACTACTATGAGACATGGTACCGCCCCGACCTGCAGGGCATAATCGTGGTGGGCGATATCGACCCCGACCGCATAGAGGCCAAGATCAAGGAGATGTTCTCCGACATCGAGATGCCCGCCGACCCCAAGGAGCGCATCTACTATCCCGTCAGCGACAACAAGGGCACAATCTACGCCATCGGTCACGACAAGGAGCAGCAGAACTCCCTCCTCCAGCTCATGATCAAGACCGACGCGTTCCCCAAGGAGCTCCGCAACACTCCGGCATTCTACGCCCAGAAATATGTCGAGGCGATGATCACCGACATGCTCAACACCCGTCTGGCCGACATCGCCGCCAAACCCGACGCCCCCTTCGCAGCCGCACAGGTTTCGATGGGCGAGTTCTTCATCTCGCAGACCAAGGATGCCCTCGACGTCTTCGCCATGCCTAAGGACGCCGACCATCCCAAGGCGCTCGCCGCAGCCTATCGCGAGCTCCTGCGCGCCATCCGCGGCGGATTCACCGTCAGCGAGTATGATCGCGCCCGCAGCGAGTACCTCTCGCGCATGGAGAAGGCCTTCAACAACCGCAAGCAGTGCGAGTCATCGCGCTACGTCAGTGAATATGTCGACAACTTCATCAAGGGCGATCCCATTCCCGGCATCGAGGCTGAGTGGCCCATGGTGCAGATGATAGCCCAGAACGTGCAGGTGGCCCAGATCAACCAGGCCATGTCGATGGTGCAGACCTCAGACAACCGCGTGCTCCTGGCCCTCCTCCCGGATAACGCCGAGGGCAAGTATCCCACCGAACAGGAATTTGCCGACGCCCTTGCGGCCGTCGACGGCGAGACCATCGAGCCGTTTGTCGACGAAGTGAAGGCCGAGCCCCTCATTCCGGAGATGCCCAAGCCCGGCACGATCGTCAAGACGGTCGACAATCCGCAGTGGGGCACCATTGAATGGATCCTCTCCAACGGCGCCAAGGTAGTGGTGAAAAAAACCAACTTCAAGGACGACGAGATACTCTTCTCGGCCGTGGCCAACGGCGGCCACGCGCCCAAGTTCGGCGACTCATACGCTCCCTCGCTCCTCTTCATGGGCGACGCACTGCAGCAGCACGGGCTCGGCACCTACTCCAACATGGATCTCCAGAAATACCTTGCCGGCAAGCAGGCCGGAGTCAGCGTGAGATGGAGCGCCTTCAGCCGCACCCTCAGCGGCAACACCACCCCCAAGGATCTCCCTACGCTTATGGAGCTGATCTACATGAACTTCAAGGACATCAACTTCACGGAGGATGAATTTGCCGCCCTCCAGAAGACCTCGGCCTCGGCCATCCGCAATCAGGAGGCCAATCCCGCGTTCCAGTTCAACGTCAATGCCGTCAAGACCCTCTACGGCGACCGCTCGCCCCGCGCTGCCGTAATGACGGTCAGCGACGTCGAGAAGGCCGACCGCGCCCAGATCATCGAGATCTGCCACGCCATGACCGCCAACGCAGCCGACTTCACATTCACCTTCGTGGGCAACGTCGACGTGGAGAAGCTCCGTCCGCTCGTAGAGCAGTACATAGCCAGCCTCCCCGGCGATCCCGCCACAGCCGTGAAGAAAGTCAGGGAGTATGATCCGGCCCTCCTCTTCCTCGAAGGAAGCCGCGCCGACAACTATACCGTCAAGATGGAGACACCGCAGACCTACGTGGCTGTCACCGAAGTAGCCACGCTCCCCGACAACAGCCGCAACGCGCAGCTCACCTCCGTAGCCTCGCAGATACTCTCGCGCCGCCTCAACGACATCGTCCGCGAGAAAGAGGGAGCGGTCTACTCCATCGGCGCCTACGGCAGCATGGATCTCGGCACGCCCCAGAACGTAGTCATCCAGTCGGCATTCCCCATGAAGCCGGAGCTTAAGGACAAGGTGCTCGGCATCATCCGCGAGCAGTTCGACCTGCTCGCCACCGACATCAAGCCGGAAGAACTCGCACGCGTGCAGGAATACATGGTGAAAAACTTCACCGAAGGCAAGGAAAAGAACGGCAACTGGCTCGGAGCCCTCAACACATGGCACCGCACCGGCATCGACACCTTCAACGACAACATCGCCACGATCAACTCCATCACTGTCGACGACGTCAAGGCATTTGCCCGCCAGATGCTCGACAAAGGCAGCTACATCGTAGTCACCCTCGATCCCGCAGAGTAACCTTCACATTATACAATCCGACCAAAGAGGCTGTGTCAGTAGGCGCAGCCTCTTTTTATAACATGATACCCATTGAATACTAACACCATGAAACTTCGGATGGTAAATACTTACATACGAAACGTTTTGAAAAGCTGGGTTAGTGTAAAACAACAATGAAGAAAGAGAGATACAAACAAATTAAGATCTTTATCTCCATAAATCTTCATTTGCCCAATCACGGTGAAAGCCCATTGCTGCAATATCTATTGATGGGAAATCAGCCAACAACGCAGAAATTTTTTCGTTGAAATTATTGTTGGGAGACACTGATGAAAGGAAATAGCGGACTATACACAAACGATAGAAAATTTTCTTTTTATCTACTTTTGAAGTGTCAATCCATGAGTTTGCGGTTTTTCGTGGCTCTGCCGGATTGAGCATAAAAACCCTGTTCCAAATTCTTGCATGATGACAACACATATTGCGCAAGTTGGCAAGCACGGTCAACCACGATGTGAATACCTGTGGCTTCAGACCGAAATAACCGGCAATACGCTTCATCAGTTGGTTGCTGGAAATGTTAGAATAGATATAGTTTAGGTTCCCAAAAGACAAAACTTCTGTTATCATCCATGCAGGTGGATATATCTCAATGAAATTCTGTCGAAAATCCTCAATATAATCTTCCTTACTTGATGCCAATTCCTTTTCTATGATTGCCAATGTTTGGTTAAACTTATCCGCACTGGCAAAGTATTCGGGTTTTGTTATCCAAAACTTATCTTCCAAATCTTGACATCCGATGTTTGCCAATACGCTGCGAATGGCAACCTCTATTTTCTCTATCTCATTGAAAAGGAGAATGCGCAGTTTCTTGTCAAAGCGATAGAGTGTCAGCACTTGCTCAAAAGTTGTACACTCTTTCAGTACCAACTCACTCTTGGGACTTTTATAGAATGGGTAGATGTATGCCGACAGACGATGATAGCCAATGTTCATCAGATAACTCTCCACTCTATGCTCATCTTTTATAAGCATACCACGTGATTTGAGTATTTGAACGATTTGTTCAGGAGAGGAATACGGCTTGGCGAAACTTGATTTCATGTATGTATAATAAAAAAACGACCCGCCGATTTGAGCATTGTAAAGAGGCTTGGCAGGTTCTAATGGTACAAAGGTAGTGATTTTTTTGGGAAAAGCCAAACGATCTGCTATATAATCACTCAAAAAATTTGAAACATAGATTGAGAAACATAGATTGAAACGACAGATACCATCCCGCCTTTAGTTTCTGATGCGGCCGCCGGTAATCATTAAGGCCTGCAGCACTCCGGCAACTCCTGATATTTATTAAATATTCATCGAATATAATATAATTATACTCAATCGCGATCTCGCAATTTTTGCCGGCCAGACGCGGTTTGTCGCTATTCGAAGACACAACTGTACCCCCCCCCCGTACACGTTTTTACAATTCGGTTAAACTTTTTCGCCATTAAACTGGCAATAATATCAAAAATATAACTTTACCGGTAGTTTATGTAAGACCATCCGGGGACAATATACAGGATCATTTTTATCCGTCGCTTTTTATACATATCTATAATTAACTATCAAAAACAGGAATGTGATTATGAAAAAACTTCTACTCACCCTACTCGGGGTCATGACTCTGTGTGGACTCTCGCCACATCAGCTCCAGGCCCAGGACACCAGAGAGGCCACTCTTGACGACGGCACGCCGGTGACCGACGTCGCCAGGGCCAGCGCACTGACTACCGTACAGGAAGGCACTGTAGTTCGTCTACAGTTCCCGGTTCAGATCCTTGCTTCGGGTACTCTTAAGGCATCTGACAACGAATTGAGCATTTATACCCGCGATCTGGAGGGCAATGCCGTAAAACTCATTACGCGGATGACAAAAACAATAGGTACTACAACTGAGACGTATCTGACCACTTATTTCCCCGGCACAGCATTTTATGGAAATGTTCCACTTACCAATCTGCCGGAACTGGAGAAAATGAGATTTTGTCCGGCTGGAGGAATTGTAGGACGACTTGAGTTCAAACAGATCGAAGACACAAAACTCCCGCTCATAATCTTAAGGGACCAGCCTAAGAAAGAGAAATTTTTTGATTACTGCTATCAAGGAGATCCAATAGGGTATACTGACGTGTTTAGCGATGTGACAGCAGGAAAGGATTTCACAGCCGGCACTTTCATAGGCAATCATCGCACGGAGCTTTCGGCCGACGACTACGGCAAGTATGTCTATATCACCGGCACCTGTTCGTCAGCAGGCATCACGCCCGATGGAGCCTCAGTTCCTATCAAGGTTCAAGGCAGCACTATCACCTCGTACCCCAATACTGCATCGAAGGGCTACCAGGAAACTTCGATGAAGACTTCCGGTAAATATGCGGTGAGCGGCATAGTAGAGTATGACGAAACCAATTCTTGTTTCTACATCATGCCCCGCACAGTATTTGAATATCCATCGCTTCCGGTCATTGAGAAGAGTACAGCGACATCCGGCAATGTCAAAATGATTGGAGGAATTACCTCTAACGAAACGAAGACAGCGGGAGCTGCCGATATAGTGCTGACCAGCACAACTATAAAACTCAGAGTGTCAAGCACGTTGTCAGCTGCACCTCTCAAAAATGCGCCCATGCAAAAGCCGTACATCACTGGGAACCAACAGAGGGATATGTCAGTCCTACATACAAGCAGCCAAGCGACGCTATATCCTCAACAAGTATGTCGCGCATCGACTGCTCCATTACTGACCTACGTCCGGGGGAAGATCATAATATCGGCATCAGAATCCGCATACAGGATTGCGATCAGCTGCATGCGCCTGCCGTGGCAAGCGAACCTTACCTACTTACACTTACCGACTACGTCAGCAAAGCGCAGGCTTTCACCTCAGTAACAGAGGCAAAAAAACATCTGGCAGACAACTCTGACGAAGTCACCGACAATTATTACAGGATAGACAAAGATCTTATCGTCACCGGATTCAGCGAGGAGACACCCCCGTTATACATGATGCTTCACGACGCGGAGGGCACAGGCAACATTATTGCATTTTCTAAAACAGGATGGGGCAAAAAATTCGTAAGTGGTACCAGTTCTACAGGCGTAGCCAACCGTGCGCCACAGCTGGGCGACCTCATCAAAGGCATCTCGTTCACACCGCTGAAACTTACGTCGGCAGCTACTGTCGACGGCCTGACATTCAACGATATTCTGGTAGCTGATCTTTCAGGAATTGAAGGTTCTGAAAGAGGAGGTGTCTACTATTACGGCTATATCAGAGGACATTTCTACAGCAACAGCGACGCCGACGGCGACTGGGGCGACCTCGAATACGGAGATCCGCTCTACAAAAATCTCGTGAACGAAATCAAAAGTAAACCCACGACCTTCGCGATCAGCTATGGCGACGCCGAGCTTGCTACGGACGCCTCAAAAGTCGCTTTCGATGACAGTCACATCGCTGACCTGATGTCGATAAAGAGCGTACTGATTAAGGCTACAGGCGATGAACAGTCACCCGACTTCCTGACCGACGGTCTTGGCACCGACCTCTTCATCACAGCCAACAAACCGACCCCGGAAATCATATCTGCTGAGAGCGAAGACGTAAACGGAGACGAACCGTACGCCTTATACAAGCAGATGCTTGAAGCTTACAGAGCTGCCGAAAGCGAAGGCAAGGATCTCTATCTCGACATTACAGGCCACATCACACGCAACTGCGACGCTACTACGGCCAGTGAGAAGCCATACGCGATGATACTCACCAGCCTCGCCCCGACAGTTGAAATACCGATGCCTGAAATCAAAGTAATGGCCGACGGCATAGAGACAGAAGTCATCGCTCCCGACGCTGATGCCCCAGAAAGGCGTACAGCGTCATTCCTGCGGAAAACCTCAGTCAGATGCACCGATGCGGAAGCGGAAAATGTCGACTATGAGATACTCATGAGTATCGACGGCAAAGAATTCGGACCGTATGACGCCCAACAGTTGTCGGACATCACAAAATCTTCTACAATCGTGTTCAAATGTCCAATGCGGCCTGGTTATTTTCCTGGAGGGAAGAGCACGACGCTTGCGCTTGTCAAGCGGGCTTCGGACGTCAACTCTCTTGCCGGAATAGTATCAGGCAATAATTCGGAGGGCCTTTACCATATGCACGGATACCTCATGACCTTGCTCACCGCCAATGGCAAAATCCTGGCAGCCGACAAAAACAGAGACCTGACAATTATCAGCGACATGTCAGAGAGTGTTGAACCGGAGAGCTACATTACCGACATGATACTTGTTAAGGATGCCAAAGGAGGATTGTCGCTTCATGAGTCGGAAGCGGCTCCGGACCAGATCGAAGAAAAGAATGTGGCTGAGACTGACCGTATCGTAAAGCCTGAACCTATCACCCTATTCGGTGCTGTCATCGCCGACGGCAAAGCCGTAGAGAACGAAGGACAGGGCGCTTCCTACGCCATCGACCCGACATTCAAGGCCATACCCGCC
>CANRCT010000009.1 GCA_947629175.1 uncultured Muribaculaceae bacterium | reverse complement strand
ACCAGTCCAAATAGCAAATTGCCATCCGACTCTTGACCTTGAATTCGATTAACATTTTTTAAGAGACGCTAGTGAAGGTATAACAAATTTCTCATATAATCAATCCAACGGACTTACAAAATATTACCTGACTCGCGCAAAATCAGCAAAATCAAGAACTGCACGCACGTTTCGCCGAAAATTTATTGATGACATTATTGATATTTTATTATTTTTGCAGGCAGGATATCTGACTGATTCAGCAAAAAAAAGACAACATGATAATCAGACCGGAACAAGAATGTGACTACGATGAGATCCGTTCGGTTGTGAAGAGATCTTTTGCCGGTGCAGAGCATACAGATGGCGATGAACATAATCTGATTGACCGGCTGCGTCGTACGGATGAATACATCCCCGAGCTATCACTTGTGGCAGAAGTGGATGGCCGTATCGCCGGATACGCCATGTTTTCCAGTATACGCATCGCGACGTCCGAGGCAATAGCGCTGGCTCCATTGGCGGTGCTTCCTGAGTTTCAGAGCCAAGGTATCGGCAAGGCCCTGATAGCGGCCGGTCATCGCATAGCCCGGAAGGCCGGTTTTTCATGTTGCGTGGTTCTCGGCTCTCCCGACTATTACTCTTTGAGCGGTTATCTCCCTGCATCAGGCTATGGAATAACGCCGCCATTTGATGTGCCGCAGGAATATTATATGGTTTGTCCCCTGAATCACCCGATTCCATCAGGCACAGTCCACTACTCGCCTGCTTTCGGCCTGTAAGAGGAACCATGCTTATACCTTCATCGTCGGGAGAAGAAGCGGATCCACGAGTAGTGGGGTCGCTTTTTGAGATAGGTGAGGTCTTTACCGTGCGTATACGCTTCTCTCTCAAACGAGATATTGTAATATGCCTCTTTCCAGCTGCCGTATTGAAACCGACGGATACATAATTCGATCAGGTAGAGGATATAAAACGGCACGAAGAGCAATTCACGCTGTTGTGCAGTGTGGATTCGCTCATGATTGATCACATAATTATCAATCCAACTTGGATCTCTCGTCCAAAACGTCCCGAACAGGTTCACACAGATCCCCTTCGGTATCAGCTTGCTTGTTATTATCATTTTCTTTAATATCTGGTTTCTTGAATTGAGGATAATAATCAGAAATATGCGGTTTTAGAATATTATCTGTTACCATTTTATTATGACATTAAAAGTTCGTATTGATGACTTCGTTTCATCGGACCGCCTCAACACTTTTTTCATAAGTCTGGAGTTTGAGTAAAATTCAGCCCCGAAAAGTCCTGCAATGAGGTATCTTTATAAAGGATTTCCTCACCCAGATTTATTTCTACAAAGTCATGATCTTTGAAAAACGGTCTGTATTTGTCAGGAAGAATCTTCTGAGCCATATTATTCAGATCTATTCCGAAAAGATACACTTTACCGACAACGGGTTTTGCATGATAAGGAAGCTGCTTGGTCTGGAACGCATGATTGATGATTGCGGCCGTCAGTTGAGCATACCCGACACAATTCGCTTTGCCTTCGGCGATATGGTTTTTAGCGAAAAACGTCAGCATGCCGCAAGCCATCTCCGAACAGTTCTCGACAATATCCCGAGGATTATCAGTGCCGGCACACGCCTCTTCCACACGCTTTTTCAGCTCTGCCGAAAGAACGTATGCCGCAATATCCCTGTCTCTTTCTTTCTCTAATTTTATTTGAGAGACAAGGAATACTGCACAGCCCACACAGATCAGTGCGGTCACCAATATTTTAACGACTTTTCTTTTGCGCATAATTGATTATTCATCAACAACATCGACAGCAACAGTTTCCTCTGCGACGAAATCTTCAGTATCATGATTGTCATCTAAATAATCATCCATCAAATGTTTGACTTTTCCATCTTGCAGAAGTTCTTTCAATTTATTAACCTTTATACCATAATTAAAACTTTGTGTCGTTGATAATCCAGCAAAATTTATAGCCATAAGTTCTCCATACTGATTAATAACTGGACTGCCACTTGAGCCTTGTAAAGTTGGAATTGAATACATCATTTTAACCTCATCGGTATTTTGACTAATATTTCCTTGAGTAATTTGGGGTTTTATCCCAGTACCCGTATTAGCCAAGATCGGACCCTGATTATATCCAATCATATAAAGCTTAATTTCTTCATCATTTTGTACTATGTCAGATACTTGAAAGATATGCTTATCTTCAGGAACAATATGCCATTTTTCTTTACGAATCTTATAATTCTCATTAAACCATAGATTTGTCAATGCATGCCCAATTGCGAGCGATGCATAATAGCTACCCCCCAATTCTAAATCCGCACTTTTCCCCTGTCTATTGATTTCCTCTTTAATGTCTTTCTTCGTATATTGGTGCATTTGTATGATGGCTAAATCATAGGATGAATTATTCACCAAATCAGTACAAAAAATCCAAGAGTTTGCATTGTTGATATCACAATTACTGTAAGCTATTTCAATACTACTGATTTTAGGCTTAATATCATATTCATTACAGAGACTAACTTTCTCACTATACTTCATAAGAGTATCATATACTTTCATGTATTTTTTGCATGTGTCAATTCTTTGCATACATCTCATTATATCTCCTTGTGATGTGTAAGAAGGAAGAAATTTTTCCCATACTGACAGCCATTTCTTATAACCATCGTATTCTTCCTTATAGTGCAAATAATCTTCTCGATAAGATTCCTTGATATAATTAAAAACGACTTCGCTATTATCATCTTTCGGTGATATTACATGACTGTTTGTAACTACTAAACCTTTTTTTGAAATTAAGAACCCTGTACCAAAACTTGTGTTGATGAAATCCTCACTTATATTAAATGCCGGATAAATAGATTCAATATCACTTTTTATTCCTTGAAATCGTATTCCATTAGTATCTACAACATAATCGAACGTTCTAACATTCTTTCCATCATTAGATAAAGTTATTGTTTGAACATATTCAACTTTAACCAATACCACTCCAGATGACACCATCTCATACAATTGCTCTTGAGTGTAAACAGGTTTATTCGCACAAGCATTAAAGATGAGCAATATGATCGATGTTATAAAACTGTATGGGATATACTTAAACATTTATTAATGATTTATTGCTTTACAGCTCCAATAAAGCGTTTTTGGTTGTGATAATGACTGACACAAAAAGAAAGAGCATGAAGCTATTGAATATTACCGTTATGAAGCTCTGGACTGCTCGACACAAATAATAGACAATAGCCCATGCTTCAATAATGTATATGTCAGTAGTATATACACCACAAAAGCATGAGCGAGTTGCTATTATCCTTGTGTCGTTGCAGAATTGTCCAGATTCCATAACAGGGATAATTTTCAAATGCTCATTCTAATTATGTGCGTCCACTCTTGAACGCTGTGCAAAATTAGTAAAAACAATTGAAGTTGCAAGCTTTTACTCATTGTTTTATTCGGCACTCAGCTGTTTCGGACGCGATATTTGAAATATGGCACCTCGTGGAGCGATTTTGCACCGCTATGCTCTTTTCCGTCGAATTTCATACACATACGATTTGTTTTTTAGATTAATACGAGTCGGGATGCAACCGAAATGGTGCGAACCGTTTCCGATTACGGTGCAAAATTAGACATGACCGGACGATCTAAAAAGGAGTATAAAATCTACGTTTTACTACTCCCCGTAAAGGAGGATACGAGGGCGGATTTACAAACCGGTCAACTGTTTAGGCTGTCAATATATATTATTCAGCGTGTTCAGCTGATAATTGCGGTAATGCTTGAGAATGGCTTTCAGATTCTCTGCATCATTATTATAATCCTCATTATCCGACAGTCCGACGAAATACACCAGTTTGGATATGAGCATCAGCGTGCTTTTCGTGACAGCGTCGCCCGATCTCCGACGGTTTTTGAACCGCGGATAGCATTCGAAAAAATATCTGAACAATTCAGCGAACAGCCATATCCTGATGGACATTGATTTTGACACATTTTCTCCGTCAATTTTCGCGGAATCAAGCAAACTGTTGACGGGCAATGAGGGCAACGCTTCCTTGCAGATGGCGGCAATCAATGAAATGGTGACCGGATTCGTTATTACCAATTTATGCTGCCCCTCTTTACCGAGGGTCAACGCCATTGGCTTTCTGTGTCTGACACCGTTCAATGGATCGCATGTCTGCTCGTTCGCTTCCACGTAGGCAATAAATTCACCCATTTCCTCGATCGGGCTGAGCTTTAACGCAGCCGCATTACGGGTGCAACCCACGACATAATCATATGCAAACAACAGCAGGTACCAGAATTTTTCGGAATCGATGCCCAGCGCATGAATAATATCCTGTATCGTCTCCTCATTGGTAGTGCTCCGCTTCATATATTCCTCATAGCTGAATTGGCCGTATAACTGGCGCCGGTTATACCTGCGCATGAATATAAACGGGGCCTGCGAGTCGACGGGAACAGCATTGCCGTCGGTTTCAAATATGAAGTCAGGATTAAACTTATCGGCAACCGCCCTCATATATTCCAGCAGTCTGTCTTCGGCGGCACTGTAGTTATCGGGATGAAACTGATCAATCGGCATATGGCTGCGGGATTTACTATAATCCGGGCGCGATCAGCGCTCGCCCCAGCGGGAGCGGAGGGGGTAGCGGGCGGTGTGGACGAGGAGGCGCAGGGAGGTGTTGTAGGTCCAGTAGGCCCACGTCCAGTTGAGTAGCACGTTGGCCTTGTTGCGCATGCCGAGTATCGATATAAGGTGGATAAACATCCAGGCGAGCCATGCGGGCCAGCCGTAGAGATGCACGTGCTTGAGATCGGCCACGGCCAGATTGCGGCCTACGGTGGCCATGGATCCCTTGTCGACGTAGACAAACGGATCGTCCCAGCGGTCGCGGTTGAGATTGTCGGCCAGGCGGCGCGCCTGCTGTATGGCCACCTGGGCCAACTGCGGATGTCCGTGAGGGAATGCCTCGGTAGTCATGAACGCGATGTCGCCCACCGCAAACACGTCGGAGAGACCCTTGACGCGACTCTGTCGGTCGACTTCGAGGCGATTGCCCCGGGCGAGCGTCGGAGTCGCGCCGGCGATGTCGAACGTCACTCCGGTGATTCCGGCGGTCCATATCACCATGCCTGCCGGCATGCGCGTGCCGTCTTCGAGTGTCACCTGATCGTCGGCATACTCTTTCATGACGTGACCGAGACGGACGTCGACCATCAGTTCGCCGAGATATTTCAGCGCCTTGGCCGACGATAGCGGCGACATGGCTCCGAGAAGCTTGCCGGATCCCTCAAGAAGCGTTATGCTCACCTCGTCGACGCCGATGGACGGATACTCGCGCTTGATGATATCGCGCTTCATCTCGCCCAAGGCTCCGGCCACTTCGACGCCCGAGGGGCCGCCACCGACCACCACGAAGCTGAGCAGACGGCGCCTCAGAGCGGCATCATGGGTGAGCGAGGCGCGCTCCAGACGGTCGAGTATCTCGTCGCGCGTGCGCATGGCCTCGGCCACCGACTTTATGGTGTAGACATATTTCACCAGGTCGGGATTGCCGAAGAAATTGTTGGTGGTACCGGCGGCGATTATCAGCCGGTCGTAGCGCAACGTCTCATACTGCGTCTGCACCTCCTTGCGCTCCACGTCGATACGCCTGACCTCGCCGAGATGAAACCGCGCGCCTTTCACCTTGCCCTTGCGCATCTCGCGCCTGAAAGGGAACGATATGCTCGCCGCATCGAGTCCGCTCGACGCTATCTGGTAGAACAGCGGCGGGAAGGAGTGAAAATTGTTGCGGTCAACGAGTATCACCTCGAAACGTCGTTTGTCGAGGTATTTTATCAGATTGAGGCCGGCGAAACCGCCTCCTACTATCACTATACGCTCTTTTGTATCCATACTTTCAAAACAACGCCGCGACGGCTAATGTTTCACAACGGTTTCTCAAAAGCTATCCTCTCGCCCGAAGGATAGCGCACCGTGCCGCAGCGGGCATATCCGAGCGAGGCGAGCATGCGCAGCATCGCGTCGTTGTCATAGTTGGTGTCGACCCTTATCGACATCATCGCGCAGTCGCGCGCATAACCCTCGAGGAGCCGCATCATCGCGCGGGCCACACCACGGCGCAGAGCCGACAGAGCCACGGCGAGACGGTGAACCGTCAGATACGGACCGCCGGTAATCCACTCCCCTTCGAGCGCGTCATATGCCGGTTCGCCGGTCAGGGGCGCGCAGCAGTATCCCACGATCTCGCCTCCCTGGTCTACAGCCACCATTGCCGCGCCGGAGGCTATATCGGCCCCGACATTGGCCTGCGAAGGATAAGTCATGCTCCACTGCCGTTTGCCCGCATCCAGCATACGGCGCCGGGCAGCGTCGAGTATCATCCATGCCGCGGCCGCATCAGCCTCCGCGGCACGTCGCAATATGATTTCAGTTGTCGCCATCCGCTTTATATACTTTTTTGAAACGTATCCATGAGACAGTCAGTGCCGTGAGCGTCAGCAGCGCCATGACGGCATATGCCACGGCATTTTCAAGAATCCCTGCCGCCAAGGTCACTGACATGACCATAACCACCGACACGACGGCCTCCGCGGTTACTCGCCTGCGGAGGACCACTCCGAAACAGCGCGCGCACACCACGGCGTAGACAGCTATATCGAGAAGGTATACCGCGCAGAGAGCCATGCCGATCCCCTCCAGGCCGCCGAGGATATAACCGACCGACACTCCGGCAAAGACCGTCAACGCGCCATAAACACCTTCGAGCCAGAAATAGAGCCGACGGCGTCCCATGGCCAAAGGCACATATCCCAGCGGATACGACACCCCTTTGAGCGTCATCGCGACAGCAAGCCACCGCAGCAGCGGCACCATCGCTATAAACTCCCGGCTGAAAAGCAGATCGGCCACAAGCGGAGCCGCGAGCGACAGCATGCATGCTATCGGCGTCAGCACGATCAGCACCACCGACTGCTGACTGCCGGCCACAGCGGACAACGCTTCACGATCCGACGTCAGAGCGCTGATCCTGGGGAAATAGTCCATAGCCATGGCCGTGAATACCAGCGAGGCACACTGGGCGCTGACCGACGAGGCGGCCTGATACATCGCCACCGACGATTCGCCGCCGGCAACGCGCAGAAACACGTTGACAGCGAAGGTGACGCCCACCGAGATAGCTCCCACGGCCATCAGCGAAACACCGCCCCGGAGCAGACTGTGGACTATCGGCATATTATCGCGCAGACGCGGCGCAGAGAAAGCGCACACTCCGGCACGGCTGACCGCACGGCGATAGAACAGCCAGCCGAAAAACGATCCGGCTATCATAGCCGGCACTATGCCTTCCACAGAGAAAGCCCAGTAGAGCGGGACCGCTATAAGAAGCGACATCACTACGCCACACATCGTGGCGCGGGCAAGCGGCCTGAGCGAGCGGGTAGCCTGCAGCAATGCCTGCTGACCGGCAGCTCCCACACTGAAAGCCACCATAGCCGCCAGAGCCATGAAACCGACCGTATAGTCGTAATTGCCGAAAGTCAGCCGGCTCAACAACGGACTCAGAAGCAGGCACAGCAATCCGCCGATCAACGCGCATATACCGGTCAGCCGGCTGCTGACGGAAGCCGCCAGACGCCGGGCCTCATCATCGTCGGCCACCGCCGCCACCTCTTTCACCACAGCCAGATTTATGCCCGCCACTGCAATCTGCTGCACAACGGCCACTGCCGAGGCATACAGCGAGCTGACACCCATGCCAAAAGCGCCGAGAAACACCGCCGACACCTTTCCGCGGATCAATCCGGCAAGAATCTGCACAGCCTGCACGCCGCCATACACCCCCATGGCGCCGAACGCCGTGCGGATGCCGTCGGATTTATGTGGCTGTATCTCCTGCTGTCGTGGCTGCTCCATCTGACCGGTCATATATATCTCTTCGGCAAATTTAGCCAATCTCCGCGAGATAACGGCTCTTTTGCCATATTTGCCACACTTTTTTCATATTGTTGGCGCGATACGGAAAAAATCGGTAATTTTGTCGGCATTTTCATGACGTCAGGAAACCTATGGCTACATCTACCGACTCAAGCAAAACTGTCTTCTCCATACTATTCGCTATCAGCATAGCTCATCTGCTCAACGATGCGGTGCAATCCGTCATTCCGTCGATCTACCCCATATTAAAGGACGATTTCGGACTGACATTCACTCAGATCGGCATCATAACGTTTGTCTTTCAGATGACGTCGTCGATACTACAGCCCTTTGTCGGACGCTATGCCGACCGCCATCCGAGTCCGTTCGCGCTCACCTGCGGCATGTGCATATCGCTGACAGGACTGGTGCTTCTGGCTTTTTCCGACAGTTTCGCATTCATTCTCGGATCCGTGGCCGTGGTAGGCATGGGCTCCTCGATATTTCATCCCGAGGCATCGCGCGTGGCGCAGATCGCCGCCGGTGGCCGCAAGAGCCTCGCCCAGTCGATCTTCCAGGTAGGAGGCAACGGAGGAACCGCCATCGGCCCGCTCCTGGCCGCTCTGATCGTGCTTCCCCACGGCAAGGGAGCCGTCATATGGTTCGCTCTGGCTCTTGTGGCCGGCGCCGCCGTCGTCACGTGGGTAGGACGGTGGTATCAGCGAAGCATAGCGAGCCGCATGTCGGCCCGGCTATCCGATGCCCGCAAGTCATTGCATCTGACGCAGCGTCAGATCCGCTGGGCGATGGTAGTGCTCGTGTTGCTGACCTTCTCCAAACAGTTTTTTCTGGCGAGCATGAACAGCTACTTCACATTCTTCCTCATCGACAAGTTCGGCATCTCGATCCGCGACGCCCAGCTCTGCCTGTTCGCCTTTCTGGCAGCCTCCGCGGTCGGCATCATAGCGGGAGGCTACGCCGGCGACAAGATAGGCCGCAAATACGTCATCTGGTGCTCGATACTCGGAGCCGCGCCCTTCGCTCTGTGCATGCCATACGTGGGTCTTGCCATGACGGTTGTTCTCGCGGTGCTGGTCGGGCTTATAATCTCATCGGCATTCTCGGCCATACTCGTTTTTGCCACCGAACTGAAGCCGGCCCATCTCGGCACCATCGCCGGGCTCTTCTTCGGCCTTTCGTTCGGACTCGGAGGCATTGGCGCAGCTTTCTTCGGATGGCTTGCCGAACTGACCGACATCCAGTTCGTTTTCCACATCAGCACCCTCCTTCCGCTGCTCGGTATTGTGGCCGCATTCCTGCCCGACATGAAACCTATCGACAAAGCATGACCGCGCCGGAATCCAAACAGTGGAACCCATGACTTCCGTATCTCACTTTTTTGTAGTAAATTTGCACCCGTCAAAACGAACAATCAGAAACGAAACATAAACGTTTTTTTATGAAAGCATTTGTTTTTCCGGGCCAGGGTGCCCAATTTGTCGGCATGGGCAAAGACCTGTACGACAACAACGCCACAGCGCACGAGATGTTTGAGAAAGCCAACGAGATACTTGGCTTCCGCATCACCGACATAATGTTTGCCGGCACCGACGAAGACCTCAAGCAGACCAAGGTGACCCAGCCCGCCATCTTCCTCCACTCTGTGATTCTTGCCAAGACCATGGGCAGCGATTTCAACCCCGACATGGTGGCCGGACACTCGCTCGGCGAATTCTCCGCACTGACAGCCGCCGGCGCCCTCAGCTTCGAGGACGGCCTGAAGCTCGTGGCCGCCCGCGCCATGGCCATGCAGAAAGCCTGCGAAATGAAGCCTTCCACCATGGCCGCCGTACTCGCCCTGCCCGACGAGAAAGTCGAGGAGATATGCGAGTCAGTGCCCGGAGTAGTGGTATGCGCCAACTACAACTGCCCCGGCCAGATCGTGATATCCGGCGAAGTCGAGGCTATCGACGCCGCCTGCGCCAAGATGCTCGAAGCCGGTGCGAAGCGTGCCCTTAAACTCAAAGTAGGCGGCGCTTTCCACTCGCCCTGCATGGAGCCCGCGCGCGCCGAACTCGCCGAAGCTATCGCCCGCACCGAGATCCACACTCCGATCTGCCCCGTCTATCAGAACGTCGACGCCAAGCCGCATACCGACCCCGAGGAGATTAAAGCCAATCTCGTGGCACAGCTTACAGCTCCCGTGCGCTGGACGCAGACCGTCAAGAACATGATCGCCGATGGCGCTACAGAATTCGTAGAGGTTGGCCCGGGCAAGGTGCTCCAGGGACTTGTGGCCAAGATCGACCGCAACGTCACCGTCAGCGGCATCCAGTGATCAGGCCCCAAAAACCGCAATGAAAGCTCACTGCAAATCTGAAGAGAGCTATCCGGCCATACGCTACATCACCCTTCCTACAGGGTTGCGATTTCTCCACATTCCCGGCTCCGGGGATGTGGAGTATTTCGGTATGGCCGTAAGAGCCGGGAGCCGCGACGAAATGCCGGGCGAGGAGGGCCTTGCGCATTTTGTGGAGCACACGATCTTCAAAGGCACACGCAGGCGCCGCGCCTGTCATATCGTCAACTGCCTCGAATCGGTCGGAGGCGAGCTGAACGCATTCACTACAAAGGAGGAAACCACCGTGTACAGCATTTTCCCGAAAGGGAATCTCCGCCGGGCTGCCGACCTGATAGCCGATCTGGTGACCGACTCAGTATTTCCTCCGGCTCAGCTTGATAAGGAACGATCAGTGGTCGAAGATGAGATCAACTCTTACCTCGACTCCCCTGCCGAGGCGATCTACGACGATTTCGACGAGATCATGTTTGCAGGTTCGCCATTGGCACACAATATACTCGGATCCTCCGACACCCTGACCACTTTCACGCCTGAGAAGTGCCGCCAATGGCTTGAAAGTCATTTCACCGTCGACACCTCGATACTGTTTTATTCCGGCTCCGATCGGCCTGAACGCGTCGTGCGGACAGTCTCCGACGTTTTCGCGCGCTTTACGAGACGCGCCGCCACGCAGCTGCCATCCATACCTCCGCAAAGCGTGGCTACGTTCAATACCGACCGCGACGAGTCACTGCATCAGGCGCATACTCTTAGCGGAACAGTCACCGGCGGAGTCTTTGACAACGGACGATACGCCCTGTCACTGCTTTCGAACCTTCTCGCCGGCCCCGGAATGAACTCGCTGCTCAATGTGGAGCTGCGCGAACGCCGCGGACTGGTATACACCGTCGAATCATCGCTCACGCTCTATTCCGACTGCGGACTTCTGACTATATATTTCGGATGCGATCCCGACAACCATGCCCGCTGTCAGGACATCATGCGGCGGACTCTCGGCCGACTGGCTTCAGACGGACTGACCGAACGGAAATTCATCCAGGCGAAACGCCAGCTGTCGGGTCAGCTCACAGTAACGTCGGAGCAACGCGAGAATTCCGTGCTGTCGGCTGCCCGCAGCTTCCTGCTGCGTGGCGAAGTGATGACAGTCGCCGATCAGCGTCGCGCCGTAGAGAGTATCAGCCACGACGATTTCGATGCTCTTCTGCCTCTGATTGCACCTGACCGGCTGTCGACCCTCACTCTACGCTGACCCCTTATTGGAGCCATTTGTATCAAAAAAGGCAAATCATTTGGATAATTACCCATATTGCATTAATTTCGTAACTGATGAAGATAGGTGATATACAATTAGGATCGCGTCCGGTGCTCCTCGCCCCGATGGAGGATGTCACCGACGAATCGTTCCGGCTCATATGCAGGGAGCAGGGAGCCGATTTCACCTATACGGAATTCGTGTCGGCCGACGCGCTGATACGCAATATAGCCGCCACTACCCGCAAGCTCGCCATCAGACCGGCCGAACGCCCTGCTGCTATCCAGATCTACGGGCGCGACACCGACTCAATGGTAGAGGCCGCGCGCATTGTCGAGCAGGCACATCCCGACGTGATCGACATCAACTTCGGATGTCCTGTAAAAAAAGTGGCCGGAAAGGGCGCAGGCGCAGGGATGCTCCGCGACATACCCAGGATGCTTGAGATCACCTCAGCCGTAGTTAAAGCCGTCAGCCTGCCGGTGACAGTAAAGACACGCACCGGATGGGACGCCGACCACCGCATTATCGCCACTCTGGCCGAACAGCTGCAGGACTGCGGCATACGCGCACTCACCGTGCATGGCCGCACAAGAGCCCAGATGTACACCGGTCGCGCCGACTGGGAGATGATCGCCCGAGTGAAGGAAAATCCTCGTCTCACCATTCCCCTCATAGGCAACGGCGACATCACCACCGGTCAGGAAGCACTGGAAGCATTCACCCGCTACGGCGTCGACGGAGTGATGGTAGGCCGCGCCTCCATAGGCGCCCCCTGGATATTCCGCTCCATGAAAGCCGCCGTAGAAGGCAAGGAGGAGCCGGAAATCAGCGACGCCGAAAAATTCGCCATTCTCCGCCGCCAGATCGCCGAAAGCATAGAGCGCATCGACGAATACCGCGGCATACTCCACATCCGCCGCCATCTGGCCGCATCGCCGCTGTTCAAGGGGATCGCCAATTTCCGCGATACCCGCATAGCCATGCTGCGTGCCTCGACCTACGAAGAACTGTCGGCAATTCTCGACAAGGTTGAAAAGCAACTGTCGACTCAGGAAATAAAACGCAACACAACCATACAGATATGAAACGAAATCTCATCACCCTCTTTTTTGCAGCCGCGACCATTTCATCATTCGCGACCGAACCGACACGCTACGAGCTCGACGTGAAGGATTTCACAGAACTCAAGGTTACCGACGGCATCAATGTTGACTATAAATGCAATCCCGACTCGGCAGGTAAAGCGGTGTTCAACACTTCGCCCGAACTGGCCTCGGCCATATACTTCGTTCCCGGAAAGTCAAAACTTGAAATACAGCTCGCAACTAAAGAGAACGGCAAATACGAGGGACTCCCTACCGTGACCGTCTACTCTAATTTTCTCTCCAAAGTAGAGAATTCAGGCGATTCGCTCGTAAGAGTGGTCAGCCTCGCTCCCGGTCCGAAACTCAAGGCGCGTGTGATTGGCAACGGACATATGCTCGTGCGCAACGTCAAAGCCAATCAGGTCGACGCGTCAATTGATACGGGCAACGGCACCATCACCATCTACGGATCGACCGATCATGCCAAACTCTCCACCACCGGCAAAGGCAACATCCAGGCCGACGCACTGACTGCCAACACCGTCAAATGCAGCCTTTGGGGCACCGGATCGATCGGGTGCAATCCCAAGGATGAGCTGTCAGTGATGGGAGCCGGATCGGGCACGGTGTACTACAAAGGAAAGCCGACGATCAAAAACCGTTCGGTCGGCGTCAAGACATCGCCCATCGACCCCGCCGACGAAAAATAAATGGACCGGCAGGCCGAAATGAAACGCCGCGTGGCCGGCACCGTGAAATGGAACGCCATCGACAAGATACTGTCGATGGCGCTCTATACAGTCACGGGCATAGTGCTGGCACGCGAGGTCCCGAAGGATGATTTCGGCCTGCTCGGCGCCGTAATGGTGTTTGCCGCTTTCGCCGCATTGTTCGTCGACAGCGGTTTCTCGTCGGCGCTCATCCAGAAAAAACGCGTCAGCCGCATCGACTACAGTTCTGTATTATGGCTAAATATGGCTGTGGCTACCGCCATATACGTCATCCTGTATTTCTGTGCCCCGCTGATAGCCCGCATCTTCCAGAACGATCTGCGCATCATCCCTGTAGCACGAGTGGCATTTCTCGCCTTCGTGATCAACGCCACCGCCATCGTGCAGACCAACCGCCTCATGAAGCGCATGCAGGTGAAGATGATCACCGTCAGCAACGCCCTCGGTCTGATAATCAGCTCCGTTGCCGCCATATGGATGGCGGTGGAGGGCATGGGGGTATGGGCTCTCGTATGGCAAACGCTGATACTCGCCGCAGTAAAATCCATCGTGTTGTGGACTACAGGACGCTGGACTCCTCTTCTGCGCGTCTCCTTACGGTCGCTGAAGTCATTCTTCAAAATCGGCTCGGGGATGATGGGGGGAGCGTTTCTTAATATTCTCTTCAAAAACATCTATGCCTTCATCATAGGCATGCGGGCCGGAGTGCTACCACTCAGCTATTATACACAGGCCGACAAATGGAGCAATATGGGCATCTCATCGCTGACTGCCATATTCACCCAGTCGTTTCTCCCGGCCCTTTCGCAGTTTCAGGACGATCCCAAGCGCTTTGCATCCTCTACCGCTAAGATGAACCGATTCACCTCCTATCTGCTCTTCCCCTGCTGCGGACTCGCCATCATCATCACCACCGCCCTCTTCCATCTGTGCTTCGGGTCGAAATGGGATGCAGCGATCTATCTTTTTCAGCTCCTGATGCTCAGAGGCATTTTTACGGTGCTCAGCAGTCTCTACAACAACTATCTGCTCGCTTTGGGCCGCGCGCGGCTTATAGTGCTCACAGAGCTGCTCCGCGACTCTGCTGCCCTGATAGCCATAGCGCTGACATGGCCATTCATCACCCTTGAGACTGCCGAAGATCCCACTCTCGGCATCGCCATATTGCTGTGGGGACAGATCGGAGCGTCAGCCATCACCTGGGCCATAACGCTTGTCATAGCGGCCCGGCTCTCGGGACGCACCTCATGGCAGTTTGTCTGCGACTCGCTCCCCTATGCAGCCACCGCACTCATATCGGTGACAATCGCTGCAATGCTGACGGGCCTTACCGGCTCTCCTCTCGTTCTTGTCATAGGACAACTTGCCATAGGCTCAATTATCTACATGGGACTTAACCGGATAGCCGGATCACGCATACAGTCGGAAGTCATCGATCACTTCCGTAGCCGGTTCATGCGCTGATATACTACACGAGACCTGCACCCGGTTTTCGCACACTTTTGGAAGCGATTTGCATATCTTTACTATGAAAATATATCTAAACCGACTACCACATGACTTCAATCAAAGTAAAGTTCAGACCTGCACGCGACTCAATGCAACCGGGGCGCATAGCCTATCAGGTAATTCACGACCGTAAACCACTGATGATAGCGAGCGGCTATCGGCTTTATGCATGGGAATGGAACAAGAATGCCTCTTTCCCGTCCGAAAGCACAATTCCCGGACGCATGTCGCTTCTTACCGAAACCAGAGAGGGGATCCGACAGGATATGGAGCAGATCACGCGCATTATACACCGGCTTGAAAATTCGGCGCTTCCATTCTCCACATCCGACATCGTCGATGAATTTTCACGCTATACGCGCGAGTTCTCTCTCTTCGGATATATGGAACGTAAGATCAGTGATCTGCAGCTTCTCGGCAAGATGCGTTCGGCCGAGATCTACCGGACCACACTCAACAGTTTCCGCCGGTTCCGTCAGCAACAGGATATGAGAATCTGCTCCATAACGGCCGAAATGCTACGCCAGTACGAAGCCTCACTCTGGAAAAACGGAATAGCCCCCAATACCTCGTCGTTCTATATGAGAGTGCTCAGGGCGGTATATAACCGCGCCGCCGAAGAGGGATCTTTTGAAAGCCGGCAACCTTTCAGGCACGTTTATACCGGTATCGGCAAAACCGTAAAAAGAGCGCTTCCGATAACTCTTATCAGCCAGATAAGGTCGCTCAAGCTCTCATGCCAGCCAAAACTCGACTACGCACGCGATATGTTCATGATGAGTTTCTTCCTGAGGGGGATGAGTTTTATCGACATGGCATTTTTAAGAAAATCGGATCTTTCAGGGGGCCATATCACCTACCGGCGACGCAAGACGGGCCAACAGCTGACCGTAGGCTGGACCAGCGAAATGCAGGCTATAGTCGACAAATACCCATGCAATCCCACACAATATCTCCTGCCGATCATCACACGCCATAACATCAACGAGAGGCAAGCCTACCGCAACGCCTCGTTCGCGATAAACACAAGTCTAAAGAAAGTTGCAGCCCTCGTCGATTCACGCCAGACACTCACCATGTATTGCGCCCGCCACAGCTGGGCATCGGTGGCGCGTGCGAAGGGAGTGCCTCTCAGCATCATCAGCGAGGGCATGGGGCATGATTCAGAGGCGACTACAAAAATTTACCTTGCGAGCCTTGACACGGCAGCGATAGACGACGCCAACTCCATGATCATCGGATCTGTCTGATTATGCACAGAAAAAGGCCGCTCTGCAACCCATGCAGCGCGGCCTCATTCATTGGGTAAATATAAATTAAACCAATCAAATCACACCTTGTCCCATCATGGCGTTGGCAACCTTCATGAAGCCGGCTATATTGGCGCCCTTCATGTAGTTGATAAATCCGTCGGGCTCAGTGCCATATTTCACACACTGCCCGTGGATGTCGCGCATGATGCCATGGAGTTTCTGGTCGACCTCCTCGGCGCTCCACTGCAGGTGCATGGCGTTCTGGCTCATCTCAAGTCCGGATGTAGCCACACCGCCGGCATTCACTGCCTTGCCAGGAGCATAAGTCGTGCGGGAGCTGATGAAAGCGTCGATAGCCTCCGGAGTGCAGCCCATATTGGATACCTCGGCCACCATCTCGACGCCGTTGGCTATGAGCTGACGGGCATCGTCGCCGTTGAGCTCGTTCTGGGTGGCGCAAGGAAGAGCGATGTCGACCTTCTGCTCCCAGGGCTTGCGGCCGGGATAGAAAGTAGCCTCGGGATAACGCTCTGCATAGGGAGCAACGATATCCTCGCCCGAAGCACGCAGTTCGAGCATATAGTTGATCTTGTCGCCGCTCACGCCTTCCGGATCATAGATATATCCGTCGGGACCAGATATGGTCACTACCTTTGCGCCAAGCTCATTGGCCTTGAGAGTAGCGCCCCAGGCAACATTGCCAAAACCGCTTACGGCCACGGTCTTGCCCTTGATGGAGTCGTTTTTCTCGGCAAGCATGCTCTGAACGAAGTAGAGAGCGCCGAAACCGGTAGCTTCAGGACGGATACGCGATCCTCCGAAATCAAGACCCTTGCCGGTCATCGAGCCGTCGCACTCGTTGCGGAGCTTCTTGTACATGCCGTACATGTAACCCACCTCACGGCCGCCAACGCCTATGTCACCGGCAGGAACGTCACGGTCTATGCCGATATTCTTCCAGAGTTCGAGCATGAACGCCTGGCAGAAACGCATGATCTCGGCGTCGCTCTTGCCACGCGGAGAGAAGTCGCTGCCTCCCTTGCCGCCACCCATAGGCAGAGTGGTGAGAGCGTTCTTGAATGTCTGCTCGAAACCGAGGAATTTCAGAATCGACAGATTGACGCTCGCATGGAAGCGGATACCGCCCTTATACGGGCCGATGGCGTTGTTGAACTGTACACGATAGCCGAGGTTGGTCTGCACTTCGCCGCGGTCGTCGGTCCATGTGACACGGAACGTGAAGATACGGTCGGGCTCGACCATACGCTCTACAATGCGGGCCTTTTCAAACTCAGGATGCTGGTTGTAGACATCTTCCACACACATCAGCACTTCTTTCACAGCCTGCAGATACTCCTTTTCACCCGGGTGCTTGGCCTCGAGGGAGCTCATGATACTGTTAATGTCCATTTTTCTGATTCTTTAAGGTATAGATACTGGTTAACCGTAATTTTTGGTTATTGTTTCTGCTAATATACAATTAAAACAGATGCATACGGAGCGTCAATCAGTTTAATTTTAGTTAAAAAAGTCGCCGCTGCACATATATGCATTATCTTACAGAAAAACTTACAAGAATCGGATCAGATCCGTCCTGACTGATGGCATATATGCGTCCGGTATTATCAGGAGCCGTCAGAGCACGTACGCTACGCGACAGATTGTATTCCCCTACCTTGTTGCCATCCCAGTCATAGACCCAGATCATTTTTCCATTCCAGTCGGAATCCCTGAAATTCCTGCCATCATAAAGTATATATACGCGGTCGTTGTCGGCGCAACCTTCAAGGAATGTCACATTGCCGCCATCGTTGCCGTCGACAAAAGACTCGCCGCCGACAAACTGATATTTCATCGAATGGTTGCAGAACTGGTTGACAGTCCGGAGCGTATCGGCTTCCAGACGGAAAAAGGCGGCAGCTTCGTCACCCGCGGATATAGCGGCGACTTTCGTGCCGTCGGGCGATACGACAAATCCAAACTGATAAGCAGCCGTCATCGCGACAGTCCCGGCTTCAAGAGCTTTTGCATCAGGCATGCGGTCGCCATAACGGCCTGTCACACGTCCCTCGCTGTCAAACATCGTGAATATTTCGGGATGCTCCACGTAACCGTCGGTAGTTATATAGCCGCCGTCGGCCAGCATCCCCACGAACCATGCGTCCGGGAGATTCAATATGCGGGTATATGCAAGATAGAGGCTGTCGGCTCCCTTCACTTCCGCAAGATACAGATCCCTGTTATCGGCGCGAAGCAACGTGAAAGCGTCATCGCGGCCAGGAACCGTCGAAAACAGAACTGTATTGCCGAATTCACCGGGACCGGCGCCCTTGGCGACAAACTTGCCCGCATAGCGGCCGCGGGCGACATCGATAAGATGCGCCATCGAATCGATCTTGTTGTCCAGAATCAGCAGATAATCACCTGCTCTATTCATCGAAAGCGGACGCCCGATCAGCGGTTCGGGAGTGATCTCCACATCCTCTACGAGGATATCCTTATGCTCAATTTCCTTGGCTTTACTATCGGAACATCCGGTCAGTGACGCCGAATACAAAGCGGCCGACAATGCAAGCCACGCAAAAACACAACTTTTCATGATTATCTAAGATTTTAAGAAATGTCGCCTACAGAGATGGCTTCAACGACGTCGGGCCGGAATCTTAAGCTTGTCGCCGATGTCGATACGCGTACCCGACATGCTGTTGGCCTTCTGAATGGCCGCTACAGTAGTGCCGAAACGCTTGGCAATCTTGCTGAGATTGTCGCCCCGGCGCACCGTATAAGTCGTGGCAGCGTTAGCGGAAGCTGCTTTTTTAGCCGGTTTCCCCACTTTCTTTTCAGAACGCGCGGCCGGTTGTTTTGTCTCGGGTGCATCATTTCGGGTCACGTTCGCACTTGCTACTTCGGGCTGCATACTATCCTTTACCGACAGGCTGTCGGCCGAAGCCATGGAAGTGGAATCAGCCCATACTCTAACCCTTTCATAGGTCTGGATCTTGAGTTTTTTGCCGCGGTGCACCTTGCCGCTCCGCATATTGTTCCAACGCTTGATATCAGTAGCGCTGACACCGTATTTGCGGGCAATGGAGCGGAGATTCTCTCCTCGGCCCACCGTATGGGTCTTGCTGACCATGCGCGTCACGAAGGACGATCCGTCGGGCTGCCGCTCCAGACTCTCACCCGGCTCCACATGAGTGCGCCGAGCATAGGAGTCGGAATTCATGTCGAGAATGGCCTGCTCACTCATTATATAGCTCAACACCTGCTGCGACGGAAGCACGAGAGCGTACGGATGGTTGTCGCCCGGAATTATATCCTTGCGGAACTGCGGGTTGAGCATCCGGATCTCCTCTACCGGAATATTCAGCACCTGAGCTATCTGGTCGAAGTGCACACGCTTGTCGACCAGAACTGTGTCGGTTATCAGCTTCTGCCTGACAAGAGTGGGGCGTATGCCGTATTTGCCGTAATAGTTCATCACGAAATTCGCGGCTATGAAAGCGGGCACGTAGCCGCGTGTCTCGGGATGCAGGAAGTTATAGATTTCCCAATAGTCTTTCTTGCCTGAGCCTCCGGCTCTGCGCAATGCTTTGTTGACGTTGCCGGGGCCGCAATTATAGGCAGCTATGGCAAGCGACCAGTCGCCATAGATATCGTAAAGCTGCTTGAGGTAGCGCACCGCATAGCGCGAAGCAAGACGCGGATCGCGCCGCTGGTCGACGAGTGAATTCACCTCAAGGCCCAGACCTGTGGCGGTTGTAGGCATAAGCTGCCATAATCCGCAGGCTCCTGCCCGTGATACTGCGTTGGGGTTGAGAGCCGACTCTATGACCGGAAGATACTGCAGTTCGAGGGGAAGCTTTTCGCGGATGAGTTCCTCGACGAATATATTGCCGTAGTAATTGTTGAGGGCAAGCATGTCGGCAACAAGATCGCGGCGTTTCACCAGATACATGTCGATATAGTTGCCTACGATAGAGTTGTAGGGAAGCTCGATCTCTGCCGGAAGCTGACTCAACAGTTCCTCATACTCTGCGGCATTGCCTTTGACCGGAACCATACCGGCATCAGCGGCGCGCGTAGCGAAGTGCTTGAGATAGAAATTTTCCTGAAGTTCACGGGTTTTCGTCTCAAAACTCTCCGGCGCTATAATATTGTCGTCGGTGATCGAATGCTTGATGTCGAGTATGGATAGCCCTTTAGCCGATGCAGTCAGCATGAGCAGTCCGGTCAATAGTGTGATAACAGGTTTCTTCATGAGTCAGTCAACTATAGCGGTGATATTCACTGTCAGAATCGCAATGCCCATTGCAGCCCGACGCCGGGTCGCGTGCGCGTGTCGGGTATTACGGCAGGCGCCACCTCCATGGAGATATCTGGAGAGATATCAAAATGTGCCAGCGATGCGTCGACATAAGCGTCGACCATAGCCAGCAGATAGACTCCTACCATGGAGATAATACACAGGTCGCGGTTTCTGCGGTAAAAATCCTTGCGTGATTTCAATATGTTGGTAAGCCACGTCTTGTCGAGATCCTCCTCCTTGATGGTAGAGGGGAAGAAATCCATGTAGCTTTTGGTGTTCGGGTCGTTGTCCATTATGTCGCTGTAGGCACGGGTATAGTCCTTGAGCATGGAATTGTTCCACGAAGCTCCATATCCAAGTCCCATGAACCCTGCCGCGACTAACGGCAACTTCCAGTAGCGACGGTTGTATACCTGACCGAGTCCGGGGAACAATGCAGACATCCAGACCGCTCTCATCGGGTCGGGATTAAACTCCCTTAGATTGCGGTTGATTCCGGCCGCATCCTTGATGGAATCGGGAAGCATTGACATCATAGGCGAATCGACTATTTCCACCGAGTCGACAGGAGTCACCGCCAGACTGTCAGCCCCTATAGCTTTAATCGAATCAGCCACCACTTCCGCAGGAAGCTTAACCGGCTGACTTAAAGCTATGGAATCAGGCAATTCAATCTTATGGTGACGCTTTACAGGTTTAACTGGACGAGTATTCTGACAAAAAATGTTAAAAGGACACAGCAGCATCGCGATGACCGTAAAAATCATCGCAGCCGAAGCCATGGGATTATAAATCCTTCTCTTGCCTGAGTTTCCTCTGCGCATCCTTATTCCACTGTATTTATTTATGTTATCAGATCTTCTTCATAAAGATTCCTCTGACATGTCAGCCCTCGTGAGCTTTTACGTCATCAAAGATAGTAATTAATCTTTCAAGTTCATCCTCGCTCTTGAAGCTGAACGTGATTTTACCCGCTCCGGAAGCTGAACATGAAAAATGCACAGGCGTATTGAATTTGCTCGACAGATGGTTGCGGAGCAGTTCAAAATCTTTCGACAGCGAGCCTCTGTCTTTATCGGGGCCATTCTCCTCACGGTTTTCACGTATGGATTTCACCAGATCCTCCACTTTCCTTACTGACAGCCCCTCCTTGATAATGCGTTTGTAGATCTTGAGCTGCATAGTCGGGTCGTCAATCGAAAGGAGTGCGCGGGCATGTCCCATGTCAAGGCGCTTGTCGCGCAGACCGAGCTGCACTTCAGCCGGCAGGCGCAGAAGCCGCAGGAAGTTGGCCACAGTGGCGCGTTTCTTGCCTATGCGTTCGCTCAGACGCTCCTGAGTGAGCTCGTAGCGTTCTATCAGCTTCTTGAATGTCAGGGCTATCTCTATGGCGTTGAGATCCTCCCGCTGTATGTTCTCTATCAGGGCCATCTCCGTCAGCTCGCTGTCGCTGGCATTACGTATGTAGGCCGGCACGGTGGTCAGTCCGGCCATACGGGCAGCCCTGAAGCGCCGTTCGCCAGCTATGATCTGATAATAACCGCCGACGCTTCGCAGCGATATGGGCTGGATGATACCGAGTTCTCTGATCGAAGATGCCAGCTCGGCGAGCGCTTCTTCGTCGAAATTGCTGCGCGGCTGATCCGGATTGGGCTGAATCAGATCTATGTCGATCTCGTTGATGGCTGATGCTCCCGAGGCAGGGACATCATCCATAGGGATAAGCGAGTCGAGCCCACGGCCGAGTGCCTGTCGTTTTGGTTTCATCTGGATGTGGCTTTAGCTTTTTTCTTCTGCTTGTTGATTATCTCCTTGGCCAATGCATTGTGAGAGGTCGCTCCACGGCTCTCAGGATCATATATGAGGGCAGGCAATCCATGTGAAGGAGCCTCGCTCAAACGGATGTTTCGGGGTATGACGGTATTGAACACCATATCGCCGAAATGACCCTTCAGCTCTTCGTAGATCTGATTGGCGAGCCGCAGACGCGCGTCATACATTGTCAGAAGGAATCCCTCGATCTCAAGCGAGGGGTTAAGACGCGGCTTTATGATGCGGATGGTGTTGATGAGTTTGGTGATGCCTTCAAGGGCAAAATATTCAGCCTGGACAGGAATGATGACCGAATTGGCTGCAGTGAGAGCATTGACAGTAATCAGTCCCAGCGACGGAGAGCAGTCGATGAGTATATAATCGTATTTGTCGGCTACCGGAGCAAGCACTTTAGCGAGAACACGCTCACGGTTGGGGCGATTGATAAGCTCCAGCTCTGCGCCGGCCAGGTCGATTCTCGATCCGACCAGTTCAAGGCCCTTTACACAGGTAGGCACCTGCGATCCCTCCAACGGATAATCATCTACCAGGCATTCGTAGATCGACGATGTCATCTGATCCGGATTGATACCGTAGCCTGAAGTCGCGTTGGCCTGAGGATCGGCGTCGATGATGAGCACCTTTTTACCCTCGGCGGCAAACGATGCTCCGAGATTGATCGTGGTGGTGGTCTTGCCCACTCCACCTTTCTGGTTGGCTATTGCAATGATTTTGCCCATGTGTTTTTTCTTGTGGCTATTGTTACACGGCTGCAAAGATAGCTTGAATTCAACACACTGCGCAAATGTTCCACGCCAAAAATGCGTTAAATGTTCATAAATGCCCATGAATGTTGAAAACCCCGCCGGAGAGACATTGAGAAGTCTCGGTCCGACGGGGTGATAAGCTATGTGTCCTTACGATTACAGTCTCATGACATCGCTTCACAGACTGTTGAGCAGGTCAAGCTTTCCGGAGTCGACCAGATGTATTATCAGTTCGCCGAAAAGCGTATTCTGCCATGCGAACCACGGGCGTGTGAAATCCGCCGGATTGTCGACATTGAAGGATTCATGCATGAATCCCGTGCCGGCATCAGTATCGCGGAGCATCTTCAACGACGAGCGGATCTCATCGTCATCAGTAGCAGTGAAAGCCCGCATCATCAGGCTCATCGGCCATGCCATATCGTAGCCGACGTGCGGACCGCCGATCCCCTCGCCGGCCTTTCCCCGGAAGAAATAGGGATTGCTTTCGCTCCAGACAAACCGTCGGGTATTTCGGTAGACAGGATCATCCATCGCTACGTCGCCAAGATATCCCATGGCGAGAAGCGACGGCACATTGGCGTCGTCCATGAGCATCCTGTTGCCGAAACCATCTACCTCATAGGCATATATCGTGCCAAATTCTGGATGATCGTATGTAGCATACTGTTTGAGCGCGGCATCAACCTCGTCGGCAAGCGAAGAGCATTCGCCTGCCAGATCCGTATCTCCGTTGACTTCCGACAGTATTTCGGCTGCCTTACGGAGCGAAGTCACTGCAAAGAAGTTGGAGGGGATGAGATACTGGAGAGTCGTGGAGTCGTCCGACGGACGGAATGATGACACTATCAGTCCGCAACCGCTGACAGGCGCTCCCCACCCTCCATTGTTCAGTGTGTCCAGAGCGCGGTCAGTGCGTCGCAGGAAGCGGTAGGGACCTTTTTTGTCGTCCTTGCGCTGCTGCTCCCTGAAAGTCTTCACCACAAGAGCCATCGCTTTCTGCCAGTCGCCGGTTTTGAAAACCGAATCATCGCCGGTGCGCTTCCAGTATTCATAAACGAGACGGATAGGGTAGCACAGCGAGTCGATCTCCCACTTGCGCTCATGCACCTCCGGCCTCATTTCGGTGAAATCGCTCTGCCACTCCCCTCCCGTCGGGCCATCGTTGAACGCATTGGCATACGGATCGAGAATGATGCTTTGCAGCTGCCTGTTGATGACTCCGGCTATGAGTTCCCTTAACTCCGGATCCTCACCCGCGAGAGCCACATAAGGCCATACCTGAGCGCCGGAATCGCGAAGCCACATGGCAGGTATATCGCCGGTATACACAAAAGTATCGGGCGTCCCGTCGGAGGACTTGCGAAAATGCACCGTGGTATCAAGAGTGTTAGGGAAGCAGTTCTCAAACATCTCGGCAAGCTTGCGGTCGGTAAGCTGCGATTTGATTCTCTGAATTTTCTCCTCTACAGCTTTCGACGTAAACAAACGCTTGGCTACAGGAGGCCGCTGGCCTGTGACTATGCGGCCTGCCCCCTGTACGGCTGTATTGTCCTGAGGACACAGCTCGGCCATCGGGGCAGCCCATGCGGCTGCCGGAAGGAATGTGGCGGCTAAGAGAGAAAGCAGATGCGTATTCATGCCTTGCGTGATATAAAGTCAGCTATCCATGTGCCTACGGCGTCCGTCCCGACAGCCTTTGCGGGATCGGGAGCGATATCGGGTGTGCACACGCCTGCTTCCATGGAAGCGTCGACGGCCTTGCGGATGCAGTCGCCCTCTTCCTGAAGTCCGAAATATTCGAAAAGCATGGCTACCGACAGTATCTGCGCCAGCGGATTGGCTATATTCTTTCCGGCCGCCTCAGGCCATGAGCCGTGGATAGGCTCAAACACCGGCGTACCCTCGCCTATGGATGCCGACGGGAGGAGCCCCATCGACCCGGAAATAACGCTGCCCTCATCGGTCAGAATATCGCCGAACGTGTTTTCAGTCACCATCACGTCGAAGAAGCGAGGATCCTGTATCATTCGCATCGACGCGTTGTCGACGTACATGAAATCGGTCTTCACCTCGGGATGTTCTGCGGCCATCTCCTGACCGATCTTGCGCCAGAGGCGCGACGATGCGAGAACGTTGGCCTTGTCGACCACAGTCAAATGCCCTCGGCGACGGCGCGCATAGTCAAACGCTACCTTCAGGATACGGGTTATCTCGCCGCGTGTATACGCGCAGGTGTCGTAGGCACGTTCGTCGCTCTCGAATTTCTCGCCGAAATACATGCCTCCTGTCAGTTCTCTGATACATACGAAGTCGGCTCCACTGACGATATCCTCGCGAAGCGGCGACTTATGTATCAGAGAGGCGAAAGTGGTCACGGGACGGATGTTGGCAAACAGTCCGAGCTTCTTGCGCATGGCAAGCAGACCCTGTTCGGGACGTACCTTGAGGTCGGGACGGTTGTCGAAGCGCGGATCGCCGACTGCCGAAAAGAGCACGGCATCAGCGTCGCGGCATATCTCATACGTAGCTTCGGGGAATGGATCGCCCGTCGCGTCTATGGCCGCCGCGCCCACAAGAGCGGGCGCATAGACGACATCATGACCGAAGCGGCCGCACACGGCATTCATCACCTTCACGCCTTCACGCGATATCTCGGGGCCGATGCCGTCACCGGCCAGAAGTGCTATCTTGAATTTCATCTATTTATTGTTGTTGGATTCATATGAGTCTATTTCCTCGGAGTGCGACAGAAGATAGCCGATATCGTCAAGGCCCTCCACCAGACACTGCTTTTTATATGGATTGATATCGAAATGTTCCTTGCGTCCGGTCGAGAGGTTTTCGACGGTCTGCGTCGGAAGATCTACCCTGATCTCTGCCGAGGGATCGGACTGAACAGTCGAGAACAGCTCGGCAAGAAACTCATCAGATACCACCACGGGCAGCACGAAGTTGTTGAGTTCGTTGTTTTTATGAATGTCGGCGAAGAAACTTGAAATAACTACGCGAAATCCGTAATCGGCGATTGCCCATGCAGCATGCTCGCGGCTCGAACCGCAGCCGAAATTTTTTCCGGCAACAAGTATGCAACCGCTGTAACGAGGGTCGTTGAGCGGGAAATCCGGGCGCATGTCGCCGTTGGAGTCAAAACGCCAGTCGCGGAAAAGATTCTCTCCGAAACCCTCGCGTGAGGTCACTTTAAGGAAACGGGCGGGTATGATCTGGTCGGTATCGATATTCTCCACAGGCAGAGGCACGCACCGCGATGTAATTATTGTAAATTTTGGATTTTCCATGTCAGTCATGATTTGCGAGGATCAGTGATTACACCGTTTACTGCAGCTGCGGCTGCCACCAGCGGCCCGGCAAGCACAGTGCGTGCTCCGGGGCCCTGCCGTCCTTCAAAATTGCGGTTGGACGTAGAGACTGCCAGACACCCTGCCGGCACCTTGTCGTCGTTCATGGCGAGACATGCCGAACAACCTGGCTGCCTGATCTCGAACCCGGCCTCCTCAAGCACCTTGTCGAGTTCCTCTTCGGCTATCTGCCGGCGTACTTTCCATGATCCCGGCACGAGCCACGCCGTCACGTCGGGATGTTTCCTGCGACCCTTGACGTAAGAGGCGAACAAGCGGAAATCCTCGATACGGCCGTTGGTGCAGCTTCCGAGAAACACATAGTCGACTTTCTCTCCCTGCAGGCTCTCTCCCGAGCGGAATCCCATATAGGCAAGCGATTTCTCAAACGAAATGCGAGCTGCTTCCTCAACCGGAGGAGCGGGGACTGTCTCAGAGATGCCTATACCCATGCCGGGATTGGTGCCGAACGTGACACGCGGTTCGATATCAGCGGCACTGAATCTTATCTCGCGATCGTAGACGGCATCCTCGTCGGAAGGCAGCGTGCGCCAGTAAGCCACGGCATCTTCCCATTCTTGTCCTGCCGGAGCGTATTCGCGTCCCTTGAGATAGTCGAATGTCGTCTGATCAGGCGCCACCATGCCTCCGCGGGCGCCCATCTCGATCGACAGATTGCAGAGTGTCATACGCTGCTCCATCGAAAGCGAACGCACCGCCTCGCCGGCATACTCCACAAAGTAACCAGTGGCACCGCCTGTGCCGAGCTTTGCGATTATGTAGAGCGCCATATCCTTGGCTGTAACTCCTTCGGCAAGATGTCCGTCGACGGTGATGCGCATCGTCTTCGGGCGTGGCTGGAGAATACACTGTGTAGCCAGCACCATCTCCACCTCGCTCGTGCCGATACCGAAAGCCACGGCTCCGAAAGCGCCGTGGGTCGATGTATGGCTGTCGCCGCAGACTATAGTGCTGCCGGGGAGCGTCAGACCGTTCTCAGGCCCCATGACGTGTATTATGCCGTTGTGCTCGTCGCCGAGAGGGAACAGCGTGATGCCGAACTCACGGGCATTCTTCAGAAGAGTCTCTACCTGACGCGCCGAGACCGGATCGGAGATCGGACGATCCTGATGCATTGTAGGAATGTTATGGTCAGGGGTGCTGAACGTCCGGTCGGGACGGCGCACTTTCAGACCGCGCCGGCGCAGACCGTCGAACGCCTGAGGACTCGTCACTTCATGACAGTAATGACGGTCGATATACAATTGGGTGGGGCCGCCCGGTATGTCGGTCACCGTATGGGCATCCCAGATCTTATCGAAAAGTGTCTTTCCCATCTTCTTATCCGATGATTTATCTCACAAACTTATTGATCGCATCGACAAAAGCCTCGGCGCTGGCGCCGATAATGTCGGTGTTGGCCGAGAAACCATAATAGAGCTGACCCTCGTGCTCTACAGTCAGATGTACTTTGCCCACGTCATTGCTGCCTTTGTTGATGGCCTGGATAAGGAACTCCTTGACCAGCATGTTGCGGCGGATGATCACCTTGATGGCGGAGATTGCAGCGTCGACAGGGCCGTTGCCTGAGGCGCATGCCTCAAATTTCTCTCCGGCGATGTCGAGACCTACGCTTGCAACCGAACGGATACCGACTCCCGAGCTGACCTGAAGATAGTCGAGCTTGATACGGTGGTTGGCGCGGTGATGCTGACCGGCAAGCATGAGCACATCGTCGTCGTTGATCTCCTTCTTACGGTCGGCAAGGCGCAGGAAAGCCTCATATGCCTTGTCGAGGGCCTCCTTGTCGAGATCCACCCCGAGAACGTGCAGACGGTGCTTGAGCGCTGCGCGGCCGCTGCGGGCGGTCAGCACGATCGAATTCTCGTCGATGCCCACATCCTTGGGATCCATTATCTCGTAGCTCTCGCGGTTTTTGAGCACGCCGTCCTGATGGATACCGCTCGAATGAGCGAAAGCATTGCGGCCCACGATAGCCTTGTTGGCCTGCACAGGCATGTTCATGAGGCTGCTCACCATATGGCTCGCGGCATTGATCTTGGTAGTATTGATATTTGTGTCGATACCGAGCTCGCGATGGCAGCGGCATATCATCACCACCTCTTCGAGCGAGGTGTTGCCCGCGCGTTCGCCGATACCGTTGATGGTCACCTCGGCCTGACGGGCGCCGTTGAGGATGCCCGACATCGTGTTGGCCGTAGCCATGCCGAGGTCGTTGTGGCAATGCGTGGCTATGGTGGCCTTGTGGATACCGTCGACATGCTCCATCAGGTATTTGATCTTGGCGCCGAACTCGCCCGGCAGGCAGTAACCGGTAGTATCGGGGATATTTACGACGGTAGCGCCGGCCTTGATGACGGCCTCGATGACGCGGGCAAGGTATTCGTTGTCGGTGCGTCCGGCGTCCTCGGCATAGAACTGAACATCCTCGACAAAACGCTTGGCATAGCTTACGCAGGCTATGGCACGCTCCAGAATATCCTCCCGATTGGAGTTGAATTTATAGCGGATATGATAGTCCGACGTGCCTATGCCTGTATGAATACGTTTATGCTTGGCATATTGCAAAGCCTCGGCAGCCACGCGGATATCGTTTTCAACGGCACGTGTCAATGCGCATATCGTAGGCCATGTGACGGCTTTGCTGATTTCTACCACCGAATTGAAATCGCCCGGACTCGACACAGGGAAACCGGCCTCGATCACGTCGACACCAAGCTCTTCGAGCGTGCGCGCCACCTCGATTTTCTCCACGGTGTTGAGCTGGCATCCGGGCACCTGCTCACCGTCGCGGAGCGTCGTATCAAAAATAAACAGTTTGTCGCTCATACGTTAATCCTATGTGATTGGTTTATCTGTTGCTTTTAATATGAAATCACAAAGTTACTAAAAAATTCGTTTCTTAACGATTTTAGCTTCAAATTCCTCCAAAATATCACAAAACGACATCTGCGGTCCAGTTCGTTCAAAGAAGATCTGGCCGCAGAGGCTTCAAAAGATAGAAAAACGTAAAAATGGTATTTATATAGATTGTAAGGATATGCCCTTAAGTATATGAGTCAGGTCAAGCCGACTGGTTGACGGTATGCTCCGGCTGGAGTATGCGCTTTGCGCCGATATAGTTGCGGGAGTAGTAGCCGCCGTCGGGAAAGCGCTGGTAGCTGACACCTTTACTTGAAGCCGCATGTATGAAAGTGAGCGACGTGCCGTTGTCGTCGACCTCAACTACCATTGCCACATGGCCTACCCGGCCCTTGCCGCTGCGCGGGCTCGAAAAGAACATCAGATCGCCCGGGCGGAGATCGGAAGTGTTTTTCACGGGCTCGCCCTGGGTGTACTGCATGCGCGAGGTGCGGTTGAGTGTCACTCCGGCATTGCGGAATATATAGCTTGTAAAGCCTGAACAGTCGAAAGTCTTGGGGCCCGTGCTCCCCCAGACATATCTGCGCCCGATAAATTTGGCTGCAAAATTTTTAAGATTCTCGGTTATCTCACGAAGCGACGCCTCTGTATCATCCTCATCTTTCTGATCATCAGAAGGCATATCAAGCAGCTGCGGTATGTTGGAAAGCGACCAAGGCTGCGAGACAGGAGGCTCGGTAAGATTCAATTCAGGGGCGGGTACCGGCTTCATCGAAGTAAGTGAAAGCGCCGACACGATCATTACTATAATAGTGTAAATATATCTTTTCATGTTGGGAAGATTCATCAGTTATTTGGAACACCCTATCGTTTTCCGGATGCAAAATTACTATATGACAACGCATTACACAACATCCGGCATTCACACCCGTTTACAAATAAGTTAAAATTAAGCAGCCTTACCGATTCATGCCGTCTACTGAATCAGATCAGATCATTTCTGTCAGACAGAGCGTTGCATTACGGGAGCAATATCTTTACTACTATTTCAACCAACAATATTTAACCTCCGGCACAACAGCCTATTACATATTTTCAGATTTTTTTATTGGCCTTTTTTACTAAATTTGCCGTGACAAAACCATATCCAAAACCATCGCGGGCATATATGAATCACGTCATAGAAATAACAGATATCCGACAGACAGAGGCACAGATATTCAGTTGTCTGACAGAGGCGCAGCTCTGCGACCACATGCAAAGAGGCTACGGCCTTTTTATCGCTGAAAGCCCGAAAGTGATCAACGTGGCGCTCGACGCCGGATACGAAGCTGTAGCTCTCCTTTGCGAACGACGGCATCTCACAGGCGATGCGGCAGATATCATAGAACGTCTCGGCTGCTCAGCCACCGTTATGACCGGCGAGCGCGAAGTGCTGTCGTCGCTTACCGGTTACCGTCTGACTCGCGGGGTGCTCTGCGCCATGAAGCGCCGTCCCTTGCCGACGGTAGCCGAAGTATGCAAAGATGCCCGGAGAATAGTCATAATCGACGGGGTATGCGACACTACCAACATAGGAGCCATATTCAGGTCTGCGGCAGCGTTAGGGATTGACGGCGCTATACTCTCTTCAAACGCATGCGACCCGCTCAACCGACGGGCGGCAAGGGTATCGATGGGCTCGGTATTTCTGCTGCCTTGGACTATCAGCGACGATGCTGCCGGCGAGGCTCGCATGGCCGGGTTCAAGACGGTGGCCATGGCTCTTCGCAATGATTCGGTGGCGATCACCGACGAGCGGCTGAAGGCCGAGCCAAGGCTTGCAATCATGATGGGGACTGAGGGGGACGGACTCGCCTACGACACAATAAAGCGAGCCGACTATACCGTCAGGATACCGATGTATCACGGTGTCGACTCGCTAAATGTGGCCGCGGCGAGCGCGGTGGCATTTTGGGAACTGGCCTCACATTGAGGCGTACTGCTCGATGACAGGACTCTTTACATCCACACCGAATTCCTGGGCCCGCTGAAGGATCGCTTTGGCCAGACGTGGCTTCAGGTCTTCAGGGCAATAGCGGAAGTAAGCCTCGGCAGCCCTCACATGGGCAGCGTCAGGCATCGGGTACTCGCGCCGTTCGGGAAGCCCGAAAACATCATCAGGAAGCTCACGTTTTTCCTCGTATGACAATCTGTCGTCCATAATCAGAATTATTTTACAGCGGTCAGAGACCTATACGTACGCCTACCTGAAGCAGACCCTGCGCTCCGAAACCGAGTTCACCGAACATTGATACATTTCTCGACAGCCCTACCTGCGCGCCAAGTGGCGAAGCCTGGAAAGCGAAATAGCCGTCATTGTGATCACCGCCGTCTGTACCGACGTGAGTGATATCGGCGCCCGCACCAAGATGTGCATAGAGAGTAACGATGCTATTGCGCCAGTATTCATAGCGTGCGTTGAGCATGATCACATGATAGTAAAGATTCGGGCCGCCATGTTTGTAGCTCGACGAAGAGAACGAATACGACGGGCCTACCCACAGCTTCGGGGCAACCTTGAAATTGACACCCGCCGTCAGTGCGCCCCACGCGTTCTTCACGCCGCCACCCTTGTGCATGTTTGTAGCATCCATCTGCGTGTAACCGCCATAACCTATCTGAATTTCAGGGCTCTGGGCGGAAGCTGCCAGCGAAATACCCAGCACGGCAGCGAGACTGATGAGAAATTTCTTCATAATGTCATGTTTTATGTTTAATGGAAATTTGGGGTTGATATCATAAAAACACGCCTCAATGAAAATTGTTGGGTAGAAAAACACTAACTTTGCATCTGATGGAAAAAATACAAAAGACCAACGCGGCGAGATTGCTCGACCGCTCGCATATAACATATCGCCTTGTGCCATATGAGGTAGACGAGAATAATCTCGCCGCCACACACGTGGCTGACAGCCTTGGTGAGGATATCCGCAGGGTGTTCAAGACCATAGTGGTCAGAGGTGAACGCACAGGCTATTTCGTCTGTGTGGTGCCTGGCGACGCTGAGATTGATCTTAAGAAAGCGGCCAAGGCTGTCTCTGACAAAAAAGCCGAACTGATCCACATGAAAGAGCTATTGCCACTGACTGGGTATATCCGCGGAGGATGCTCTCCCGTAGGGATGAAGAAAGCTTTTCCGACAATATTCCATCAGACGGCACTTGATTTTCCGACCATATATGTAAGCGCCGGACAGCGTGGGCTGCAGTTTGAGATCGCTCCGGCCGATCTTATCGCCTACACGCGCGCCATCACAGCCGACATAATAAAAACAACCGACGAAGATACCGACAGCGATGAACAATAGTTTTGGAGACATATACCGCCTGACAAGCTTCGGCGAGAGCCACGGCCCTGCGGTAGGAGGAGTGATCGACGGGATGCCCGCGGGTGTGAAAATAGATACAGTCGAACTGCAGCGCCAGCTTGACAGGCGGCGTCCGGGTCAGTCGGACATCACCACGCCGCGCAAGGAAGCGGATCAGGTGCGTCTCCTGTCGGGTATATTCGAGGGATTCAGCACCGGCACCCCGATAGGCTTCATCGTAGAGAATGCCGATCATCATTCGGCCGACTATGACAATATGCGTCATCTGTTCCGGCCCTCGCATGCCGACTATGCTTATACTGCCAAATACGGCGTGCGCGACCATCGCGGCGGCGGACGCTCCTCGGCGCGCGAAACCATAGCACGGGTTGTCGCAGGCGCTCTTGCCCGACAGGCTCTCGCCCCCATGGGCATCACCGTCAGCGCTTACACCTCACAGATAGGCGATATCATGACCGACCGATCTTATACCGACCTTGATCTCTCGCTGACCGACACCAATATAGTGCGATGCCCCGATCAGGCCAAGGCTCAGGAGATGATCGAACTGGTCAGAAAAGTCAGAAACGAGGGCGACACAATCGGCGGTATAGTCAGCTGCGTGATCAAGGGCTGTCCTCCCGGACTGGGCGAGCCGGTGTTCGGAAAACTTCAGGCACGCCTCGCCTCGGCGATGCTCGGCATAAACGCCGCCAAAGGATTCGACTATGGCATGGGATTCGGCTGCGCGACAATGCGCGGAAGTCAGGCTGCCGATATCTTCACCCGACGCAACGGCAGCCAAGTTGCCACACTTACCAACCATTCAGGCGGAATCCAGGGAGGCATATCAAACGGCATGGACATATATTTCAGGGTGGCTTTCAAACCGGTTGCCACTCTGCTAAAAGAAGTGCCGACCATTGACGATCAAGGACAGCCTGCCGTGCTGAAAGCTCGCGGCCGCCATGACCCGTGCGTGCTTCCCCGCGCCGTGCCTATTGTAGAGGCGATGGCGGCCATGGTGATTTTCGACGCTCTGCTTGCCAATCGCTGCAGCCGCATATGAACCCACATCCCTACCGCGACTTCGCCGACTTTCTCGCCTGCCATTTTACGGGCAAGATGCAGAAACTGACTGTCGACGGAGGATTTACATGCCCCAACCGCGACGGCACTCTCGGCCGCGACGGCTGCATCTATTGCAGCAACCGGTCGTTCACGCCGTCATACTGCCGAAGCTCCATGAGCGTGACCGAGCAGATAGAGACAGGCAAACGCTTCTTTGCCCGCAAATACCCCTCGATGCGCTATCTGGCCTACTTCCAGTCGTTCACAGGCACATATGCCGACTCCTCCCGGCTCATCGACTTATACAGTGAGGCTATTGCAGTGGACGGCGTCGACGGACTAATCATCGGCACACGTCCCGACTGTCTTAATCCCGACCTGCTTAGGTGGCTGTCAGAGCTGGCCGAGACAACCTTCGTCATGATCGAATTCGGCGCCGAGACATCCCACGACGTCACTCTTCAGCGCATCAACCGCTGCCACACATGGCAGGCCGTAGAGGACGCCGTGCATGCCACCAGACGAGAGGGCATATTCACCGGCCTCCACCTTATCAACGGACTTCCCGGTGAAACCGAGGTGATGATGATGCAGACGGTCGATGCCGTCAACCAGCTCCCTGTCGACGTAGTGAAATTCCATCAGCTGCAGATAGTTCGCGGCACTCCCCTCGCCCGATTATGGGAAGCCGGACAGGCCGATATAATCAGTTGGACAGCTCAGGAATATGCCGCGTTGTGTTCACGCATAGTCCGTCGGCTCCGCCCCGACATAGCCATCGACCGTTTCGTATCGCAGTCGCCGGATGAATTGCTTCTCACCCCGCGATGGGGACTGAAAAATCATGAATTCACATCCTTAGTGATAAAAGAGCTTTTATCAGATACTTAAAATATTACAGTTAAGCACATTATCACATAAGCAACAAAATTAACGGCATATTTTTTGCCGGAAACGAATAGAATTGCTAACTTTGCACCGTTGAACGCGCCTACAAAGCGATTCAGCATGCCGCAATAGCTCAGTCGGTAGAGCATTTCATTCGTAACGAAAAGGTCGTGGGTTCGAGTCCCACTCGCGGCTCTCAAAGCACCCCTCTAACTCAATAAGTTAGAGGGGATCGTTATTTTTTAAGATGTACTATGGGACGGTATTCTATAGCGGACTACGTCAGTCTGAGAAACTGTTCGAAACAATCCAGAGCCTTGGATTCTGTTTTTGCGCAGCCGATCGGGGTAGCGTAGCAATAGCCTAACTGTAGGAGATATTCCGGATTGTAAGCGGCGGCGAGCTGGGTGTAATAGAACAAGGTATGTTCTACCTCCGGTCGCTCGGATTCATCATCGAGGTCACTCCATGCGTTCCAGAAGATGTCGGTGAGGCGGCAGGCGGCTTCGCCGTTGATGTCTCCGATTTCAAGATAATGGTCGATGGCCTTGTCCGTGTCATCGCCGCGGGCCGAGTCCATATAGTAGTCGCCCAGCCAAAGGTGGGCGTATTCTCCCCATTTTGTCGGAATGACATATAGTTTTTCAGCGATGGAAAGCGCCCGGGTGTCGTCTTTGCCGACACCGATACCCTCGGAGTACATCATCAGCAGCAAGCCGTCGCGTTCTTCGCTTTCGGGTGCTGCAAGAACGATGGCTGCCGCTTTGTCGGGCTGTTCTTCGAACAGGCTCTGAAATTGTTCTGACAACGACTTCATGATGAGAGGACTATTGCGCGGACATCGCTAAAATCCGCTTTCCGGAGATCAAGCGGTGAGATAAGAAAATCAAGCACTCCGAAATCCATGAAATTGAGGTTGAAATCCATCCCTGAAAATGAGTCGACCTGCAGGAGGATAAGCCAGTCCTCGTAGGGATGGTCCCATGTTTCCCATTGACGATGATCCGGCCGCGCGAATAGGCAAGTGTCTTCATCGCGTATAGGGTCGAAATCATCTGTGAAGGCTATCTGCAATTCTTCGGGCGAGACGGGATTGTCGTTCTCATCGACAAGCACCTTTTCAACAAGTCCATCGGTCGAAGGAAGGTAAATTATACTGACAGCATCCTTAGAGCTGATTGAACCGCCTACTGACTCGTATTCAAAATGTCCGAGATAATGGTCAATCCTGGCAAAAAACAAGAGAAGACCTGAGGAAGGCAGCAAGTGGTCAGCATCGTATGGCGCTAATTCCCTGAGGTTAATCTGGCACACGAAAACATAGTCGAGTTCGTCGCCGTCATCGTCTGTATAACAGGGCCATTCCATGTCCTCCGGCAGTGAGGGATTGCCCCAGAAGCGCGATGCCATCGCCGGTAACTTATCGAATGGCTTTGAAAGCTTCAGATATATAGGTTTCATTTCGCTATAGTCTCATTCAGTGTAAAAAATACAGCTCCAACGGAGCATTAGAGTTCACCGAAGTTGTAATAGAGGTTGAGAGGATTTTCCCAAACAGCCTCGAAGACTTTGTCGTACATGGCGTTGAGTGAATTAAGCGTCACGACGAATGCACCAAGCATGGTATGCACGAAGTCATCACGTTGGTAGTCATCTGAGACCTTATCGATAGCATCAGCGTCGATGGGGCAAAGGCCATCCACATACTCATGCAGTTCGTTGTAGATGCCGGCCCACATTCTTTCAAGGTCGCTCTCTAAGGTGATGGGATAATTATTATAGTCGTCAAAAGCACTTTTCGGCCCTGAAACTCTGTAATGTTTCATAGCGTCAGCCAACAAATTCCAGTCTTCTCTGAGATCTCTGCCATACGGCGAATCCAACAGAGAGTTCCACACTTTGGTGAAGTGGTCGCTGACGCTGGCACTGCTCAGCGCGAAACGACGGGCCGGATGACGCAGGCCGGCAAGAAGGCTATAGTCATCAATGACACCGCACAGCTCTCTGTAGCGATTCCGGCACTGTTCGCGCAGTTTCTGATACTCTTTGAGCGCCGGGCGGAAACCGAACATATAGGAGCAGTACAAAAGATGGCAATTCTGCCCCCAACTTTCCTCCTCTTCATACTCCACACCGCGCCAAGGTTTAAATTCTTTCGTGCCCATCTCATAGAGTTTCCTGGCTTTTTTCGGATCCGGCTTCGGCCGGGGAATCGACAATGCGAAATCCTCGTCCTCATAGCCGTATGCTTTGTTGTTAAAAATGTCGGGAATACGATGGCCCTCCATATCGAAAAGCGCCTCGATACTACCTATGCCTTCGCTGACCGTTTCTACGTCCCGGCTGACACGTTTCGGCGTACCGGTGGACGATGATGAAGCCTGGGCACGCTGTTTGGCTTGCTGATATAAGCTCTGCATCAACGGGTTAAGACTGGTATTTGCATGCTGCTTGCCCGATAAACTGCCAGACGGGATGTTTTTGCCCGACGGAACGTTTTTATTATCCGACCCTTTATCGGCTTTTTTCTTGAAGAAATCTAAGAAACTCATATTATACTGATATTGTTTTATACTGAAATTTTCTGTATCTCGTTACTTGTCAATCCCATTTATTACAGTTGCCCGTTCCGAAAATAACATGGAGCAGGTCACGCGCGAGCCATTCGCCACCGTTCTCCCATGCATCGGTCAATGCACGACGATAAAGATCCATGTCGTTCATAAACGAGCCTGGATGGTTGTATTTGATCGCGATTTCAATCCATTCCCATGCGTGGATATACTTTGGATTAAGGCAGCCGCGGCGTACTCCTTCAGTAAACATGTCGGTAAACATCTCATTCCTGACTATCTTGCATGTAGCCCAATCGTCAGATGCCATAAGCAATGCCTTCATCACATACAGACCCTTGTCGCCGCGTTCTATCAACGCATCGATATAGCCGATGATTTCTTCGCGGCTTTCACTAACATGCTGAGCGTCGCTGCCGCCGCAGCCAGCCATGTCGATGACTTTCTGTCGCAACGCAGTATATTTTGGTAAATCCATTTTTAATCTTCCTCCTGACAGTTTTCTGGTTCCCATATCATGTCCATGATGTCGCGGGCGAGCCATACGCCGTTTTCAGCAGCTGTGGCGAGGGCGTCGTAATATAGATCCATGTCGTCGGCAAACTCGCCGGGGTCATTGTTCATGATGGCAATATCCATCCACCTCCAGGCCGGGTTATCGTCGTCAGGGGCAAGTGCGCCTTTGCGGAGTCCTTCAGTGAAAATCTTGCGGAACTGTCCGGGACGATAAATTTCGCAATATTCCCAATTACTCGATGCAGTAAGAAGAGCCAAGGCTACATAAAGTCCGATATTTCCTTCTTTTACAGCCCGTTTGACAAAATCAAGCACATCGATATGGCGGTTAGAGCTTTCAAGCCAGTCTTTCCCGGGGACAGAAGCCGCATTGAGCGCCATCTCCGGAATCTTGTCTATTTCCTCCCCGCTAAGCGGCGTACGGTATTCAAATATCACTGAAGAACTGCCATAGACTCCCCCACCGTTGCTGCCGCCGCTCGAAATGCCATCTGCAGGATTGACATCTTTCTCAATTACAAACCCGGAGCCATTGCGGCTCAGTTCTATAGTCTCATCGCTTACCTTTACCACGGTATAGTCGGCGTAAAGAGAAACACCGACGGGTACAGGCAATTTCTCGCCGGGAATCAGCCGGTCGGTTGAGAGATAAAAGTCTTCTTTCTCCATATGCCCCACAGACATATCGCGTGTCTCGTCGCGGACGGTAACTGCCAGGTAGGGCTTTTCAAATTTTTCTATCAAGTAAGTCATGTTCTCAGCTTGTATATTCAAATTTCACTCCTTTGGAATCGGCCTCGGCCCTGATGTCGCCGATGGCGCTCCTGGTATCCAGGTATTTGCCCTCGATATAGTCGGCGAGTTCGGCGTAATCTTGCATTCCAAAGGCCAGAAGCATATCGTCGAGAGGGGCGATCCACCGCTGACGGCAGTTGTAGCCACTGTCGTCATTCTGCTCTCTGGTGAGGATGAACCATTTCCTTATGCCATCATCGCGGATCTCAGTTTCGTTATTGATGGAAACTGACTCGAAACGACCGACGTCATAGTCCGACCAAAGAATTCTCAACTCAGTTTTATTCATCAGTATTTCTTTTCGGTATAATCGAATTTCTCCTCTCTGCTGTAAGAGCGCACATACTCTTGACGGTGGTTGAGAATTTCCTCCGCGCTCTCTTGTTTACCATGACCGCACTTAGGACACTCGAAGTGCGTGGTGTTGACTTTTATGGTATCCCAATATTCATATATGTCATAATAAACCTTCTCTTTACCAAAATGACGTTCGTACTTATGAGACATAGTGTCGCGGGCCGTGGGTTTATGAATGGTTGTTTCGACCTTATGCTCAAGTGTTTCCCTACGTGTCACCTTTTCGGTATAGCCATGTCTAACAAATGGTTTTCCACTGGTCATCTGCTTGAATTCATGGTGCCTGAGATGCTTACATCTGGGGCATCGGATGCTGGAATAGTCGAGCCAAAGCAAAAATGCGCCAACCAAAACAGAACTGCCGGTGATTAAAAATACACCAACCGAACTGAATCCCATCTTCACCATCATAACACCCCACGCCAGCGGACCAAGAACAACCAGTGCGCCAAGCACAAGATCAATCAATGTATTAGGCACAAAATACAGAGGACGACGAGCCCACAACAGAAGTATCATGATATAAATCGGCAGGAATCCCGGAAAGATAATCCATAACCATTGCAAAATATTGTTGTCAAATGGAGAAAACTTCTGAAATTCCCTTGTTGAGATAACCGGTGATACAATATCAATTACCGGATGTCCGAGCAAGACGCTATTGCTCCGGAAGCGGTGAAGAATGTAATCGTTGACGGTGCTGTCGGCGCTAAAGGTAATGACCGGCCTCTTTATGTTGCCCAGCGAGTCTTCTACCATCAAGCCAAACTCTCCTACAAACTTTTTGTCATGGCGCTTTATATATTCAGCATGAATATAACTGTTCTCCAGTTCACCAAAGGTGGTTGCCGAATCCGACATGAGGCTTTCGAACTTCTTTTGAGAAATAAAATAGCCGGAGAGTTTGCGGCGGATTGGAACCCTGATGTCTTCAGCCGAGTTTTCGACCAGAGAGTCGCAAACGAATCCCCGATATTTTCCGTCGGTAGTCTCTGCCCAAAGAAGATGTCCCTGACGACCCAACAGGCGCAGGGAATCGCCGCGATGCACACGCATACTGTCGAGATTATCATCCACCATGCCTGTCCGCAGCCAACCGTTGCTCGCCATCGCCACTTTATCGGCGCCCATCCTGCTGTCTTTGGGGAAAATGCTCAACTGAATTCCTGCCAAGATGAGCACAAGACCAAGACCGAGTGCGGCTTTCCACCGGATATCAAGGTTGAAGACAAGACGGAAAGGGAACAATATCACGTCAAAAAAAGAATGTATCTCTGGCAATTTCATTCCTGATGCAATATTTACGATTGTATTTGCGGGATAACATAACAGAGCAGACGGCGAAGTTTGCCACCATATTTCTGATACTCCGATACCGTTTCGAAACCGGTTGCCTCGAAATTGTCAAGACTGAATCTGTTGGATGGAGAAACGGTGGTAAGCACGTATCTGGCCCCGCTTTTAATCGCAAGTTGCTTTGCCATATCAACGAACTTGCGCTGAATACCGAGACCACGCGACCGGGGAGAGACGAAAACAGCGTCGAATGTCAGCACGCTCCCCGGAGATTTCTGAAAATCCCGGGCAAGATTGCGCGGTGACCTGCGGTTTGAGATCAGGACAGCGACGCCTAACAGTTCCTCGTCCTCGTCAAGTGCTCCGAGAACCATATCCAGATGTAATGACTCCAGAATTTCCTCCCGTGTTAGCGGACAATATATTTCAGCATCCGTACTTTCCTTAATTTCATCCTGTAGCCGGATAATGTCCCATACATCCTTGAACCGTAAAGACCTCAGCTTAACCGTCCTCCCTTTGCACGATAAGTCGCAGCAGACGGCATCATGGTTGAAAGACTCGTCTTTGAGGAAGAGTCTGTCTTTAAGATACTGTTCAGTGTAGGCAAAACAGGCATAGGGCATGTGGTTGTGCCATTCCGTATCCTTGCGTTTCCGGAATTTGATCCATACCTCATACAATTTGAACAGCTGTACATATGAGGAAGAGGTGGGAAGAATATAGTTCTCCTGAATATAGGGATTATTCATGAATATGAAGAACCGGTAACCGAAAAGGTCGTCGAGATCCTCTATCGAAGCCACCTCGTTGCGGTAAAGCAGATAAAGATTCTCAAAGAACGTGGCATACTGCGCAATCTCTACATCCCTCACGCCATCCCATACGATGGCACAATCCTCGGGATTGTCTACTTTTGTTTCCAGCGCCTCATAGACCTTCATCAATCTGTCGCTGTCATGGAAATAGTTGTTCAAATCGATGAGCATATCGCTGCACGTCACATTCTGGCCGTTTTTAAGCTCGACGGCGATGAAAATCGTTCCGAGCAAAGTTACAGCCAGAGAGAAAATGCCTACTGAAGCTTCCTCGCCGGTACGGAACCACATGATAAAGCAAATGCATACAAGCATCAATATTATCATGGAGAAAATCACGATGACCGCAATTCTGTTACTGTGTCTGAAATAAGCCATACTGATGAAAAGCACTATAAGGGTTCATGCCATAAAATCGATCACGATCAGCGTCACATTATCGGGAGCACCCTGCGCCAGAGCGTCATGAAGCAGATCTGCCGCCGATGAAGAGTGACGTTCAATCTCATCAACGTCAACATAATCGGATAGTCCGTCGGAACATATCACATAGCGGTCACCTTCGACAATGCGCGTAGGTGTCACGTCGATGAAAGCATCTTCTATTCCAAGACAGTTGTACATCAGATGCGCGGGGGCTGAAGAATCATTGAGCCGCTCACGCTCCGAATGGTCTTTGGTGAGAAGTCGGAAATTCTCATGCCGCAACCGATATACATGCGAATCTCCGCTATTGACAAGATATGCCTGATCATAATATAGCAATAGTCCCGTCATGGTTGTGGCCATGCCATTGCCCGCCGCTGCGGTCATGATCGACTCATTGGCAATATGAAACCACCTCTTGATATGCTGAATCATCTCGTTGGCGTCAAGTCCTTCGGGAAGGTCGTCGACAAAAGACTCAAACAGTTCACAGGCCATTCGGGATGCACGGTCTCCGTCGGCACGGCCGCCCAGACCGTCGCAGACTATGGCTCCGAATTTCATCCCCTTGTCCGGAATCTGGAACTCGAATGAATCTGAATCGTCACGGATAGTCTGACCACCGATATATGCCATGTCCTCATTTCGCGAGCGCACGGCTCCAACATGACTTATTGCTTCATATCTGATTCTCATTCTGCAACAAAATCATAAAAGTTAGCTAATCTCACCGTATCACCGACACGAAACGGGAGCGGATTGTAGCACCACTGTCCATTGACCGCAGTGCCGTTGCGCGAACCGAGGTCACTGATAATCCACCGGTCTCCTTCGGCCCAGATCTGGGCATGCCGGGCCGAGACATATTCAAGCCGGCTAAGCATAGCCTGATAAGGGCCTTCCAGACGTCCCAGCACTGCGCCATTATGCAGATCCAGTATGATATTCTCCTGTCGGCACACAAGTTTTGTCGCTACTACAGTTCTCTGAGGCTTCTGAGGCTGTGTATTTGATCCGGCAAGTTCTTCGGCGGGAGCGAGCTTTGAACCGCACATGCCGCAGCGCTTCCTTTCCCCCTTGCCGGGCGTATGACATTCGGGGCAGAGATATATTTTCGTGCCGCACTGGTCGCAGAACCAGCTGTCGTCGTCGATGCTTGATTTACAATTATGGCACTTCATCGTATTTTCATGTCTTCAAAGGTAAACAGATAGAGATCCTCGCGTGTATAATTTCCCTGCCGTCTCAACCTCGCACCCTGATTGATGCGAACCTGATTGAAATATTTGACAGCCTCAGCTGCATTACCGAAATTGGATGTACGGTTGCGCACGAGTCTGTCAAAATAGCGGTGCATTTCTTCTTCGGCGGCTTCCGCCATTCTCATGCCATTGTTACGACAGATGTTTTCAAAGATGGCAGAGAGATTATCGGCGGAGTAGTCTTCGAAATAGATCTTCTTTTCGAAGCGGCGGTCGATGCCTGTGTTTGTGGACTTCCAAGCCTCCATCTCACGGGGATAACCGGCGACAATAGCCACCATCTTCCCTTTCAGGTCATTGAGCAGGGTCAGCAATTCAGGAGTCGCATCCTTCTCACCATAACCGCCGTCATGAAGGCCGTAAGCCTCGTCTATGAACAGAACGCCACCGACACCGCGTTTCACCATCTTGCGTGTCTGTTTGGCTGTCTGGCCCACAAATCCTATTATCAGGTCGCCGGGGGTGATTTCCAGAAGCTTGTTGGTAGGGAGCAGACCGAGAGAATAGAATATATTCCCCATAATACGTGCCACAGTCGTCTTACCTGTGCCCGGATTCCCTAAAAACTGATAATGAAACATCGGAATCTCAGGCTTCCGGCCTTCCACGCGTGCACGTTCCTGCTCCGTAAAAATGGCATCAGCGAGAGTGCGGATCTCCTTCTTCACACCATCCAGGCCGACGAGCTGGTCGAGTTCGCGGAAACATTCTTCCATGTCGACTATCCGCGGCTCCTCGTAGGGTATATCGGCTTTTCTTATGCGCATCATCTCCTCGCTTGGAATGTCGTAGAGATCAAATTCCTTTTGCAGACGGTCGCCCTGACGCGCCATTGTTTCCTTGAACAAGGCTATGACACTGCGGGCATTGCCGAAATTTTCATCTTTCGCAGCCACCATCCCGCAGATAGCCTTGCGGAGGAGTTCCACTGCATCATCGTCGATCCGCATTTTCTGGCGGCTCACCTGCTGCAAGTATATTTCCTCCAGCTCGGTAGCGGAATAATCTGCTATATGAATCCTGTTGGAGAACCGGCTGGCCAGACCAGGGTTGGCATTCGCTATAAATTCATCAATCAGATTCTTGTATCCGGCGATTACTGTGATGAACTTTCCCGCGTCGCTTACCATACGGGTCATAAGACTCTCGACAGCTGCCTTACCGTCCTGACTTTGATCATTGGGGTTGTCCATCGGGATAAGATTATACGCCTCATCGATGAATAGAATGCCCCCCAACGCCTCATCCACAGCGTCGTTCATATTCTTTGCCGCTGAGTTGGAATAACTGTCAAGAAGGTTCTTTTTCTCTTTTACCACGACCTTGTCTGTCGGCAGAATGCCCGCAGCCTTGAACACTTGACCGAGGCGTTTGGCAACCTCGGTCTTGCCGGTGCCGGGGTTGCCGGTAATGGCGATATGGATACCCTCGTTGGAAGGGTCGACCAAGCCTCGCTCCACTCTCTGACGCTGTATTATGGCTTTGCCTACAATCGACCGGATATCCTTCTTAAGATTTCCAAGGCCCACCATATCATCGAGCGATGCAAGCACGTCCTCCACTGTGCGCCGCGTCTGAGCTTCCTTTCCCTGAATATCTTCCAGAGTGATTTCAGGGTCAGCCGAAGGATCTTCCGCAAGTCTTTGCTTCAGTCGGCTCACCGCCTTTGAATAGACGTTGCGCACGTCGCGGGCGTTGCCGAAGTCTTTCAGACGCATATTGTACATATTCTGGAAGAAACTGAGCAACTGATTGTCGGCCTCCGGCGAGATGGTATATCCTTCCTCGCCACGCTCAACCATGCCGCGGAAAATCCTGGTGAGCTCATCAGGCTTATAGTCGCGGAAACGGATGATTTCATTGAAGCGCGACTGGAATCCGTCATTGAGTCTGTTGAGTGCCGCCATATCCTTTTCATATCCGGCGAGAATCATCACGAGCTTGCCACGCTCATTTTCGGCATAGCGTATCAGAGCGTCCATAGCATCCTTGCCATGGTCGTTGTTGACGAGTTGATATGCTTCGTCAATGAAGAGCACTCCGCCCATGGCTTTGCTGACCCATTTCTCAACCAGTTTGGCTGTGTCGCCCACAAATTGTGATACAAGACTGTCGGCTCCAATTTCCACGAAATGGCCTACAGGCAGAGCTCCAAGCGCGTTGAGGGCATCGCCGAATATTCGTGCCATGGTGGTCTTGCCGGTGCCGGGATTGCCGAGAAAAATGAAATGATCCTTTATCCTGGGCTTGCGGCCATCCTTCACATCCTGCTGAATATTACGTGTAATGGTTCTGACCTTGGCCTTTATATCCTCCACACCGACATACTTGTCAAACTCCGCCATAATTTCATCCAGGCTCTTGCGGATGAATTCGGTACCGTGTACATATTCGGGGCCTACCTCATATGCATCTGCGGGCAGATCAAGGGCGGCTGTGCTTATATTCTCGGCGCGTCGGCGGGCATTGTGACCGTTGATGCCGAGGGCTGTATTCGGATTGCGTTGATCGTTGACAAATATTCTTTCCAATTTTTCCCTTGCCTCCTGCGACAGGACACGATGTTCACGCCCAAGTATATCACAGGCTATGCTGACCATGCCCTGCACTGTAATATCATTGGTCTCAAGAAAATAGCTGATCGGATTCTTCGCTTCCGGATTTGCCTCGAAGAATCGCTTAAGGTCATCGTCACCAATTATCACCACCACCGGCATATCCTCATCGCTTCGCCAGTCAGCGACATATCGAAGCACACCGTCGAGTTCCACTATCTCGGAAACTTTCTCTGTGGGACAAAGACGATGGGCCTCATCCACAACAATCATGTGAGGGTCAGGTGTGACCTCATCCTTCTGAAGCGCTTCAATCCATCCCTTATACTCCACCGGCTTTATGATTTCCGGCTCAGGACTGTTCAATATGCCAATGGCAGACAACGCTGAGGCTATGGCACGCGACACCGACTTCTTGCCGGTCCCCGGATTGCCCGTAATTACGAAACTCAAGGGAAGGCGCCCCCTTACGCCACTCTTGCGACACCAGTCGGCACGTTTTTTTGCCTTGCGTATCACCTCCTCCAGCTGTTCTACAATAGTTTTCTTATCATAGAGGCGGCTCAGCGGACCTTCCTGCATTTCGGCATCCGGGCGTAGGTCGGCGACGAGTTTCTCGCCGCACCACTTGCAGTATCGGGCTATGTCGCGGTTCTTACGACCGCATTTATCGCATTTCATTCGCTGTCTCGGTTTGTTTATAGTTGACGGTACGACGGTTGCCCTTGGAATTTGTATAAGTTCCTGTAAAGGTATGGGCTTCGGCATCAGCCTGCTGCACAGGTTCAAGGCAGAGTGTCACTTCCGGATTGGAAGGAAGATAAAAACAGCCGGGCGTCTCCGTTTTTTCCTTCGACACCATTACCTGCTGCGTCTTGCCCGACCTGTAATTTATGGTCATGTCGGCCTCCCATTTGCCATCCTTGTTCTGATAAAGCTTTATGGAGCTTGGGGTTCCTTGTACATCGCCGGTATAAGCTCCTTCAAACGACCGCGAGACCTCCACGACTTCGGTGTTGTCATAATTCTTTACGACCCAGCCACAAAGGAAGACACCTCCGGCAGTCAGCGCCAGCATCAGCAGAGCGTTTTTAATCAGGCCAGACATATGCGAATTGGCATAGGATGTATTCTCGTTGATGTCTTTAACCGGATAGTCCAGCCCTTTGCCGGGAAGAAGGATATGACGTGTATTGAAAGCAAGTCCAGCCCGGTGGCGCTGTTTAATCTCGCTTAAAGTCAAATCGGATGTCCCGAAACGTTTGCCGATCTTAATAAAAATCTTGCGGCCGAAGAAAACCACAGCCAGAAGCAAAAGCACTATGACAAGCCACGGCACTACCGGGGCGAGGAATTTGAACAACAACTCTGTGAGCGCATACGCTACGATTCCACCGAGCGCCATTCCGAAAATGCCCCCGTCGACACAACAGATGGCCGCGATGATGCCCAGAATAATGGCGGTCACATGGCCGATGGATTTCATAGCAGCCTCTAACGGTATGCTTCCTGTGGTGACCGAGAGATAACACATGGCGCCACAGACACAGAGCATCGGAATGAAACAAAAGAGAATCGCAAGCATCTGCACTGTGCGCACCTTTGTCCATGCCCGTTTGTTGCGTGACATAGCGCCATCGATGTCCGACGCCGGCTGCCTGTTGCACCGTTCCACGTAAGAGCTTCCGGTAAGACGGCGGTCAATGAACTCATACATTTCAAGAGTGCGGGCTGTATATGACTTGGCCTTATAGTCTGCATTGGGGTCTTCCTGAAAGAAGAGTCCAAGCCAGTGGACGAGGAAATTCTGCTCCTTTTCGGTAAACCGGGCAAGATCCACCTTGTCAAGATCATCGGGACGTGTAAATGTATGCCCGTGCAGAGTGACGGGCAGCACACTCCCATGCCATCCGGCAAGAATCTTCAACCCGGCTGTCTCGGCTCCATAAGGCGCTGCCTTCTTCTTGTTGTCCGCCGAGTCAAGCTCCATGCAATAGTTGGCATAGCTGATCTGTTTTTGGTATTTCTCTTTTGAGAGCAGGTATGCTTCAAGCATGGAACCCTTGAATTTTCTCCAGTCAACCAGCTCGACATATTCACCTGTCTCAACACGCAGACATTCCTGCCGGGCAATGAATTCCGCTATCTTTTCAGGTGTCGACAACTCTGACTTATCGAGCGGTTCATTGTCAAATCCGACGCCGGGCAGAATGGCATAATGCACCAGAGCATTGCGATCCACGTTCCCGTCATTTTTTGAAAGTATGGTTCTGGCGCGACCGCACATCACCGGGTCAACATTCTCAAGCCACCGCAGGAAGTCACATCTTGACTGATAGAAGAGATAGATACTGTCGGCCGACTTGAAAGCCTCCAGATATTCCGTAAGGTTTCGCACATTTCTGCATACTTTCCCATTATTCTTGACCGGGACTGGATAAGGAAGCGTCTTGTCAAGTCTGAACGCCAACTCAAAAATCAGCGATGCTTTCTTGCTTGCGCCCTTGGCGGCAAGGTGTTTTATCTCGCTACCAAGACCTACAGCTCGGCAGTATGCCCAGATCTTTTCCTCATCGCTGCCAACAGCATTCTTATAGAAGGCTGCGTTGGTTAAAAGTTCCTTCGCCAGTTGCCCCTGTGTTGAAACTGCGTCGCCCTTCACGCCGTAGAACGGCATGTCGGGAACCAGTTCAAGACAGGCCGCATACAATCCGGTATCTGTATTCGACGGATACTCCATCTCGGTTATCTCGCGCATTCTCAATGCCATTTCGGGGCGTCCGGCGTCTTCAAGCCAGTCGGCTATCCTGTCGCTGTAGAGATATTTCTTCGCAAGCTCCTGATTGTCCCACATCATTGCACCGAGCTCCTCGTGACTGTGGGCGATAAGATTCTTTTCACCGCTGAAGACAATCCTGTAATCATTGAGCTCGTCATCAGATGCCGTATCATGGTAGATGATCTCACCCGATGCCCAGCGTTTGATGTCATCAAAACCGGCGCGTTTCTCCGGGCTGTTGCGCGTCAAGGCCTTGATAAGCGAAAGCATATGCTCGCTCATCTCCTTGCGGCTTGGGTAAGGCAATTCCTCGTCGAGTTTCTGACGAACCAGTTTCTGCTCGTCGGCAATGAGCAGTCCCTCACCTCGCCACAGAGCAAGCAACGACATGCCCAGCGAATAAAAATCTACCCTGGCATCGACATAAGTCGCTTGCCCGGGGATGTTGATATATAGTTCCGGGGCTGTGTAAATTTTGGTCCGGCCATCATCGCTGACAGCCCTGCCCTCCTTGTCGAGAATCTTGGCGAAGCCCCAGTCGGTAAGCACGAATTTCGTCCGTGCCTCATCGGTAAACATGAAATTGGCAGGCTTAACATCGCGATGGACCATACCTTTTCGATGCAGAAAATCTATGGCTGCCGTCATCTTCAGAGCGATCTCCTTCAATTGCGCCTCATTGCCTTCAAGCTGTAAGGTGGCAAGTGAGCCGCCCGAACAGAACTGCATCACCTCATAATCAAAGTCGACGCCCTGCTGATCGTCATGCCATGTGCCATGGTCATATATGTCAACCAGCAGTCCGTTGCCTCGCAGCTTCATAATTCGGTCAAGCACTTCATGATCCGGACGGATGCCATATCGGTATATTTTCAAAGCATAGCGCTTCCCGTCAGCCTCTACCTCGAAAATCTTGGCTTCGCCCGACTCTTCATAGATGACACGCACATTGCGGTACATCACTTTGTTAAGCACAAAAACCGAATAAAGGGGCACTTCATAGCGCTGCGGAGCCCCTGGGGCAACACCCGCAGTGCCTGTATCGCTTTTCTGTGGTCCGCCATTACCCCATCCTGATCCTGCAGTTCGGGAGGTATCGCTTTTTTGAGGAGGTGCATCTCCCCATTTCTGACGATTAAGCGTTGCGGTGTCGCTCTTTTGCGGCGAGGCGCCCCAGTTGTTATTGCTCATATCGATCTCAGTCAATTATAGATTGTTTTGTCTCCACTTCCTTCTCGAAGAATATCCATTTGCCACCAAGCTGGGGCTCGGCACATTCATTAGGACATTTGTGGAAGCAACCGCAGTAATTGCATACCCATCCCTGCTTCACAAGTTCTATTCTGGTAGTGGTAATAATTCGAGCACTGAAGAAATCGCGCTGCTCCTCGGGAGTGGCAGCCGAATCGGGCAACATGGAGTCCATGTGCATCTGAAGTTCAGCCATCTTAGCTTTGTATAGCTTCATGGCATCCTCGGCCTTCTGTATCAGGAACTGTTTTCGCTCACGGGTTCGGACAGCTAGAGCCGGATCATCCGCAGGAGCCGATGGCGCCGGAGGATTGGCGATCCCGGCAAAGAGGTCTCTATAGGCATCAATTATCTGCCGGTCTTCGTCGCTAAGCCTCACACTCCGGTCGGGTGCCTCATTGTATTGATCGGCGGCTCCGGCTTCGCTTATTATCTTCTCCAGCTCCGCCATCTCCCTGACAAGCTGCTCAGCGCGCTGGAAATGCGGATCGAATTTAGCTTCCGTCAAGGCTTTCTGCGCCTGCTCGTTGAGCGGCGCGAAGCAATTCTTACAAAAACTGCGGTAATTGAGCGTTCCGCAATGCGGACATGTTATGCCTTCTCGATTGTTGCCGCACTCGGTGCAGAAGCGCATGCCGGGTTCTACAGGAGCACCGCAGAACGTACACCGACCGTCGTATCTGTCGATTATATTGGCCGGACGATAGCGACGGAAACCGGACGTCTCCTGCTGATTCCGTTTTTCCTGATATCGGGATTTATCTTTATGAAGTTCCATAGTGGTTGGTCTTATCTCAGTCAAACATTACTCCGGGGTTCATATATGCGGGAGAATTCCATTCGATTGCTCTTTTAGCCAGTTCTGCCTTTTTCGCCGACCAATATGCGAAGCAGAAGCCCATCCCGCGTGGGAGGCCTTTCAGTCTCTTCGCTATCTTACGTTCTACTTCAGGAATGACCCGCTCATACTCTTCGCTCCGCTCAACAGGGTCAAACTTCAGACGCCGTCTGTAGCGCTTACAGAAATCCTCCATAGTAAGGGATGTGTCAATATAGTCACGCAGCATACAAAGCGCTTTTTCGTTTGCGGAATCTCCGGGATTCAGCCGTGCTATTTCTTCACGTACAGTTATGCAGAAGCGAGGCGACTCTGTCTCTGCCATCTGGTCGAGCATATGGCTGAGGAGATTGGCTTTATCGGCAGAAGTCTCGTACTCTCCGGGATAATTATCGGGCAAAGACATCATCAGACCGAAGGCCTCGCGTCCGAGCTCGATGTTCTTCCAGCTGTCACCCATCGAGTTATAGTTACCGACCATTTTGCTGAAAATGGTGGCCAGTTTCATTATTGTTTTATCCATAAAGTCTGTTTTCAGGCATTATCATATTTTTCAGGATTATCCCGGTATTCATTCGGTGTACAGCTCTTGAGATTCTTGAAAATCCGGTAGAAAGATGATCTGGAGTTAAATCCGCTTTCCTGTGCTATGGCTTTGGGCGGCATGTCGGTGGTATTCAACAGCTCGCAGGCATGTTTTATGCGAAGATGATTCACATAGCTGAAAAAAGTGGCCTGCCGGCTGTGGTTAAACCAGTTGCTGACATATGTGCGATTGCTTCCAATTTGTCTGGCCACATCGGATATCTTTAATGTGGGTATGAGATATGCCCGTTGCACCAACATCAGATGTTCGATGCGAATCCCCATTTCATCAGTTTCTGAGTTGACATCTCTTACCGGTTCATTACTTGGCGCTTCAGCAACGGCGAGTTCGGAAATGACGGATTCATGACGATAAATAAAGGATAAGATGAACATCCATATTATCATGGCACCTATCAGATACACACATTCCAGATATATATTGACTATCAGACTGTCCACCACCCAAAGTGTCAAGATAATAAAGAACGAACCTAAAATTGTGCTCAGCCAATTCAGGTTTATGTTTTCATCGTAGGAGAATCGTTCCCTCAGCATCATATGATACTTAGGAATAGTCATCAACGCCCACACGGCATAGTACAGACCATAGACAGCCGACCATACAACAAGAATGTCATAGAAAACCTCGATATGGGTTGCCCAAAGCAGACCCGGAAGCAGGACGAACGGAGCCTCATGGAGTGCCATCGTCTTATAAGTGAGGTGCCCGGGGCGACACAATTCAATCAGGATGAAGGCATATAACGGTTCGGCGACCATGTCCATGGAGGTCATAAGAATCCAGTTCCAGTCCTTGCCGCTGATTTCATTATTGAGAAAGAAAAGGTCTTTGATAAGTGATACGCTTACTATCACCATCAACACCATCACTAACCTTGAAAGAGTGTCGGTGCCACGGCGCCAGAAGAACCATGCCATCATTGCATAGAACATCGTGCACATCCCGTAGGTGTAAAAAAGCATTTCTCTCTCCATATCGGTTTCTCAGATTATTTCATTCCAGAAACCTGTCAAAGGGGGTCACCACGAAATCATCAGTTATCTCTAATCTGTGCTCGGAGAAATATGCATAGTTCATCTTATACCACTGACCGCCAATCTTACCGTAATATTCGTTTTCGCCGCAGAACATCAGCACCAAATCAATAAAAGTGAGCACCGCGATTGCCATCCCTACAAGACAATAGAGTGCAAGTATGGCTGCCAGAGTTACTAAATAAAACGGTGCCGCTACAAGAAGTGACACGACATCCAGATTGATGAAACTCCGTATAAGCATTGCCACAACCGGAAGACAGAGCACCAGTCCGGCTATAATATTAGCTAAAGGAGGATATCTGAAATCAAAATAATATCCGACTACCCATATAATGAAATAGAGCACGCCAAACAACGGGATTTTTGTCCACCATCCTGCCTTATAGTCATAGTCTCTGTCGGATTGTACGACAAACAGGATATAGTTCGTAAGCTTCATCTGACCGAAAAGGCCGAATGCTATCAGAAACACATACAACCATGCCTTTGGCCACCATACATTGTTGATGTCACAAAAGCCAAGCGGATCCGGACTGCCGAATACATACAATATCTCCAATACACCAAGAGCCATCACGCCAAGATAATACAGCCAGAACCATACATTCCCGAACTGTATGTTACCCTTGAGAAACAGGAAGGAGACATATAGGATGACAAACAGCCACACTGCTATCCGGAAGCATCTGTCGGGAGGCAGCAAAGTTCTATCTTTAAGAATATTGAAATTGGGAAGCGCCTCCATTATGCGGTCGGTGGAGAAATAATATCCCAAACTGCCCCACTTGCCGTGGGTCTCGTCGATATTAACCCACGCGGGCAATGTGGCGGCTACATCTTCGCTGAATGAAAGCGAGTTGAGTCGGGCATAGCACGTATCGCCCTTGAATACCACCTTGGCCCAGAATCCTTCGTGCCCGGCATATTCAAGCTGGGCGGACTTGCCGAGCCTGTGCGTGATTTTGGTGTGATTGCCGGGTCGGTTTCTAAGGCATAGTTCTTGATCGGCTACAGTGCAGTATTCCTTGGCATTGCAATATGCCAGCGAAAGCGCTGCCAATATAAGTAGTGTGATAGTGCGCTTGTACATATTACTGTATTTGCGGTATTAGGTTAAAAGTAGTCTGAGACAAAGCTTTGACTCTATTATGAAATTCATAACAGAACCACCCGTTCCATACTAATCACAAAATTAGTAAAATTACTTGAACCAACGCTAATGCGTCAAACAAAAGCAGTCCCACATCGTCAATTGCGGGTGCCAAAACAACAATTTGTTGTCTCACAACAGCTATCCTACTGGCTATCAGCAGCTAAAATGTCTTTTATTATCCAGCAATCAATACATATCAGGAACTGTCAGCGGATGGCTGCGAGGAATTCGGCGCGAAGAGAGGGATCGGTGACGAAACGGCCGGAGGTAGCTATGGTGACGGTAGCCGCATCCTGCTTTTCGACGCCGCGCATCTTCATGCAAAGGTGTTCGCCCGATATGCTGACCATCACTCCGTCGGTGGGAAGCACCCGAGCTACCGCCTGACAGATCTCGTCGGTCAGGCGCTCCTGCACCTGCAGCCTCCGCGCATAAAGATCCACGATGCGTGCAAGCTTGCTGAGCCCGAGTATCTTTCCTTTTGGAAGGTAACCTACCGATACGTGGCCGAAAAAGGGCAATATGTGATGCTCGCAAAGCGAGTAGTACTCTATATCCTTCACGATCACCATCTCGCGCTGCTGGCATTCAAACACGGCGTCGCCTACAGTCTCTTCGAGAGAACGGCGATAACCACCCGTGGCATACCAAAGCGCTTTGGCAGCTCTCACAGGGGTGCGAAGAAGCCCCTCACGTGTGGAATCCTCGCCTACAATTTCTATAATCTGACGGTAACACTCTGCGAGACGGGCGATAGCCTCGTCATCCGCAAGACGTTGTGACTGATTGTGCATTTCTACTGATTCCATGCCTTATCAAAGGTTCACCCGGTCGCGCACCACCCGTATCTCCTTGCCATAGGAAGGGAATGCCTGACGGATCTCGTCGGCGGCGGCCTGAGCCTCGCGCTGTGTGCGGAAATCCCCTACTTTCAGCCGCCAGTAAGGCGAAGTATAGGTGACGTAGGTGCGCATCTCCGGAAAACGCTCGCCGATATGTCGCGCCTTGGTGCGGGCTTCGTTTTTGGCTGTGCGCTGATTGTTGTCGGAGAACACCTGTACTCTGAAACCGGCAGTCTTTGTGCGTACACCTGTTGCAACCTGATTATCTGACTCGGCACCATCTTCCATGCCCGGTTTCTCTTCGGCCACTTCTGCCTGCTGTCGCACAATAAGACGGCGCAACGCCTCCGGCTGCACTATCTTATTGACTCCGTCGGCAGTAATATGATCAACTATATCCACCTCGTCCTGACCTCTGAGGATAAGGGAGGACGACGTTGCCACTACAAGGGCCATGGCAAGAGCGCGTAATGTGGTGTCTGCGGTCATTTTCATGCGGCAAAGTTACTACTTTTTTTTGATAAAAATTTCAGAGAGGATAATAAATCATCAACCCTCAGCTTCCATATAGTTATCAGTCGGAACAATTCAGAGAGTGGATGAGCTATTTACAGATGTCGACATGCATTTACAAGACATCTATGAAAAAATCCGGATCGCTCCGCCGAGAGGGGGGGACGATCCGGAAAATGTTTGTCAGCAGGAAGTATCAGCTTCAGAAAGCGGTGACGATGCCCATGAACGACTCAGCGTCGAGCGATGCGCCGCCGATCAGTCCGCCATCCACATCGGGCTTAGCGAAGAGTGCACGGGCATTGGAGGGCTTGCACGAGCCGCCGTAGAGTATCGAAGTGTTGTCGGCGATCTCCTTGCCATACTTGCCGGCGATGACGCTGCGGATGTGGGCGTGCATCTCCTGTGCCTGGTCGTCGGTGGCAGTCTTGCCGGTACCGATAGCCCAGACAGGCTCGTAAGCGAGAATCAGCTTCGAGAATTCAGCTGCCGACAGTCCGAAGAGAGCATCCTCGATCTGCGATTTGACTACGTCGAGGTACGAGCCGTTCTCACGCTGCTCCAGCACCTCGCCGATGCAGAAGATCGGAGTCAGGTTGTTGTCAAGTGCAAGAGCCACTTTCTCCTTGAGAGTTTCAGCTGTCTCGCCGTAATACTGGCGACGCTCCGAGTGACCGAGGATCACGTAGGTGGCGCCGGTGGAAGCGACCATCGATGCGCTGACCTCACCGGTGTAAGCACCGCTCTTATGGTCGGCGCAGTTTTCAGCACCGAGTCCGAGCTTTGTGTCAATCACTGCATTGACCGAAGCCAGATGCGTAAACGGAACGCAGATCACTACATCGCACTCCACTTCGGCGTGCTTGAGAGCCTCATTGACATCTTTTGCCAGGCCAACACCTTCCTCCAAGGTGGTGTTCATCTTCCAATTGCCTGCTACGATTTTCTTTCTCATATCTATTGTTTAAGATTATTGGATTAATACGTAATTAAGGAAATCTTTTAATTTCCAATTGCAAAGTTAGCAATTAAAACAATACGATTGACCGTTACCCCGATAATTCTTTTACCGGCAGAAACTCATCTTCAAAAAGGCTCAATCATAGCGGGATTATTTGGCAAATGTGAGGGCATTATGTAAATTTGCCGAGACGATCAGACAGACAACTCTATTTATATCATATGAACTACCGTAAATGCGGCCACAGCGGCATATTCCTTCCTGAAATCTCGCTCGGACTCTGGCACAATTTCGGCGACACCGACAACTTCGGCAACGCAAGAGCCATGCTGCTGCATGCTTTCGACAAAGGGATCTGCCATTTCGATCTCGCCAACAACTACGGCCCGTCGCCGGGCAGCGCCGAAACCAACTTCGGACGCGTCATTCGCACCGACCTGCATACACACCGCGACGAAATGTTCATCTCCTCCAAAGCCGGGCATGAGATGTGGCCCGGAGTGTACGGCAACGGCAGCTCACGCAAGAATCTCATCGCTTCTTGCGATCAGAGCCTCCGACGCACCGACCTCGATTATTTCGATGTATTCTACAGTCATAGGTACGATGGCGTGACTCCGATTGAGGAGACCATGCTGGCTCTCGCAGATATAGTCCGCAGCGGCAAAGCCCTGTATGCCGGCATATCGAAGTACCCTCCTGCCGAACAGCAGAGGGCCTACGACCTTTTGCGCCGCTCCGGAACGCCCTGCCTTGTGAGCCAGTACAGGGCATCCATATTCGACACAAAGGCGATGAGCTCCAATTTCGACATGGCGGTGGAAGCCGGGTCGGGCATAGTATGTTTTTCACCTTTGGCACAGGGGCTGCTGACCGACAAATATCTCCACGGCATACCCGTAGGCAGCCGGGCATGGCGACCTACCGGATTTCTGAAATCAAGTCAGGTGACCGCAGAGCGCGTAGAAGCGGCCAGCTTGCTCAATATCATGGCAAAAGAACGCGGACAGACGCTCGCCGCCATGGCTGTTTCCTGGCTTCTGGCCGACAGCCGCGTAACATCGGTAATCATCGGAGCCTCTTCAACCGCGCAGATCGACGCTAATCTCAATGCGCTCGACAGCCGCCCCTTCTCACCCGACGAAATGCGCCATATCACCGAAATCAGCCAGCAAGAGTCGATACAGTTTTAGAGCGCGTTTCTTAGCGTTCAGGCACAGTATCTGTGCCGAGCGACTGCCGAAGCAGCTCATACTTTCTTAATATTTTGCGAAACCGTGCCGCATTGGCATTATCAAGCGGAGCCGTCTCCAACCGCTCTATCATGACCCGTGAGTTGCGTTCCACTGCCTTGAGAGTGGAATCTCCCATGAAATTTATGAAATCAGTGACAGCCTTGGAAGGATCGCTCTCAAATGCCGCACGCGCCACGTGGACCCGCATAAAGTTGTAACCGTCGTCGAGAAGATCAATCATCTGCCCGTAATCATGCTGTGTGAAGACCGAGTCAGCCTCGATGCTGTCAGTCAGCCGGTCGGCCTCCGAGGCATCATATCGCGCCGTACATGACGCCGCTACAAGAATCATGGCGCACAGAGTCGCCGGAAAAAATATCTTCATATTACCGTGAAAGAGAATGATGCAACCCGGCGGCATTTTTTTGCCTGCGGGGTTGCATCATATTAACGTCGGCCGGATGCGGGTGGTTCGTCAGCTCCGCACCGGGATGGTCATTCCTCTGTATGCTTTTCAGCGTATTCCTTGAGCAGTTTCTCCTGTACGTCGGAAGGAACGAGCTCATATGAAGCGAACTTCATCGAGAACGACGAGCGTCCGCCGGTAATGGAGCTGAGAGCCGTGGAGTAGCTCGACATCTCCTTGAGGGGAACTTTGGCCGAGATCTTCTCGAAGCCGTTCTCGCTCGACATGCCCATGATCATCGCGCGGCGTCCCTGAAGATCGCTCATGACGTCGCCCATCACGTCGGCAGGCACCATCACGTCGACATCACATATAGGCTCAAGAATCTTGGGATTGGCATTGCGGAACGCCTCGCTGAAAGCATTGCGGCCGGCCAGACGGAACGATATCTCGTTGGAGTCAACGGGATGCATCTTGCCGTCGTAGATGCATACACGCACGTCGCGGGCATACGATCCGGTCAGCGGGCCCTGCTCCATACGGTCCATGAGTCCCTTCACGATCGCGGGGATAAAGCGCGAATCGATAGCGCCTCCCACGATACAGTCGCACACGACGAGCTTGCCGCCCCATTCGAGAGGGATCTCCTGGGTGTCGCGCACCTTCATCACGTATTCCTGGTTGCCGAACTTATAGGATGTAGGAGCGGGCATGCCCTCGGTATACGGTTCGATGATCAGATGCACTTCGCCGAACTGTCCGGCGCCTCCCGACTGCTTCTTATGGCGGTAGTCGGCGCGCGCGGCCTTGGTGATCGTCTCGCGGTACGGTATGCGGGGCTCCTCGAAGATGATGGGGAGCTTGTCGTTGTTCTCCACACGCCATTTGAGTGTGCGCAGATGGAATTCGCCCTGTCCCGAAAGGATGGTCTGCTTCAGTTCTTTCGACATCTCCACTTCCCAGGTCGGATCCTCCTCGTGCATACGGGTGAGAATGACACTGAGCTTCTCGGCATCGGCCTCGTTGACCGGCCGGATTGCACGCTGATATTTCGGAGCGGGATACTTGATGAAGTCGAACGCATAGTCGCAACCCTTGGCGTCGAGGGTATTGCCCGTGCGGGCATCCTTGAGCTTAACGGTGGCGCCGATATCGCCTGCGCAGAGCTTGTCGACCTGTGTCTTGATCTGACCGCACACGCAGTAGATCTGGGCTATGCGCTCCTTGCTGCCACGGCTGACGTTGTCGAGATCGACGCCCGGAGTGAGCGTGCCGGACATCACCTTGAAGTAGCTCACCTCGCCGATATGAGGCTCAACGGTAGTCTTGAACATATAGATGCTGAGCGGCCCGTCGCTGTCGGGCTTCACTTCCTCGCCGGCAGAATCGACCGGAGCTGGCATGTCCTCCACAAAGGGGACTACATTGCCGAGAAACTCCATCATGCGGCGCACGCCCATGTCCTTGAGAGCGCTGACGCAGAACACCGGGAAGATTGAACGGTCAACGAGCCCCTTGCGGATACCCAGACGCATCTCATCCTCAGTCAGGTGCTCCTCCTCGAAGAATTTCTCCATCAGCGACTCGTCGTTTTCAGCTGCCGCCTCCACGAGCTGACGGTGAAGCTCCTGTGCGCGATCATGCTCCTCGGCAGGGATATCCTCGATGACAGGCACACCGCCATCCGGCCCCCATGAATATTTCTTCATCAGAAGCACGTCGATCATTGCATTGAAGCCGGGGCCCACATTGAGGGGATACTGGATGGGCACAACCTTGTTTCCGAAGATCTCGCGCATCTGCTCGATGACGTTGTCGTATTCGGCTTTCTCCCCGTCAAGCTGATTGAGAGCGAAGATCACCGGTTTGTTGAGCTTGGCACATGTACGGAAAATATTCTGCGTGCCCACTTCAACTCCATACTGTGCGTCGACGAGGATGAGTCCGGTATCGGTGACATTGAGAGCCGTGATGGCGTTGCCGACGAAATCGTCAGCTCCCGGGCAGTCGATCACATTGAGTTTCTTGCCGAGGAATTCGGCATAGAAAATACTTGAGAACACAGAGTAGCCATACTCCTTCTCCACGGGGAAATAGTCGCACACCGTATTGTTGGCTTCGACTGTTCCGCGGCGTTTTATCACTCCACACTCGTAGAGCATCGACTCTGCGAGTGTGGTTTTACCCGAGCCCTTGCTACCGAGAAGGGCAATGTTTTTGATTTCGTTGGTCTGATAAACCTTCATGTTATTAGAGGTGTTTTAATAGTTTTTCATTGATGTGCATCTCCATGCACCGAAATTTCGGAGTGCAATGTAGGAATAATCCACGGAAGAGAGCCCAAGGAGCGATATGTTTTACAGCATAATTTTGAAAATTTCATAATGATTAGAGTTCAGGATAACTGCCAGAAGGTATTTTGGCACTATATTTGCAATGTCAAAACTATCGGTGAAGCTCCTGCTTGCGGAATGATGATCCGCGCTCATCTCTTCTTCGCATCACCGACTTCACGTAACTATAATCCATATTCAACAACAGAATCTTTCACGAGACTCCACAGATGAACAAAGAAATAGTGACTGTCGGCCAGATTGAGATCGATAATTCCTCAAAAATGACCGAACCCGACTTCAACAATCTGCCTCTGCTTACCCCCCGTGATCTTGTATTATTCCCGGGCGTTACAATACCTATCAGTCTCGGACGTGAATTTTCGCGCGAACTTGCCAAAATGGCAGCCGAACGCCATACATATATCGGCGTAGTGGCGCAGACTGACCCCGAAGTGGAATTCCCCACGGATCAGCTATGCGACTACGGTGTGATGGCCGAAGTGGTGAAGGTGCTTGAGATGCCTGATGAGAAGACCACAGCCATCGTGCGTGCGCATGGCAAATTCAAGATCCTAGACGTCAGGAGCATGGAGTCTATTCCTGGAGCTCTTGAAGCCTCTGTGAAACCCATACGCGAGACTTCGGCACGCATGACCGACAAGGAAATGGTGGCGCTCGTAAACACCGTAAGGGATACCGCAGTGAAAATAGTGAAGAAGACCACGGAAGCACCGCCCGAGATGGTGCTCAACATCGTTGATATTTCCGATCCGACACTGCTCATCAACCTTATCGCCACCCACATGCCGCTCCCCGTGAGCGCGAAGACAGAGATACTTGCCACGCCGCGCATAAAGGAACGCGCCTACAGGCTCCTTACCAACATGGCCCGCAGCGAGCAGATGCTCGACATAGCGCAGAGCATTCATGACCGCACACGCCAGAAAATTTCGGATCAGCAGCGCAATGTGTTCTTGCAACAGCAGCTTGAATCGATACGCGAAGAGCTTTACGGCGACGAAGGACCGACGCCGACGCGGCCAACCTCCGCAAAAAAGCGTCGGAGCTGACCATGCCGGAGCCGGTGATGAAGATTTTCGAGCGCGAACTGTCGAAACTCTCGCGCTATGCTCCCCAGAGCCCCGATTATTCGGTGCAGCTCTCCTATCTCGAACTTCTCACCGATCTGCCCTGGGGCAAGACCGATGAGCCGGTCACTGACATATCCCACGCACGCGAGGTGCTCGACGCCGATCATTTCGGTCTGGAAAAAGTGAAAGAGCGCATTCTCGAGCAGATAGCCATGCTCATCAGCGCGCCGTCGAGCCACGCTCCGATAATATGCCTTGTCGGAGCCCCCGGCGTAGGCAAAACCTCGCTCGGACAGTCGATCGCCACCGCTCTCGGTCGGAAATACCGCCGCGTGGCTCTCGGCGGACTGCATGACGAAGCCGAAATACGCGGCCACCGGCGCACCTATATCGGCGCTATGCCCGGACGCATCATCGACGCTCTGCGGCGATGCGGATCAAGCAATCCCGTGATTCTTCTCGACGAGATCGACAAGATAGGTTCCGACTTCCGCGGCGATCCCTCTTCGGCGCTTCTCGAAGTGCTCGATCCGGAGCAGAACTGCCGCTTCCATGATAATTATGTGGATGTGGATTTCGACCTGTCGCAGACGCTTTTCATCGCTACCGCCAACACTCTTTCGAGCATTCCCGCTCCGCTGATCGACCGCATGGAGATCATCGACATTTCAGGATATCTTCCCGAAGAAAAGACGGAGATCGCACGCCGGCATCTTCTCCCGCGTCTTGTGGCCGAAGCGGGTCTGAATGCCGACGACGTCAATATCACCGACGAGGCGATGGGGACGCTGATCGACACTTACACGGGCGAGAGCGGCGTGCGCCAGCTCGAAAAGCGCCTGGCGTCGATCGTGCGCAAAATCGTTCTGCGAAAAGTGAGCGGACAATCGTGGCCCAGCCCGGTCGACACCTCCGATCTGACCGCTTTGCTCGGCGCTGCGCCATATACCCGCGAACGCTATGAGGGCAATGATTATGCAGGAGTCATAACCGGACTGGCATGGACCGCAGCAGGCGGATGCGTGCTTTATGTGGAGACATCACTGTCACCGTCGAAAGGAGAGCGTCTGACTCTGACAGGTAAACTCGGCGACGTGATGAAAGAATCGGCATCAATAGCACTGCAGCATGTAAGAAGCCACGCATCTGCTCTCGGTATAGCCGACGACGCACTCACCGACCGCGCCGTGCATATCCACGTGCCCGAAGGCGCAATACCAAAGGATGGCCCGTCGGCAGGCATAACTATGGCCACATCGATTGTTTCGGCTCTGACCGGACGCCGCCCCAAGCCTCGGGTGGCAATGACTGGCGAACTGACTCTGCGGGGCAAAGTGCTCCCGATCGGTGGAGTCAAGGAAAAAATACTTGCCGCAAAGCGCGCCGGCATCACCGACGTCATTCTCCCGGAAGCCAACCGCAAGGATGTAGACGAGATACTGCCGGTATACATCGAGGGGCTCAACGTGCATTATGTTTCCGATGCGAGTCAGGTATTTGACCTCGCTTTGCTTCCCGCATGAAGACATACTATATCTGTACACGGCGACTGGCATATTAAAGGATCATGGCTATAGACCCGAAAGAGAATCTTGGCCCGATGAAGCTGATATTCAATTACAACAATGTATTTTACAGCTTCTTCTATGATGATATCAGCGGCTGCATACACCGCTCGCGGGAATATGCGGTAAATTACGTGTATTCCGGCGAGATGATTCTTGACAACGGCGCTGAGCAAATACGTGTGCGAAAAGGTGAATGCGTGTTCATACCACGTGATCACCATATCACCATGTATAAGAAGACGTATCAGGGAGAACGATACTGCGGAATATTCTTGATGTTTACCCGCAGTTTTCTTCGAGAGATGTATGGCAGACTGTCACTTAACAGAATCAGCCCGACAACAGGCAAGCTTCCTGACGGAGTCATCAAATTGCCACGCACTGTCGAACTTGCAAGCCTCTTTGCCTCTATGACCCCCTATTTCGACCCGGGGGTAAAGCCAAAGGCCGATTTCATGGAGCTGAAACTCCAAGAGGGACTGATGGCTCTTTTAGCTATCGACGATAGATTCGTGCCTACGCTGTTTGATTTCAACGAACCTTGGAAGATAGATATTCTCGACTTTATGGAAGAGAATTTCATGTGCGACCTGAGTATAGAGGAAATAGCCCATTATACAGGACGCAGTCTCGCTACATTCAAACGTGATTTCAAGAAGATCAGTGATCTTACACCCGAAAAATGGCTTATCAAGAGACGCCTTGGGAAAGCATATGAGCTGATGAAAACAGGCAAAAAGAAAGTCGTTGAAGTGTATGCCGAAGTCGGTTTCCGCAACCCGTCACACTTCTCCACGGCTTTCAAAAAAGAATTCGGTATCGCTCCGACAGCCGCGTCCTTATCGGCTGAATAACAAGTCTGACCTTTTCAGAAACAATAATTGAGCCTCACAGCAATCTCGCTGTGGGGCTCTTTCTGTAATTTCGCAGTATGAATAATCCTGCTGATTCAGATCAACTCATGATAAATCATATTTGATCATTCAAACGTCGATAGTTACACCCAAAAAACTACAGATATGAAGAATGTACTGATAATCTCATCCAGCCTGCGCAAAGGCAGCAATTCCGAGATTCTCGCTGAAGAATTTTCACGGGGAGCCTCCGATGCCGGAAACGTAGTGGAACTGATCACTCTTCGTGGCAAGGACATACGCTTTTGTCGCGGTTGCCTCGCCTGCCAGAATACACGGAAATGTGTGATTGCAGATGACTCGCAGGCTGTTGTTGCCAAAATGCACGATGCCGATGTGATAGCTTTTGCAACGCCTATTTATTATTACGGGATGAGCGGACAGCTGAAGACTTTGCTCGACCGCGCCAACCCGCTATATCCTTCGGATTATCGTTTCCGTGACATCTATATGCTGACGAGCGCCGCCGAGGATGAAGAATCGACTCCAGAACGCGCAGTCATGGGATTGACCGGATGGATCGACTGTTTCGAGAAAGCCCGTCTCGCAGGAACGGTGTTCGCCGGAGGTGTCAGCGGGCCGGAAGAGATCAAGGGGCATCCGGCTCTTGCCGAAGCCTACGCCATGGGCTATAATATCCAGTGACAACCAAACCCGATAATATGAATGTAAAGCAATCACTGGTGGCAAGTCTTCTGATTCTTTCAGCAGGAATCACTGACCTCCACGCCTCCGGTCCAAAAGAAAACAAAAACGACATGGAAAAACTGACTCTGACAAAAGAATGGGACAAGACATTTCCCAAGAGTGAAAAAGTTGACCACAGCAAGGTGACATTCGTCAACCGCTACGGCATCACGCTTGCCGCCGATATGTATAAACCCAAAGACGTAACCGGCAAACTCCCGGCCATAGCCGTCTGCGGACCTTTCGGCGCCGTCAAGGAACAGGCAGCCGGTCTGTACGCGCAGGAGATGGCTGAACGCGGTTTCCTTACCATAGCCTTCGACCCGTCCTTCACAGGCGAGAGCGGTGGCACTCCCCGCTACATGACCTCTCCCGACATCAACACTGAGGACTTCAGCGCGGCAGTCGATTATCTTGTGACCAATCCCGAGGTTGATCCTCAGAGAGTCGGCATCATAGGTATCTGCGGCTGGGGCGGCATAGCCATCAACGCGGCAGCCGCGGATCCACGGATCAAGGCCACTCTTGCATCGACGATGTACGACATGAGCCGAGTCGACTCCAACGGCTATTTTGACGCCGACGACAGTGCCGAGGCCCGCAACGCTCTCCGCGAGACACTGGCCGCACAACGCACCGAAGACTATATCAACGGCACTCCCAGACTTGGCGGAGGCGTACCCGATGTATTGCCCGACGACGCTCCCAAATTCCTTCGCGACTATTATGACTACTATAAGACCAAGCGCGGCTATCATCCCCGCTCGCTCAACTCCAACGGCGGACGAAACGCGACATCCCCGATTCCGTGGATAAACTTCCCGCTGATGAGCCGTGCTTCAGAGATAGGTAATGCAGTGATGATTCTCCACGGAGAGAAGGCTCATTCTTTCTATTTCGGCAGCGACGCCTACAAGAAACTTACTGTAACTCCGGGTAAGGAGAACAACAAATTGTTCATGGTGATCCCTGGCGCAAGTCATACCGACCTCTACGACCGGAAAGATATCATCCCCTTTGCCTCGATTGAAAAATTCTTCAAAGAATATATCGGCAAATGATTTGAAGAGTTACGCCAGGCATATATGGCCACGGATTTGCGCCTGAGCCGACAAATCATTAACTTTGCGGAATATTTCAATTACCTGACTAATCAACTCTACAAATCACATATCGCAGATGGCAAAAATCGGTTCTGTTATGACCCCGGTGGGTCGCAAAGCACTGCTGCTCGGCAGCGGCGAGTTAGGCAAGGAAGTGGCTATTGAGCTTCAGCGCTTCGGAGTGGAGGTAGTGGCGTGCGACAAGTATGCCAACGCCCCGGCTATGCAGGTGGCTCACCGCTCCCATGTGTTCAACATGCTCGACGGAGCCGAGCTGCGCCGCATAATCGAGCTCGAAAAACCGGATCATATCATTCCGGAAGTAGAAGCTATAGCCACTCCGGTGCTCAAGGAGCTTGAGGCCGAAGGCTATCACGTCACTCCCACAGCCAATGCCGCATGGCTCACAATGAACCGCGAGGGAATACGGCGGCTGGCTGCCGAACAGCTTGGCATCAAGACCTCCGACTATCGGTTCGCCTCCGACTACGACGAGTTCAAAGCCGCAGTAGAGGCCGTCGGGATACCCTGTGTCGTAAAACCGATCATGAGTTCTTCGGGTCACGGGCAATCCACCATCAAGAGCGCCGACCAGATCGAGCATGCCTGGCATGTAGCTCAGGAAGGCGGACGTGCGGGTGCCGGACGCGTGATAGTGGAGGGATTCGTCAATTTCGATTACGAGATCACACTGCTCACCGTAAGAAGCTGCTCAGGCACTACATTCTGCGAACCGGTTGGCCACATACAGGTTGAAGGCGATTACCGCTACTCCTGGCAGCCGCAGCCGATGTCGGCCGCTGCGATTGAAAAGGCCCGCGAGATCGCCCGCAAAGTGACAGATGCCCTCGGCGGCTACGGCATATTCGGCGTGGAGCTCTTCATCAAAGGCGACGAGGTGATATTCAGCGAAGTATCTCCCCGCCCCCACGATACCGGCATGGTCACCATGATCTCTCAGGATCTGAGCGAATTCGCACTCCATGCACGCGCCCTGCTCGGACTTCCGGTGCCGGAGATCCGCTTCTTCGGCCCATCGGCTTCAAGGGCTGTCGTGGTAGAGGGTGACACAGACAAGATCGAAATGGACTCGCTTGAACGGGTGCTCGAAGAGCCGGGCACACAGATGCGCATCTTCGGCAAGCCTGAAATCAAGGGACATCGCCGCATGGGTGTGATACTCGCCACTGCCGACACCCTTGAAGAGGCCCGTGCTAAAGCCGACCGCGCTTATGACAAGCTCAGGGTCAACGTGCTCCCCCGCTGAAAAGCGAACTGTTTGAAATAATGCGAGGCGTTGTGTCAGACCCGACACGACGCCTCGTCTGCAATATCCGCAAAACATCAGAAGGCCCGAAGTGTTATAAAGTTAACAAAAATGTAACAGCCGGCTCAATCTACTACTCCTTAGGTTTGAGTAATTTTGCACGGCTAACCAACAATACAAGTAAACCCCAAGAAATGTCACAATCCGAACATCTTACCGGACTGACCGCCCGGGAAGTCGAAGAGAACCGACTGAAATACGGCGAGAACACGCTTACTCCTCCACCGCGCACTCCGGCCTGGAAATTGTTTCTCGCCAAATTCACCGACCCTCTGATCATAATACTTCTTGTCGCCGGAGCGCTTTCAGTCGGAATTTCATGCTACGAATACTGGGGGCTGCATGAGGGCAAGACAGTCTTTTTCGAACCCGTAGGCATCTTTGCCGCAATACTCCTCGCCACAGGACTGGCATTTTATTTCGAGCAGAAAGCCGACAAGGAATTCGCCATTCTCAACAAGGTAAATGACGACGAGCCCGTACAGGTGATCCGCGATGGAAACCCGACGATGGTACCCAAACGAGATGTCGTATTCGGAGATATTGTGGTGCTGACTACCGGCATGGAGATACCTGCCGACGGGCAGCTGCTTGAAGCGGTAAGCCTCAACGTTGACGAATCGACGCTAACAGGCGAGCCGATGGCCCACAAAACAGTGACAGAGAGCGAATTCGACCCCGATGCAACCTTCCCTTCCGACCACGTGATGCGTGGCACGAAAGTAATGGAGGGACACGGCCTGATGAGAGTCACCGCCGTCGGCGATCACACTGAAAACGGCAAGGTGTACGAGGCGGCGCAGATCGATGATCATGTAAAGACGCCTCTCGACGAACAGTTTGAGAGCCTCGGCAAGATGATATCGCGGTTTGCCTACGCAGTGGCGGCCGCAATAGTGGCCGGAAGGATCATAATGTACTTTGCCCATACACCGTTTGAGTGGATGTCGTTTATGGCTTATCTGCTCCAGACGCTGATGATCGCTGTCACACTCGTGGTAGTTTCAGTGCCCGAAGGACTGCCTATGGCAGTCACGCTGGCGCTTGCATACTCTATGCGCCGCATGCTCAAGACCAACAACCTTGTACGTAAACTCCACGCCTGCGAGACCATGGGCGCCACCACTGTGATATGCACTGATAAAACCGGAACGCTCACACAAAACCAGATGCAGGTCTACGACATGAAGCTGTTCGGTAATCCTCCGGCGGAACTCGTAGCCGAAAGCATCGCGGCCAACTCCACCGCCGAGCTCGATCTCAGGGGTGAGAAACCATCGGTGATAGGCAATCCCACCGAAGGCGCGCTGCTGCTTTGGCTGAAAGACATTGGCGACGACTACCGGAAGCTGCGTGAGAGCGTGACCCCCTTCGACGAACTGCCGTTCACTACCGAGCGGAAATATATGGCCACTGCTGTGACTGACAAGGGAGGCGACAGGATGCTTTATGTAAAGGGCGCTCCCGAAATAGTATTCGGAATGTGTGAAAATACCCGCGGCATAAACCGGCAGGAAATAGACGCCCTGCTGCTCGGATACCAGAGTCAGGGCATGCGCACTCTCGGCTTCGCATATAAACGGCTTTCAGAAAATGAGGATCCCATACAGGGCGGAAAAGTCGTAGCCGGAGGACTGACATTCATGGGCATCGTGGCAATATCCGATCCTGTGAGGGCGGATGTGCCTCAGGCCGTGCAAGAGGTAACAGATGCAGGCATCCACATTAAGATCGTCACCGGCGACACCCCGGCCACCGCTAAAGAGGTAGGACGACAGATAGGCATCTGGAACGACAACGACACGCCTGACGCCATAATAACCGGCCCTGAATTCGAACAGCTTGACGACCATGAGCTTCTTGACCGCGCGGAGGCTCTCAAGATAATAGCCCGCGCCCGTCCGATGGATAAGAAACGCCTCGTCGAGGCCCTTCAACAGAAAGGAGAAGTCGTGGCTGTGACGGGAGACGGCACCAACGACGCCCCGGCCCTGAAAGCAGCGCAGGTAGGCCTCTCGATGGGCGACGGCACGTCGGTGGCCAAAGATGCCTCAGACATCACCATTATCGACAACTCCTTCACATCGATCGGCAAGGCGGTCATGTGGGGACGTTCATTGTTCCGCAACATCCAGCGGTTTATCCTCTTCCAGATGACGGTCAATCTGGTGGCATGTCTGATAGTGCTCTGCGGAGCGTTCATGGGCATGCAGTCGCCGCTGACCGTCACCCAGATGCTCTGGGTCAATCTGATAATGGATACATTTGCCGCCATGGCTCTGGCATCGCTGCCCCCTACTCCATCAGTCATGCGTGAGGCTCCCCGCGACCGACGGTCATTCATCATCACTCCGCCGATGCGGCGCTTCATAATCGGCACCGGAGGCCTCTTCTTCGTCATTCTTCTGGCCTTCCTATATTATCTCGAACATACTGACCTCACATCGCTTACGCAGATCGGCCGATTACCTATTCACACCTCATCGGGGCTGACTCCCTACGAACTGTCACTGTTCTTCACCACTTTCGTGTTCCTCCAGTTCTGGAACATGTTCAATGCCCGCGCATTCGAGACCGGACGCTCGGCCTTCCACTTCAAGGACTGTCAGGGATTCGTGATAATAACTTTGCTGATATTTGTCGGACAGCTACTTATTGTCAACGTAGGCGACGAGCTTTTCAATGTCGTGCCGCTCCGCTTCTCCGACTGGATCATAATCATCGCATCGACATCGTCGGTATTATGGATCGGCGAACTCCTGCGATGGATGCATCGCAGGAGTCTATCGTGACGCGAGAGCCACGATATAGTCTATCGCGAAGTCAAGCATTGTATCGCGGCCGTTGAAAGCTGCCATAGGATCCATAGCTACATCGCATCCTTCAGTGGGTGACACTCCGTTTTCGGTCAAGTTGCCCTGAGAGTCGATGAGCGGCGATGACGACAGGCGTATGCCCCAGCCATTGGGGAGCTCGTAGCTCACAGGCATGCCGCATCCTCCTCCGGTGACAGAGCCGGCCACGGTCACATTCGGCAATTGTTTCATCACAGCCGTGAAATAGTTTGCGGCGGAGAAAGTGCCGCGGTTGGTAAGAACCACCACCGGTTTTGTCCACACCACATGCCCGTTGCCGACAGGCTCGATCTTAACCGGATAGGGCTCTGAGAAATCATTGTGTCCGGGGCCGCTCTTATGATAGATATATCCACCTGTTATTGTTTCAGTGATAAAGTGGGCTACAAGATCATTGGCATTGGATACCTGTCCTCCCCCGTTGTCACGGATATCGATTATCAGACCGCAGGTCATGGAGAAAGAGGCAAGAATATGATCTATATTGCCCGGGCCGAGCGAAGAGTCGAAAGTCGGCCAGCGGAGATAACCGACGTTGGCCAGCAGCACGCCATAATCCGCCATACCGAGCGAAGTATACCCGAAGTCGAAATAATTTTGCTGGATGATACGCTCATCGTAGTTGTGAGGATAATCGCTCCACCACTTCCTGTAGTATGACGTAGCAAACGGCGCCGAGAGATTGACGTGTCCGTCGCGCAGCTCGTCGAGCATGGCCGACATTACTGCAAACAATGACTTCGACGACATTCCGGGACGGATCTGGCTTCTGTACATGTCGCCTGTTTCCTTCCAGTCTATATCCTTGTCGGCGAAAAAACAATAGTGTTCGTCGACAAGCGTCCATAGAGCATCGAAATTACCCTCTGCCGAATTGTCATAATCGGGCAATTCATGACAAGCCGACATCATCGATGCAACGGCCACTGAAGCCGCCGCGATAGCAGAGACTGTATATTTATTCATAAAGTGCATGGATCATACGGGCCTTGGGGGATATTTTTTTCCGGGGACTGACTGAGAGCCATTCGCCCGTGACGCCTACGACGGCGCAATGGCGAGCCATCCGCGACGTTATGTCACTCGCCTTGGTCGACAGAAACTGCCCGGAATATCCGATACGCAGAGAGGTCGTGCCAAGGTGCAGATCAACCGCCATCATATGGTCGAGTGCGAAATAATTGCCCCACCATGCCATACGTGCCAGACCCGAGTGATTTCCAAGATAAATCTCATAATACAGCTCTCCGTAATCAGGCGCAAAAAAGACGCCTGTAAGAGGAATTGAAGGGCGATATGTCAGCGTAAGCGGCAGCCGTCCGACACGCGTGTTCCACGCCACATAGCCGGTAAGATCTATTGTGAGAGCGGCTTTGGCTGATGCCGGATTATTGCCGTTGCGCTGCGAGTACAGGCATCCGGCTTTCAGGCCGGCGCCGGCGCCGAATCCGACCGTAATTCCGGAGGCCGGACGCACACGCCTCATCATCGCCCAATGTAAATCAAGCCCCCAGTACCACATAGTGGCGTTGCCCACACGGTTGAGTGTGCGTTCGGCTGCCACGCGTGTATCAAAAGCCATTACCCATTTTTCGGGCGAGAACTTCATTGCCTGCATCCTTGAGTAGCCCGCTCCAAGACTCCAGCCTGTATAGCGTATGGGCGAAAGATATGTATCAGCGAGATGCGACGAACCTGCCTCTATAGTATATGCTGCGGTCACCGGACGCAGCAAGGTCTCTTCCGGCTCCGATGCCGACAGTGATGACGCCGCTGCTATGAAAGCAGCCATCATCAATGGTCTCAAAAATCTTTTCATCAGAATATACGCTGTTGACCTGTCAGTTCGTCACGCACCTCGTCGTCAGACTGGGCGTCGGAAGCATCATCCTCATCCGCCTCTGAATCTGCTTCTCCATCTGATTCCGCCATGTTTTCAGGATCGGGCTTCTCACGCGGTTCGATTTCTATGATCGACGCCACTTCATACGTAGTAAGTCGCTTCCCTTTGGCTCTCAGCGATTTCACGGCAATAAAATCATCCGCATCGAGAGTCAGCTGGCCTCGGATTTCATCGGCTCCTCCAAAAGTCACCAGGAAGCGGGCTCCATCCTTGTCGCTGAGCGCGATAAGAGCAGAACGCTCGTTCTCGCCGAGATAGCGCTGACGACGAGCCGACGGCTCAAACTTAAAACGCTTCACATAAGGATAGTTGCCCTGGTCTGCATCACGCAATATCGCTGTCCATACCGTCTCTGGCCTGAAACGCTGTATCAGCATTATCCCCTCCTCATAATGGTTGGAGGCATCAAACGTCGATGTGTAAAATTCGCCGTTGTCAAGCACCACAAGCACCAGATCACTGGGGCCGAACTCGCCGAGATATTCTCCGCGCCCGTCGTAATTGATGCGCAGCACATCGTGATCGAACCACACCTGACGTCCGCCCAGTGTCGAATGACCTTTACGGCTGAGCGTGAAGTGATGCACCTCATTTTTAGTCACGATATTGCCCATCGCGCCACGACCCTTGATCGCGAGTTCTGCGAAATCCACGTCAAACTGCAGTGTCTTCAGGCGCGCCTTGGGTTTGAGCACCACCTTCACAGACTCTGCCTCGCCATTGGAGTTGGCAGTGAACCATGCGACCTTCGATCCCGGCTTGCCCTGTGTCAAGTCATATATCTTGTCGCGCGTCATGCCGGTGACGGAGAAGCGCTTCATGTAATATGTGCCTCCTCTGCCATCCTGATAGATGACATTGTAGACTGTGCGTATGTCGTTGCGCTTGAACAGGCCCACATGGATTATCCCCTTGCCTACCGACACTTTTTCCTGCACGCGCATCACCTTGTATTTGCCATCGCGGTAGAACACTATGATGTCGTCGATATTCGAGCAGTTGAAGAGGAATGCCTTCTCACGCTTGTCAGGCTCTATTTTCAGCGCAGTGCCGATGAAGCCCTCGTCGCGGTCGATATAAAGTTTCTCGGTAGCCTCAGCTACATTTGCGGCCTCGATGCTGTCGAAATTCCTTATGACAGTCTGGCGCGGATAGGCCGCTCCATATTTTTCCTTGAGATGCTCAAACCACCGGATAGTGTACTCCGTAAGCGAAGCCAGATCTTTTTCTATTTCCTCGATACGCCGGTTGTATTCAGCTATGGCATCGTCGGCCGCATCGGAGCTGAAACGCAGTATGCGGCTCATCTTGATCTCAAGCAGGCGAAGCAGATCGTCATCGGTCAGCGGACGGATGAATCTCTCTTTCCAGGGTTCCAGACGACGGTCAATATGGCGTATAGCCTCGGTCTTCGACCGGCTTTCCTCAAACTCCTTGTCCTTATATATCCGCTCCTCGATGAATATCTTTTCAAGCGTGGCGAACAGCAGCTGCTCCCTGACCTCGCCAAGCTTGATCTCAAGCTCGGCCTTGAAAATTGCGCGCGTATGATCCACGTTGTGGCGCAACACGTCGCTGACCCCGAGGAAACGCGGCTTGTCATCATGGATCACGCAACAGTTGGGCGACAACTGCAGTTCGCACGATGTGAAAGCATAAAGCGCATCAATCGCCTTGTCGCTCGATGTTCCGGGCTGCAGAGTGACGATAATACGGGCTGTGCGCGAAGTATTGTCGTCGACACGGCGTATCTTGATCTTTCCTTTGTCGTTGGCCTTGATGATTGTCTCGATAAGCGTCTCGGTAGTCAGCCCGAATGGTATTTCCGTGATGGCAAGCGTCTTGCTGTCGATTTTTTCAATCTTCGCACGCACCTTTATTCTTCCGCCACGAGCGCCGTCGTTATAGCGCGACACGTCAATAAATCCGCCTGTAGGGAAGTCGGGATAAAGCGTGAACGGCTCATTCTTGAGATATGCCACGGCGGCATAGAGTATCTCGTTGAAATTATGGGGCATGATGAGCGAAGAAAGCCCCACGGCTATACCGCCTACTCCCTGAAAGAGAAGCAGGGGAAATTTGGCGGGAAGAGTCACAGGCTCTTTGTCACGTCCGTCATAGCTCGGAACCCATTCGGTCACCTTGGGATTGTAAAGCACCTCTACCGCAAATGGTGAGAGGCGAGCCTCGATATAACGTCCGGCGGCCGCCGAGGCGCCAGTCAGGGTATTGCCCCAGTTGCCCTGGGTATCGACCAGTAGCTGCTTCTGGCCGAGCTGCACGAGCGCGCCATAGATCGAGGAATCGCCATGGGGATGAAAGGCCATGGTGGCACCCACGATGTTGGCCACTTTGATGAAATGCTCGTCATCGAGCTTTTTCATCGTGTGGAGTATGCGCCGCTGCACCGGTTTCAATCCATCGTCGATATGCGGGATAGCACGGTCAAGAATGGTATATGACGCATAGTCGAGATACCAGCTCTGGAACATGCCTCGGAGCTGATGGCGCACGGTGTCGTCAGTGAGGTCGACAAGCATCGACCCGAAACCACCCTCGACAGCCTCGCCGTTATCCTCCTCTTCGCCCGGGTTCAGTCCGTAGAGCTCGTCGTCGTCATTATATTCGTCACTCATGGGAGTAAGGTATGTGATATATGGTTTTTACAGTAAGGATTCGTAAATGGCTTTCATCATCAGTCCACGGGGATTGAGCTTGCTGAAGGCACTGTTTTCACGCGACGGATTGACTCTGTTGGAGAGGAATACGAATATCAGCTGTTTCTCCGGATCAATCCAGAAACATGTACCGGTAAAACCAGTATGGCCGAAAATCGTGTAGCCTCCGGTATCGTCGTTACTGAGAGGATTGCCCATCAGATCAAAGCCGAGAGCGCGGCGTCCACCGCTGCTGCGGCTTTCGGTGAATTTCTTCACCGTCGCGGAATTGAGAAGGCGCTCTCCGCCATAAACTCCCCCATTGAGAAGCATCTGTGAATACTTGGCGATATCCGATGCAGTGGAAAAGAGGCCCGCATTGCCCTGCACTCCTCCGGAAAAGGCTGCTATCTCGTCGTGGACATACCCCCGTATGGTCTGCCTGCGCAGAAAAGCGTCATTCTCTGTAGGAGCGATCTTAGCGGCAGGATAATAGTCACGGGGCCTGAATCCGGTATGCCAGGCTCCGAGTGGACCGAAAATTTCCGACTTTACCCAACGGTCATGCTCAGTGCCTGTAAGATTCTCTTCCATCTCCATCAGCAGGCAGAAGTTAAGACAGCTGTAGCGGTATGACTTCGACGCACGGAGAGGAGCCTGATGAATGCGGCTCATTATGGTGTCGCGCAACGGAGTGCCTCCATATATGCCTTTGGCAATTTCCAGCCTATTGTTTTTTGTAGGCGACGCGCTGGTGATATCACTGCGCAGACGTGCGCTGTTGTTGCCATAGACTCGACGGGCGATGCGTATGCCGTATCCAGCCGACGCCCTTCCCTTGGTCAGAGGCCCTGTGTAGCTGTCGGGATCCATCATCACCTTGTTGACGTTGATGACCGCAGGCATGCCTGATTCGTGATACAGCAGCTGCGAGGGCGTCAGATCCGACTTCTCGGTGGCATCAAGTTCGGGAATATACTTAGATATGGGTTCATCGAGCTTGAACAGACCTTCATCATAAGCCTTCATCAGTCCGGCAAGAGTCGCCGTAGCCTTGGTCATCGACGCTATGTCGTAAAGCGTCTCGCCGGTGACCTCCGCAGCGCCTCCGCGTTCTATCCTGCCATACGAGGCATCTACCACTACATTGCCGCCGCGAGCCACGACGACCTGACATCCCGGATATGCGCCTGAAGCCACTCCGGCTTTGGCTATTGAATCGATACGGCGTTTAAGATCAGGATCAAAGCCGGCGGAGCGAAATGAAGAATATCCCAGTCGGCTCTTCGCTAAATCGATACCTGCGCCTAAAGGCGCCAGACCGGGCACTGCCACCGGCATACGGCCACTGACATCAATGCCTCCGAACACCGCTTCGGCAGCAGCCTTACGCATAGCTTTTATGTCATCGCCGCCTATAATAACTGCTCCGTAATCGTCCAACGAAGGGACAAGCTGACCTATTTTCAAGGGGTTGGCGAGGATTACAGCCGCTTTGGCCGGCGTATTGATCTGTTTAAGCGCCGAGACGGCCCACGACGATTGGGTTGTCACAAGTACTATGGCGAGATCCGCCTTGTTGATCTCCGCCAGTTTCGCGGCAGGTATAGGGCCGGCAGTGAATCCATAATCGGTAGTACGGGCATATTTGCGGCAGTAGGAACTGAACTGATTGTCGGCCGACGCACCGAGAGTCACAACAGCGATCGACCTGTCCGACAGACCTCCGACTGGCAGAAGGTTGCCGTCATTGCGCACACACACGATTGACGCCTCTGAAAGTCGTTGGATCATATCGGCGGCCGAATCCGAATTGATTCGCGATGCTATCCCGGCCGGTCTTGGACGTGACGCTTTGGTAAGCCCGGCAGCATATTTCCATTCGAGTATCCTGCGACAGCTCCGGTCGATCTGTTTTTCGGATATAGCTCCTGATTTGACAGCTGCGACAACAGCCTGAATATCTGAAGCCAAAGCGCGAGGCTGAAGCATGACGTCGGCTCCCGCCTTAAGAGCGGCCACACAATTGCTGGTTTCGCCCTCGGCCTTGGCTCCTTTCATAGCCAGAGCGTCAGTAAACACAATGCCTTGGAATTTCATGGCATCGCGGAGCAATCCGGAAGTTATCGCGCGGGATAAGGATGCCGGAGCCCCCGACGGGTCAAGAGAAGGCACAGTGAGATGCCCCGTCATTATTGCCGGCATGCCTGCCAGTATATAATCACGGAACGGCACAAGCTCTGTATGCTCCATCTCTTCCGAAGTGCGTTTGAGTACCGGAAGAGCATGATGGGAGTCGGTATCCGTATCGCCATGGCCCGGAAAATGCTTGCCCACCGGCATCACTCCCCCATCGGACAGGCCGCGCGAGAAAGCGACTCCCAGACGGCTCACTCTGACTGGATCCTCTCCGAACGAACGGTATCCGATGACCGGATTTCGCGGATTGGAGTTGACATCAAGCACTGGAGCGAAGTCAACGCTTATGCCAAGTTCGCGGCACTGGCGTGCCACCTCGCGGCCATAGTCGTAAAGAAGGCTGTCGTCGGTGATCGCACCGAGACAGATATTATAAGGAAACCGGGGTGCATCCGTAACACGCATGGCCGGCCCCCATTCGCCATCGAGAGTGACCATGAGCGGTATATCGGCCACCGAACCGGCATATCCAATGAGCGAAGCATACGTTGCGGCGGAGCCTTTTCCAAGCAAAATTCCACCTACCTTATGATCAGCAACAACACTGCGAAGCTGCGAATGTCCGGCCGGATTGTCGGCGATATCAAGGCGTGGCACCATCAGCTGCGCCACCTTGTCGCGCAGACTCATTCTCTCCATGACCGAATCGGCCCAGTGACGGCTCTCCCGTGCAATGGCCTGATCATGCCTCAAAGATGTCACACCATCGGCTGCATTTAAGCCTGCCACTGCCGTCAAGGCAATACCGGCCATGACAACGGATCTGATATATGACGAAATGTTCATTATAGTCGAAAAGTTAACGATCGGGAGCTACTGTCATTCTGACCGTGGTATCGGGCACTATCGGCAATGAGCCTTTTGTCTTTTCTCTGAGTAATCCGATGACATCATCGTAAAGCAATGGCTCGCTGCGATGAAGGATCGTAGCGTTTTTAAGGCTGCTAAGGAAGTCGCCTCCCATAGCGAGATAATCAATAGTGGCCACTCTATAGCGCTTTGAAGGATCGATCTTCCTGTCTCCGACCCGTATACTGCGGCACGTAAGCGTCATGGGATCAATCACGGCCGATGCCCCGCTGATGCCATCGCCCTTGCGTCCGGCCATAACCTCAAATGCCTGGATGAGGTCGGCGCCGCTGACCTCGATCACCACCACATGATTGTCAAACGGAAGCATCTGCATTATGGCTCCCTTAGTGATGACACCGCTGTCGAGATCGCAGCGGATACCGCCGCGGTTCATTATAGCCATGTCGACCGGCGCGCCGTTAAGGCGGCTGCCTTTCTCAGCCACTAAGTCGCTGACGAGATTGACGAGCCCCCAGTCGGCTTTGACTATCGGCGCTGCAGCTTCAGAAACAGGGATAGAGAGGATGGAATCGACTTTCGCCCTATATGGCCGGAGTATGGCGGCGGCAGCCTGATCCACCCGGTCATCCAGACGCGAATTTACCGGAATTACCGAAGTGCTGACTGCCAGTGTAGGAAGGTCGATCTCAACCTTGCCTACGTATGCCCCCCATGAACCGGCCTGAGCGATGACCACGGTGTCGCCCTGCGCATTAAGAGCTGCCCATTGAGGCGATCCCGGATCTTCGGGATTGATCAGCGTGTGGGAGTGTCCTCCGATTATCATATCTATATCCTCGCTGTTGCGTGCAAGATCAAGATCGGTATAGCCGGGTGCCACACTATGGCCAATATGTGTTATGGCTATCACCATATCCGCCTTTTCATTGTGCCTCAAATGCCAGGCAGTGGCATTTGCAGCCTTTATGCCGTCGAGATATTTCAAGCCTGCGGTATTGAAAGCCGATATCATTCCGTCAGGATCAATATTTATGGCAATGAAAGCGATCCGTCGGTCGCCGAACTTACGTATCTCGTAAGGAACGAATATGGAGTCAAGCGGAGTCCCGGTCAGGTCGTAATTTGTAGTAATGCGCGATGCGTTGAGTTGACTCCACTCCCTGGCAAGAGCATCCATACCGTTATCAAACTCATGATTGCCGAGTATCTGGATATCATAACCGAGCGCATTCATCATCTTGCGCTCTACCTCACCTCCGAAGAGCGAATAATACAGCGTGCCCTGCACGGCATCGCCGGCATCGACAAGGAGCACATTCGTTTCAGCATCGCGCACACTGTCAACCAGCACCTTGCGGCGCAGAATGCCCCCTCGGTCCGATGCATCGGGATCAATACGGCTGTGAGTGTCATTGGTGTGAAGTATGATAAGGCGGTCGTCAGGCGCCGAAGCCACGACCGATGCGGCTGTCGCAACGGCAGCCGCCATTAATAGCAGTCTGTTCATATGCTGACAAAATTAACCATTTTTTGCGTCAATTGCAAGCCTCCCACATGATCGTCGCACCTTATTTTCTCGACACCGGCGTCGCGACACCGTCGTCCTTACAGCTCCAGTCGCCCGACAGCCGTAATTCTACGGCAATCCATTCAAGTCCGCCATCATCATACTTATTCCCTTATATACATACAATTACACCTATGGCGCCATTTACTGTCTCAAAAAAGTAGAAAAAAATTTGGCGGGGAGTGAAAAAGGTATTAACTTTGCAGTCGCAAACGGGATCGAGAGCGATTCAAGACAAGTTTGCGTATTGATGGCTCCTTAGCTCAACTGAATAGAGCATCTGACTACGGATCAGAAGGTTACAGGTTTGAATCCTGTAGGAGTCA
>CANRCT010000008.1 GCA_947629175.1 uncultured Muribaculaceae bacterium | reverse complement strand
CAGGGACTTTTGCAAATTTAATACGCTGATATTCAGGTGTTTAATAACACATTTTCAAATTTTGTCATCTACTAAAAGTACCTGTTTTTCCGAATTTGATACTTTTGATTGGCGTTTGAGGATTGATTGAAGTAATGGTGACATTTACTTGATCTCTTCCAGTACATAATATAGCTAATCCATAAGGATTATCTGTGCTTGAAGATAGTTGCAAAGCATGATAAGATTTAGTAGTTGAAGGCACTAGGCCGCGGTCACCGAATGAACTTTTGAATTTTATATTTAAGCCTTTAGTTTGGGTTTGATTGTGGATATCAAATCCGAAAACCCATGTACAATAAGTGGATAATTGATTATAATCTGATTCTGTCGCATATTCAGCCTCCATTTTAGTGCTGCTCTGATATACAACACCTGAATATTCAGAATTATTGATTTGTTCACCTTCTTTTAGGGAATATATGCCTTTGGCGTTTGTTCCTGACCCAGGAGTAAATCTAATTAAAATTGTTTCCTCCTTAGCGAACGCATATGGCGGTGTGAATGCTAAAAGGGTCATTAAAATGAGTAAAAGTCGTTTCATAATCTTTTCCCTGTATTGTGTCGTGATATTTTGTGATGATTGATTTATTGGAGGATAGAGGATTAGAGCGTGGATGATATTCCCGCCTATGGCGGGAGAGGCTCTCGCAGGAGTGGGGTAAGCAGTTGAATGTCGGGATGTGTGGGCCGCTCTTTTCTGATGAGGATCCCGGGCTGAACATGGTGCCGGCGATCCGCCTCCTCCCTTAACGAGTGGGGGGGGGGTAAATTTATTGTTATTCAAATAGATAGGCAAAAATCGAAGCATTGTTTGTTTCCCTGTTGAAAGATTGCACTTGTAGAGTCCCACATCCGTTGGCCGGAGCTGTCGGCTGACTTTTCCGGCTCTTCAAAGCAAAATTATAAAGAAATTTTCCACCCTTTCGCCACTGTAGCCACATTGTCATCACAAAAATGCACTACTTCCCACACATCCACCTCTCTCCGCCCTCCAGTCGGGTGTCCTCCTCTTCGCTTCTCCTGCGCTTGCGTGGGTGCGCGGCTTCGCTTCCTCCGGGGCTCGCCGCGGTGGGGCGGTGGTCTGTTCTTGTCCCCGGTCTGCGCGTGTGCCTCGCCGGTGCGTCCGCTGCCGCGTCCTCCCCGCCTTCGTCCCCCGCTCCGAACCGGGGTTGTCATCCCCGCCCCCTCCGGGGCTTCCGCTTCCGTCCCATTCGACTTGCACAGTCTGACTCCCTGCGGTGGGACTATCTGTCGGAGTGGGCGGCTGCCGGATGGGATGGCATCAGGGGAAGCGCCGGAGGCGGCGGGGCCGGTTATCCCCGGTTCGGAGCGCGAGCCGTAGCCGGTCGACCGCGTTAGCGGGAGGCAGGATACGGATCACGCGGAGACCGGGGGCACTGCGCCCGCCTCCCCTCGGCCGAGCCCCGGAGGGTGCGAGTTCAGCCGCTTCGCGCCAGCCCGGGCCGGCTAAACACGACCGGTGGCCGACAGGCACGCAGGCTGCCGGCCACCGGTGTGTGGCATGTTTGCAGAAAAATGCTTATCTGATGTCGATCTCGGCGATGGCCACGGTGTCGTCGCCTCCGGCTGTGGAGAGGGCGTCGATGCGGACGTAGCGGGCCTTGACAGGGGCTTTGAGCACGTGGGTGCGCGGGGTCGGGTCGTTGATGAGGTTGCCGAACTCGAATGTGTCGGCTTCGCGCCATGTGGCGCCGTCATCGCTGACGCTGATGCGTCCGCGGTCCATCATTCCCTTGCCGTGTACACGCGTCTGCGGCGTGTAGGTCAGTTCGGCTATCTCCAGAGGCTGCCCGAGGTCGATGGCGATCCAGGCATCGGCTCCCGCGGGAGCGGCCCACACGGTCGAGGCATTGGCGTCGATGGCAGCCGATGCAGGCGCTTTCTCGCTGTCGGTCCCGGCAGATGCTATCTTCCAGGGTTGTTTGATATATCCGTAGGTGGTCTCTGCGACGGAGCCCTGCTCTCCGTGGAGGAATGCGCGGGCCTTGACGGTGGCGCGTTCTGCGCGGAATGGCTCGGTGTAGAGGGCCGACTCTGCCGTGGGCTCAGCGCCGTCGGTGGTGTAGCGTATCTCGGCTCCGGCGGAGAGGTTGGCTCCGGGATTCTGTCCGTTGCGGTTCCATCCGAAGCCGCCCGATGTGGGCGCGATGCTGACCATTCCGTCGAGCGAGCGCGAGGAGGCGAGCTGCGGTGCGTGAGCCTTGTAGAAGTAGGCTCCGAGCTCGGCCAGATAGGGGAGCGCGCGGGTGGCTGTGACGCGCACGCGGAGGCGCTCGGTGGTGACGTCGGGGAAGCGGAGTATGCGTTTGAATCCTACGTTGGTGCACGATGCGATCTCTTTCCACTCTCCGCCGAGCCATGCGTCGAGGGCGAGGCTCTCTATGCGCTCCGAATGGTCGGCCACAGGCTCCTGGAGCATGAAGCGGTTGATGGTGACCGACTTGCCGAAGTCGACCGTGATGGGCTTGTCGGCCTTGACGGAGGTATGGATGTCGGAGTCGAGGAGCTTGCGGTCGGCTCCTCCGGCGGGTATCAGCGAAGTGGTGTAGGTGTCGGCGATGCGGCTCCCGGCTTCGGTGATGGCGTCGACGTCGACCTGCGAGAAGCACCCCTCGCGGTTGGGCGGTATGTTGAGCAGGAATATCGAGTTGCCGCCCACGGCGCGCTCATATGTGTCGAAGATGTCGTCGGGCGTGCGGCTCTTCTGGCGCTCGTCGTCGCGGTAGAACCATCCCTCGCGTATCGAGGTGTTGGTCTCGGCAGGCTGATAGTGGAGAAATCTGGCTTTCATCAGCTCGTCGATCGATCCGAGGTCGGCTGCTGTCATGTCGGCGAAGTGCTGCGCCGTGTCGGGATTCTCCTGATAGCCGATGACGTTCCACTCCGTGGGACGCGTGCCACCGCCCTCGTTGCCGCACCAGCGGATGTCCTCTCGGCCGAAAATTACGGCTTTGGGGGCAAGCTTGTGGATAAGCTCTTTCCATGCCTTGTAGTTGTAGGTCTGTCCGCCCTTGCGCTTGGGGTGGGCGCCGTCAAACCACACTTCGTCGATCTCGCCGTACTCGGTAAGCAGCTCGAAGAGCTGGTTGAGGAAATACTCGTTGTAGTCGTCGATGCCGTCGAAGGTGAAAGTGGTCTTGTTGGCGAAGGGGCGCCCCTCTACGGGCCGCGGTATTGTGCGTGTGGTCTTGGGGCTGAGATTGCCGTAGAGGCCGTCGGGGTTCTCTATCTGGTAGAGGTCGGCAGGCGAGAGGTATATGCCGAGTTTCAGGCCATATTTGCGGCACGAGGCCGAGAGGTCGCGGAGCACGTCGCCCTTGCCGTCGCGAAACGGCGACGACATGATGCCGTGGCGGGTGTAGCGGCTCTGCCATATGACGAATCCGTCGTGGTGCTTCACCGTCAGTATCACCATCTTCATGCCGGCGGCTTTCATGGCGGCGCACCACTGGTCGGTGTCGAGGTTCTCAAGCCTGAAGTCGGCGGGATCCTCGAATCCGGTGCCCCATTCGCGGCGGCTGAATGTGTTGGGGCCGAAGTGGATGAAAGCGATGTAGCCGCGCTGCAGGGCGTCGAGCTGGTTGGCTGTGGGTACTACGTGCACCGCCTTTTCTATCACCTGCTCTCGGGTGTCGCCCGGATTGAGCTTTATGGTGTTGGCGTTGCGGATCTCGGCGGTGGCAGGCAGCGAGGCCGCCATAGCAGCGATCAGCAGAGGCGTGATGAACTTCATTAGGTTATGAGTATTGTTGTGTCAGCGTTCAGAATTTCTTGATCTGCCGTATCTTGGCTGTCACCACGTCGGCCTGGCGCTGTGCGCCGAGATCGGAGGGGTGGACATAGTCGACCCATGCGTCGGCCGGATAGGCGAGCTCGTCGTGGGTGATGTAATGGAGATCTTTGACCCCCTTGTTTTTCAGCGTCTCGTAGGCTTCGCGCTGTCCGCGGTTGAGACGCGTGTAGCAGTCGAGCTGGGCTGCGTTGGTGGGCGCGTTGCTGTAGCCGGCGTGCTCCACGAGGATTATCGGGGCGTCGGTGGTCTTGCGCAGCTGCTCCACGGCGGCTATGGCAAGGTCGCGGGCTTCGTCGGCGCTCTTGTTGGTCAGATTGGGCATGCAGTCGAGCACGTAGAGGGCGGCGTCGATCTCGGCCAGATAGGAAATCACTTCAGGCTCCAGGCGTCCGTTACCCGAGAATCCGAGGTTGATTACCGGGTAGTCGCCGAGATTGCGGCGCACGATGTTGATCCATGCCATGCCGGGGCGCGAGGAGCAGGCTCCCTGGGCTATCGATGTGCCGTAGACCACAATCGGTTTCTCCTGGCGTTTGGGCAGTATCTTGAGCTCGGCTCCGTCGGCCACGCCGATCTGCAGCGAGTCGATGGTGTTGTAGAGCGGGAGATTCAGGTGGTATTCGCGCGGAGCGCCGCTCAGGTCGTCGGGGGCGAGGGCGGAGTAGCTGTATCTGGCGCGGCCGGAGCCGAACGAATATCCTCCGAAGCAGAAATCCTGCCTGCCGTCGGGCTCAACACGGTATAGATCGACGCCCGATACGCCGGTGGCCGGCATATGGGGCATTGCCGCAGGGCCGCTGATCTTGTAGCTGACGGTGATCGTAGGCGAGTTGGTGGTGAAGTAGAGAGCGAGGCCGGCGCTGTTGCGGCTCAGATCCCAGAGCGGTTTGCGCACCTGCGCTTCGGCGCGGTCGGGCAGACGCACGTAGCTGTGGCCGATCTCGTCGGTCCAACCCTGGTTCTGCACCGTCGGATATCCTGCCTGGAGAGGGTCGGTCCAGGTTGTCTGTGCTTTTGCCGCAGGAGCAGCTGCGATAAGTAGCGCTGCAAGCGCTATTGAAGTGAAAGTTTTCATCGTGACGATTGGTATTAATCTGTTTGGTTGATTCAGGTAAGGTCGGATCGCGGATATTGCGGCGGTCTCTGCAAATTTACGAATTATTCCATTAATTATGAAATGCCTTTGCGTCGCGCTTAAAATCTTTTCAACCTCTTCATCGGCATCTTTAACGCAGGTCGATTTCTGCTATGGCCACGGTGTCGTCATCGCCGGCTGTGGAGAGTGCGTCGATGCGGACGTAGCGGTCCTTGACAGGAGCTTTGAGCAGGTGGGTGCGGGGAGTCGGGTCGTTGATGAGGTTGCCGAACTCGAATGTGTCGGCTTCGGCGGAGAGGTTGGCTGTCGGGGAAGCGGAATTAGCTTTGAAGCCGGTCATATAAAATGACAATTATGGAGAAAATGATGGATTTTTTTTGCTGTACTGGTGCGCCTCCGGTATGGCGTCACGGCAGGATATTGCGTATAAAGACGACCGACGGGCACTGCGGCTTGCGGCCTGCGGTGCCCGTCGGGGTGTTTATGGGATTTTCCGGAGTATTATTCCGAAAGCTTCTCCTTGAGTGCTGCAAGAGCCTCCAGATCGCCGAGGGTGGTCTTCTCGATCGGGGTCGAGACAACCGGAGCCTCTTCCTGGCGCTTGGTGGCGCGCTTGGCCTTGCGGGCTTCGTTGCGCTCTGCCTTGGCCTCGTCCTCGAAGATGCGGCTGTGGCTGAGGATGATGCGCTTGCTGTCCTTGTTGAATTCGATCACCTTGAAGTTGAGCTTCTCGTCAACCTGTGCGGAGGTGCCGTCCTCCTTCACGAGGTGCTTGGGAGTAGCGAAGCCCTCCACTCCGTAGGGGAGCTGGATCACTGCGCCTTTCTCCACCATCTCCACGATAGTGCCCTCATGCACGGAGCCTACGGTGAATACGGTCTCGAATACGTCCCAGGGGTTCTCTTCGAGCTGTTTGTGGCCGAGGCTGAGGCGACGGCTCTCCTTGTCGATCTCAAGCACCTGCACGTCGATATCGGCGCCGATAGTGGTGAATTCGCTGGGGTGCTTCACTTTCTTTGTCCAGCTCAGGTCGGAGATGTGGATAAGGCCGTCGACGCCCTCCTCGATCTCCACGAATACGCCGAAGTTGGTGAAGTTGCGCACCTTGGCGGTGTGCTTCGAACCGATCGGGTAGCGAACCTCGATGTCCTCCCAAGGATCTTTCTTGAGCTGCTTGATGCCGAGGCTCATCTTGCGGTCCTCGCGGTCGAGGTTGAGGATCACGGCCTCTACCTCGTCGCCTACCTTCATGAAGTCCTGAGCCGAGCGCAGGTGCTGGCTCCACGACATCTCGCTGACGTGGATCAGACCCTCCACTCCGGGGGCGATCTCTACGAATGCGCCGTAGTCGGCCATGACCACTACGCGGCCCTTGACCTTGTCGCCGGCCTTGAGCTCGGGATCGAGAGCGTCCCAGGGATGGGGCATGAGCTGCTTGAGACCCAGAGCGATACGCTTCTTCTCGTCGTCGAAGTCGAGGATGACGACGTTGATCTTCTGGTCGAGCTGAACGACCTCCTCGGGATGGCTTACGCGGCCCCACGAAAGGTCGGTGATATGGATAAGTCCGTCGACGCCGCCCAGGTCGATGAACACACCGTAGGAGGTGATGTTCTTGACTGTGCCCTCGAGCACTTGGCCTTTTTCGAGCTTGGCGATGATCTCGCGCTTCTGCTGCTCGAGCTCGGCCTCGATGAGAGCCTTGTGGCTGACAACGACGTTCTTGAATTCCTGATTGATCTTAACGACCTTGAACTCCATGGTCTTGCCCACGAAGATGTCGTAGTCGCGGATAGGACGCACGTCGATCTGCGAGCCGGGCAGGAATGCCTCGATGCCGAACACGTCGACGATCATGCCGCCCTTGGTGCGGCATTTGATGTAGCCCTTGATGATCTCGTCCTTTTCCAGGGCCTCGTTGATGCGGTCCCACGAACGGGCTGCGCGAGCCTTGCGGTGGGAGAGGATAAGCTGGCCCTTCTTGTCCTCCTGGTTCTCGATGAAGACCTCCACTTTGTCGCCGACCTTGATGTCGGGGTTGTAGCGGAACTCGCTGAAGGGGATGATGCCGTCGCTCTTGTAACCGATGTTGACCACGGCCTCACGCTTGTTGAGGGCGATGATCGTGCCTTCGATCACTTCTTTGTCCTTGACGGTGTTGAGGCTCTCGTCGTAAGTCTTCGTGAACTCCTCGCGCGACTTGCCGGCATGGGTTTCGCCATTCTCAAATGCGTCCCAGTCGAAGTCTTCAACTGCTGTTTTGATTTCTTTTTCAGCCATTTAGGTTAGTTAATAAAATAATTGGTTTGTGATTAATAAGTTAGACTTTATATTGACTTTACTTATTGCGCCGCAAAGGTAGCGATTTTTTTTGAAATTCCCTCATCTTTAGCGCATAAATCCACTTTGATAGCTCTGGGAATTTCACAAAAATGCAGATGAATCCGGTCATAAAAGACGGAGAAGTGCAATTGGCTTAATTCTGCTATTCGTTGATTGGGTACTGAGGCTAAAGCCGGCGATCATCCCAAAAAACTTTGTTGGTCGAACAATGAAGGTTGACGGCAGATGCTTTTGCGAGATGGCGCCCCGCTACGTTGACTTTTCACAATGCGAGACACTAAAATGTCTATTGTTTGAAAATCTTTTTGCTGATATGCATAAAGAATCGCATCCTTTTCTTTGGGCCGGATTTGTGAAAGTGACGGAATTCTTAATTTTCTTATTGTCTGGCTTTGCCATCTTGGCAATCCCCCGTTCATCTTATTGGAGATACTCATGATCTGGTTTTTGACAAATGATGACATAAGAATTGCAGCTATTAATTCCATCGTAGTGATGTCGCCTCCCGCTATATAGTAGATATTATGTCCGGGATAATACTGTCCTGAATCTACAAAAATGAAATCATTTCCCGATATGTCTGGCAGCAATACTTTTGGTCGTTCAGTAAGATGGGGTTTGACCTTGTCGATGAGAGCATACCATGTCCGGTTGTTTCTGACTATATGTCTTTGTGAAAGCGCTTCTTTGTGTGCGCTGAGATATGACTTTGCCTTAGGATACTTTTCGAGGTCTATCAGATTTCCTGACTGATTGTAAGGGTTCAGCAGGTACCGCCCGCTCCATTGAAAATAATTGCCGGTAAGATCTTTGGCGGTAATAAGAGGAATTAATAGCTCGGTCTCGATATTTTCATAAAGTGTTTTGGATATGAACACCTTATCGGAACCGGTTGCAACTCCAATGCCAATGGAAAAACCTTGTTGTTCGATGGTGTAAAGTCCGCCGGTGTTGTCTTTCAGGAAGATACTGTTCCAATTGTCATTATCTGGAAAGACTTTATCGTCGAATTTAATATTGGTATAAAGACTTTCGATTCGTTCAATCCGGGCAGTCTTTACGCTTGTTGATTTTTTGCTATTGCTTATTACCGTAATGGAGGGATATGCAAGCACTGCTTCTTTGAACGCTTTCAGCGATTCGATGTCAATGATGTATTCGACGTCGAAATTGGCAGATATGAAAGCACGTAGTTTACGTCCAGACTCGTTTTTTAGCCAGCGGTCTGAACAGATGAAGCAGTGCTTCCCGTTTTTTGAAAGGAGTCGAAGGCTATGCTCATAAAACAGGATATATAAATCAGTCCGGTAGTGAAATGTCCTGAATTTGTGTTTGTATAGTTTCTTCAGATTATCAGGTATGTTTGCATAGCTGACATATGGAGGGTTGCCAACAATATAATCGAAAGAAATATCCCATGATGATGTCAAAAAGTCTCCATGTCTAAAGTTAGTCGCTTTGAATTGCGGCATCCTCTCCCTTAAAATTCTAATGCAGTGTGACATTTTGTCCGCATCAATATCACACGCGTAGACATTGTTGCTGAACGCCTGTTCTGCGTCAAAACCATATCGTTCTGCCGATATTATGATACGTCGCTGGATCTCAATAAGAAAGTCGCCGATTCCGCAACTCGGTTCAAGTATTGTTGACTTAGACAGATCCTTCTCAGAGGTGTATCCTGTCAGATCAAGCATGAAACGCACGATTTCAGGCGATGTGAACACATCCCCATGAGCATCACCGTTAGCTCGGCTTCCATATATATCAGCTGTTGAATTCATCTGCGCAACCGATTAAGTGACCTTGAAGGGAATGTATGAAGCGTTCGACAGAAATTAGCCCTGAAGCACTGTCGAATGTGTCTGAGTTTTGTGGCGAACATATCAGGCATGCGGAGCTGTACAGTCTTTCCGACACCAATTTCTCGCAAAGAATCCTATAACGGTCAATATATGAGGCATTCGCGAATTCCGGGAGTACAGGATAATGGTTTTCGTGATTTCTGACCGGGACAGTAGAATCGGCGTCGCGTCCGATCAACATGAGAAATCCTATCCATGGTGGGCCCATGGTGGGAAATTGATGCTCGCGATAGGCTGTCCATAGATCTGTAGCACTGCCTAACGCTTCCTCTGTGCGGTTGTTGAAATTGTTGCCGTATGATCCTACCTGGGATTTGAGTTCTATTGCAGCAATTAATTTCCCTTTAGGGCTTATGATTATCAGATCCCAGTCTTTAGAGGATCTGAAAAAGCCCGGAAGATAATTATTTTTGTCGAATATGCATTGTTCGGGCGTCCCCACAGCAATACATGCGTCGCGAATCAAAGACAGGAACCCGTCCATTTGTTTGCCACCCGTTACGGCACCCCTTCCGGAGGGATCCTTGCTTGCTTTCAATTGCAGTTGTTTTGTCCTCCAGAATTCACTGACTGCATCAGCTGTTCTCTGTCGAATGTCAAATATAAGATTCATGGTGTCAAAAATACGCAAAAGATCCAATAAATCCAAACATATTCCAGCCTGTTAAGCATGTGCGGGAGAGTCAGAGGCAGGTGAGGCGGACGCGCTGGCCTTTGAGCTTCTGCGGGGCGCAGGAGGCGATTACCGATGCGGCGGCTTCGCGCGGCACGGCTACGAGCGTGGCGTGGTCCGTGAGAGTGATGAGCCCGATGTCGGATCCTTTCAGCGGTGTATGGGCCGTGATGTAGCCCACGACGTCGCCGCGGTAGATCTTCTCCTTGCGGCCGGCGTTGATGTGAAGCGTGGTCATGGGTGCCTGCAGCGTGCGTCCCTCGCGGGGAGCGGGGAGCCATCGGCGCTCGGTCACCACGTAGTCGGGTATGGTTTCCCCTTCGGTGGTGATGACGTAGACGGTGCCGTCGGCGCCGTTGCGGGCAGTGCGGCCGTTGCGGTGCGTCCAGTCGTCGGGTGTAGGGGGCATGTGATAGTGTACCACAGAGTCGATGCCCCCTTCGATGTCGAGTCCGCGCGCGGCCAGATCGGTGGCCACAAGCACCGGCACGGAGCCTCCGCGCAGACGGGCTACTGCCGCCTCCCGTTCGTTCTGCTGCAGCCCGCCGTGGTAGAGGGCGCTCTCGATCCCCTCGCGGGCAAGCAGGGCGTGGAGACGCTCGGCGCTCTCGCGGTGGTTGACGAACACTATCGTGCGCCGACGCCCGGCGTCGGGCATGGCGCATAGCAGGTCGGCCAGTGTCTCGGCCTTGTCGCGCGTCGGGCTCTCCACTTCCACCAGTTCCAGATGCCCGGCAGCCTCGGATGACGCGCTGTAATCGAGCGTCAGCCAGTCGGGTCTTTGCGCCCACTGGGGCAGATCGGCCGCGGCCATGGGGGTGGCGGATGTCAGCACGAGCGAATGGGGGCGGCCTATGCGACGCATCAGACGGCGCATCTCGTCGGCGAAACCGAGGTCGAGCGTCTTGTCGAATTCGTCCACGACCACCGTCGCGGGGTCGTGTATCTCCAGGGCGCCGCGCTGCAGCAGGTCGAGCAGTCGCCCGGGCGTGGCGATGAGTATGTCGGGAAGGGGAGTGAGGGTAGGCAGCTCGTCGGCCACGCGGTGACCGCCGTACACGGTGGTGGTCTTCAGACCGGAGGCCATGCGGCGCATGACGTCGGCCACCTGCAGGGCAAGCTCGCGCGATGGCACGGTGACCACCGCCTGCACCTGTCCGCGCGGCTCGCCGCAGCGCCGCAGCAGGTAGCATCCGAAAGCCACTGTCTTGCCGGAGCCTGTCGGCGCGGCAAGCATTACGGCGTTCTTGCGCGTTTCAATCATGCGCTCCTGCATCGGCCGCAGGCGCTCTATGTCGAGGCGTCGACGGAGAGCCTCGGTGATTTCGTTAGTTTCCATACAGGTGTCAGTTAAGGTTTGGTTATAGGAATGACAGGAAAACCGGAGCAGCCCCGCGGCCGTCGATGGTGGGCCGGGAGGCTGCGCCGTATGATTTATATTGTCGCCCTCGGGGAGACGGCGGGTCGTCTTATTTGAAGACGTACTGCGAGGAGATGGATTCGTTGTTGTGAACGCGCTTGATCGTGTCGGCAAACATCTTGGCTACGCTGATGATGGTGGCCTTGCGGCACTCCTTGCTGAACGGTATGGAGTTGGTGAATATCATCTCCACCATCTCGCTGTCATCGACGCGCTGTGATGCGGGATCGCTCATGATGGCGTGGGAAGCGAGGGCACGAACCGATTTGGCGCCTTTCTCCATCATCAGGTTGGCTGCCTTGCAGATGGTGCCGGCGGTGTCGACCATGTCGTCGATCAGTATGACGTTCTTGTCCTTGACGTCGCCGATGACAGTCATCGCCTCTACGACGTTAGCTTTCGCGCGCTGCTTGTGGCAGAGCACCAGGGGTACGTCGAGATATTTGGCGTAGGAGTTGGCACGCTTGGCTCCGCCAACGTCGGGAGTAGCCACTACCATATCCTCCAGATTGAGGCTCTTGATGTAGGGGATGAACACGGTGGATGCGTAGAGGTGGTCGACCGGCACGTTGAAGAAGCCCTGGATCTGGTCGGCGTGGAGATCCATGGTGATGACGCGGTTGACTCCGGCGGCCATAAGCAGGTCGGCCACGAGCTTGGCGGCTATCGATACGCGGGGCTTGTCCTTGCGGTCCTGGCGCGCCCAGCCGAAGTAGGGCATCACGGCTATGATGGAGTGGGCCGATGCGCGCTTTGCGGCGTCGATCATCAGGAGCAGCTCCATGAGGTTGTCGGTATTGGGGAATGTCGACTGCACGAGGTAGACCTCGCAGCCGCGGATAGGCTCCTCAAACGATACTTCAAACTCTCCGTCGGCAAAGTGCTGGATGTTCATCTTGCCCAGCTCCATGCCGAGGCACTTGCAAATTTCTTCACCCATGTAGCGCGACTTTGTGCCGGCGAAAATCTTGATGGGGTGGATGACTGAGTTCATATCTTGTGACACGTGCTTGAAATTTTTTGCAAAGTTAATGTTTAGTCGCGAATTACCGCGCATCGTGAAGAGGAAAATTTGTCGCCCGTCAGTCTACGCGCGTGGCCATGAAATATGGGGCGACGAACATTTCGTCGTCAAGCACGGCCTTGCGGACGGCGTAATAGAGCAGTTCGCCGCGGGTGTATCCGCTTCCGGTGGGATCGTAGGTGACGCCCCAGCTGTCGAAAAACGCCTTTTCTGCAGGCTTGCGGTAGCGGCCTCCGTTGATCATCTCCGACACGACGGGCTGCATGATCAGCCGGTCTCCGTTGACTGTGAACGTGGCGGCGGTGATGGCCTTGTCGAGCGATGTGAAGATATAGAGTCCGCGCGGAGCTCTGACGCTGATGTTGTAGGGAGCCATGGCGCTGAGCATCATGTCGGCCCAGGAGCAGTCCTGAAGTATGACAAGGGTGCCGTTGGAGAGCAGCTGGTATTCGGCGGCAGGCTGCTCGGCGTAGTTGCCGGTGATGGCGTTGCGTCCGGCCACGGTCATTGTCCCGTCGGCGTTGAAGCTGAATCGTATGCGGTCGAAGCCTGTGGCGCGGCGCATGCGGTCGACCATCGTGCCGTAGAGCTCCTTGAGAGCCTCCGGATAGCCGATCTCCAGTCCGGTGGCGTTGCCCTCGCTCCATTTTGTGAGATCATAGTTGATGTCGTTGAGATTCAGCTCCATCTCGAAGGTGTGTCCGGTCAGCTCTTTGACGTTGGCGCTGACTGTGAGGTCGGCCGCCACAGTTGGTGCTGACGCTTTGCCTGCGGGCCGGTATGATCCTTTGGCGGCATAGTTGATCTCTCCCTTGCCCGACGAGCTGACGGTGCGCGTGCCTTCGAAGCTGACGGAGTTGTCGCGTCCGCGGGTTTCAGCTTCGATCACCATCGACAGGGGCATGAAAGCGTATTGTCCGCGAAGACTGTTTTCATAATAGTCGTCCTTATTGTCCACGACGAGGATCTGTCGGTCGAAAACCATGACGGCCTCGGCCCTGTTGTCCTTGTAAGAAGGGAGATCTTCCTTGAGTCGCACCTGCATCGTGGCGTCGGAAACTTTGTTTCCGTTGACGGTCAGAGTGGTCTGTTGCGCGGTGTATGTGCCGTTTATGTCGTCGACCGGCACGCGGTCGTCGTCGGAGCATCCGGTCAGCATCACAGTCAGCGCCGCGGTTCCGGCTGCGATATAAGTGAGGAGTCGGTTCATAGCAATTGTAGTTTAATGGGTTTCAGACGCAAATATAGTCAAAGTTTCAGATACGGCAAAAAAAATGCGGTCTGATGTCAGCGGCGGTGTCGGGCTTTCCATACGGCGGCGCCCCACGGGCCGGTGAACGCCTCGAAAGGTGTGTCGGCGGCCAGGCGCTTGCGTTCTTTCTCGCCGGTAAGCAGTTCGGTCATCGCCACCTCTCCCTCCGGTATGCGCAGCATCTCGAAAGCATGCGAGGGGATGTTGATGGCCAGTTCGGCGGAGTCGGGCGAGAAGTTGACGGCGATGATTATGGTCTCGTCGGCGTAGTTGCGCATGAATACGTATTGCCTGTGAGGGTTGAGGGTGGGATTCTCGTAGTTGACATACATCAGGTCGAAAAAACGGCCCTCACGTATCGCTTTCTCGGAGTTGCAGAGACGGAGCACCCGTGCGTAGAGGTCGCGCAGCCAGCGTTCGCGCGGCTTGAGACCTTCGGTCGAGGGGGCACCGCTTCCGAGCCAGCGGCGTAGAGTCGGGAGGCTCCAGTAGTCGAAAATCGTCGTCCGTCCGTCGTAGCCGCTGAATCCCTCGGCGTCGGAGGCCGCCTCTCCGAGCTCCTGACCCATATAGATCATCATTGGGCCGGTGGAGAGGTATGAGCTGACCACCAGCGAGGGCAGCACCTTGGCCGGATCGCCGGCATAGAATTTCGAGCCGAAGCGCTGTTCGTCGTGATTCTCAAGGAAGTTGAGCATGTGGCCTCCGATTCCGTCCACCGCCTGCCAGCAGCCTGTCAGCTGCGCGGCCGAGCAGTGCGCTGTCTGTATGCCCCTCAGTGTGTCGTAAAGATTCACCTTGTCGTAGAGATAGTCGAAATGGCCGCGGTAGATGAATTCCCGGTAAAGCCCGGTGTCGTAGATCTCGGCGATGAACACGATGTGGGGGTAGCGCTCCTTGACGATGGTGACGGCCCATTCCCAGAATTCCACCGGCACCATGAAGGCCATGTCGCAGCGGAATCCGTCGATTCCCTTGCCGGCCCAGAAGAGCAGTATGGCGAGCATCTTGTGCCATGTGTCGGGAGTGGGGGAGAAGTGGCGCGAGCCGTCGGAATAGTCCACGCCGTAGTTGAGCTTCACGGTCTCATACCAGTCGTTGGCCGACGGAAATGCCGAGAAGCAGTCGTTGCCCGTGGCTTTGGCGGGAAACTCTATGTAGGCCTCCTTGCCCGACCCCATGTCGATATACGGGGCGAAGAGCTGGCGGGGGATGTAGTAGAAGTTGTTTTTTGGGTCAAATGCGTGGGTGGTGTCGTCGCCGGCTCCCAGATCCTCCGTGCCCCGGGGGGCTGCATCGGAGTGATAGCGTCGCGCCACATGGTTGGGCACGAAGTCGATGATCACTTTCATTCCCTGGTCGTGGATGCGGGCCACCAGCGCCTCGAACTCCTCCATGCGGCGCTCCGGGTCGGTGGCCAGGTCGGGATCGATGTCATAATAGTCCTTGATGGCGTAGGGCGATCCGGCCTCTCCTTTGACCACATGGGGATTGTCCTTGGCTATGCCGTAGCGGCTCCAGTCGGTCTTTTCGGCGTGCTCTATTACGCCGGTCAGCCATATGTGTGTGGCGCCGAGCTCTTTGATGCCGGCAATGACGGCGGTGTCGATGTCGTTGAGCTTTCCGGAGCCGTTGCGGGCATACGTGCCTCCTGGCACGCATTTGGGGTTCATATTGGTGAAAAGCCGCGGCAGCAGCTGGTAGATGACCGGTTTTACGTTGTTCATTTTTTGTCGGTAGTGGAAGTTGATGACTGTTGGCTCTGTGAGGGCTTGCGGAAGCCGTTGTAGAGCAGGAAGTTCATGGTGTCGCGGTAGCCGCTTTCAAACACCTTCTCTATCTGCTTGAGGTTGAAAGCCCTGTAGCGTGCTATCTCGTCGGTGCGGATCACGATGTCGCACAGCTCCATGTCGGCCACCGTGTTGGTCTTGGCCATAAGTTCGTAGGAGCGGAACGCGATGTCGATGAGCGTGTTCTTGACGGTGGTCTTGGTCAGCGGAGAGCAGTTGACGGCAATAAGGTATTTGCAGCGGTCGCGGATGGTCCATGCCGGCAGGTTGTGGAGCACTCCGCCGTCGACGCATCGCGTGCCGTTGATTTTTATCGGCTTGAACACAATGGGTATGCTGCATGAGGCCGCCACCACCTCGTCGAGCCGGCCCGAGGTGAAGGCGAGTTTCTTGCCGTTGTCGAGATCTGTGGCGCCCACTGTGACCGGAATCGGCAGATCCTCCAGATTGGCATAGGGAATATTTTTGCGCAGGAATGCGCGGAAGCGGTCGAGGCTGAAAAAACCGTCCTTGGGGATGCCGAGCTCGCAGAAGTCGCTGAAACGGGCGTTGAGGAAGAGCTCCAGCATCTTTTCGGGGCTGATGCCGGCCGCGTACATGACGGCGGCCACCGATCCGGCCGATACTCCGGCCAGGATATCGGGCTTTATACCCATCTCCTCCAGAGCTTTCAGCGCGCCGGCATGGGCGAAGCCGCGTGCGCCCCCTCCGCTGAGCACAAGCCCGGTACGATATTCCGGGCCGCCCAGCCCTATCATGGATTTGACCTTGTCTAATCTGCCTCCCATCTGATTTCTGATCGTTTGCGGCGCAAAGTTACAAATTTTTATGAGACAATAAGGCCAGTCAGACGAATTAGGCCAATATGACCAATAAGACTTATACCGGGGCGCCGGCAAAAATATGCTTAAGAGCATAATTAACTAAAATTAACAACAGGGGGGGGGGTAAAAGCTGACATTATATTTAATTTTGCGACCGAAAATTAAACTTAATAATAATTAAGATTAGATTTGTAATGCTAAATAACGCTTAGTTTTTTTAACCTTAATCACTTATCCAACAACATGTATCATTATCTCCGCACAATGAGCTGCAAGCTTACGGGGCTCCCCGCGCTGCTGCTCGCGCTATGTGTGCTGATGCTGACGGCACCCGCTGCTTCGGCGTCAGCTGTACCCGCGCCGGATACCGCTACGGGTACCGTACTTGACCAGACCGGCGATCCTCTTCCCGGAGCTTCTGTCATGGTGGTGGGAACTACCCTCGGCGGTTCGACCGACATCGACGGCAACTTCTCCATCGCCGGTGTGAAGCAGGGCGCTACCCTCCGCGTCAGCTTCGTAGGCTGCAAGCCTGCCGACGTGAAGTGGGAAGGCCAGCACCTCAACGTCACTCTCGAAGACGAGGGCAACACCCTCGACGAGGTGGTCGTGGTCGGTTTCGGCCAGCAGAAGAAGGCCAACCTGACCGGCGCCGTTTCGACCGTGACAGGTAAGGAAATCGCAGCCCGTCCGGTAAATACCGTGGCCGACGCCCTTCAGGGCATGGCTGCCGGTCTTGACGTGCTCGGCGCCGCCCGCGGCGGTCAGCTCGGCGCTACCCGCTCGATGAACATCCGTGGTACGGGTACCATCGGCAGCGGTTCGTCGGTAAATCCTCTCGTGCTGATCGACGGCATGGAGGGCGACATCAACCAGCTCAACCCGGCCGACGTGGAAAACGTGTCGGTGCTTAAGGACGCCGCAGCCTCTTCGATCTACGGTTCGCGTGCTGCCGGCGGTGTGATCCTGATCACCACCCGTCAGGGCAAAGAGGGCAAAGTGTCGGTGAACTATAGCGACTCTTTCCGCTGGAGCAAGGCTATAGGTCTGCCGAAGATGGCCAACTCATGGCAGTGGGCCGTGACTATGAACGAGGCCGCTGCCAACAATGGTTCCGGCTGGTTCTCACAGGCTTATCTTGACAAGCTGAAAGCTGTCGTTTCCGATCCTTCGCTCGCCACCATGTTTGTCAATCCTTCCAACAACCAATGGGAGGTATGGGACGAGACTGACATTCTGCCTATCGCCAACACCGACTGGATGGAGGAACACTTCGGCACGACTCCGTTCGCTCAGGAGCACAACCTCAGCGTGACCGGCGGCACAGACAAGTACAACTACTACTTCTCGGGCAACATCCTGTCGCAGGACGGTACGCTCCGCTACGGAAAGGACAACCTGCAGCGCTACACCCTCAACGCCAAGATCAACATCGCTGTCACCAACTGGCTGACTTTCGGATACAGCACCCGCTGGTATCGCGGCCATTACGATGCTCCTTCGTTCGTACGTGAAGAGGCAAGCAATGAGATGTACCACAACATCGCACGCTACTGGCCGATCATCCCGACCTATGACCCCAACGGACATCCGGTAGTAGAGTCGTTCATCAACGCCATGGAGGACGGCGGCCGCTACAACACCATCCAGGACAAGCTTGACCATCAGTTCGTCTTCAAGATCAATCCTCTCGAAGGCCTGAACATCAACGCCGAGTTCAACTACCGCGCTACCCACTACAACCGCAAGCAGGACGTGCAGCAGTGCTACGGCTGGGACGCCGACGGCAACCCCTACCCCCGCAACCCGAACGGATTCCCCTACGGATACGGAGGCGAAGGCAGCCAGATCTCAGAGCGCAACGAACGCTCCAACTACTTCAACCCCAACATCTACGGAACGTATTCGCGCACATTCGCCGAAGACCATAACTTCAAGATCATGGCCGGTTTCCAGAGCGAATGGCTCAATCAGAACTATTTCGGCGCATACCGCAACAACATCATCAACGGCCTTCCCTATCTGTCGATGACCGACGGCAAGGACGTAGGCGTGAGCGGTGGCGAGGACACATGGTCGACCGCAGGCTGGTTCGGCCGTCTGAACTACGACTATCAGGGCCGCTACCTCGTGGAGGGCAATCTCCGCTACGACGGTTCGTCGCGTTTCCGCTCCGACAGCCGCTGGACCTGGAGCCCCTCTTTCTCACTGGGCTGGAACATCGCAAGCGAGAAATTCTGGGAGAATCTTACCGACGTCTGCAATCAGTTGAAGCTCCGCTTCTCCTGGGGTAAGCTCGGCAACCAGAACACCGACAACTGGTATCCCACCTACGTGACCATGGGTTATACGGGCAACGCCGCAGGCTGGCTCGTCAACAACGGCTCAAGCCAGAACGCCATCGCATCGATGCCGGGCCTCGTATCCTCGACCCTGACATGGGAGAAGAACCGCTCATGGGACATCGGTCTTGACTGGAGCCTCTTCCACAACCGTCTGACCGGTACGTTCGACTACTATCAGCGCAAGACCATCGACATGGTAGGCCCGGGCGAAGTGCTTCCCGGCGTGTTCGGCGCCAATGTGCCCAACGTCAACAACCTCTCGATGACCTCCAAGGGCTGGGAGCTTTCGATCTCGTGGCGCGACCGTATCCAGGACTTCAACTACGGCGTCACCTTCAACCTCTATGACCACACCACTACCGTCGACGAGTATCCCAACGAAAACTACAGCCTCAGCAACTATTACAACGGCGCGAAGCTCGGCGACATATGGGGTCTGACAACCATCGGCATCGCCAAGACTCAGGAAGAGATGAACGCTCACCTCGACGCTCTCGACGCTGCCTATACAGCCAAGCACGGTCAGGCTCCCTCGCGTCCGCGCACCGGCCAGAACCAACTCGGCACAGGATGGGGCGCAGGCGACATCATGTATAAGGATCTCGACGGCGACGGCGTGATCTCCAGCGGCGGATGGACCAGGGACGACCATGGCGACTACTCCGTGATCGGCAACACGACTCCGCGTCTCAACTTCGGTCTCAACCTTGAGGCACAGTGGAAAGGCTTCGACCTAAAGGTGTTCTTCCAGGGCACTATGAAGCGCGACTACTGGGCAGGCGGCCCGATGATGTTCGGCGCTTGCCAGCAGGGCAAATGGCAGGCAGTGGTGTTCGACCAGCATCTTGATTACTTCCGTCCGGCCGACACCGACAGCCCCTTCGGCCCCAATGTGAACTCCTACCTCCCCCGTGTAAACTGGGGCGGCCCCAACAACACAGCCACTCAGACCCGTTATCTGCAGAACGCAGCCTACTGCCGCCTGAAGAACGTCACTCTGGGCTACACCATCCCGCAGGCTCTCAGCCGCAAGGCTTACATAGAGCGCGCACGTATCTTCCTGTCGGGCGAGAACCTCGCCACGATCACCGACTTCTCGAAGATGGGTGATCCGGAGCTCATCGAGGCATACGACAAAAGCTACGGTTTCGGCAAGGTTTATCCTATCTCGCGCGTATTCTCAGTCGGTCTTAACGTAACCTTCTAATTCCAAAACCAGATCATGAACAAATATATAAGCTCAATCGTTGCCGCAGCAGCCGTCGTGGGTCTCACCGCCTGCGATGACTACCTCAACAGGGAGCCGCAGGACAAGCTCATTCCTGAGAACTTCTTCACTACGGCGGCAAACCTCAAGGCTTACACCTTGAATTTCTACACCATGCTCCCGTCGCATTCCGACAATGCCTATGAGCTTGGTACGTTCTCGGCCGACAACGGCACCGACAATCAGGCTTACCGCACCGCCTCGACCCGCTGGGTGCCAGGCGAATGGCGTGTGGGCCAGGGCACAGAGAACTGGGACTTCGGCAACGTGCGCTCGCTCAACTATTTCCTCACCAACGCCGAGGCAGCCGTCGAGGCCGGCGAAGTGTCGGGCGTGCCTGAGGAGATCAACCAGTCGCTGGGCGAGGCTTACTTCTTCCGCGCATACACCTACTGGGCCAACTACAGCGCCGTCGGCGACTGGCCCATCAACGACGAGGTGCTCCCCAACGATAAGGAGTACCTTCTGGAGGCTTCGGTGCGTCAGCCCCGCAACAAGGTGGCGCGCCATATCCTCGCCGACCTTGACAAGGCTATCTCGCTGCTCCCCGACGAGTCGACCTACGGCAAGAACGGCCTGACAAAGGATTGCGCCAACCTCTTCCGTTCGCGTGTGGCTCTCTTCGAGGGCACATGGCTGAAGTATCACAAAGGCACGGCTCTCGTTCCCGGCGGGCCCGGCTGGCCCGGCAAGGCTGAGCTCATCAGCGACTTCAACATCGACTCCGAGATAGCTTACTTCTTCGACGAGGCCATGAAGTCGGCCAAGGTTGTGGGCGACAAGTTCGTCAACCGTCTAGTAGAGAACACCGACGCTCCCGAAGGCATGACCGCCGGCTATACCGAGGCCAATCCTTACTACTGCATGTTCTGCGCCGAGAACCCCGGCAGCTATGACGAGGTGCTTCTCTACCGTGCCTATAGCCTGACATTCAACATGGGCACACAGATCCAGGCACAGTTCCAGAAGAATGCCGGCGGTACAGGCTGGACACGCGGCATGGTCAACTCGTTCGTGATGCGCAACGGTCTGCCTATCTATGCAGCCGGATCGGGCTACGATCCCCAGTGGGAGAATCAGGGCGTTTCGGCCACCATCCAGGGCCGCGACTCGCGTCTGACCGTCTTCACCAAGGGCGACGGCTCGATCATCACTCTCGGTCTTGACGGCAACTCTCCCGCCAAGTACAACATGAACTGGCTCTTCAGCCCTGACAACACCACCCGCTGCCCGACCGGCTACGCTGTCAAGAAAGGTCAGGACTACAACTATGCCGGCGCACAGGGCAACCTGCAGTCGACAACCGGTTCGATCACTTTCCGCGCCGCCGAGGCTCTGCTCAACTACATGGAGGCATGTGTAGAGAAGAACGGATCGGTCGACGGCACAGCCGACGCTTACTGGCGCGCTCTCCGCAACCGCGCGAAAGTGGATCCCGACTACAACAAGACCATCGCGGCCACCAACATGACCGAAGAGGCCAAGGGCGACTGGGGCGCATACTCTCACGGCGCGCTTGTCAACACCACGATCTACAACGTACGCCGCGAGCGCCGCAACGAGCTCTGCGCCGAGGGTCTCCGTCTGATGGACGTACGCCGCTGGTGCGCTCTCGACCAGATGATCTCCACTCCGTATATCATCGAGGGCATCAAGTACTGGGGCACCGTCTACAACGATCCGTCAAGCGCTCTGTGCATCAAGAATGCAGAGGGCGAGTTCTACGAGCCCGTTGTAGATCCTGACTCCGACGAGGGCAACATGTCGGCCCGCGCTGACGGCGACTATGTGCGCCCCTATCAGATCCGCAAGGCCAACAACCTCGTATGGGACGGCTACACCTTCACCCGCGCGCACTATCTGTCGCCTCTGGGCCACAATGTATTCGTCAACGCGTCGCCCGACAAGGATCCTGCCAACTCCTACGTTTATCAGAATCCCGGATGGCCTACCGAAGCCAACCAGGGCGCCAACAACCTCGACTGATATCCCTGACGCAAGCTTAAGGCTACTCTAAGCATAAGTTCTATAAAACTGAAGGCGGCAGACTCGCAATGAGTCTGCCGCTTTTGTTGATTTCTGTCAGGGGTCGGCCGGGAGATATGACCGCCGTTGTCGTGTGTCGGCTCCGGGGGTCGGCTGGGAGGCCGGTGCTTACCAGCCTCCGGAGGCTCCTCCTCCGCCGGTCATGCCTCCGCCGAAGCTGCCGCCGGAGAATCCTCCTCCTCCGAATCCGCTTCCTCCGCCCGGAGGAATGATCACTACCGGCGGCTGACGCCGGGGAATGGAGTAAGGACGGTTGTGCTGGAATCCGCAGCTGCGGCATGAGTAGACCTTAACTCCCTGCCCCTCGCGGCTTACGGTGGGCGGCACCACCACTCGGTCGGCCGTCAGGATGCATGCGCGGGCATGACAGCGGGGGCACACGGTGTAGGCGGCCTGATCGTTGACGTAGGGTATGATGTCGGTCTCGCCGCATGCGGGGCAGAGCCATACGTCGTAGTCGACGGAATTGATGCGCTCCTCGGTGTCCTGTGCCGGCGTGAGGTATTCGTTGTCCTTGTCTTCGGGGAGGCGCTCCATCTGCGTGCCGCAGTTGGGGCAGGGGCGCGAGTGGTCGCGCACCCGCTTCATCTTGCGTGAGAGCATCCAGTAGACGAGCAGAGGCACTCCTGCGCCGAGGGCCGACAGGCATAGCAGCGGCACACGGAGCTCCTTGAGGCTGCGGTAGTGCTCAAGAGTGGGCATGCGCCGGGTGGAACGGCTTCGCCAGAGGTAAAGCCCGAGGGAAATGAGGGTCATCACGGCGGCCATGGTCGCGAGCCAGTCGACAAGTCCGGAGAAGTCCTCTTCTTCGGCCGGCCGCCGGGAATCGTTGGCGTAGCGCGAGCGGATCTCGTCGGCCACATCGGGCGCTCCGAGGCGACCGGCCACGCTGCCCACGGCCGCGAGCGTGCCCCCGTCGTAGTCGCCTTCGCGGAAGCGTGGGGCCATGTCGCCGCGGATTATCCGGCCGCAGACGGCGTCGGGGAGCGCCCCTTCGAGTCCGTAGCCGGTGCGGAGCGTGGCGCGACGGTCGCCTCTCGATATGAGTATGAGGAGGCCGTTGTCATTGTCTTTCTTTCCTATGCCCCAGAGCGAGAAGAGCTCGGTGGCGAATGAGTCGATGTCGGCCCCTTCGATCGAGTCGACGGCCACCACTACCACTTCGGCCGAGGTGGCCTGCCACACGGCGCCGAGCAGCGAGTCGAGCCGCTCTTCGGCCTGTCGCGACAACACTCCGTCGGGGTTGGTGACGTAGCGAGTGCGGTTTGCTTTGTGCACATTGGGTATGTCGGCCGGGGAGTATGCCGCCAGGGCCGACGCGACGGCGAGAGCTACCGTCGTCATTATTAATAATATCCGTTTCATGCGGCGAAGATAGCCAAAAATTCCGGAAATGACGCCCGGATACATGCTTTTTTTGCCGTTCTCTCATTTCTGTGCGGAGAGGATGGATAAGCCGTTAGAGGGGAATTGTCCTGCAGAAAAGGTGAAAACGAAATGGAGTTAACAGAATTTAACTACCCCCCCCTATTATTTATCCTTTTTTAATTATCTTTGCCGACAAGGCAAATCTACAAATATAAACCAATCAGAATTTTATTTTATGTTATTAAGGAATTGTGGCCTGATTTGCGCTGTCATGACATTGTTGTTCTGTCCGCTGGTGACGTCGTGCGATGATAACGATGACCGACTGGCCAATCTGGACGATAGGGTCAGCGCGCTTGAATCGGCGATAGGCAAATTGCAGCAGGCTTTTGACGATGGCAAGACCATTTCGGGCGTTTCGAGCGAATCGGGCAAGACGACGATATTGTTTACCGACGGCACTTCCGTGGTGATTCGCGACGGCAAGGATGGCGCAGACGGCAGTGACGGAAAAGATGGCAATGACGGCAAAGACGGGGCCGACGGCAAGGATGGCGAGCGTCCGATTGTAGCTATTGATGATGAGGGGCACTGGGCTGTGTCGTACGACAACGGCGCTACATTTGTCAAGATAACCGGCAGCGACGAGATGCCGGTGGCGGCAGCCGGCAAGGATGGCATGTGCGTGAGAGTAGTGGTGACGGCTGAGGGGTATTATGCGTTTGAACTGTATTCCCCGAGCGATCCGTCGACGGTGGTGGAGCGCATCGTGACATTGCACAGCGCCAGCCCGGCCGCGGTAGTCAAGTCGATCGTGAAAGATGAAGTGTCGGGTATCATTACTCTTACTATGGCCGACGGCACGGAGTTTAGTTTCAATCTGTCTGTGGCCAGGCCGTCATCGATCATAGTCATGGCCGATCAGTTAGCGGTAGGCGCGGGCAGTGATGCGAGGCTCGTGTTCCGGGTAAATCCGTCGGGCGCGTTTGTCAATTTCGTGACTGATGGCGATAATCCCAATCTCCGGCTCGACGACTTCACGCCGCTGTCGCGGGCTGATGTCGATCCGGTCAGAGTGGCGAAGGGAGTGAAAATCGTGTCGGTGGAGAAATATACCGACGAAAATTCCGATCCTCTCGCCGGGCAATACGTGGCGACGATCAGGCTGGAATCCGAGGCTGACATGACTCCGATGCAGAAGGTGGCTCTGGTCTACTCCTATACCGACGAGGGGACGACGCAATATGTCACATCCGCGCCGTTCGGCGTAGCTGCCGGAGCCGGCACGTCGATCACGGCGCTGTCGGTGGGCGGCGTCGACGCTGAGCCTGACGGCGATGACGGATTCAAGGTGAAGCTGCCTTATGGCGCCTGCGATCTGCATGCGCTGCCATATGAAGTGAGCTGCGACGGGGCAGAGCTGGAAATGCCGTCGGCAGAGCCCGAAGGGCGGGGAGCATCGACGATCGATCTCTCCGTGCCGGCTAAAATCGTCGTCAGGTCATCGTCAGGGGAGTCGAAGGAATACACGCTTACGCCGTATTTCTCCAACCTTCCGGTAGTGTTTGTCCGCACTCCCGAGCCGGTATTGAGCAAGGACGACTGGGTGAAGAAGTCGGAGATGCATATAGGCAATACAGCAAAGGCGGTCGCGTTTGAGAAGATGCAGGTGAAGGGGCGCGGCAACAGCACGTGGGTGCATCCCAAGAAGCCTTACGCGATAAAGCTCGACAAGAAGTCGGATGTGCTCGGCATGCCGGCCCACAAGCGCTGGTGTCTGCTCGCCAACTATCTCGACCGCACGCTGCTCCGCAATGATGTGGCTTTAGAGATAGGCCGGAAGATCGGCGCCGTAGGCGGTGGTCTGGAATGGACTCCGAAGGGAGAGTTTGTTGATCTGGTGTTCAACGGCGCTATGGTGGGCAACTACTATCTTTGCGAACAGATAAAGATCGATCCTGTAAGGGTGAACATAGATGAACTGGAGAATGCCGATATCAGCGCTCCTGCGGTGACAGGCGGATATCTGCTTGAGCTGGATACATATTTCGATGAGCTGTATAAATTCCGGTCGCCGGTGTGCGCTCTGCCGGTCAATCTCAAATCGCCCGACGAGAATGTGCCGGCGGAGCAGCTCGCTTACATAGAATCCTACTTCGGTGAGGTGGAGACTCTGCTCAAGTCGGGTACCGCGACTTTCGACGAGATAAAGCAAAAGATCAACGTCGATTCGTATATCGACTGGTGGATAGTGCATGAGCTGACACAAAACGGCGAGCCGGGCTGGCCTAAAAGCTCGTATATGTACAAAAAGAGAAGCGGCACTCTGTTCGCCGGCCCGATATGGGATTTTGACTATGCGACATTCTCGCTTGGAATATATCCCGATGATTGGCTCATTAAAAATGCGATATGGTATGGTTATCTGTTCAGTAACAGCGATTTCGTGGCGCGCGTCAAGACGCGATGGCAGGAGATCAAGCCGAAACTTGATGAGATTCCGGCATATATCGACCTGAAATATGGTTTGATCAGTGAGTCGGCTGAAGCTGACTGCCAGCAATGGCCCATTTATGGTTATATAGATGTTAATCTGGATGCGTCGCTGTCGCATCAGGAGAGCGTGAAGCGGCTGAAGGATGCCTATCTCCACCGGCTTGAATGGATGGACAGGAACATTCCGATGCTTACTGCCGGCGGCGAGGCTGATGGCGGTTATGCCGGCGGTGTGGTGGGCGATTAGAATTCAAGTCAGGCCTACAGACGCTGAGGATTAAAGCCGTGGATGGGAATTTGATTATTTTGTGTTAAAAATCAATGACAACAGATTAAATCATAAATTTGTTTGGTTAAATTTGTGGCTTAATACCATTCAATCCATGCTTACCCAGATAATCAATGCAAAAATCCTGACGCCACAGGGATGGCTGAAGGACGGCAGCGTGCTTATGCGCGACGACAAAATCCTCGAAGTTACCAACTGCGACCTGGCTGTGATAGGCGCCGAGCTGTTTGATGCCAAGGGCATGTACGTGGTGCCCGGCGGAGTGGAGATACACTGCCACGGCGGCGGCGGACGCGACTTCATGGAGGGCACCGAGGAGGCTTTCCGCAAGGCTATCGAGACGCACATGAAACACGGATCGACGAGTATCTTCCCTACTCTGTCGAGCTCGTCGGTGGAGATGATCAACCGTGCCGCCGACACGTGCACCCGCATGATGGCGGAGCCCAACAGCCCTGTGCTCGGGCTGCATCTCGAAGGACATTACCTCAACCAGGCGATGGCCGGCGGCCAGATGCCGGAGTATATCAAGAATCCGGATCCGAAGGAGTATATCCCCATCGTGGAGCAGTGGAAGTGTATCAAGCGCTGGGATGCCGCTCCTGAGCTTCCCGGAGCCATGCAGTTCGGCAAATATATCAGCGGCAAGGGTATCCTCGCGTCGGTGGCCCACACTCAGGCCGAGTATGAGGACATCCAGTCGGCATGGGAGTCGGGCTACAGCCACGCCACCCACTTCTACAACGCCATGCCGGGCTTCCACAAGCGTCGCGAATACAAATACGAGGGCACCGTGGAGAGCATCTACCTGATCGACGACATGACGGTGGAGGTAGTGGCCGACGGCATCCATGTGCCGGCCACGATACTGCGCCTCGTCTACAAGATCAAGGGCGTGGAGCGCGCCTGCGTGATCACCGACGCTCTTGCATGCGCATGCGCCGAGGACGCCGAGGCATTCGATCCGCGCGTGATCATAGAGGACGGCGTGTGCAAGCTGTCCGACCGTTCGGCGCTCGCAGGCAGCATCGCCACGATGGACCGCCTGATCCGCACTCTCGTGCAGAAGGCTGACATACCTCTTGACGACGCCGTGCGCATGGCTTCGGAGACTCCCGCCAAGATTATGGGCGTATATGACCGCAAAGGCTCGCTCGCAAAGGACAAGGACGCCGACATCATGATCCTCGACTCCGACGTCAACCTGCGCGCCGTCTGGGCCCAGGGCAAGCTCGTGGAGGGCACCAACACCCTCTGACCATGCGTCCCGGGCAGATAGTGATGCCCGATTTGTGCGAGACAGCGTCATGATGTTCCATTTGGATCACTCTTAACTGCACCCCAAAAGTCTGATATGAAACTTTTGGGGTGCAGTTCAATCAGGCACAGTCATTACATCGTGTTTGCTTAAGGAGCATTTCAATTTTGATGTTATGATAATTCGTCTCGCAATAGATATTAAACGATAGAAATAGAATGCCATATTTGTTAAAGCGTTCCATGAGGTTGTTTCCAATAGATAAAGATCGTATATTTGCAAAATAACATCTAACTCTCCAATCATTATGAGAATCTCTGGTATTATCATGGCTGTCGTGGCTTCTATGGCGACGGCGCTGTTGGGCTCTTGTTCATCCGACGAGCCTTCATTCGACACACGTAATCCTCTTCTTCCCGATCCTGATTACAATTCGCGTTCATTTGCCGATCTGGTCATCCCCACTTCGGATATAACCCTGACGCGCTCTGAAATAAAGAGCTATCGGAAGGATGAACTGACGGGCGATAACTGGGAGCAGTACGATTACAGGGACTATGTAGGCGGATCTATTCCCGGGCCTGATGTCATCGTAGTCAAAGAGGGCAAGATGTACACCATGATAAATCGCTGGAGCAGCGCCTACGGTCCGACGCGTTTTTCGACGGCTCTTGGCCTGCTGATCAAGACCAAAGTGGTAGATCGTGACAGTGAAATCCTGATAAGCCGTGACTATGATCTCGGGGAGAATTTTATAACGGTTTCCGGCACAAAACTCAACATCAAGAATATCAAGAACGGCAAGATGTGGCTCACCACTGTGGAAGAATATTCCGGAGGACGGACTCACAATGGGGGGCAGAACCTATATGTCATGACATATAAAATGGGAGGTCCTTTCAAGGATAAATGTTATCGATTTGATTCCATTGAGGATGCCTATGCTTGGGTGATAGAGGCTTTCAGAGCTCGTTTCGGCGAGGAGGTCAATCTCAATAATTATACCGACGGCCACGCGACGCTTGATAATCCGACGTTCACCGCCGCCATGATCGAGGAAGAGCTGCAGAAATATCGCGACGGCGTACTCCACATCAGGCTCTGACAATTCAGACATAACCATATTATAGAGATGGTGTAGGCCCGGATCCGGGAAAGTGTCGTAGACGATGATGACACCATCGCTTCCAATGGTGGGAAAATATGGTGAAAAAGGCTGAAAATGCAAGTTTTTGGCCTTTTTCTTTGCCAGTTGGCGAAAAGTGCGTATATTTGCACTCGCTTTTGAGCCGACGGCTTGAAATGCCATGGCCGGCCCATTCGTCTATCGGCTAGGACGCAAGATTTTCATTCTTGAAAGAGGAGTTCGATTCTCCTATGGGCTACCCAATAAAAATTCACGACAATTTTGACATAAAGAAATGGCAAATCACAAATCATCGCTGAAGAGAATCCGTCAGACCGAGTCGCGCCGTCTGCGCAACCGCTACTACGCAAAGACCGCCCGCAACGCCGTGCGCCGTCTGCGCGCCATGACCGACAAGGCCGAGGCACAGGCTGCTTTCACAGGCCTCACCAAGATGCTCGACAAGCTGGCTGCCAAGAACACTATCTCGAAGAACAAGGCATCCAACCTCAAGAGCAAGCTCGCGCGCCACATCAACAAGCTCGGCGCCTGATAGCGGGGACTGCAAGGCCACGGAGCGGCAGCTCTGAGGCGACAGCCATCCGATGAAATCATGGCCGGCCCATTCGTCTATCGGCTAGGACGCAAGATTTTCATTCTTGAAAGAGGAGTTCGATTCTCCTATGGGCTACATAATTTTCCCCCTTAATTGTTTCTGGACTGATGCGCCGTGAGGTGCGTCATTCCTTTTTTTGTATCCGGCCGGTATGCAAAGCGGGCGGCCGCCCGAAGGCACGCGGATAAAATTTGACGGCTTGCCGACTTTTGATTAATTTTGTAGCTGGCAAAGAAAGAAACTGAAATTTACACATAACATCCTACAATGGAATACAATCATAAAGAAATAGAGAAGCGGTGGCAGGCCTACTGGAAGGAGCATGGCACCTACCGCACCAAGGAGGATCCCTCGCGCGAGAAGTTCTATGTGCTCGACATGTTCCCCTACCCTTCGGGAGCCGGGCTCCACGTAGGCCATCCGCTTGGCTACATAGCATCCGACATATATTCGCGCTACAAGCGTCTGCGCGGCTACAATGTGCTTCATCCGATGGGCTACGATGCCTACGGTCTGCCGGCCGAGCAGTATGCCATACAGACCGGGCAGCATCCGGAGGTGACGACAGTCAACAATATAAACCGCTACCGGAGCCAGCTTGACAAGATAGGGTTCAGCTACGACTGGGACCGCGAGGTGCGCACATGCTCGCCCGACTACTACAAGTGGACGCAGTGGGCGTTCATCCGGATGTTCAACTCCTATTACGACACCGCGCTCGACAAGGCTATGCCGATCAGCCGGCTTGAAGAGCACTTCGCGGAGCATGGCACCGAAGGGGTCACGGCGGCCTGTGGCGAGGAGCTGACGTTCACGGCCGACGAATGGAAGGCCATGGACGAGAAGCGGCGGTCGGACACGCTGATGAACTACCGCATAGCATATCTTGGCAATACGATGGTCAACTGGTGTCCGAAGCTCGGCACGGTGCTCGCCAACGACGAGGTGAGCGAGGGGGTGTCGATACGCGGCGGCTATCCGGTGGAGCAGAAACTGATGTACCAGTGGTGTCTGCGCGTTTCGGCCTATGCCCAGCGGCTTCTCGACGGCCTGGAAAAGCTCGACTGGACCGACTCGCTCAAGGAGACGCAGCGCAACTGGATCGGCCGCTCGGAGGGCGCGGAGATGAAGTTCGCCATCGACGGACGCACCGACGGCCTGGCGCTGGAGATATTCACCACGAGGGCCGACACGGTGTTCGGCGTCACGTTCATGGTGCTTGCCCCCGAGAGCGAATATGTGGCCCAGGTGACCACCCCGGAGCAGAAAGAGGCGGTGGACAGCTATACAGAGAGCATCCGCCACAAGACGGAGCGCGAGCGCATGATCGACAAGAAGGTGAGCGGAGTGTTTACCGGCGCGTATGCGGTCAATCCGCTTACGGGTAAGCGTATACCCGTGTGGGTGAGCGACTACGTGCTTGCCGGATACGGCACCGGCGCCATTATGGCCGTCCCTGCCCACGACAGCCGCGACTACGCTTTCGCGCGCCATTTCGATCTGCCGATAGTGCCCCTTATCGAGGGCGCCGACGTCAGCGAGCAGAGTTTCGACGCCAAGAGCGGCCGCATGATCAACTCGGCCGGCGCCGATCTTGATCTCAACGGCATGGAGGTGAAGGACGCCATAAAGGCCACCAAGGAGTACATATCGCGCAAGGGTATAGGCAAGGTGAAGGTCAACTACCGCCTGCGCGACGCCATATTCTCGCGCCAGCGCTACTGGGGCGAGCCGTTCCCGGTCTACTACAAGGATGGTGTGCCTCACATGCTGCCGGAAGATAAGCTGCCGCTTGAGCTGCCGGAGGTCGACAAATTCCTGCCCACCGAGACCGGCGAGCCTCCGCTGGGACGCGCCAAAAACTGGGCGACCCCCGAGGGTTATCCCCTGGAGCTCTGCACGATGCCGGGCTTCGCCGGCTCGTCGGCCTACTATCTGCGATATATGGATCCGCACAACGGCGATGCGCTCGTCAGCCGCGAGGCCAACGAGTACTGGCGCAATGTCGACCTTTATATAGGAGGCACGGAGCATGCCACGGGCCATCTGATCTATAGCCGGTTCTGGAACAAGTTCCTCTATGACCTGGGCTATGTGTGCGAGGACGAGCCGTTCAGAAAGCTCGTCAACCAAGGCATGATCCAGGGCCGGAGTAACTTCGTATACCGCATCAAGGACACCAACCGTTTTGTCAGCGCAGGTCTGAAGGACCGCTACGACGTCACTCCGATACATGTCGACGTCAACATAGTCAGCAACGACATACTCGACCTCGATCGCTTCCGGGCGTGGCGCCCGGAATTCGCCGACGCCGAATTCGAGCTGGAGGATGGCCGCTACGTGTGCGGCTACGCCGTGGAGAAGATGTCGAAGTCGATGTTCAACGTGGTCAATCCCGACGATGTGGTGGAGCGCTACGGCGCCGACACGCTGCGCCTGTATGAGATGTTCCTCGGCCCGCTGGAGCAGAGCAAACCGTGGGATACCAACGGCATCGACGGAGTGAACCGTTTCATACGCAAGATGTGGAATCTCTTCTATCGCGGCGACGAGGTGCTGCTGACCGACGGCGAGCCTACCCGCGAGGAACTGAAGGCTATCCACAAGCTGATAAAGAAGGTGACCGGCGATATCGAAGCCTTCTCCTACAATACTTCAATCGCCGCCTTCATGATATGCGTCAACGAGCTCTCGCAGCTCAAATGCCACAACCGTCAGGTGCTGACGCAGCTCGTGGTGCTTCTGGCGCCGTTCGCGCCTCACGTCAGCGAGGAGCTCTGGCATGCGCTGGGCAACGAGTCGACGGTGTGCGACGCCGAGTGGCCGTCGTGGAACGAGGAGTATCTGCGCGAGGATTCGGTCAACTATGCCGTGTCGTTCAACGGCAAGGCCCGCTACAATATCACCGTGGCCGCCGACATGGATCCCAAAGCCGTCGAAGCCGCCGCTCTCGGGCATGAGAACGCCGCGCGCTGGCTTGAAGGGAAGCAGGTCGTGAAGGTGATCGTCGTGCCGCGCAAGATCGTCAACATCGTAGTGAAATGAAGCGCAGGATCGTTTTTGCCACCAACAACGCTCACAAACTCGAAGAGCTTCGGGCGATAGCGGGCGACAGACTGGAGATACTCTCGCTGGCCGACATCGGCTGCCATGACGACATCCCCGAGAATGAGCCGACAATCGAGGGCAACGCCATAGCCAAGGCCCGCTGGGTGCGCGACCGCTACGGCTACGACTGCTTCGCCGACGATACGGGCCTGATGGTGGATGCGCTCGGCGGCGAGCCGGGCGTGCATTCGGCCCGCTATGCAGGGCCGGGTCACGACTCTCAGGCCAACGTGGATCTGCTGCTCAGCCGTATGGAGGGGGTGGCCGACCGCAGGGCACATTTCACCACCGTTATCGCTCTCACCGAGGGCGATGAGGTGAAGGTGTTCGAGGGACGTGTCGACGGTGAGATCCTGACTGAGCGCGACGGCGACGGCGGATTCGGCTACGATCCGGTGTTCCGTCCCGACGGATATACCGAGTCGTTTGCCTCGATGACTCCTGAAGAGAAAAATGCCATAAGCCACCGCGGCCGCGCCACGGCCCGGCTGCTGGAATACTTTAATTCGCTCTGATGATGCGCAGGGGGCTGCTGTCGCTGCTGATGATGCTCGTTGCCGTGGCGTCCGCCGTGGGCGATATGGTGCCGGGCAGCTGGCGCGTGCGTCCGGTGTGGACCGGTGCGCCGCAGTCGGTGGTAGAGACGGCCGAGAAGGTCTATTTCATGATCGGCGGCTCCCTTTTCGCCCGTGACAAGTCGACCGATGAGGTTACGGCCTTTACCGTTGCCGAAGGATGCGGCGCGACAGGCGCCGTTATGATGGCGTATTCGGTCGACGCGGCTACTCTCGTGGTGGCTTATGAGTCTGGCCATGTCGATCTCATCACTGCCGACGGCATCACGCCGATGCCTGAGATCCGCGACGCCGCCGATGTCAGCGACCATGCGGTGTATGACCTGACTGTCGACGGCTCCGACGCGTATCTGGCCACAGGCTTCGGTATAGTCAGGATCGATCTAAAAAAACAGCGTGTGGCCGATTCGGGACGCTATGGCCGCGGAGTGGATCTGGTCACCGTAATGGGGCCGTGGCTGGTCATAAAAAGCGGCGAGGAGATCATGGGTGCTCCAAAGAGCGGACCGCTGCGCGGCTTTGACGCTTTCCGGCCGATCGTCGGCCGCGGCAGAGCGCGCGATCTCGTCGGTATGGGCGACTCGCGGCTGATGATCGTGTTCGACAGGCTCGTCGCGCTGGCCGAGACAGATCCGGCGACGGGGGCTTACAATGAGAAAGCATGGGTCGACGTTTCGGCCGATCCGCTTATCGCCGTCGCTCCGGGCACGGCATGGCTGCGCGGGGCCGACGGATGCATGTGGCGACTCGATGCCTCCGGAAAGTCAGAGCGGCTGACGGCTCTACCCGACACTCACGGGGCGTCGACAGTCATGGCTTCGGATGAGCCGCAGTCGCGTCTGTGGTGTCTGTCGGCCGACGGCCTCATGCAGGCTGTCAGCAACGGAGGCGGAGCGTGGACGACGGCGGTCGAGCGGTTTATCCCGCAGGGGTGTATTTTCACGCGCGATGTGGCCATGATCATACCGGATGCCACCTGCAGCCGGGTTTATGTAAGCAACCAGGGCGCAACCAATTACCGTATGCAGCCCGACGACCGCGAGGGCCTTCCGCAGGCCACGACGCTGATCGATGGCGAGAGTGCGGCCAACATATCGGCGGTCGGCGTCGAGGCGCTCAACCGTGTGGCGGCCGACCGTCAGAAGAACGCGGGCCGTGTGGCTCTCTCGCCGGAGCGCATCGCGCAGGATCCCGACGATCCCGACACATATTTTCTGGCCACGGCCAACGACGGGGTGTACCGCATAACCGGGCGTCAGCTTACAGGCCGTTTCAACGATTCAAACTCGCCGCTCGCGGATCTTTACGGATGGAGGGTCTATGACCTGGCGTTCGACCGCGGGGGCAATCTGTGGATGGGTTCCACTTCCGAAGGCGGAAGCGCCGGGCTGGCAGTATTGCCGGCCGACAAGCTCGGGCTGCCGACCGATGCGGTAAAGCCGTCGGACTGGCGGACGTTTGATCTGCAGGGCGCGGTGCTTCACAAAGATGTCAGGGTGTTTCACTGTACGAAATCCGACGTCACGCTGGCGTTTGACTCCGACGGGCGCAACGGGCTGCTTGCCGTGGACCGGTGCGGAACCGACAATGATCTGAACGACGACCGCATTGCGCGCCTTCATGAACTCGTGGATCAGGACGGCATAACGTTTACCACCGATCATTTCACCTCGATAGCCGAGGACCGCAACGGAGCGGTGTGGATCGGGGCCGACGGGGGAGTAATAGTGATAGACTGTCCGGCGGATATGTTCGCTCCCGGTTTCCGGGTACGCCGTCTGAAGGTGTCGCACGACGACGGTACCGGTCTGGCCGACTATTTTCTGGAAAGCGATATGGTGACCGATATCTCGGTCGACGGAGGCAACCGCAAGTGGGTGTCCACGGCATCCTCCGGGCTCTATCTGCTTTCGCCTGACGGATCGGCTGCAGTGGAGCACCTGACTTCCGACAAGTGCCGTCTGATGGATGACGACGAAGTGAAAGCCGTGTACGCTTCCCAAAGGGACAATACCGTTATGATAGGCATCTCGCGCGGGCTTATCGAATACGGCGGCACGGCATCGGCCCCTGCCGACGACTATTCATCGGTGAAAGTATATCCCAATCCGGTCACGCCGGAGACCCGGACTGACGTGACTATATCGGGACTTATGGATGGATCTCTTGTCAAAATAGCCGATGCGTCGGGGCGAGTGGTGTGGCAGGGACGTGCCGAGGGCGGTATGCTGCGCTGGCCGGTGGAGAACCATGCCGGCAGGCGTGTCCCGTCGGGGGTATATTACGTGATGGCTTCGAGCGGGCCGGCTTCCTCACCGGCCAAAGGAGCCGTGGCAAAGATACTGGTAGTGAACTAACGGGCCCCGGACAGGGTTAGAATCAATAGATAAAACGAATAAACCGAAAAGATATGGAAAAACTGAGTTATACCAACGAAGACGACAAATGCTACGGCGCCACAGGCATGGCCATAGGCATAGTGGTGTTTGACGGTGAGGACAAACTCACCGGAGTGGGTCTTGACGCCGCTCCGGGCGAAATGATGGAAATGCACAGTAACTTCTATTTTTCAGGCAATCCCGGTCTGTCGGCAAAGGCCGCATGGTCGGAGATACGCGAAAATTTCAGCCTGACGGTGGCGATGCTGATCAGCAACGTGATGTGCCGGAGGATGATCCTCGACCGCTCGATGGTGGCTCCGGAAGTGCGGAAGGGATTGCAGGACACGGTAGTGGACGAGGGCCGCGAGACGTGTTCGCTCGACGAGGATGAGGCGCGCCACATTTTCGACAAGGAGTATACATATCTTTTCAGAGTGTTCAATCATCAGGGTGTCCACAGAGTGGCCCATGAATTCGCCGACACGCTGAAACGTCGGCGTCATCTCTCGCGCCTGGAGGTGCTTGAGGAGCTGCGTGCCCTGTCGTCGCTCTGACGAGGGTTCAGGCATCCGGATCATTCACCGGCATCATTCATTATCAACCTAAGGGAGATTCAAGGAATATGAGCGACAGACTGAAGATATATTGCGTCAACATAAAGGAGTATGTCGATATAAAGGGCGGCGAATCGCTGCTCGACATATACGGACGGATAAGAGAGCGCATAGGCTTCATGCCGATATGCGCGCGTGTCAACCACAAGACGGAAGACCTGAGCTTCCCGGTGTTTTCTCCCAAGATGGTGGAGTATATGCCGGTGGAGAGCAATTCGGGCCACCGCACTTACATACGCTCCCTGTGCATGATGCTCTACAAGGCTGTCAACGACTGTCTGCCCGGCGCGAGGCTGCAGATAGTCCATTCGCTGGCCCGCGGCTACAACTGCCGTGTGACGGGGGAGGGAGTGAGGCTTGACGCCGCGACGGTAGCCCGGCTGAAGGATTATATGCTCGGGCTCGTGGCCCGTGACATCAGATTCGAGCGCAAGGAGCGTCTGACTTCCGACGTGGCCGAGATATTCCGCCGTCAGGGTATGGACGACAAGGTGCGACTGCTCGATACGCTCCACGACCTGTATACGGTGTATTACCGTCTCGACGGACTTTGCGACTCATATTACGGACAGCTCGCGCCGTCGACCGGCATGCTCGGGGTGTTTGACCTGCAGCTCTACAAGGACGGCATGCTGCTGCTCGGCCCCGATCCGGCCAATCCTTCTGAGCCGCGACGTCCGGTCAGCCAGGAGAAGATGTACAAGGCTTTTACCGACTATCTTCAGTTTAATTCGATTGTGGGCGTGAGCAACTGCGGCGAGCTGAACGAGGCCGTGGCTCATGATCAGACGGCGATGCTCATCAACGTCAGCGAAGCGCTCCACAACAACCGCATCGCCACTCTGGCCGACGAAATCTCCAGGAGGTTTGACGAGGGTGGCGCCAGAATAGTGCTGATAGCCGGCCCGTCGTCGAGCGGCAAGACCACTTTTACCAAGCGTCTGGCCATCCAGCTGATGACCTGCCTGCTGAAGCCGCAGATGATATCGCTTGACGATTATTTCGTCGACAGGGAACACACTCCGCGCGACGAGTCGGGCGAATATGACTATGAGTCGATCTATGCGCTCGACATACAGCAGTTCAATGCCGATCTCAACCGTCTGCTCGCAGGCGACGAGGTGGAGCTCCCTTACTATAATTTCTCGACTGGCGGCCGCGAATACCGCGGCAACCGCATAAAGCTCGGCGACCGCTCTATACTGCTCATCGAAGGCATCCACGGACTTAATCCGGAACTTACGGCCCGGGTGGATCCGGCCATGCGCTACCGCATATACGTGTCGGCGCTTACCACGATAGCCATCGACGACCACAACTGGGTGCCCACGACCGACAACCGATTGCTCCGCCGCATAATCCGCGACCACAAATACCGCGGGACGACTGCCGTGGACACCATCAGGCGCTGGCCGAGCGTGCGCCGCGGCGAAGAGCGCTGGATATTCCCTTATCAGGAGAATGCCGACGCCACATTCAATTCGTCGCTGCTCTTCGAACTCGGAGTGATCAAGGAGGAGGCCGACAGGGTGCTGTCGGGCGTGCCGCGCGACATACCGGAATATGCCGAGGCCTCAAGGCTCCGGAAATTCCTGAGCTATTTCGCTCCGATAGGCAAGGAGTATGTGCCTTCGACGTCGCTTATCCGCGAGTTTATCGGCGGTTCCTCCTTTAGCTACTGACCATGCGGTCTACAGCTGTGGCTCCGATCCTTCGGGATCGGTGTACCAGCGCGAATACATCAGATAGTTGCGTGCTATCTTGATGTTGAGCTCACGCGCCTGCTGCGGGTCGACCATCTTGATGAATTTGGCCGGCGCTCCTCCCCAGAGCTCGTTGGGGCCTATCTGCGTGCGCGAGAGCACGACCGATCCTGCCGCCACAAGGGCACCCTCGCCGACCACGGCGTCGTCCATCACCACGGCTCCCATGCCTATAAGCGCGAAGGGGCGGATGTGGCATCCGTGGAGCGTGACGTTGTGCCCTACCGACACGTCATCGCCTATCTCGATGGTGGATTTCTGATAAAGGGTGTGCAGTACGGTGCCGTCCTGGATGTTGACGCGGTCGCCGATGCGGATGGAGTTGACGTCGCCGCGAAGCACGGTGTTGAACCATATCGAGCAGTCGCGTCCTACGACCACGTCGCCGATTATCGAGGCATTGGGGGCTATGAATGTGCCCTCGCCTATCTGTGGGGTGAATCCCCTGAGTGGAATTATCATTATTGGAAGCGGTGTATTCTGGTGTGGATTTATGAGCGTAGCGGACGGGTGCGGTCGGCCAGCCATGCGTTTTCGGTGTCAGAGAGGAGAGGCGACAGTTCTCTTCTTACGCGGTCGTGGTACTCGTCGACCCAGCGGATCTCGTCGGGAGTCATGATGGAGAGGTCGAAGAGCTTCCGGTCGAACGGGAAAAGCGTCAGCGTCTCGAATTTGAGGAAACGGCCGAATTCTGTCTCCATGGCAGGAACCGTGAGCACGAGGTTTTCGCAGCGTATGCCATATTGGCCGGCGCGGTAGAGTCCGGGTTCGTCGGAAGTGACCATTCCGGGCATGAGCGGGGTCGGATTCTCGTTGAGGCGGATGCTCTGCGGGCCCTCGTGGACGTTGAGGAAGTGACCGACGCCGTGGCCGGTGCCGTGGAGGTAGGACAGGCCATGCTGCCAGAGCGGCATGCGTGCCAATGCGTCGAGCTGTGCGCCGCGTGTCCCTTCGGGGTAGACGGCCGATGCGAGGGCTATATGTCCTTTCATGACGAGGGTGAAGTCGGTGCGCTGCCGGGCTGTGGGTTCTCCGAGCGCCACGGTGCGCGTGATGTCGGTGGTGCCGTCAAGATAGCTCGCTCCGGAGTCGACAAGCAGCAGGCTGTCGGTCGCCACTGTCGCATCGGTTGCCGGGGTGGCGGAGTAGTGGACTATGGCTCCGTGGGGGCCGTAGCCGGCTATCGTCTCGAAGCTCTGGTCGAAATAGAGCGGCTGCTCCGAGCGGTAGTGCGTAAGGATGTCGGCTATATCCATTTCGGTGACGCGCCGTCCGGCGGCTACGTCGGCCTCTATCCGCATGAATGCTTTTACGAGCGCAGCTCCGTCGCGGCGCATTGCCTGGCGGATTCCCTCGATCTGCACCGGATTCTTGCACCCTTTGAGCAACGCTACGGGCGAGGCGCCCTCTACGGCTCGTGATCCGAGCGTGCGGGCGACGTCGCCTGCGGTCTGCGACGGGCTTACGAGCACTTTCGCGTCGCCGGGCAGCCCTGCAAGAAACGCAAGCGCGCGGTCGTAGGGCATCGTGGCTATGCCGCATCCTTCGAGATAGGCAGCTACGTCGGGCGTCAGTTTACGCGGGTCGACAAACAGGGTGGAATTGCTGTCGGAAAGATAAAGGAACGAGACCGCCACGGGATTGGACTCGACGTCGCGCGAGCGGATGTTGAGCGTCCAGGCGATTTCGGCGAGGTCGGATATGAATATGGCGTTGGCTCCAAGGCTTCTGACAGTTTTCATGATCGTGGCCGTCTTTGACGTGGCTGATTCGCCGGCATATTTCTCTTCGTGGACGAAAACCGGGTCGAGGGGCATCTCGGGGCGCGCGTTCCAAAGCTCACGCGCGGCATCGAATCCCACATCGAGGCGTATGCCGGCTTTGGCGAGGCTCTGCTCAAGGTCGCGCGTGGCGTCGATCGAAAACAGCATACCGTAGATGCCTACGGTCTGACCCGGTTTCAGATTGCCGCACAGCCATCCGGTGATGGTGGGCGTCTGTGGCTTTCCCTCTTCCATTACTCCGATGCCGGTGCCTTCGAGCTGCGCTGCGGCCTGAAGCCAGTAGCGTGAGTCGGCCCAGACAAACGCTTCCTTTTGGGTGACTACGAGCGATCCGGCTGATCCGGTGAATCCGGAGAGCCAGCGGCGCACCTGCCAGTGGTCGGCGACGTATTCACTCTGATGTGGGTCGGTCTGCGGGAATATTGCGGCGTCGATGCCTCTGGAGCGCATCAGGTCGCGGAGCTGTTGTAGCATGGTGTTGACAATATTAAGGGTTGAATGATATGATGTGATGCAAATATAAGTATTATTTTGGTAACGGACAACAGTCTATGCGGGAGTGCTTGCCGTAATGTATCTGATAGTCAGGTTAAAATGTCTGAAAAACGGAATTTTTGCGAAAAAAAACGTCGGGATGTTTGGAGATATGGAAAATCGGTTGTAATTTTGCATCGCTTTTGAGCCGGACGCGCAAGTGTCAGCAGCTCAAATCTCGCCTCTTTAGCTCAGTTGGCCAGAGCACGTGATTTGTAATCTCGGGGTCGTTGGTTCGAATCCGACAAGAGGCTCAAAAGAGACCGCGGCCGGCTGCCGCGACGGGAAGAGAGATTCCTGTTGTCCGGATATGAAAACGCCCGGGAGGTCGCAAAAGTTTATGTTATTATGAAAGGGCGAATACCAGAGTGGCCAAATGGGGCAGACTGTAAATCTGCTGGTTTTTACCTTCGGTGGTTCGAATCCATCTTCGCCCACACGCAATGAACCGCGTGAAGTCGGCTGCGGCCGCTTCGCCGGCGGCAAAGCAATGCGGAAGTAGCTCAGTTGATAGAGCATCAGCCTTCCAAGCTGAGGGTCGCGAGTTTGAGCCTCGTCTTCCGCTCCAATGACAATCGCCTATGTAGCTCAGGGGTAGAGCACTTCCTTGGTAAGGAAGAGGTCGCGGGTTCAAATCCCGCCATCGGCTCCAATAAAACCTCAGACGCTGCCCCGATGGTGCATCCACCGTCGCGGCGTTTGCGGCTCAAAAGAGACAATAAACTAACAAAGAAAATAAAGCAGAGTTATGGCTAAAGAAAAATTCGAAAGAACGAAGCCGCATGTCAACATCGGCACGATCGGTCACGTGGACCATGGTAAGACCACTCTGACCGCCGCTATCACCACTGTTCTGGCCAAGAAGGGTCTGTCGGAGGTGAAGTCGTTCGACCAGATCGACAACGCTCCCGAGGAGAAGGAGCGCGGTATCACCATCAATACCTCGCACGTAGAGTATGAGACCGCCAACCGTCACTATGCTCACGTTGACTGCCCGGGACACGCTGACTATGTGAAGAACATGGTTACCGGTGCCGCTCAGATGGACGGCGCTATCATCGTGGTTGCCGCTACCGACGGCCCGATGCCCCAGACCCGCGAGCACATCCTCCTGGCCCGCCAGGTGAACGTTCCCCGTATCGTTGTGTTCCTGAACAAGTGCGATATGGTCGATGACGAAGAGATGTTCGAGCTCGTAGAGATGGAGATGCGCGATCTGCTTTCTTCGTATGACTACGATGGCGACAACACTCCTATCATCCGTGGCTCGGCCCTCGGCGCGCTCAACGGTGAGCCCCAGTGGGAAGAGAAGGTGGTAGAGCTGATGGATGCCGTTGACACATGGATCCCCCTGCCTCCGCGCGACGTCGACAAACCCTTCCTGATGCCTGTCGAGGACGTCTTCTCGATCACCGGTCGTGGCACCGTTGCTACCGGCCGTATCGAAACCGGTGTTGTGAAGGTAGGTGACGAAGTTCAGATCATGGGTCTGGGCGCTGACATGAAGTCGGTTGTTACCGGTGTCGAGATGTTCCGCAAGCTGCTCGATCAGGGCGAGGCCGGCGACAACGTAGGTCTGCTTCTCCGCGGTATCGACAAGAAGGACATCAAGCGCGGTATGGTAATCTGCCATCCGGGTGTAGTGAAGCCCCACAGCAAGTTCAAGGCTTCCGTGTATATCCTGAAGAAGGAAGAGGGCGGCCGTCACACTCCGTTCCACAACCACTACCGTCCGCAGTTCTACATCCGCACACTTGACGTGACCGGCGAGATCACTCTTCCGGAGGGTGTAGAGATGGTAATGCCCGGCGACCACGTTGAGATCACCGTTGAGCTCATCAACTCGGTAGCCTGCGATCAGGGCCTGCGTTTCGCCATCCGTGAGGGCGGCCGCACAGTAGGTTCGGGCCAGATCACCGAGATCCTCGACTAATCCAAGGAGTAATCCAAGAGATAAACCATAAAAGCGGCAGGCTGTCGGAGCAGCTTCCGTTGCAGAGAGTCTGCCGCTTTTAATTGATACAGGACTAGCTCAGTCGGTAGAGCACCGGTCTCCAAAACCGGGTGTCGGGAGTTCGAGCCTCTCGTCCTGTGCTAAAGAAGAAATAATGAAAAAACTGAAACTACTTACGGATATCGAGGAGTCGTATACCGAGTTGCGGTATAAGACTTCTTGGCCGACCAAAGGTCAGCTGATCAAGAGCGCGATTATAGTAATGATTGCTTCCGTCATAATCGCTTTTATAATCTGGTGCATGGATCAGGTGGTCGATAATCTGATGCATCTCATCTACAGTCTGGGTAAGTAAACAATATCTAAGCAAGGAGTCAATGGCTGAATCGAAGTCAAAGTCCGACGTCGCGAAGCGTCCTGTGAGAGCATGGTACGTGCTTCGTGCCATTTCGGGCAAAGAGGCTAAAGTAAAGGAAGTGCTTGACGCAGCGATACGCAACACGGATCTTGGCAAATACGTGTTTCAGGTGCTGATTCCCACTGAGAAGGTGCTTACCGTACGCAACGGCAAAAAGGTGATCAAAGAGAAAAACCTTTATGCCGGCTATGTGTTTGTCGAGGCGATACTTGTGGGTGAAGTGATCCACGAGTTGCGCAACACTACCAACGTGATCGACTTCCTCAGCGTGAAGGACAAGGGTACGAATGTCCCCGAGCCTCTGCGCCAGAGCGAGGTGACCCGTATGCTCGGTACGCTCGACCAGATGGTTGACGAGACTTCCGACGGTGTCAACGATTATATTGTGGGCGAGTCGGTCAAGGTCAACTTCGGACCTTTCACCGGTTTTACCGGCGAAATCGAGGAGGTGGACCGCGAGAGAAAGAAGCTGAAGGTTATGGTCAAGATATTTGGCCGCAAGACCCCTCTGGAACTGGAGAATTCGCAAGTAGAACGCGTGTGATGCCAGCTTGCCGGGATATGCAGTTACGGGCAATGATTCCGGCGGTGCGGCCGTGAGCACGCAAACCAAAATCACCAATATCTAAAATTTCAGAATCAAAATGGCTAAAGAAATTGCTGGACAGATCAAATTGCAGATAAAGGGTGGAGCAGCCAATCCTTCACCTCCCGTCGGCCCCGCTCTGGGTTCGAAGGGCATCAACATCATGGAATTTTGCAAGCAATTCAATGCCCGCACCCAGGACAAGGCTGGCAAGGTCCTGCCGGTAGTGATCACGTATTACACCGACAAGAGCTTTGACTTCGTTGTCAAGACTCCTCCCGTGGCCATCCAGCTGCTGGAGGCCACCAAGCTCAAGAGCGGCTCGGCTCAGCCCAACCGCAACAAGGTGGGCGAGGTGACCTGGGATCAGGTGAAGGCTATCGCAGAAGACAAGATGCCTGATTTGAACTGTTTCACCATCGAATCGGCAATGAAGATGGTTGCCGGCACTGCCAGAAGTATGGGTATCGCCGTAAAAGGCGACAAGCCTTGGAATAACTGATATAAAACTTCAATTGAACAATGAGTAAACTTACAAAAAACCAAAAGTTGGCTTTAGAGAAGATTGAAGCTGGAAAGTCTTATTCGCTGGCTGAAGCCGCCGAGAAGGTCAAGGAGGTGAACTATGCCAAATTCGACGCTTCTCTCGACATCGACGTACGTCTGGGCGTAGACCCCCGCAAGGCCAACCAGATGGTGCGCGGCGTGGTGACTCTTCCTCACGGCACCGGCAAACAGGTGCGCGTGCTGGTGCTCTGCTCGGCCGACGCCGAGGCCGGAGCCAAGGCAGCGGGAGCCGACTATGTAGGTCTTGACGAGTATATCGAGAAGATCAAGGGCGGCTGGACCGATGTCGACGTGATCATCACTCAGCCCGCCATCATGGGTAAGATCGGCGCTCTGGGCCGCATCCTCGGTCCGCGTGGCCTGATGCCTAACCCCAAGAGCGGCACCGTGACCATGGACGTGGCCAAGGCTGTCGAAGAGGTCAAGAAGGGTAAGATCGACTTCAAGGTCGACAAGAACGGTATCGTTCATTCCTCGATAGGCAAGATGAGCTTCACTCCCGAGCAGATGAAGGACAATGCCAAAGAGTTTATCAACACTCTTATCAAGCTGAAACCTGCTGCTGCCAAAGGCACCTATATCAAGAGCATTTATCTTTCGAGCACGATGAGTCCGGGCATCAAGGTGGATACCAAGGGCATCGTCGACTAACCTCACAAAACAGGAAAGAAAATGAAAAAGGAAGATAAAATCAAGATCATAGAGCAGATAGAGGAGACGATCAAGGCTTATCCGAGTTTCTATCTGGTAGAGACCGCCGGCCTCAACGCCGAGCGTACAAGCGAGCTCCGCCGCGCATGCTTCAAGGCAGGCGTGAAACTGATGGTGGTGAAGAACAAGCTTCTCCACCAGGCTCTCGAAAACCTTGAGGGCGACTATTCGGAGCTTTATCCTGCGCTGAAGGAGTCGACCTCGCTGATGTGCACCGAGGTGGCCAACGCTCCCGCCAAACTTCTCAAGGACTTCCTGAAGAAGGACGACGTGCTCCCCAAGCTCAAGGGCGCATACGTGGAAGAGACCGTCTACATGGGCGCAGACCAGCTCGACGCTCTGGCTACCATCAAGAGCAAGAACGAGCTCATCGCCGACGTCGTGGCTCTGCTGCAGTCGCCTGCGAAGAACGTCATCTCGGCTCTTACATCGGGTGGCACGAAGCTCCACGGCATCCTCGAGACCCTCTCGAAAAAAGAAGATTAATCACAACCAACCAATCCAGTAAAAACAAACAATTAAATCATAAACAAAATGGCAGATTTAAAAGCTTTTGCAGAACAACTTGTTAACCTCTCGGTAAAAGAAGTAAACGAACTTGCTCAGATCCTCAAGGATGAGTACGGTATCGAACCCGCCGCTGCAGCTGTTGCCGTAGCCGCAGGTCCCGCCGCAGCCGGCCCCGCTGCAGAAGAGAAGACTTCGTTCGACGTAGTGCTGAAGAGCGCCGGAGCCAACAAGCTCAACGTCGTGAAGGTGGTAAAGGCAGAGACCGGTCTTGGCCTTAAGGAGGCAAAAGAACTCGTCGACGGCGCACCCAGCACCATCAAGGAGGCTCTCGCCAAGGCTGAAGCCGAGGCTCTGAAGAAGGCTCTCGAAGAGGCCGGTGCCGAAGTAGAACTTAAATAAAATCACCTGTCAATCAGGTACTCAGGTTAAGTATCGCCCTGCCGGGCGGATACTTAACCTTTTTGTGTTAATATTTCAGCAAGGGGGGTCGTGCACGACCCGACAGAGATATTCAACACCCTCATTGTCAGCTGTGTGGCTGACTTGCCGGCAAGGCCCGGCCATGATATTATTCCTGCCTTATTTGAGTTACGTTAACGTATTTTATTAGATGTCAGTAACAACAGAAAAACCTCGCGTAAACTTCGCTTCGGTGAAGAACCCGTTGCCTTATCCTGACTTTCTGGAGGTACAGCTGAAGTCGTTTCAGGACTTCCTGCAGCTTGACACTCCTCCCGAGAAGCGCAACAACGAAGGCCTCTACAAGGTATTCGCGGAAAACTTCCCGATAGCGGACACCCGCAACAACTTCGTGCTCGAATTTCTCGACTACTATATCGACCCTCCCCGCTATACGATCGAGGAGTGTCTGGACCGCGGTCTGACCTACAGCGTGCCTCTAAAGGCCAAGCTGAAGCTCTACTGTACCGATCCCGACCACGAGGATTTCGACACGGTGATCCAGGACGTTTATCTGGGGCCGATCCCGTATATGACGGAAAAGGGCACTTTTGTGATCAACGGTGCCGAGCGCGTGGTCGTGTCGCAGCTCCATCGTTCGCCGGGCGTATTCTTCGGCCAGAGCATGCATGCCAACGGCACGAAGCTCTACAGCGGCCGTATCATCCCGTTCCGCGGCTCGTGGATCGAGTTTGCCACTGACATCAACAACGTGATGTACGCCTACATCGACCGCAAGAAGAAACTCCCCGTGACTACTCTTCTGCGCGCAATCGGTCTGGAGAGCGACAAGGACATCATCGACATTTTCGGTCTGGCCGAGGAGGTCGAGGTCAGCAAGAGCGCTCTGGAGGCCGCCAAAGGCCGTCGGCTGGCCGCCCGCGTGCTCCGCTCGTGGGTAGAGGACTTCGCCGATTCGGACACTGGCGAGGTGATGACCATGGAGCGCAACGAAGTGGTCGTAGACCGTGAGGAGACTCTCGACGACGAGAATATCGAGCGGATCCTCGAATCGGGCGTGAAGAGCATCCTGCTTCACCGGGAGGACGCCAACACCAACGAATATTCCATCATCCTCAACACTCTGCAGAAGGATCCCACCAACTCGGAGCGTGAGGCCATACAATATATCTACCGGCAGCTCCGCAGCGCCGAGGCGCCCGACGACGCCAGCGCGCGCGAGGTGATCACCAACCTCTTCTTCTCCGAGAAGCGCTACGATCTCGGAGAGGTGGGACGCTACCGCATCAACAAGAAACTCGGGCTGACTACTCCCATGGACGTGAAAGTGCTCACGAGGGAGGATATCATAGCCATCATAAAATATCTGATCGAGCTGATCAACTCGAAGGCCGACGTCGACGATATCGACCATCTGTCGAACCGCCGCGTGCGCACAGTGGGCGAGCAGCTCTACAATCAGTTTGGCGTGGGCCTGGCACGCATGGCCCGCACCATCCGCGAGCGCATGAACGTGCGCGACAACGAAGTGTTCACTCCCATCGACCTGATCAACGCCAAGACGATCTCGTCGGTGATCAACACTTTCTTCGGCACGAACGCCCTCTCGCAGTTCATGGACCAGACCAATCCTCTGGCCGAAATGACCCACAAGCGCCGTATGTCGGCTCTGGGCCCCGGCGGTCTGTCGCGTGAGCGCGCCGGATTCGAGGTGCGTGACGTGCATTATACCCACTATGGCCGTCTCTGCCCGATCGAGACTCCTGAAGGCCCCAACATCGGCCTTATCTCCTCGCTCTGCATCTATGCGAAGATCAACGACCTCGGATTCATCGAGACACCCTACCGCAAGGTGGAGAACTCGAAGGTGGATCTCAACAACGACGAGATCATGTACCTGACCGCCGAAGTGGAGGAGGGCAAGGTGATCGCGCAGGGCAACGCTCCGCTCAACGATGACGGCACATTCGTGCGCGACCGCGTGAAGGCGCGTCTCGACGCCGACTTCCCCATCGTGCCCCCCGCCGACGTAGAGCTGATGGACGTGTCGCCCACACAGATCGCTTCGATCGCAGCCGCTCTTATCCCCTTCCTGGAGCACGATGACGCCAACCGCGCGCTGATGGGATCGAACATGATGCGCCAGGCAGTGCCGCTGCTGCGCAGCGAGAGCCCGATCGTGGGCACCGGTCTGGAGGGTCAGCTGATCCGCGACTCGCGCACCCAGATCATGGCCGAGGGCGACGGCACGATAGAGTTTGTCGACGCCACGGTGATCCGTATCCGCTACGACCGCACCGAAGAGGAAGAGTTCGTGGCATTCGACAGCGCCGTCAAGGAGTATCACATACCCAAATTCCGCAAAACCAACCAGAACACTACTATCGACCTTCGTCCGATATGCGAGAAGGGCCAGCGTGTAAGCAAAGGCATGATCCTGACTGAGGGCTATTCGACCGAAAACGGCGAGCTCGCTCTCGGACGCAACCTGAAGGTGGCGTTCATGCCCTGGAAAGGTTACAACTATGAGGATGCCATCGTGCTCAACGAGCGTGTGGTGAAGGAGGACATCCTGACTTCAGTGCATGTCGACGAGTTCTCGCTCGAAGTGCGCGAAACCAAGCGCGGCGTGGAGGAACTGACCTCCGACATCCCCAATGTCAGCGAGGACGCCACCAAGGATCTCGACGACCGCGGCATAATCCGCGTGGGCGCCCACGTAGGTCCCGGCGACATCATGATAGGCAAGATCACCCCGAAAGGCGAGAGCGATCCCACACCGGAGGAGAAGCTGCTCCGCGCCATCTTCGGCGAGAAAGCCGGCGACGTGAAGGATGCCTCGCTCAAGGCCACTCCGTCGCTCAAGGGCGTGGTGATCGGCACCAACCTCTTCAGCCGCGCCGCCAAACAGCGCCGCAGCAAGAGCGCCAACGCGCAGCTGCCTAAACTCGACGAAGAATATGAAGGCAAGCAGACTGAGCTCAAGGAGCTTCTGGTCAGCAAGCTCATGAAGCTTGCCGAGGGCAAGACGTCGGAGGGCGTGAAGGACTTCCTCGGCTCGGAGATCATACAGAAGGGCGACAAGTTCACGGCCGCCAAGCTCCGCGATATCGACTACGATACGATCAATCTCAGCAAGTGGACAGCCGACGATCACACAAATGATCTCATCCGCTCCACGATCGTCAACTATCTGCGCAAGTCGAAGGAGATCGACGCCGAGCTCCGCCGCAAGAAGTTCGATATCTCGATAGGCGACGAGCTTCCCTCGGGCATCATGCAGATGGCCAAGGTCTACGTGGCCAAGAAACGCAAGATCAGCGTGGGCGACAAGATGGCCGGCCGTCACGGCAACAAGGGTATCGTAAGCCGCATCGTCCGTCAGGAGGATATGCCTTTCCTGGCCGACGGAACTCCGGTGGATATCGTGCTCAACCCGCTGGGTGTGCCTTCGCGAATGAACCTCGGACAGATCTTCGAGACCGTGCTCGGATGGGCAGGCCGCGAGCTCGGCGAGAAGTTCGCCACTCCGATCTTCGACGGAGCCACTCTCGACGACCTCAACGCATGGACCGACAAGGCTGGTCTGCCGCGCTACGGCAAGACCTACCTCTACGACGGAGGCACAGGCGAACGCTTCGACCAGCCGGCCACCGTGGGCGTCATCTACATGCTTAAGCTCGGCCACATGGTCGAGGACAAGATGCATGCCCGCAGCATCGGTCCGTACTCGCTGATCACGCAGCAGCCTCTGGGCGGCAAGGCCCAGTTCGGCGGCCAGCGCTTCGGAGAGATGGAGGTCTGGGCGCTGGAGGCATTCGGCGCATCCCACGTGCTCCAGGAGATCCTGACAATCAAGAGCGACGACGTCACCGGACGCTCGAAAGCCTATGAGGCTATCGTCAAGGGTGATCCGATGCCGCCGGCAGGAATTCCCGAATCGCTCAACGTGTTGCTCCACGAGCTGCGCGGCCTGGGTCTGAGCATCAATCTCGAGCAGTAAGCATTATTCCAACGACTCTCATCCAAAATCAACATAATGGCTTTTAGAAAAGACAACAAGATAAAGACCGTTTTCTCGAAGATATCCATCGGACTCGCTTCGCCCGAGGAGATACTTGAGAAATCGAGCGGCGAGGTGCTGAAACCCGAGACCATCAACTACCGCACCTACAAGCCCGAGCGCGACGGCCTCTTCTGCGAGCGCATCTTCGGCCCGGTGAAGGACTATGAGTGCCACTGCGGCAAATACAAGCGCATCCGTTACAAAGGTATCGTCTGCGACCGCTGCGGCGTGGAGGTGACCGAGAAGAAAGTGCGCCGCGAGCGCATGGGTCACATCAAGCTCGTGGTGCCGGTGGCTCACATATGGTATTTCCGCTCGCTCCCCAACAAGATAGGCTATCTGCTGGGTCTGCCCTCGAAAAAACTCGATTCGGTAATCTACTATGAGCGCTACGTGGTGATACAGCCCGGAGCCGCCGCCGATATCGAGAAGAGCGAGAGCGCCGACAGCATCAAGAAGCCTGAGCCGCTCAAGCAGCTCGACCTGCTCAGCGAGGAGGAATATTTCGATATCCTCGACAAGCTCCCTCGCGAGAATCAGATGCTTGACGACAGCGATCCCAACAAGTTCATCGCCAAGATGGGCGCCGAAGCCATCTACGACCTGCTGCAGCGCATCGATCTCGACGCTCTTGCTGACTCTCTGCGCGACCAGGCCCACAAGGAGGGCTCGCAGCAGCGCAAGACGGAGGCCCTGAAGAGCCTGCAGATCGTCGAATCGTTCCGCGCCAGCCGCCACCGCAACAAGCCCGAGTGGATGATCCTGCAGGCCGTGCCTGTGATCCCGCCGGAGCTTCGCCCGCTGGTGCCTCTCGACGGCGGACGTTTCGCAACCTCCGACCTCAATGACCTCTACCGCCGCGTGATCATCCGCAACAACCGCCTGAAGCGTCTGATCGAGATCAAGGCGCCCGAGGTGATCCTCCGCAACGAGAAGCGCATGCTTCAGGAGGCGGTCGATTCGCTGCTCGACAACAGCCGCAAGTCGTCGGCCGTCAAGACCGACGCCAACCGTCCGCTGAAGTCGCTCTCCGACAGCCTCAAGGGCAAGCAGGGCCGTTTCCGTCAGAACCTTCTCGGCAAACGTGTCGACTATTCGGCCCGTTCGGTGATCGTCGTAGGCCCCGAGCTGAAGATGCACGAGTGCGGCATACCCAAGAATATGGCCGCCGAGCTCTACAAGCCCTTCATCATCCGCAAGCTCATCGAGCGCGGCATCGTGAAGACCGTAAAGAGCGCCAAGAAGATCGTCGACCGCAAGGAGCCGGTTGTATGGGATATCCTCGAATATGTCATGAAGGGCCATCCGGTGCTCCTCAACCGCGCCCCGACACTTCACCGTCTCGGCATCCAGGCGTTCCAGCCCAAGATGATCGAGGGCAAGGCCATCCAGCTGCACCCGCTGGCATGTACGGCGTTCAACGCCGACTTCGACGGCGACCAGATGGCCGTGCATCTTCCTCTGGGCAACGAAGCCGTGCTTGAGGCGCAGATGCTTATGCTCGGATCCCACAACATCCTCAACCCCGCAAACGGCGCACCTATCACCGTTCCTTCGCAGGACATGGTGCTCGGCCTCTACTATATTACCAAGCTCCGCAAGGGCGACAAGGGCGAGGGCCTGAAATTCTACGGCCCCGAAGAGGCCCAGATCGCCTACAACGAGGGTCGCGTGACTCTGCACGCTCCTGTGTCGGTGGTCGTCGACGACATCGACGAAGAGGGCAACCCCATACAGCATCTTGTGGAGAATACATCGGTGGGCCGCGTGCTCGTCAACCAGTATGTGCCGCGCGAGATCGGCTATGTCAACGAGATCCTCTCCAAGAAGAGCCTCCGCACGATCATCAGCAAGGTGATCAAGAAGTGCGGTATTCCCCGCTCCGCACAGTTCCTCGACGACATCAAGAATCTCGGCTACTACATGGCCTTCAAGGGAGGTCTGTCGTTCAACCTTGGCGATGTCATCATCCCGAAGGAGAAGGAGGAGTATGTCAACGAGGGCTACCAGCAGGTGCAGGAGGTGATGAACAACTATTCGATGGGCTTCATCACCAACAACGAGCGCTACAACCAGATCATCGACATATGGACGCACGTCAACGCTCGCCTCGCCGACACTCTGATGAAGCAGATTTCGGCCGACCAGCAGGGATTCAACCCTGTGTTCATGATGCTTGACTCCGGAGCCCGTGGCTCGAAGGACCAGATCCGTCAGCTCTCAGGCATGCGCGGCCTTATGGCCAAGCCTCAGAAGAGCGGCGCCGAGGGCGGCCAGATCATCGAGAACCCGATTCTGGCCAACTTCAAGGAGGGTCTGTCGGTGCTCGAATACTTCATCTCCACCCACGGCGCCCGTAAGGGTCTTGCCGACACGGCCCTGAAGACGGCCGACGCCGGTTATCTGACCCGCCGTCTGGTCGACGTGGCCCACGACGTGATCATCCACGAGGAGGACTGCGGCACGCTTCGCGGCCTCGTATGCACGGAGATCAAGAAAAACGACGAGGTGGTGGTTTCGCTCGGCGAACGCATACTCGGCCGTGTGTCGGTGCATGACATCGTCGACCCGAAGACCGGCGAGATCATCGTGGCCGCCGGCGAGGAGATCAACGACGCCGCTGCCGAACGCATCAACGAGTCGCCTATCGAATCGGTGGAGATCCGCTCGGTGCTCACCTGCGAGTCGAAGAAGGGTGTCTGCGCCAAGTGCTACGGCCGCAACCTGGCCACCAACCGTCTCGTGCAGAAAGGCGAGGCTGTCGGCGTGATCGCGGCCCAGTCGATCGGCGAGCCGGGCACACAGCTGACTCTGCGTACGTTCCACGTCGGAGGTGTTGCCAGCAACATCGCCGCCGTATCTTCGGTGACCTCGCGCTACGAGGGCGTGCTTGAGATCGACGAGCTCCGCACCGTCACCACCGACGAGAAGGACGCCAACGGACGCCCCGTAGAGGTGGTGATCGGACGTCTGGCCGAGATGCGCATCATGGATCCCAACACCAAGATGATGCTCACCAACGCCAACATCCCCTACGGCTCGAAACTCTATTTCAGCAACGGCGACAAGGTGAAGAAGGGCGACGTCATCTGCGAATGGGACCCCTTCAACGCCGTCATTGTCAGCGAGGCCGGCGGTACGGTCCGCTACGACAACCTTGTTGAAAACGTTACCTACCGCACCGAGAGCGACGAGCAGACCGGTCTGCAGGAGAAGATCATCATCGAGTCGAAAGACCGCACCAAGGTGGCCGAGGCCAAGATCGTCGACGCCCAGGGCAACATCATCAAGACCTACTCGCTCCCTGTGGGCGCTCACCTGATGCTCGACGACGGCGCAGAGCTCAAGCCTGGCCAGATATTCGTCAAGATACCCCGCGCTACCGGCAACGCCGGCGACATCACGGGCGGTCTGCCCCGTGTCACCGAGCTCTTCGAGGCCCGCAACCCGTCCAACCCGGCTATCGTGGCCGAGATCGACGGCGAGGTGACCTACGGCAAGATGAAGCGAGGCAACCGCGAGATCATCGTGACGTCGCGCATCGGCGAGGAGAAGAAATACAATGTGCCTCTGTCGAAGCAGCTCCTCGTGCAGGAGAACGACTTCGTCAAGGCCGGCACTCCGCTCTCCGACGGCGCCATCACGCCTACCGATATCCTCAACATCATGGGCCCGACGGCCGTGCAGGAGTATATCGTCAACGAGGTGCAGGACGTCTACCGCATGCAGGGTGTGAAGATCAACGACAAGCACTTCGAGGTGATCGTGCGCCAGATGATGCGCAAGGTCAACATCCTCGATCCGGGCGACACCAACTTCCTGGAGCAGCAGGTGGTCGACAAGCGTACCTTCATGGAGGAGAACGACCGCATCTGGGGCAAGAAAGTGGTGGTGGATCCGGGCGACAGCCTCAACGTGCGCAAGGGTCAGATCATCACCGCCCGCAAGCTCCGCGACGAGAATTCGCCGCTGAAGCAGAAGGATTTGAAGCTGATCGTGGTGCGCGACGCAGTTCCCGCCACGTCGGAGCAGATACTTCAGGGCATCACCCGCGCCGCTCTCCAGACTTCGAGCTTCATCTCGGCCGCATCCTTCCAGGAGACGACCAAGGTGCTCAACGAAGCAGCCATCAACGGCAAGGTCGACACTCTCGAGGGCATGAAGGAGAACGTCATCTGCGGTCACCTCATCCCCGCCGGCACCGGCCTCAAGGAGTATGAGCGTCTGGTAGTGGCCTCGAAGGATGATATCTCCGAGACCATCGAAGAAATGGAATAACCCTCTGTCTGGCCGAAAGGCGACAGGCTAATATCACGACGGTGTGTCAGCTCTAAGGAGCGTCGGCACACCGTCGTTTTTTCGTTCATATCATCTCATCTTAAGGGGTAGTATGAATTCTTTTTATTACCTTTGTGATGCATATAAGCTCTTGTGAATATGAAACGGAAAACGCTGCATGTCGAGAATTTCGGAGCGGTAAGCGAGGCTTCCGTCGAATTGCGCGCCATCAACATGTTTATAGGCGAGCAGTCGATCGGCAAAAGCACTATGGCCAAACTTATCACTATCTTTACCGACCATATCAGTCTGTGTATGCTGATAAAAGGGGGAATGACTGCCTGGGAAGCAAGGCTGAAGGATTACAATCTCGATATCTATCGTGAGGATCATTACCATATCAGTTATGACATGGCCGAGAATGACCAGAAGTTTCATATTGAGTTTGAGCCGGAGAGAGTAGATTATTTCATGATGGACGGCGACAGGAAAATCACTGATGCCGCTGAAGTCGTTTTCAGGATATTCGGTTTCAAGAAGATATATCATGAGGAAGCAGTGTCGAAAGTTCTTAAGGATGGTAAAAGCGATTCACTGCTTGATATATTGAAGGACTCGCTGTATATTCCGGCAGAGCGTATTATTTATTCAGTGCTCACTAAACTTATGCCTGCGCTTGCCTTGGCTAATTCCACAATCCCCAAAAACCTTCTGTGGTTTATGGTGGAACTAAATAATGCTAAATCCGAGTATCCGCAGTTCGACATCCCATTGTTGAGTCTTAAGTTCGTACATGATGACTCCGATGATTCAATTATCATAGATCCGGATAAAAAAGAGATACCGCTTACTGCGGCATCCTCCGGCATACAGTCACTTGTGCCGCTGCTGTTGGTGCTTCATTATGCCGTGAACAAGCGCGAATACGCCTCGTTTGTGATCGAGGAACCTGAATGTAATCTGTTTCCCACCAAACAGGTTGAGCTTATGAGGCAGATAGTCAAGGATATGAGAAATTCCAACCGCATACTGACTGTGACCACTCATAGTCCGTATCTGCTGTCGGCCATGAACAACATTCTTTTTGCCGGAAAGCTTATCGAGAAATATGGCGATGGAATCAGAAAGTATGTCGACGAGATAATACCGGAAGAGTGCCGGCTAATGGCCGGCGATTGCTCAGTATATTCGCTGGGCAAGGATATAAACGGAGGAGTCTACTGCCGGTCGCTCATGGATCCTGTGACGGGAATGATCGATTACAATTCTCTCGACGGCGTGTCGGAGGTGTTAAGCGATGAGTTTGACTCATTGCAAAGGTCGGTAATGAGATTCCGTCGTGGCAAGTGATATGGATTGGGCTGCAATACACCGGCTCAGGCTTGCGGAAGCTTTTGGCGACATGCAGAAGTTTCAGGCTGTGACCTGTGATGCGGAGTTGCTTGCGGAACTCTTTGAGTGGACTACGCGCGGTGTTATTTTCATCCATGATGATGACACCGCCGGACATTCGGTGTTTGTCACTGATACCCGCGGATTAGGTGGTGACAAAACCTTCAGAGTCGACAACGCCGGTCACACTGACCTGTTTCTTTGGCACATAGATGGTGTGATGTACAGAAAAGGCAGCAAGTGTGACTGTGCGTTTCTTACCGATGGTCGCCTGGGCTTCGTGGAGTTCAAGACAAATGCGGCCAACAATACGGAGGAAGCGATCAGGGAGAACTATGAAAAAGCCAAATCACAACTGCTTCAGACTATCGCGGATGTAACAGCAAGATGTGACAATGTGGGTGTGGATCTGACGGAGACCGAAGGAATACCGCTGTATTTCGATAACAGCACTGAAATCTGAAATCATATTACTTACAAATTCACTAATTGATGATTATGAGAAAATTATTTACAGCCGGCGGCGTGGGGCTGCTGATGATCGGCCTTGCGGCATGCTCGGGCGGTGAAGGCAAAGGCAGTGCCGCGCACCGCGGCGAGCGGCTTATGACGCATGAGATCGGCCGGATCGACTCAGTGACGGTGACCAATCTGACGAGCGGAATGGGCAACTTCTTCATGTATGACTCGCTCATCTGCTTCGCCGACGTGAAGGATGCCCTCGTGAGGGCTTACAGCGCAGCGAGCGGCGACTCTGTGACCGCTTTCCTCGGTCGGGGCGGAGGGCCGACAGAAATAAACTCTCTCGACCGTGCATGTCCCGTACTGGGTTCGCCGGAGCCTATGTGGATCGTTTTCTCGCGCGAATACGACATCTACGGATTTTATCCTGCCCGGGATTCGCTGGTGCGTTACGGATGTGTCGGCATACAGCGCATAGCCGATACCTCCGACGCCATGGCCTACGGTGATCCACACAAATATGCCGTGACCGGCGACGAGATGATCATGGTAGGCGATACGGCGTTTCTCGCTCCGGTCGATCCTATGCTTGATGAAACCAATGAGCTTGATGCGGCCCGGCATTTCGCATCGGCACGCACTCTGGGAGCTTTCAATCCGCGCACTGCGCAGCTCGACACGCTTTTCGGCCGTCTGCCTGAGGTCTACTCCAAATATCCGTCGCGCTATTTCGTCAGCCACAGCGTGGCTCCGGCGTCGGCTCCCGGACGTTATTTCGTCAACTTCGCGGAGGATTCTCTGATACAGTGCATGGAGTATCCCGACCGGCTGGTGTATGAGTTCGGCTACGATGCTCCGGGCGCCGACCGGCAGTATTCGGGCAAGTTTCTCTACGACTTCAAGGCAGAATGGGACGACTTCAAGCGGGAGAGAGCTTCCAGAAGCTTCAGCACCGGACTCTATTATGATGCCGCCGACGACATACTGCTGCGCTGCGTGACGCTTGAAAACGGCAGCGGCCGCATGGTCGTTCAGGCCTATAAGGACGCCGATCTGATCGCCGAGGCCGATATGCCGGCCTACTTCCAGCTCGTTGGCAAGCATGGCGGCCGCTACTACGGCGTGCGCCGTATGCCCGTCAGCGACGAGGAGGAGACGATCTTCACCTTCTACTCATTCTCTCTCGACCCGAAGCCCTGACCTTAGGCTCCCGTCGGAGGGAAGATTGGTCTGAGACCATACAATGAAGTCGACCCCCCAAGGCTTGCGCAGCAGACCTTGGCGGGGTCGACTGATATCTGGCGGCGGATCTTCGCAGATGAGCCGCGGGGGACAATTAGTCATGGCTGTATCGTTAGTTTGGCGGCTTGCCTGATCCTGGCGGATCATCTACGAAGAAGCCGCCGCGCATTCGATAGGATCCCCACCAAGGCACCGCTCCGCTTCGCCATGGCGGGGTTTGCAGAGATCGCGTGGTCTCCGACCACTCCCATACGGTTTCCATCCTTATCTTGTCTTGTCCGGCATTAATCCCATGCCCCAACGCACTTGCCGGTTTGTGACAAATCACAAATAAACGCATGGATAAAACTATATTAACTTATTAATGGTGCAAATAAATATTTATTAACTAAAAAAATAAAGTTTTTGCATTTCAAATTATTACATTTGCAATGTATTACCTTATACAATATATTATGAAAAAAATGTTGTTAATCTTTGGTACAATTCTATGTTCTGCATTAGCAGTTGTGGTGTGCCAAAACCGTTCTATGGAGAACGAATCATCTGTTTCGCTTGATGGTGTCGAGGCAGTAGCAGGGTGTGAGAACAGTTCAAATGACGCTCTGAATGTAGGTGGTTGTGTGGCTGAAATCGGAGGTGCCGGTGAAATCTGCGCCGCGATCAAGAATGCCGAGCACCCATGTTGGAAAACCATATGATCGCAATCAGATCAATGGAATCTTTAATGAGATCAGCATTGTTGATGCTGGTCTCATTAATAGTTATTTCATGTGGCACAGATTATAATGCCAAATCATATGACATGAAGGTGTCAGAAGAAAGCCCATATGTGTTTCACCTTAATGATTCCACAACACAGATTGCGACGTATATTCAGCCTATAGATAGTAATGTCTCGTTTAGGTTGATGTATTTGAATATGTCCATGAAAAGTTTGTGTTTCTTTAATTTTTCTGATTTTGAAGAGACGGATGTAATTAAAATAGCATCTCAAGGGCCAGATGCTGTGGATCTCGCAAATTCAGGCGGTGTTTATTATCATAGTGATGATAGTATTTACATATATAATTATTGGAATAAGAATTTTACTATCATAGATCATAACGGATCTATAGTTGGTGGAATCCCTTTGACAGACTTAACGATAAGCAATGGTATATTGCCTCAATTAAGGGCTACTTCCATATCGCCGCTCGTTATGTTGGATGGTAAAATCCTAATGTCTGGACATCCTTCCTATGCGGCATCAGACACAGAAGATCCTGCAAGAGTGCAGACGATGGCATTAATGGATACAACAGAGAAGACTATAAGAACTTTTGCTGAATATCCCTCGGATTATAAGACGATAGATTCAAATAGGTGGAACCCTTTTCTCTATCTTGTTCCCGACTATTGTGTAGGAGACAGAAACACCATAGTGGTAAGTTTTCCAGCCTCCGACAGCATAAGAGTATATGATCTCAATACACTTACGTATCAATCATATTTCGCCGGTACCGACCGCGATATAGATATCTCGGCTGCTGATAATCCCTACGATGAATCACATTTGTACGGAAGTTATGCTTACAAGGGCATAAAATATGACCGATGGAACGATGTTTATTATCGTGTACTTATCCGGCCTGTACGCCAGGGAGTCAATATTAATGACTTTCAAGGGGTCAACGTACCGCGTCCAATAACAGTGATTGTGCTTGACCATGATTTCAATAAAATAGCTGAAACCGATTTTGATGACTATCATGGCAGTTTTATACATATGTTTGTGTCTCCAAGAGGATTAAGTATACACTCTTATTCTGATGATGACGATTATCTGATGTTCCGCACCTTTAAGCCTGTAAGTATATGAAAAACAAATGGCCGTTGGCCGGCGTGGTAGCGATGGCGTTTTTGTTGTCAGCATGCGACAATCATAAGAGTTATCGTGCTTTTCTGACTGATAAAATGGAAACTGTTTTTGAAAGTCAAGACATTTCGCAATATGACAGTATTGTTATAATGCCTCGAGTAGGATGTACTTCATGTATTCATAAATCCGAATCATTTCTAAAGAAATATATCGATAACAATAAAGTTTTGTTTGTGTTTACCCGAATAGGGAATGAAAAGAAGCTTAAGATTGAAATTGGCAATGATATTCTGTCAAGGAAGAATGTTGTAATTGACAGGAATAACGCATTTGTAAAAAGTACTTATGAGGAGAGCAGTTATCCGATATTGATGGAACGTATGCCCGATGGAACATTTGATTACAGATTATTGCCTGGAGTTAGAAAATACTGATCTTTTTTCCAAAGAGAGGTACGAAAACGTAGGCGTGCGCCGTATGCCCGTCAGCGACGAGGAGGAGACGATCTTCACCTTCTACTCATTCTCTCTCGACCCGAAGCCCTGACCTTAGGCTCCCGTCGGAGGGAAGATTGGTCTGAGACCATATAATACCGTTAACCCCGCCATGGCTTGCGCAGCAGGCCATGGCGGGGTTTGGTGTATATCGGGCAGCGGATCTTCGCAGATGAGCCGCGGGGGCAGTTGAGACTGTCGCTTTCAGAGGGAGCGGTAGATGGCGAGAACGGAGGCGGCGATGCTGTCCCAGTCGTAGGCCGAGAGGTCGTAGCTGCGGCGCGCGGGTGCGACTGCGTTGGCGGGATTTCCGACCGCATCAGGGGCGTCGCCCTGTATACGTGATGATGTCGAAGTCTTGGCGAGGATAAGGGAGGCGAGGGCGGCGGCATCGCCGGGTGGGAAGAGATCGGATGAAGCGAGCTGCGGCAGGCGGCACGGCTCGATGTCGCTGACGGCCACGTCGAGGCCGTGGCTCATGGCTTCGAGGAGGGCGATGGGGAGCCCTTCGTGGAGCGAGGGCATGACGAAGAGGGCGGCGTCGGCCAGAAGCGCGTGGACGCGCCGGTGGCTGACCGCTCCGGTCATCACTACACCCATCTCGGCGGCAAGCCGCTTCAGCGCCTCGGAGTAGGCCGTCGGGTGGTCGGCTCCTCCGGCCACGACGATCCGCAGGCCGGCCTCGCGCAGAGCAGGAGCGGTCTCGATGAGTGTGTGGAGCCCCTTTTCAGGCACAAGGCGTCCGACCGCCACAACGTATCGGCCTGGCTTGACGCCGAGCGATGCGAGCCACTGACGGTCGGCGGCATCGGGCGCCGGAGGATTGACGCCGTTGGGAATGGTGAATATGCGGCAGCGCGATCCGCTTCGGGCGCGCAGCGCTTCGGTGATGGCGGGCGATATGGATATGACGGCGTTGCTGCATGCGAGGGCCGTGCGCTCGCCCAGGCGAAGGGCCACGCGGGCCATGCGGCCCCATTTGGCGCGGCGGTAATCGTGGCCGTGGAGGGTGGTGACCACCTTCATGCCGAGCAGGCGTGCGAGCGGGGCCATGAGCGCTGGGCCGCAGGCGTGGAGATGCATTATGCGCGCTCCGGTCATGCGCGCCCTGATGACGGCTAAAAATGTGTGTACGATCGTCTCTGTCGACTGCCGGCGGGGCGACCAGAGGGGCAGAAGCCTCACGCCACGCCACGCTGCGGGAGCGTCGGGTGCCATGTAGGGTCGGCGGCACATGACTGTCACGTCGGCGCCCATCGCCGCGAGGCGCGGATAAAGCTCCTCGCAGTGGGTCTCCACGCCACCCTGTATGCCCGGAAAGCCGCGGGTGCCGGCTACGGCGATCTTCATTGCGCTACTATGGCTATGGCCACGTGGGACGGATCGATCCCCTTCAGACGGTCGGCGAGTCCGCGGCGCTTCAGCTGCCCTTTGCCGGCCATGACGAGCAGAGCGCCCGCGGGGGCGTCGATCTGATGGCGCAGCTCGTCGAAATGCATCGGGTCGGGAATCCTGACGATGGCATACGCGCCCGAGGCCGTGACGGCTGACACTTCTTTGGAGAATGCCGGGGATAGAAGCGGATCGTTGTCGGAGCTGTCGGCTATGTCGGGGATGACGACGGCGAGTCCGGAGCGTTCCATGGCCGATGTAAGGTTTTGGAGGGCGGTGTCAGGGGCGTCGATCAGAGCCGCGTAGACAGCGAGCGGCTCATGCCGGTCGGTCAGCAGTGAGCGCAGACTTACGATGCCGGGCCTCGGGTCAGAGAGCGACAGGGCTACGGTGCGCTCTTCGAGCCCCCACCGGCGCAGGTCGAACGGATCGAGAAGCGTGTCGCGGCGGCGAAGGGTGAATGCCACTCCCGCTCCGACGAAGCCGATCATGGCGAAGAGCGCCAGCGCCATCACGATCGCAGGCCGCTTCTTCGATGGCTTGAGCGAGGTCACAGCCCGGTCGATGATGAATCCCGAGGTGGTCTCGGAGTGGAGCTGCAGCAGGGCGTTCTCGCGCTTCTGCAGGAGGAATGTATACAGCTCGTTTTTGATAGCGTTGTCGCGGAAGAGCTCCATGAACTGCCGCTCATACGTAGGGAGGGCGTGAAGATGTGTGTCAAGCTGGCTTGTCGCCCCCTTGCGGCGCTGCTCCGCGTGGCGCGCACCCTCAAGGAGCTGGGTGAATGAGCTGATGATGCTCATACGCAGCTGCTCGATGCGCTGTTCGGCGGCGATGAGTGCGGTATTGCCCGGCTTGGCCGACCGCTGCAGCTCCTGCTGGAGCATGACCTGCTCGTTGTAGGCGGCGATTATGGCGTTGGGGCCGCTCTCGGTTCCCGCGCTCGACGACGACCCGGGGATGACGACGGCCGGGAGCAGTCCGGTGTGACCTTCGCGCAGAGTGGCGAGTATCTGCTCAAAATATGCTATCTCGGCAGTGGTCTTCAGGGTCTCCTCGTGGGAGTCGAGACTTTTTTCGAGAAGTATCGGAGCCTCGTTGCCGATACTGACGAAGTTGGCCTTGGTCTTGAATTTCTCCACGAGCTTCTCGCTTTCGGTCAGTTCGGAGAATATATCGGCTATGCGTCCGTCGAGAAAGCGGAGCTCGGCTTCGGCGATCGCATGGGTGCGTTCGAGCCGCTTGAAGTTGTATTGGCGCATCACCTCGTCGAGTATCGCCCGACCGCGCTCACGGCCTACGTCGGTGATCGAGAGCGTGATGCCGTCGGCGAGCTTGTCGGCAATGTCGATGATGACTTTTTTGTACAGATTGTTGGCGGCTTCCTGCGTGCCGGTGATCACAGCGAGATAACGGCGGTCGGCTCCGCTGACCGATGATGAGTCGGCCGATGCGCTCCGGGCCACGGTGATGTCGCCGATCGGCGTGGAAATGCTCATGGGAAGAGGCGACGGGCCGGCCGATGTGCTGAACCGTCCGGCTTTAACCGACGCCGACAGCCTGCCGTCGGCGTGAAGCGTCAGTTCGGCTTTTGCGGGGACGGTAAGAGTGTCGAGTATTGCAGGCCTCATAGTGACTTTCAGGGGCGCATCATTGAAGAGGAGCCGTTTGCGCAGTCCGTTGCGCTCCGACAGCTCGGTGTTGAGGCCGAGCGCTACGACTGTGCGCCGCATGACGTCCATGGTGTTGACGAGAAGAAGCTCGTTGTCGACGCTGGCAGCAGATGCCCCCCCGATCGAGAACGTGCGCATCATGGCGGCCATAGGATTGGAGTTCTGCACCTGATCCGTCGAGCTGTCCTCTATAAGCATTGTGGCCGTCGACTCGTAGCGCGGCTGGGTGATGCAGCAGAAGGCTATGGCCATGGAGGCTATTGCAGCGCATCCCGCCAGGTAGATCCAGCGGCGGGAACGGATGGCGCGCATGATGCGGCGTAGATCGATCTCGTTTTTGTCAGGGGTTGTAGCCATGAATAGTGGATGTTTTGTCGGCTTCGGGAGCCATTGAGCATATCATGCCGAGCATCATCATGCAGTAGAGTCCGGCCGACTGCACGAAAGTGGTGCTCGCGATGTTTTCGATAAAAATGAAGAGTATCGCCGTCCAGGCTACGGCGAAGAGCGCCTGGCCGTCGGGAAGCCGGCGGCGTATCCTTCTGAGCAGGGCGCCGATGTAGAACCAGAAGGCGGCAAAGAGCAGCAGTCCGGCTACGCCGAACTGGGCGAGCGAGGGGTAGAATGCGTCGCAGACGAAGTCGGGCTCCGACGGTGTCAGACCGTAGACGTTGTTGAGCCCGTACTCGTAGTAGATTTTCGAATAGTGCACTTCGCCGGAAGCATGGCTGGCGAAGGAGGCGAGTCCGCTTCCGAAAGGCACGTGGCTGACCATGATCAGCGCGGCGGCGGCATAGAGCGCGGGGCGCGCCATCGATTCGATGCCGCCGTTGCGCAGATCGCTTCCCATGTCGATGAAATAGAAGCGGAATTTACTCCAGCCTACGGCCGCCACTATGATTCCCACCGTCAGACCTGTCAGCAGCTGATAGCGCGCGGGCATGGGCCGATTCCGGCGCAGGTATAATGTCAGGAAATAGAGAGCCACCACGCAGGTGCCGTAGAATTTCGAACGTCCGCACGGCAGCCCCATGGCCAGGAGCAGGAAAGCGGTAGCTTTGTCGCGGGAGGAGATGCGGCCGTCGGGCCCGACGGAGCACAGGAGCCACGTCAGGAAACTCAGCACAGCTGCCAGGCCGACATAGCTTATATGCTGTATGAGGGAATCGACTGCCGACTGGCTGAAGAACGATATGACGCATGCCGCGGCGGCGTTGACTATGGCTATGGCGCGGAGGAGACGCCGGTCGGAGTCTGTAAGCCGTGGGGCCACGGCCAGAAATACTGCGAAGGGCACGAACGGTTTGAGCTGGATCACATAATCGACCGCGACAGCATAAGCTGTATTGTAGCTGACGGCTGTGAGCGAATATGCCGCATAGAGGGCGAGCAGGGCCATAATGACCCACAGGAGCATGTAGCGGCGCCACGCGCCGTTGACCACGCAGTCGGCCATAGCCAGGAATGCGAGGCATAGCGCCGCCATCTCGTCGACAGGCTTGAGCCACTTCACCGACGGAAGCAGCAGCGCCAGGACGGCGATGAAAATCCATACGCATATGCGGTCAGTCTTCAGCACGGTAGAGGATCGGTATGATGCTTGATCAGTGGACTGCGAGAGCTATCACAAGTGACGCTATGACCGACACGGCTCCCACGATGGTGGATATGACCGAGAGCTTGAAGGCGTTGTTCTGGTTGTAGCGGGAGTTGGCCTGGCGGATGTCGTTGGGTTCCACTATCACTACGTCGTTCTGCCGGAGATAGTAGTAGGGCGATGCCGTGATGGCCGGATCGCGCAGATCGAGCCGCACATAGCGTGCGCTGTCGGCTTCCTCGCGGATGACGGTGACGTTGTCGCGCCGGCCGTATTCGGTCATGTCGCCTGCGGCTGCGAGAGCGTCGAATATGGAGAATCGTTCGGATGCGACATGTATGCGGTGGGGATTGCGCACCTCTCCCATCACGTTGACGTGGAAATTTGTGATGAGCACTCTGACGTTGGGATCCTTGACATGCTTCCCTATCTGCTGCAGAAGCTTTTCGCGCAGCTCGGCCGTGGTAAGGCTGGCCACATGTATGGCGCCGAGTTTCGGGAATGCGATATTGCCGTCGCGGTCAACAAAATAGCTCTGCTGCTGGCTGTCGGTGAGAATGCTTCCGGTGCCGGTGGAGAATGAGGCATTGCTGTTGGGCAGGTTGTATTCCGACGTGGCCGCCGGTATCGCCGAGGTGACGATGATCTGCAGCTCGTCCTCGGGCTGTATGGTCACTTTGTAGTCTGACCGTGAGAGCGTGCCCTGGCGCGAATCGCCGAGGTTCTCCATGTATGTGAGGTGGCTGGTGGTGTGGCACGCCGCAAGGCTCAGCGCCATGACGGCTGCCGGCGCAAGGCGCCTGAGGGCGGCAAAGATACTTTTCATCGGTTGAATGTGAAATGGCGGTTTTCGGGCGGTGATATCTTTCACCGTCTGATATGATAACGTCGCGGGAGTGCCGTTATTGTGGCCTGAGGGATATTTGGGCGCCGGCATGGCAGGCGTGCCCGGAGGCATAAAAAGCAGCCCGGCCACCTTTCCATCAAGGGAGCCGGGCTGTTTAGCATTTTATGCTGATTGTTTTAGGTAAAAATCTTGCAATGTATTTAACCTTCGCCGTGTTTTGCCACGACGTTCGGATTACGATACAGGCCTGTTTCAGGCTTTCTTGGCCGCGGGCTTGCGTCCGGGCTTTTTCTTGGCGGGAGCTTTCTCTGCCTCGGGCTCTGCCTGTTTCTGGCGGAGAAGGTGCTCCTCGTTGTAATGTTCGAGGTTCTGGCGCATCGATCCGACCTCCTTGTTGAGCTGCTCTATCTCGCGCTCCTGGTTGCGGATGGTGGTCAGAAGCGAGTTGAGCTCCTCGTTGTCGATGGTCAGGGGGTACTGCTCCTCTACGCGCACGATGAAGTCGGCCAGCACGTTCATGTAGTTGGTGAATGCCTGGAATGGCGTGTCGTAGGGCGAGAAGTGGGAGTGTACGGCTCCGTCAGCGAAGTGTTTGGTGGCCATATAGAAGAAATGGTCGGATGCCTGGAGATAGTTCCAGTCCTGCTTCAGACGGCGGTCGTCGCACAGACGCACGCGCTCAGCCACGGAGTAGAGCTTGTCGAATGCCTCCTGCTGGAGCTTGTTGCCGAGCCATGCCGATGTGTCGCGCGCCTCGTCGGCCCAGGAGATCGGGTGCATGACCGAGAGCTCGCCCACGGCTTTGAGTTTCTGCACGGCTTCCGAAGGGGTCCAGAAGTCGATGCCGCGCTCTTTGGCGAAGCGGGGAAGAGCTTCGAGGAACTGGAAGATGCCGGTGTCGCGGCTCTGCATCTCGCCGAAGGTCTCGAGATTCATGAAGAGGTTGATGATCTGCTCGTCGGCGGGAGTGGATGCGATCCAGTCGATATACTTGTCGGCTGTCAGGGGATATGCGTCCCATTCAGGATTGGAGAAACGGAACGAGATATCGTCGCTGAGCTTTGAGTTCTTGAGCAGGAGCTTGAGTTTGGGCTGTGTGGCGGCCGCATACACGTAGTTGGGGCTCTTCCAGCCGAGGATGTGCTTGGCGCCCTCGGTGATCACGCCCTTGTAGCCCATCTCGTAGATCTGCGGGGCCATCTCGTCGCAGTAGATAAGCTCTGTGTTGCGGAGCACTTTGGGCTTCACTCCGAAGAGCTGCTCGATCTTGGCGTCGTGGGCCTTGACCTGTGCGGCGAACTCCTCCGGATCGGCGAGCGACGACAGGGAGTGGGCGTAGGTCTCGGCGAGGAATTCGCACTTGCCGGTGTCGGCCAAACGCTTGAGCAGGTCGATGAATTCAGGCACGTAGTGCTCGAACTGTTCGAGTGCCGTTCCGGTGACCGATATCGCGCAGCGGAAGGTGCCTTTGCTCTCCTCGATCATCTTCAGCAGGCTTTCGGCTGCGGGGATATAGGAGTTGCGCGCTATGCGGCTGACGATGTCGTCGTTGGCGAAGTCGTCGTAGTAGTAGTGGTCGTTGCCTATATCGAAGAAGCGGTAGCGCTTGAGGCGAAACGGCTGGTGAATCTGGAAATAGAAACAGATTGCTTTCATGATTATTTCGTGTTTTTTTGTTTTTAAGGTAATGTGGCGCTCAATGCACGTAGCGCTTGTAGATGTCGATCACTTTCTGTCCGGCTTTGTCCCAGGTGATCTTGTTGACCTCCTCAAGGCCGTCCTGCCGCAGCTGCTCGTACATGGCCGGGTAGGTGATGATGGCGTTCATGGCGTCGGCCATGGCGTCGATATCCCAGTAGTCGGTCTTGATTACATTGTCGAGTATCTCGGCGCATCCGCTCTGCTTGGAGATGATCGAGGGGCATCCCATCTGCATGGCCTCCAGAGGCGATATGCCGAACGGCTCGGAGACGGAGGGCATCACGTATACGTCGCTCGCCTTGAGCATTTCGTAGACCTGCTTGCCCCGCTGGAATCCGGGGAAGTGGAAGCGGTCGGCTATGCCGCGCTCTGCGGCGAGCTGTATCATCTTGTCCATCATGTCGCCTGATCCGGCCATCACGAAGCGCACGTTGTGGTTGTTTTTCAGCACCTTTGCGGCAGCCTCGACGAAGTATTCCGGACCTTTCTGCATGGTGATGCGGCCAAGGAAGGTGATTACCTTGTCCTTCGACTTGTGTTCGGGCACATCCTTCTGCTCGTCGGTGAGCGGGGTGACGGCGTTGTGCACGGTGGTCACCTTGGCGGGATCGACGCCGTAGTTGTTGATGACGATGTCGCGAGTGTGGTTGCTGACGGTCATGATGTGGTCGGCGTGGTTCATGCCGTCCTTCTCGATGCCGAACACCGTCGGGTTGGGCTTGCCGCGCGAGCGGTCAAACTCCGTGGCATGCACGTGGATCACCAGAGGCTTGCCGGTGACCTGCTTGGCGTGGATGCCGGCCGGATATGTCAGCCAGTCGTGGGAGTGGATGATGTCGAAGTCGAGCGTGCGCGCCACCACTCCGGCCACGATGGAGTAGTTGTTGATCTCTTCGAGCAGGTTGTCGGGATAGCGGCCCGAGAATTCGAGGCATCCGAGATCGTTGGTGCGCATGTAGTTGAAGTCGGCGTAGATATGGTCGCGCAGCCGGAAGTAGAGGTCGGGATCCATCAGCTTGCCGATACGCTGCTCTACATAGTCGCGGTTGACGTCGCGCCATGCGATGGGCACCTGCGAGGCGCCGACGATGTGAGCGAACGACTTGTCCTCGTCGCCGAAGGGCTTGGGTATGACAAATGTGATGTCCATGTCGCCACACTCCCACATTCCTTTTGTGAGTCCGTAGCTGGCGGTGCCGAGTCCGCCGAGGATATGGGGCGGGAATTCCCACCCGAACATTAGAGCTTTCATGGAGCGTTAGAGGGATTACATGTTGAATTTCTTGAGTGTGGTGAGCGTGCGGAGTATCTCAGCGATGTTGGTGACATGGCTGATGGCTCCGCGGCCCGAGAACGGCGGGTTGCCGTCGTAGAGCTGCGAGAGTGATCCGATGCACTGGTTGGTCATCTCGTCCTCGTAGCCGATGAGCATGCGGTCGAGATATCCGACGCCGCTCACTCCGAACACGCGCAGATAGGCGTCGGCGTAGAAGCCGAAGAGCCATGGGCGTGCGGGGCCGTTGTGGAGCGCCATCTCGCGCTCTTCGGGCGAACCGAGGTAGAACGGACGGTAGCCGAAGCTCTTCGGCGACAGCGTGCGCAGTCCCTTGGGGGTGAGGAGCTCGCGGGTGACGACATCGAGCACTCCTTTGCGCTGACGGCGGTCGAGCGGCGAGTAGTCGAGGCCGATGGCCACGGCCATGTTGGGGCGCACCGACGGGTCGGCATACGTGCCGTTGACGTAGTCGTAGAGATAGCCGTAGTCGTTGAGGAAGGTGTCGATGAACGCGTATTTGAGCTTTTCGGCCGTGTCGATCCAGAGCTGGCGCTGCGGAGCCTCGGCCTCGGGCAGTTCCTCGGTGAGAGCGGCGCACCACATCAGCGCGTTATACCAGAGCGCGTTGAATTCCACCATGTAGCCTGAACGAGGCACGAGCGGACGTCCGTAGAGCGATGCGTTCATCCAGGTGACCGGCGTGGCTGTGCCGATGGAGTAGACCAGTCCGTTGTCCTCCACCCGCAGGTTGGGGTGACGGTTGGACAGGATATACTCCATGATCTCCCTGATGAAGGGGAGGTAGCGCTTGACGGTGTCGTCCTTGCCGTAGGCTTTGGCATATTGCTGAAGCGCCCAGACGCACCAGAGAGGTATGTCGGGGAGATCGATGCCGCTGATGCGGGGCGAGAGCTCGCCGGTGTTCATGAAGTGGACGAGCGCCTGCCGTCCGCTTTCCATGATGGCCTCGAAATCCTCGCGGTGGTTGATGGCAATGGTGGCCCCGGGAAGCGCCATGAAGGTGTTGCGCGCGAGCACTTTGCCCCATGGGTATCCCGAGAGGAGGAACATTCCGTCCTTGTCCTTGAAATAACACTGCTTGACGGCGTTTTTCAGACAGTTGAAGAACGACGTGCGGCAGGTGCGTGTGGCGATTTCCGTCTCGTACATCTTGCTGAGCGAGCGCGGCGACACTTCGCTTACGCCGGCCGAGAATATGATCGACTCTCCTTTTTTAATAGGTATGTCAAAATAGCCTGGCACCCAGAGATCTTCCGTGTAGGGCACTCCGCGCTCCAGATCCTTGAGATATTCGAAGCCGTTGTACCAGTTGGGCTGATAGTGCCATTCGGGTTTGTGGTTGAACTGCATGAAGAGCCTCGGGTAGCCCTGATAGAGACAGCAGCTCACTCCGTTGGGGGCCTCGTCGACCTGGGTGTTGATGGCGTCGTTGGCCATCACGAGGGCGTTGGCCTCGCGGAAGGCGAGCATGGGGCGGAAGCGCAGGGTTGTGGGGGAGTGCGCCTCTACGAGAGTGTAGCGCACCAGGATGCGGTTTTCGTGGGAGATGAACATCTTCTCCTTGGTGAGGATCACTCCTCCCACGCGGTAGGTGGTACGCGGCACGCTCTCGCAGTCAAACTCACGGATGTATTTGTGTCCGTTGGGGCTGTAGACGCCGCCACTGTAGCGGTGGAGTCCGAGATTGAACTCCGCGCCGTGCTGGATTACAGTGCAGTCGAGCGACGACAGGAGCACATGTGACGAATTGCCCATCTCGGGGATGGGGATTACGAGCATGCCGTGCTGTTTGCGGGTGTTGCAGTCTACCACCGAAGTACAATGATAAGCACCTGACTGATTGGTGCGGAGCATCTCTTTCATGAGGCTTTGCTCCAGATTAATCATGAGGTTTTTATCAAATTTCAAGTAGCTCATGTTATTGTATTGTTAAGGTAAAATTTCCAAAGGTATGATTTACAGAGCGAATGTAGCCAATATTTCTATAAGTTGCAAATTTTTCGTGATTTTTTGCCGAAAAATACATTTCTGACTTTTTTAGGCCGCTTCACTCCGTGGCGGGCTGTCGGGCCCTGCAGAAACCGCCCCGGCATTCAGCGCCACAGGTCGGGGCGGTCGGTGATGATCCCGTCGACAGGAAGATCGGGAGCGGATGCCGGAGAGTCGAGGGTCCATATCTTGACTTCCTTGCCGTGGGCGTGCATGTCGTCGATCAGGCCGCGTGTGACCGCTCCTGAATAGAAATTAAACGAAGACACGTGGCTGTATCTGTCATAGTCAAACCGCGAGAGGCCGGTGTCGATGATCAGCGGCAATCCGCGCATGCGGCATATCAGCAGTTTTTCAAGACGCAGTCGGGGAGCGAGTTTATGTGTGGTCAGCAACACTTCGTCGTTGAAGCTCTGCACAGTCACCCTCTCCTCGGCTTCGTGGCTGCGGATCGTCTCGACCAGGCGGCGTTCAATGCCGGGATATTCTCCGCGCGCATGCTTGACCTCGATAAGCAGCCGGGCGCGGTCGCCTACCAGAGCCATCACTTCGTCGAGTGTCGGAATATGCTGGTCGGTCACCTTTCCGCATTTGTCCACGATGTGCAGCTCCCGGATCTCCCGGAGCGTCATCCGGGAGATCTTCCCGTGTCCGTCGGTCGTGCGGTCGACTGTCGGGTCGTGACATACTACCAGAATGCCGTCGGCAGTCTGATGTATGTCTATCTCCAGCATGTCGGCGCCAGAGGCTATGCCGCATTCCATCGCCGCGAGTGTGTTTTCCGGGGCTATGCCGGCTCCTCCGCGATGGGCCACGACAGTCAGGCGCCGGGCGCGCTCCGGGCTGACTCCTTTGCCGACGAATATTCCGGGCGCGGCACACCATGCCGCGTAGCCGAGCGCTATGCAGGCGGTGCCTGCTCCGATAAGTGCGAGTGTCTTTGGTTTCATATCTTTATATTGAATAGATGGCGGCAGAGAATGCGCACCACGTTGTCATACCATTGAAAGCAGTCGCGCGATCCCGGCGCGGCACAGATGGCCTCGGTGGCGAATCTGTCGACGGCCTCGCTGTTGAGCAGCGACCACATGAGAAAGTTGCCGAAACGGTAGGTGAAGAGGTCGCTAAGTTTCTCGGTGTCGCCGATATTGCCGAGTATCTCCTCCCGGTAGGTGGCTACTCCGGGGAATGACAGACCGGCGAGCTCGCTCTGAAGAAACCGGCGCGTGCGGGCCGGGAAGTAACGGTGGGCCATGCTTAGCACGAGGCCGGCCTGTTTGACGAGGGTCTTTCCATCGTGCGCAGGATTGGCTGACGGAGCCGCGTCAATGCGCCTGACATCCTCGGCTCTGCCGTAGGAGCCAAGTATGTGGCGCATGAGCTGCAGAGGCAGTTCGATCAGTCCGCAGTCGCCTATCATTTCGGAGATGCTGTCGAGCAGATGCAGTAGCATCTCGCGGTCGTCTGACGCGATAGCCTGGTCGATGAGCTCGTAGAAAAGCGGCGCGCAGCGGGTGTCGCCGACGCGGGCAGTCCCGTCGCCTGTGTGACAGCAGTAGACGGCCCCATACCAGTTCATGACATTGCGCTTGTAGAGCCCGGTGGGATTGGCCTTCTCGCTGTTGCGCCCTTTGAACCGGCCGCGGCACCGGCGGGTCCAGTCGGCTGCCTCGCGGGTGTAGATGTCAAGTATCTCGGGGTTGTCGGCCGCGGAGTGCTTCTGCACCTGATAGAGCACGTAGAGTATCGACATCTGCGAATAGTCGCTCCAGGGGCCGCGACGGTGCGACGGGTCGAGCAGACTTGTTATCAGGGGGCGTATGTTGGCCCAGGAGGCCGTCCCCATCACTACGAGAATCCGTTCAAGCACGAAATATGAGAAGCTGCATCCGCGGCGGTAGGCGTCGATTACGGCAGGAGCGCATGCGGCGAATTCGGCAGCCTCGTCGGCTCCGTCGGTCAGTCCGCGGCTGACGCGTCCGTAATGCCCGACAAAACGCATCGCTTCGCCAAGAAGCGGACGGCTCCAGATCCCTTCTTCGCCTGATTCGGGAGGTACCACGCTGTCGTCCCAATAGCTCATATATTCGATGGCGTTGTTGACGTATTCGCTCTGAAATGTGATCTGCCGTCGCATCACGGTCTGCAGAAACGGCATGGCGAGGCGTACGACGGCAAACCGCATGGTGGCGTATGAGGCGATGCCGCGGATCCGTGCCAGCATGTCGGACGCGAGTGCGTCGTCGGGCTGCGGTGCCATGCATGCGTCGATGATCAGGAGCACTGCGAGCCTCACGCCTGTCTCTATGAAACGTATCATCCTGCGCCGTCGGCGCCGTCCAGTCAGATTGGCGGGTATGCTGCGCGACTGAATGTCGGCAAACATTTCGCGCACGATCCGGGCTGTCAGGTTCTCGCGCAGCGGAGCACCTCCCCGGGTGAAGCGGCGGCGTGAAAGATAATAGGCCTGTTTGCATGCCTCGTCGCTGACGTCGGTGATGCTGTCCTCCATCAGCCTCCACATGAGCTGCAACGGACTGACGGCGTAGAGATCCTCGTTGAAATAGTCGCTGAGCAGCATGTTGGCGAGCGATACAGAGGCTGCCGATCTGAGGCGTTTCACCGGTGCCAGGCGTGCGCTGAGGCTCCGGTGGGCCGCAATCAGTTCGGGAGTGGCCTCTGCTGCCGCGATGCGCCGCTGGGTGTCGTTGTAGTTCTCTATCAGTGTGCCGTCGTCGGGCATGGCGTCGAGCATCCGCTGCTGGAGCGTGAAGAGCTGAGGCTCGTAGTTCTCGCGGATAAGCACGTCGATGACGTCGTTGGTGAGCTGCATCACGTCGGTGCGCGTGCTGTGTTGTCCTATCAGTTCCAGCAGGGTGTCGTATCGGCCTTCGGCGATATCCATGAGCATGGAGTTGCGGAGCGCTCCTAACAGCACCACATTGGCGTCGACGCTGTCGAGCACGGCGAGATAGTCTGCGGCCATGGGGCATTGAGGGGCGAACCGCCGCCTGAAGGCCATGCACAGGGCGTATTCGAGAAAGCGCTCGTAGATGAATTCCACTACCGTGGAGCGCTCGCCTCCCGCAAGCGTACGCACGCTCTCCTTGAGAATCGGCCGCTCGGGGTTGCGGAGCAGTTCCGCGTAGGCTACGCTGACGCCGCCTGACTGACTGTAGATCATCGTGGCGAGCCGGTGGAGGGGCGAAGCGTCGTCGGTCAACGCCTGCCGCAGCGCCGGGGCGGGGATATGGCTGGAGGGCTCGCCGGAGAGATAGCTCTGCAACAGGCGGTCGGCAAGTTCGTCGAGAAGCATGCACTGGAGGCGTCCGGCAAACGACCTGTGGCGGATGTCGTCGGTCATGGTGGCGAAGAGTCTTATCGAAGTGAATTCGCCGGGATCATCCTTGAAGGGCTTGCCGACATTGTTGCCGCAGGCATATTTCAGTGTCAGCGGATCGCGCAGTCGCAGCAGTATCCTGGGGTCGATTGCGTCGAATTCCGACCCCATCTGGTAGAGCTTGCCGTAGATACGGTAGGCTTCCTTGGTCTCCTCGGCGCTGAATCCTCCGACGCTGTATCCGTCGCTGTCCTCAGGTTTGTAATTCAGCTGCGGATCTGGGCGGACGGCGGGTACTATGCTGTTTTCCCACGTAAAGCTGCGGCACGTAGCCACTACCTTGAAGCGCGGGCGGTCGGTACGGACGAGGAGCCTGACTATATCGCGGAACAGGGCTGCGGGGCCGTCGCTGTCGGCCGAGCCGTCGTCGAGCGTATAGCTGAGACATTCGTTGAGGGCGTCGAAAAGAAAAAAGATGTTTTCGCCTGCCTCATCGGCTTTGGAGTGGAGCGATTCGAGCACTTTCTCTATGCTGCGCCGCCGGCTTGTGTGGAGTATGTCGCGCATCATGGCCGGCAGTCCGCGGGCGCCGAGTTCGGAGCAGTTGAATATCATCACCGCTTTGCCGTCGCGCAACAGTTCTGATGTCCAGTGACACAGCTGGTTGGTTTTCCCTTGTCCGGCCTCTCCGGGCAGTGCGAGGAGTGTGCGCGACGGATCGCTGACAAACCGCCTGAAGGTGGCGCTCAGTTCGCGTCGGTCGACAAATAGTTCGCTGCTGAATTTCTTCTCTTTCTGCACCTGCAGCAGATACGCCCGGGAATGCTCGGCGGAAGCGGCCGTGATCTCCTGCCAGTTGGCCTCGCGGGCCACGTCGAACGACGGCAGTATGCGTCCCAGAGCCGCATCCATCGGGGCGTTGAATTCTTCAGTCTCGAAACGGTGGACCATCTGGCTTGAAGACTCGTAGCATACACTGTCGTCTTTCAGTGTCTGAAACAGGAATATGTAGCCTTCGTAGCTGACGATGGCCAGCGGCCACAGGTCGCACAGACAGCCGTCGTCGGTCTCTACATAATAATGGCCCGGTTCGCGTGGCGTGTCGATGCCTGCGGGCGCAAGGGTGTCGCCGCTGCATCGGGCGTCGAGCAGACGGCCTGCATGGTCGGCGGCGAAGAATGAGTATCTGTGGAGCGGTTCAAGTCCGAGCAGCATGGCCTGCAGGTGTGGCGAGAGGCTTTCGAGCGCCTGACGATAGAAGGTCTGGGCGAGCGAAGTGCTGTGGCCCTTGAAGTCGTTGCGCACTTTCACCACTCCTCTTTGCCGGGCTGATCCGGCAAGGATGTTGAATCGCGATGATACAACATGGGCCGAGAGAGCCTTGACGAGCGGATCGCCGGGCGTCATGCGCACGGCGGCTGTCATGAGCTGATGGAGGAGTTCATTGACGTGGTCGCCGAACGACAGCGGTCGCTTGGCGTCGATGGTGCCGACAGTGCGCTGTAGCGCTTTTCTGGCGGCTCCGTCGGCCTGAGGCATCATCTCCGACAGCCGGGCGATCAGGTAGCAGTTAAGCCACTGTACGGTCATTTCGAAGAAGTCGAGGAGGTTGATGAGCGCCTCCTTGTAGTCGCCATCGGCGCGGGCCTGTTCCGATCGTGAGAGGGGATTGGCCATGGTGAACGGCAGGTTGCCGATGCTGCGGCCGATAAGAGAGTCTGTGCCGGTCGGTAGGTGTCCGTCGCCTGATTTGTGCGTGCAGCTGTCTTGCGGTGAGGATGTCGATGGCATTAGTGTCGGTAGGAAAGAGGGGAATGCGGTTGCTTTTCGCAAAGTTACAAATTGTTTTTGCAAATATGAAATTAAGGTGTTAGATTTGCAATATTATGACAAAATTTGTTGACAAATGTTTTCTGTGCGGCTATTTCAGCACCACAGTGTCGCCTGAGCAGGCAGGGCTTTCGCTGGCTTCCTCCGGATGGTCGCGTGAGGTTTACACCCGCAGCGATATAGATGAGTACAGGCGGTTTTATTACCCGGAATTCGTGGATTTCTGGCTCGGCGACGGCGGGAGCTGTCCGGTGACGACATTCAGCGTCGTATATGGCCGGGGAGTGCCTGTCGATGATGTGGTTGCCGAGGATGCCGGCTGCACGGCCCGACTGCGCGGCATACGTCTGTGCATGATGCCGCTCGGCATGGCGCTGTATGCGGTCGAAGTGGATCTTGAGGGTGATGATCTCAATGCTTTCACCCTGTTTCTGTCGCGGCTCAGGAGTCGCCCGGAAGCTTCGGAGGCTGTGGCTGCCGGGCTATGCCAGATCAGGAGCGCGCTGGGACTCGACATGTCGGCAGGCATGATGGAGAGCGGCAACAAGCTGAAGGTGTTTCAGATAGTGCGCTGCCTGTCATCCGGCGGCATCAGATCCGTAGCGGCCGACGCCACTCTGTTTCAACTCGGATCTCTCTCGCGGGTGGCTCCCTACGATCCGGCTGATCCGGCCGAGATTTCGGCCGCCTATCTCGACTCGACGATCAGAGACCATAAGCTGAGTTTTTACAACAACTGGAGCGCCCTTGCTCTTTTCGACACTTTTACCATTCTGGCCGGAGATGTGCCTGACTGGATGGTGGGCAACTGGTGCGACGATTATTTCGGCAAGATATATATGCACAGTCTTTTCTGCAAATATTTTCTGTATAGGCAGAATATGCGTTTCAGGGCCTGTCCGGAGAAGGGCGATCAGCTTGAGGAGGAACTCAACGAGTTTGAGCGTCGCTACTGTTTCAACCGCATCAGCTATAATTTCATGCCGGGCGAGATCGACAAAGCTATCGACAGAGCTCTCGACATAGCGCAGGAGCGCCGACTGCTTCAGGCGAGCATAAGGGCGAGCAACGAGGAACGCAGCAAAGCTTCCGACCGTAGGCTCAATTCTCTGCTGACACTGCTGACGGTGCTTACCGTGGCGTCGACGCTGTGGGATTTCTCGAGCATGGTCAACGCTCTGTATCCTTTCGGTGAGGGGCTCGGATCCGAGACGACCGGTTTCCGCCTGGTGGTTTCGGTAGCAATGCTGCTGATTCTTGTCGCCGTGATCTGCATTGTCGTGCCCCGGAAAGGACGCCGCCTATCGTGATGCGGCCGCGGGCAGGTGGCGCAGCTGCGATGTGATCAGCAGAGCCGTGACCACGGTGGCGAGGACGTCGCTGGTGGGGAACGACAGCCATATCCCGTCGAGTCCCAGCATGCCCGGCAGGGTCAGCAGCAGCGGGATGAGGAAGATGACCTGGCGCGTAAGGCTCAGGAATATCGACTTGCCGGCTTTACCTATCGACTGGAAGAAATTTGTGGCCACAATCTGGAATCCGACCATCCAGAAGGCAAGCAGCGCAAGCGAGAGGGCGCGGGAGGTGACGGCGATCAGCTCCGGATCGGTGGTGAACGCCCGCGCGATCAGTCCGGGCCAGATGAGGCCGAAGGCGCAGCCGGAGGTGACTACCGCCGTGGCCGCTCCGGTGGCGAGCCAGTAGCAGCGGCGCAGACGTCCGTAGAGCCCCGCGCCGTAGTTGTAGCCCAGTATCGGCTGCATGCCCTGGCAGAGTCCCACCACTATCATCACCAGCAGAGAGGTGTAGGTGGTGAATATGCCGGCGGCCGCCACGGCATTGTCGCTGCCGTAGGCGTAGAGGGTCTTGTTGACGATGACATTGATGGCGCTTCCGGCAAGATTGACGAGGCTCGGGGCTGCTCCGATACCTATGATGCCCGCGATGATGCGCCACCTGAGGCGATAGATGCCGCGTGTGAACCGCAGATTGCTCTCAGGCCTGAAGAAATGCACCATCACAAACACCATGGAGCATGTCATCGAAATGTCGGTGGCTATGGCCGCGCCCTTGATGCCCCAGCCGAGGGCGAATATAAACAGCGGGGCGAGCACCACGTTGATGCCCGCGCCTAAAAACATGGTCAGCATGGCCCGCTTGGGATATCCCGAGGCGCGCATGATGTTGTTGAAGCTGAAGGATATGTTCATCACGAGCATGCCGGGCAATATCCATGCCATGAAATCGTGGGCGTAGGGCAGAGTGGCGTGGCTGGCTCCGAAGGCGAGGAGTATGTCGTCGAGGAAAATGCGGAACACCGTGAGGTAGACCAGCGCGTTGACCACTATCAGCACCAGAGCGTTGCCGAGCACGAGCTGCGCCCCGCGCCGGTCGGAGGCGCCGAGCATTATGGATACTCTTGCCGAGGCTCCCGCGCCTATGAGCACGCCTATGGCCGACGATACGTTCATCACCGGAAACGTGATGGCCAGCCCGGCTATCGCTTCGGTGCCCACCCCCTGGCCTATGAATATGCGGTCGATGACATTATACAGCGACATCACCACCATGCCCACCACCGCAGGCAGGCTGTAGTCCCACAGCAGACGGGCGATGCCCCCTGTGGCGAGCCTGTTGAGATTGCCTTCCAGAGGCGTCTGACTTTCCATTGCACCGGCAAAATTACTGAAAAATGGCGAAATGTTTGGCGGTTAGCTGAAAAATTACTTACTTTGCACTCTGATTTGCGGGCCTCTGCACAAAAGGCTCCGGAAAATGATGCGCCCGGAGCCGATATGAGAGCGTGGAGGCTGCTGCGTAAATCCAACCGCTTCAAATAATTAACAAAGACTAAATAACACAAAAGCCATGTCACAGATTTGTCAAATCACGGGCAAGAAAGCAATGGTGGGCAACAATGTGTCGCACTCGAAGCGCCGCACCAAGCGCAAATTCAATGTCAACCTCTTCCGCAAGAAGTTCTACTGGGTAGAGGAGCAGATGTGGATATCGCTGACTCTCTCGGCAGCCGGTCTCCGCACCATCAACAAGAAGGGCCTTGACGCAGCTATCAAGGAAGCAGCTCAGAAGGGTTATTTAACGGAAATCAAATATTTAGCATTTTAATCGACGATGGCAAAGAAAGCTAAAGGCAATCGCGTGCAGGTAATACTCGAATGCACCGAACACAAGGCCAGCGGAATGCCCGGCACTTCGCGCTACATCACCACCAAGAACCGCAAGAATACTACCGAGCGCCTCGAACTCAAGAAGTACAATCCTATCCTCAAGAGAGTGACTGTACATAAAGAAATCAAATAATTCGTAACACCACCACGATATGGCAAAGAAAACCGTCGCTACCCTCCAGAAGGGCGAAGGACGCACCTACAGCAAAGTGATTCGCGTTGTGAAGTCGCCCAAGACCGGCGCCTACACATTCCAGGAACAGATGGTGCCCAACGACGCAGTGAAGGACGCTCTCAAATAAGAGAAGCTCCTGCACACTCATACGTCAGGATCAAGCACCCCGGCATCAGCCGGAATATATAATCCAGCAACATCAGTCCGCCCCGCCATTCCCTCGAAAGGGATCGGCGGGGCTGCCTGCACATTAATTATATATAGCGATATATGGTGCTGATTCCGCGGGGCCGCGGAGGGAGCTACGGCGGTATGTCCGGAAACGGAGGCGGCGTGCCTGGCTCTGATTGAGCCACAGGCACGCCGCCCTGTAGTCGTCAGGCTATGCGCCGGTCAGAGATACCGTGCCAGCGTGGGCTGCAGATCCTTGATGTCGGTGATACGCTCCGCGATCTCTCCGTCGGCTATGATGAAAGTGGCCGGCAGCGAGGTGACGTTGTAGTTGAGCAGGTTGTCGGAGGTGCCGTTTGGCGAGTTGTAGACCGTGATCCAGGGGAGCTCGCGCGCGGCCTGTTTCCAGACGTATTCGTCGGGATCCACTCCTACCTGATAGATGGTCATCCCCTTGCCGCCGAAGCGCTCGTAGGCTTTGTTGAGCTCGATGTTGTAGGCCGGGGCCTCCTGGGCCGAGTAGACGGTGAAGTTGAGCACCACCACCTTGTTCTTTGCCGCAGCGTCCGAGAGCCGCTGCTCGGCCCCCTTGTCGTCGTAGAGCGCGATGTCGAAGAAGGGCACCTCCTGTGCGGTCACCGTCTGCGAGGGCGAGGACGTGCGGCGCGATGAGAGGAAGAGCTTCTTGAGGTAGGCCGTGCGCGGATCGTTGGGGCGGAACTGGTCGAAAGCATTGGCCACTGCGCCGATGATCCTGATGTCGGTCTTGTTGGCCGGGTCGTAGAGGGGCTTGCCGTTGAGCTGCTTGTTGAGGATATAGTATGATACGATACCCGCCGGATCGGCGAGCATCATTTTCGCGAGCTCACGCTTGAGCAGGCTGTCCACTTCCACACGGCCCGAGGCGTTGCCGGCAATGGCGGCCATGAGCTGTCTGTCGACCGACATAAGGCGCTGCGCGGCGTCGCTGCCGTCGAGGGTGTACTCCTTGTCGAACGCGTCGGCACGGCTCACCACAGTGACGGTCTCAATGCTGTCGATAGGGAAGTAGAGCGTCTTATCGGCCAGACGCAGACGGTAGATGTCGGGATATCCTGCCGCCTTGTGGGAGATCGTGAAGTTGCCCGATTTGGGTAGGCTGACCGAGTCGATGGCATACCACCGCCCGTTGGTCGACGCCTCAAGCATGAGGGTCTGCCCGTCGGCTCCCTCTATCTGTCCGTTGACGGTCCATTCGTTTTTGCCCGTGCAGGCGGCCATGAGAGCCGCTGTGGCCATAAGTGCTATGTGTCGTAATATTTTCATTTTCGAGTGTAAGGTGCTTTTGATGTTATTTAAGCGCAAAGTTACATAAAAATCCCTTAACCGCGGGCCACGGGCCTTAAAATAATGCTCCGCGGCTGTGCGGGCGGCTGCCGGCGGTGACGTTTTTTTCGGAAAATAATGATTAATTTTGCAGAAACTAATTCCCCACACCAACCATCAGCAATGGACTCCACTACCTTCCTTTTCATCATAGAGATGATCGGCACGGCAGCGGCCGCGATAAGCGGCATACGTCTGGCGGCCAACAAGAGCTTCGACTGGTTTGGCGCCTATACGGTCGGCCTCGTCACCGCCATCGGAGGCGGAACGCTGCGCGACGTGCTCCTCGACATACCGCTCTTCTGGATGCAGTCGGCATGGTATCTGGCGGTGACCGCCATGTCGCTGGCCACGGTCATCGTGTTTCGCCGCTGGCTCGTGCGCTCCGACCGCATACTGTTTATCTTCGACTCCATCGGCCTGGCGCTATTCTGCGTCATAGGCATACAGAAGACCATCGCTGCCGGCTATCCGATGTGGGGCGCGGCGGTGATGGGCGTCATCACGGGAGCTTTCGGCGGAGTGCTCCGCGATATCCTCATCAACGAAGCCCCGCTCATATTCAGCAAGGACATTTATGCCACGGCCTGTCTGGCCGGAGCGCTCGTCTACTGGCTCGTGATGCTGGCCGGAGGCGGCTACGTCAGCCAGGGGCTTTCGTGCGCGGCCACGGTAATCCTCCTCCGCGGGCTCGCACTGCGCTACAATCTCGCCCTCCCTTCGCTATCGGCAATTCCTAATAACAATACCAATAAACAGTGACATGAAAATCAAGATGCTTTGTGCGGCCGCTGCCGTAGCGGCCGCTGCTATACCGAGTGGGGATCGAAAACACCCGACTTCCCTTCGCGCGCCATCGGCGAGCACGGCATATTCCCCACAGTGTTTCAGATCGCGCGCCGGCAGATGCCCGACGCGGAGATCGGATGCCTCTACGAGTGGGACGGCATAAAGTATCTCGTCGACACTCTGGCCATGAACTATCACGCCCAGGCTCCCGACTTCCAGAAGCATCCCGAAGCGCTGGCCGACATGGCTGCGGAGTATATCAAGACCAAAAAACCGACTCTCGCGGCAATTTGCTTCGACAATCCCGACCACTCGGGCCACACCGACGGACATGACACTCCGGGCTACTACGCCACCCTGAAGCAGCTCGACGTCTACGTGGGCCGCATCATCGACGCCCTCAAGGAGGCCGGCATCTACGACAATACGGCCATCATCATCACTGCCGACCACGGCGGCATCGACAAAGGCCATGGCGGACGCACCATGATGGAGATGGAGACGCCGTTTATCATCTCCGGCAAGGGCATCCGTAAGGGCGGAGAGTTCAAGGAGAGCATGATGCAGTATGACGTGGCAGCCACCATCGCCGCGCTGCTCGGACTGGAGCAGCCTCAGGTGTGGGTAGGCCGGCCGATGACCCAGGTGATCGAGGAGCGCTGAACATTAAGGCGCGCCACCGCGTTACTTATTCATATCGACTGATTCACAATTTAAGATACAGCAGTTATGAAGAAGATTCTGATGGCCATGGCGGCCATGATCGCTCTTGGTGCAATGCCGATGGCGGCCCGCGACAAGGTGAGCCGCGATATGAATGTCCTGCCGCAGCCCGCGCGCGAGACTCTCGCCCGCAACTTCAAGTCGAAGTTCGCGCTTGTCAGGATAGAGAAGGATTTCGGCCGTGTCGACGAATACGAGGTGTCGATGACTGACGGTTCCGAGGTGAAGTTCGACTCCAAAGGCAACATCAAGGAGATAGAGATGCCTGCCGGCAAATCCGTGCCCTCGGCTTTCATCCCTACCCCGATGGCGTCGTTTGTCGAGAAAAACCATAAGGGACAGCAGATCGTCAGTCTGGAGAAAAACCGCTCAGGCTACGAAGTGGAGCTTTCCGGAGGGATCGACATCAAGTTTAAGGCCGACGGCGCATTCGACCGCTACGACTGATCGCTCCTATATGACTTATAGGTCTTATAAGTCTTAGAGTCACTTGATTAAAAAGCGGCGCGTCCCCGATTCACATCGGAGGCGCGCCTTATCGTATACTAACTTTTATTGTTCAGTCTGTTTGTTTCTGGACTGGTTGGATATTGACTTATTTTATCACCACCTTCAGGGCCTTGCCCGAGGCGAGGCGCACGATGTAGATGCCGCGGGGGAGTCCCTGGGGGTTGACGCG
>CANRCT010000007.1 GCA_947629175.1 uncultured Muribaculaceae bacterium | reverse complement strand
GACACCATCCCCGCCGGCGGATCTGCCATGATCACTGTCAGGATAGCTGCCGACACACTGCCCGGCCCGTTTCTCCACTGGGTCGATATCTACTATAATGAAAGAGACTGCCCCGAGCGTCTGACGCTCCACGGGTACCTTTATAAATCAAATTACTAACAATTAAATTTTTACAACAATGAAAAAAGTTGTTATCTCGGCTGCCATAGCAGCCGCGTTGGGCGCCGGATCCTTCGCAGGCTTCCGCGCCCTCAACCCCGCCGAGCGCCAGCTCTCCGACATCGAGCTGGCCAACGTCGAAGCCCTCGCCGACCCTAACGAAGGCGGTGCATCATCGGACACGTGGGATTGCTGGAGTTCCTATGAAATGGGGTCTGGCGGTGCCTGGATTTGTGGGAATCCATGTACCTTAAAAGACGGAGTTTCTGTATCGAAAACTCCGTCGGGCAAATGTCGTAAACAACCATGAAGACAATTCTAAAGCCCTCTCTTGCACTGGGTATCGCTCTTGTAATATCAGGAGCGATATTCAGCGCTTGTGGCAAAAAGGAAGAGAAGATTAATGAAGTCTATTTTACGGATAGCTGTAAAATATACGACATCAATGACAAATTAACCGATACCTTGCAGAGCGAACAGATTCTCAAGGAAGCTTTCGGAGCCTACAGAATAGTGTCGGCTGACACTATCCTCTGCATGACTACTCGCGACAACAATGCCATTTTTGCATTATATTCTACTAATGGCGATTCATTAGCTTCTGTCGGAGTTATGGGACAAGGGCCGCATGATTTTACTATTGGGTGGACTAAAGGAATGCGATTCGACAACGGCGATGATGTTGGAATATGGGTTATTGATGTCAATGCTGCCAGACTCAAAGGATTTAATATCAGCAAAAGCCTTCGGGAGGGCAAAAGTGTAGTCGATACATCTTATATTATGGATCCAATGGTCATGAATGCGGTTTACACTGACGGGAAAATCATAGAATCAGTCCCTGTTGGCGATAATTACGAATTCCGAATAATTTCAGCCGCCGATCTGACAGTTCTCTATAAGGAACCGCTGTTCAAGATTAAGATGAATCCTATGTTCACATCATATTATTGCGACATGGTACTATCTCCGAACGGGAGATATGTGGTGATGACTATGCGCGCGCTCAATGCAGTTAACATAATAGATCTCAATGATTACTCACGTCTGACAGCATCTGTGGGAAACGTCCCGCACAAGGACGAAGTTCAGACAGATAAATCTTATGAAAACTCGCCGGTCTTATCCGATAAATATATCATGACATTATCTGACAACGGTTCTGTGTCATCGGAGAAAAGGCCAAGCTCGCTTCATATATTCGACTATCAGGGCAATCTGATTGCGAATGTGCCGCTTGACCGTTATCTCTACTCTATCACCTATGTTGCCAAAGACAACAGCATCTATGCCATTGACGATAAGGAGGGCTTATTCCGCTACCCATTGGATTCTATAGGATTGACTAATGATTAGATCTGAGGAATGATAAATGGAAAAATTCCATCCGATTGATTTAGCTTGAGAGCGACGGCTGCGCCGGCCAATGCCGCAGGGCCGGAGAGACGACGAGTGAGCTATCCCCGCGCGCCCTCCGACCCGATGCGGCATGCTCCCGCTCCCTGCAGCATGCCTGCGCTGACGCCAGGCGGCTGATCCCGCGCCCTCCGGGGCTCGGCCGAATGGGGAGGGCCTGATGCCGTCCGGGGTCTCCGCTGCGCTCCGAACCCCGGTTAACCACTGCTCCGCCCGCTCCGCGGCTCCGAGGGCACCAACCCATCCGGGGCGAAGCGGCAGATGGAGCAAGGTATAGTCCTACATTCCTATTCAGGAATTCAGATAGCTATACGATAACCGAAACTGGTCAGCGGAGTGAATACAATAGACAGGAGATATGAGGTGACAGAAAAGAGAACTTGAAAAGCGGGAGAGGTCGGAGACCTCGTGACCTCGGTTAACCCCGCCATGGCGCGCGGAGCGGTGCCTTGGTGGGGACAGAGGACAGGCAGGGAGGGCTTCTTCGTAGAAGAGCCGCAGGGAGAGGAGGACACCTTGGCCCGAGAGCAGCCATTGGAGGAAGCGCCGGAGGCGGCGTGACATGGCAACCCCGGCTCGGAGCGCAGCGCAGACCGGGGACAGCCGGCAGACCATCCCCTCGCACGCGGGAAGCCCCTGCGGGCGCGCACCCGCGCCACCGCGCCAGCACAGGAAGAAGAGGAGCCGCACAGAAAAGACCGCAAATCATTGCAGATTAACCGCTCAATAGTTAATTTTGCGAGACAATGAGATGCTGATACAATCTACACATCATGACAATGATACATCCATCAAATCTAAACCTGAACGGACATAAATCCTTCGGATTAATCCTAACTGCCGCACTTATGCTCGCGCTCTGTTCATGCGGACAGGGCGCGGGTTCGGTGTCGGTGGTGCATCAAAATGAACGCAATAACATCGAGGAGGCAACGCTTGTCTCGATCGATGATTCGCTGCCGATGCTACATGACGCATCTTTTCTTGAAATACTCGGAGATACATTGATTATAGAGGATCATAAATCCACCGACTGGATTTTTCATGCTTTTGATATCGCTAAAGGACAATACATCGGATCATTCGGTCCGTTTGGAGGCGGTCCAAGCGAGTTGAGCAATGTAGGAGGAGTATTCATCAATAATGCCGAAAAGGAATTGTATTGCATCAATGGCGGCAGGAACCGGATCGTAAAGTTTGATCTTGACAAAGCCATCCCTGACACGACTTACAGGCCTGTAGATGTAATCGAAATGGCGACCATATCGGACGGCGCTCTCCGGATTCCTTATCATTTCAATTATATCAACGACACTCTGCTGATATGCACCGTAGCCACGCATCACCCTGAAACACGTAAGTTAGAAACCTATCTTGGAAGTTTTAATCTCCTGACCGGTGAATCATCCATTAAGGACGATCTTACCAAACCAACGATTGGAAGAAGCAACCATATGGCTGTTTCCGTGTCTGACGATCTGATTGTTGTTGCGTCACACGATCAAGATTACATAAGATTTTATGATCTTTCGGAAAAGCTGCAAAGGGCTGTCACAGGACCGAATTATTCGGAGAAACCAGTAAAGGGTATTGAACACTTTTACAATGTCAGAGTCGCAGGAGACAAATTGTGTGCTGTTTACCTTAACAGGCCGCTGATTGGTGATGACAAACGCAGTGATATCATAATTATGGATCTCAAAGGAAACTATCTGAAGACATATCGTATGAACGATCATATATGGGATATGGTCTATAATGAATCGACACACCGCCTTTATGTCAGCACCGACGGAGATCCCCAGTTCGGATACATACAGATCGACTGAGTATAAACATCTAAGAATCAATAAACAAAAAACATTTACCAATGAAAAAGAATTTTATTCTCGCGGCTGCAGCCGCCGCTATACTCGGAGCCGGGGCAGTCTTCGGCCTGACAGCGCAGAACTCTGACCAGGAGCTCAGCGACGTAGAAGTAGCTAACATCGAAGCCCTCGCAGGTGATGAACACTGGTGGGAAGAGCTGGAAGGCTATGCTAAGAACTGTGTAGAGGACGAGAAAGATACTTGCGTACGCTCCCCCTACGAGTATCATAGATTCAGCACTGCTGTTCCTCCAATTGACTAAAGGAAATGAGGAAGCATGTTATCTACGGATTGATGCTTGCTACCGCGCTTATGTCTGCGCTCTGTTCTTGCGGACAGAGCGTAGGCTCGGCGCAGACCGTGCATCAAAGCAAGCGCGACAACATCATGGAGGTCAGACTCGTCTCCATAGATGATTCCCTGCCTCCTCTACATAATTTTTGCGGACTTAACTTGCTTGGGGACACGCTGATTGTCAATGACCATAAATCGACGGACAAGGTTTTATTTGCATATGACATTAAAACAGGTCGTTATATCGGTTCTTTCGGTAACTTTGGAGCGGGGCCGGGTGAATTAAATAATTTCGGCAGTTCATTTTGCGACGTAAAGGGAAGGAAGATCTATGGGCTCAATGGTGGCAACCAGATGATTGTCAGTCTTCAAGTAGACAGTGCACTGACTGATTCATCATATAAAGCATTAAACGTTATTGAACCGCGCCCAAATAACGAAGGTCTTCCTACAATCATATATAACTGCCATTATGTCAATGACTCCCTGCTCATCTGCAGTGTACGGGTACCTTATCAAAACACGATTGAATTTCATCTCGGACATTTTAACCTGAAGACTGGCGAGACAACCATTATAGATGATTTCGGCCATCCGGCAAAAGGGAATAACAATCGTATGACTGTGTCGGTCGAAGACAGCTTAATCGTGATATTTAGTGCGTCATACGACCGCATACGGTTATTCGACCTTCAAGGGACTCTGCTTAAAACGATCACAGGACCTGATTATTCCGAAAATTATGACCATCAAACTTTCTATTTCCTCAACGGCTGCATTGGGGGAGGCAAAATATTCGCTCTATATCTAAATCAACCGGTTGCAGGCAAGGTGACCCATGGAGACATTATCATATTAGATTTTAACGGTAATTATCTGAAAACCATGCGCCTCAATGACAGAATAGTCGATATGGTCTATCATGAAGGCACCGGACGGCTGTATGTCAGCACCGACGGCGATCCTCAGTTCGGTTACATACAGATCGACTGAACAAAAATTTCAATGAATCAATAAACCAAAAAACATTTACCAATGAACAAGAATTTTATCCTCGCGGCTGCTGCAGCCGCTATCCTCGGAGCCGGGGCAGTCTTCGGCCTGACAGCGCAGAACTCTGAAAGAGAACTCACGGAGATCGAACTGGCTAATATCGAAGCCCTCGCTGATGAAGAGATCTCTGGCGAAGAGGAGTATGCGAGAGGCTGTCTTGCCGATCGTCCAGGTCAGTGCAAAACGAATCCATATCATATCTACATAAATGCCATACCTTATCAAGGACGATAACGGATCGTAAAAAATGCTCAGGATCAAAACCATCACCCTGATGCTATCTGCCGCATTTATGCTCGCGCTCTGTGCATGCGGACAGGGCGCCGGCTCAGTGCAGACAGTGCATCAGAGTGAACGAGACAACATCGAGGAGGTCACCCTCGTCTCCATCGACGATTCACTTCCACCTCTGCATAACGGCACATTCCTATGGATGCTTGGCGACACAATGATCATGCAGGATCTACATGCCACTGACTGGTTGTTTCACGCCTTCGATGTCCGGAAAAAAAGACATCTCGGACATTTCGGAAAGTTTGGCGCCGGGCCCGGAGAGGTGAGTAATTTCGGAGGCCAGTTCTTCGATAGCAGAAACAAGAAATTCTACGGGCTGAATGGGAACTCTCTAAAAATTGTGCGGCTGGATATCGACAGCGCCCTTGCCGATCCGGCATACAAAGCCGTCAATGTGATAGACACCAAGCCCGTGTATGGCGAGAATTATGATATACTCTATGACTTCCATTACATAAACGATTCTCTGCTGATATGCAGTGTTCATGTACCATACAATCATATTGAGGAGTTCCATCTGGGACATTTCAATCCAAAGACCGGCGAAAAAAGGATTATTGACAATCTGGGACACCAGTCGACAGGGAATTCCAATGTGATGACCGTGTCGCCTGAAAACAATCTCATAGCATTGTTCGGGATCACATTTGACCGGCTGAGGCTGTTTGATCTCAACGGTAACCACATCAAGACCATTACCGGACCGGATTATCAGGCTGAATATGACCAAAAGACCCATTATTTTATAAACCTGACAGCGGGAGGGGGCAAGCTATTTGGCGTGTACCTCAATCAGATACCGATCGCGGAAATCACCCATAGCGACATAATCATATTTGATATGCATGGTAATTATCTGAAAACGCTTCGATTGGAAGATCAGGTGATCGGACTCGCATACAATGAATCGACCGGGCGGCTGTATGTCAGCTGCGACGGAGATCCGCAGTTCGGATACATACAGATCGACTGAACTAATATCATAAACCATATTATAATGAATCACATGACATTCAAAGCGGCGATAGCCGCACTGGCACTGCTCGCCACAGCATGCACCGGACGCAACGCCAACAGCAGCATGGCAGCTGCGGATCCCAATGCCCCTGATACCGTCGACGGACTGAATCCGGAGTTCAAGATCATATATAATCTGCCGGAGGAGGAGTTCGTGCAGACCGACACTGCAGCTAACGCTTTCAAATTCATCGACAACAACAATACTATCGCTAACTATATCGACAGCGACGATATCGGTCCGACAATATTCAAAGGTTATGAGGCATATTATGGTATTATGGTAGAAAACCGAAGCGACCGAAATATGAAGATAGAATACATCGCACTGCCTGACCGCAGACTGCAATGTGTGTCTGATGGATTTGCCAGATATATACCAGGACTGATGAGCGGACTTGACTTAGCGGCCGACAGCGCCGTCAGAATAATGGGTTATCCGATACGGCTGACCTACACCGACGATGAGGGGAACCGATACAATCAGGTGCTCCGCGTAAATCTCTATCCGACGCGCCGCGAGGCCGCCGACAGCGCCATAGCCCATCGCGCGCCCGGAGTCCCCTACCATCCGCAGCCCGGACTGTAAGCTTACGGAACTGACTATTTTTCTATCGGGCCGGCGCGGAGTGAGGAGCAGATTCCATCCGATTGATTAAGCTTGAGAGAAACGGCTGCGCCGGCCAATGCCTCCGGGCCGGAGAGACGACGAAGGAGCAATACCCCCGCGCCCTCCGGCCCGCTGCTGCATCGGGGCATCTCCCTGCGGCTCATCTACGAAGAGGCCGAGCGTGGCCGAGCGGTGCCCCCACCAAGGCGTGGCTACGCCCGCCATGGCGGGGATAACAAAAGTGGCGTGGTCTCCGACCACTCTCGATGACGATGCGATAGCGAGGGTATGGAATGATGCTCCATGCGTGATGTCAGGGCTGGCTCGGGGCAACAACATACGGGCCGAGGCCACTGCCACTCTCCTATGGTGATGCCTGCGCTGACGCCAGGCGGCTGATCCCGCGCCCTCCGGGGCTCGGCCGAATGGGGGGGGCGGGCTCTGTCCAGGGTCTCCGCTGCGCTCCGAACCCCGGTTAACCACTGCTCCGCCCGCTCCGCGGCTCCGAGGGCGGCGACCAGGCCGTACGGGGACAGCGGCTGCACCGGAACGGAGGGAGCGGCTGCACCGGGGGTACAGCCCTACAACATGATGGGCGCACTGCGAATCGATCGTGCAGATCGGAGAGAGGAGGCGACGGAAGAGGCAGGAGATATGGAAGCAGCGGGAAGAAAACGGGAGTTGGCGGGAGAGGTCGTAGACCTCGTGACCTCGGTTAACCCCGCCATGGCGCGCGGAGCGATGCCTTGGTGGGGAGAGCAAATGGACATAGGTGGTGTCTTCGTAGAAGAGCCGCAGGAGACCATCCGGAGCTACAAGACGACGAAAGAACCGACACACGCGCTGGAAGAGCCTATGGCTATTTCCGACTAATTCCGGACAAAAATCCAGAAAATTTTGAAAAATATCAGGAAAGTTATTATCTTTGCGCCGTGACGGGTAGATGTCGTGCAGTCACGGCGACACCCATAGTCTACAGTTTTTTACACATAGTTACAGCTATGAAGCATCTTCATCTCATCGAAAACAAATTCGGCGGTGCCGCTCCCCCGGGCGACACGGAGATGAGGTGCGCATAGCAGTCAGCATCCCACACCAACATTTTTCCAACCGCAGAAATGCCCCGGCAGCCCGTGGTGCGTCTTGACGTATCCGCATCCTATGGCAGCCGGGAGCAAGGAGCACATTGACATGATGGATGTGGCGCCGGAGGAAGGCCTCCGGACTACCTACCGTAAATTTATGTGTAACCCCGGGCGCCCCACAAGGCGCTCAAAAAAACTGTAGACTATGAAAACAAAATCACCCCTTCATGTCGAACAGATCATGTTCTGTTCGTTTTCAGCCGACGAGCTTGACGGCTGCAAAAACAATTTCCAGCTCCTCGGATTCGACAACCGCAATGACCTGCTCATCGACTCCGATTTCGCAGGCATCGCTGTAGAGATAGAATTCACAAACTCCCGTTATTTCCTCAGCAACTGCACGAAAGGCATACGCCGCAACGTGTCTCTAACGCTTGTCGACGCAACCGACCGCTGCGAGATCGACCGCCGTACAATCAGAGTAAACATCAGAAGTGAATATCCTTACAAGACAGTCCACACGGTGCTTCTCCACTCCGAGATCGACTTCAAGCCTGGCCACTCCTACAAACTTGTGGTACGCGACGAAACGTCGTCGTCGACCCTTAACGAGCGCATCTTACACCTCTTCGGCGAAAAAGAGCTTGGCTCTCCGCGCGGATGGTATGAGGCGGAGAACGCAGGTCTCCAGATAGAGGGCCGTGAAGGCATCTACCGCAGTGCCGTCATCGAGGATTGCCTCATGATAACAACCCGGTTTGACCTCACTCAGAAATTCGGGGAAAATCCTCCCCTTGTGCTGCCCGAACTGGAACTGCGCCTTCACTACCCGAACGGCCGTGAGGTGCAGAATCTGTTCATAGAACCTAAATGCGAGGATTTCGGCGAGAACCGCTATTCGGCCAGCCTCCAGTTCTGCTACTCGGCGTATTACTCCGGCACCTATTACGCCGAGCTGCTGTGCATGCAATATCCTATAGCCGGATTTGTATTCTCTCTCAACGGGCCTGAGTTCGAAGGCTACTGGGCCGGCGAGGGGCTGAAACCTCTCGAAGAATACTCTCCGAAAACCGCTGACGACAGACTGAAAGCGTTTTTTGAACCGCTCGACCCGATTTCGACCGACGACGAGTTCGACCGACTCCTGGATGAATTTATCAAAGCCGAGATAAATCCCCGACAAGCGACATCCGACACCGGAGATGAATCCGGCCTGACTCCCTCCGACGAACCGCAAGCTGATGACAAACCGCAGGCAGACGGACAGCCGGCCGGCGAAGAGCCATCACTTCTCGCCTCACTCGACAGCCTGACCGGCCTGCGCTCGGTCAAGGAGAAGCTGACCGTCTACGAGCGGGTGGTACGCTTCAACAGGATGCGTGCGGAGAAAGGATTCCCCGAATCCACCTCGCCGCTCCATGCCATGTTTCTCGGCTCGCCCGGCACAGGCAAGACCACCGTCGCACGCATGATCGGCCTGATGCTGCGCCGCGCCGGACTGCTGTCGAAGGGACATGTCGTGGTGAAGGAGAGAGCCACCCTGCTCGGCCAGAACTATAACTCCGAATCCGAAAAGACCCTTGAGGCAATTGAGGAGGCACAGGGAGGCATATTGCTGATCGACGAAGCCTATCAGCTTTATCAGCAGAATGATCCACGCGATCCCGGTAAGTTCGTCATCGAAACACTCCTCACGACACTTGCCGACACCTCGCGCCGCGACTGGATGCTGATACTGGCCGGATACCCCCAGGAGATGAAGCTGATGTTTGACATGAATCCGGGATTCAAGTCGCGCATTCCCGACTCCAACATATACGTTTTCGACGATTTCAGCATGGAGGAACTCATGGAGATCGCCGAACGATATCTGTCGCGCCATCAGTTCTCTCTAACCCCCGACGCCCGAATTCGGCTCGCCGAACGTCTGACCGACGACTATGCCCACCGGCAGAAAAATTTCGGCAACGCACGCCATGTCATCAACATGATCGAGACCGAGATCATCCCGGCCATGGCCGTCAGAGTGACAGAGGGCGCAGCTGACGATATCGCGGCACTGACTGAAATCACGGCAGCCGACATACCCGCGCCTACAAAACGTCAGGCCCCCGACCGACCGCGCGTCGGCTTCGCCATCTGACAGATCCATGTCGGGGGACGTTCCATGTTCCATGTCCATGTCATCGCCCCGCCTCCGTTTTTTAGGGCGGAGGCGCTGATATGTGACTATTTTTGTGTAATTTTGCGCCCGAATATCAAAGAGAATATATGCAAAACATCAGAAACATAGCTATCATAGCCCACGTTGACCATGGCAAGACCACCCTCGTGGACAAGATGCTACTCGCCGGACACCTTTTCCGCGACAATCAATCGACCGGCGAACTCATCCTCGACAACAACGACCTCGAACGTGAAAGAGGCATAACGATACTCTCCAAAAACGTTTCCATTACCTACAAGGACACCAAAATCAATATTATCGACACTCCGGGCCACGCCGACTTCGGCGGCGAAGTGGAGCGAGTGCTCAACATGGCCGACGGCTGTTTGCTTCTCGTCGACGCTTTCGAGGGCCCGATGCCGCAGACCCGTTTCGTGCTTCAGAAAGCCATACAGCTCGGACTGAAGCCTGTGGTCGTGATCAACAAGGTCGACAAGCCCAACTGCCGCCCCGAGGAGGTGCAGGAAATGGTGTTTGACCTGATGTGCAATCTCGACGCCACTGAGGATCAGCTCGACTTCCCCACCGTCTACGGCTCAGCCAAGCAGGGGTGGATGAGCGACGACTGGCAGAAGCCCACCGACAACATCACCCCGGTGCTCGACGCCATCATCAAGTATATTCCGGCCCCGACCACTATCGAGGGTCCGGCCCAGATGCTCATCACATCGCTCGACTTCTCGAGCTACGTAGGCCGCATAGCCATCGGCCGCGTTCACCGCGGCGAGCTCCGCGAAGGGATGCAGATAGCTCTCTGCAAGAAGGACGGTTCGGTCGTGAAGCAGCGCATCAAGGAGCTCCACGTGTTTGAAGGCATGGGCCGCAAGAAAGTGCAGAGCGTCAAGAGCGGCGACATCTGCGCCCTCGTGGGCATCGAAGGATTCGAGATCGGCGACACTATAGCCGACGCCGAAACCCCCGAGGCTCTTCCGCGCATTGCCATCGACGAGCCTACTATGTCGATGACGTTCACCATCAACGACAGCCCCTTCTTCGGACGCGACGGCAAATACGTCACATCGCGCCATATCGGCGAACGCCTCACCCGCGAGCTCGATCGCAATCTGGCGCTGCGCGTCAAGAAGGCCGATCATGAGGACGTCTGGACTGTCTACGGCCGCGGTGTGCTCCATCTGTCGGTGCTTATAGAGACCATGCGCCGCGAAGGCTATGAGCTTCAGGTCGGGCAGCCGCAGGTGATTGTCAAGGAGATCGACGGCCGCAAATGCGAGCCCGTGGAGCTGCTGACCATCAACGTGCCCGAGGAATACTCCTCGAAGATGATCGACATGGTCACCCGCCGCAAGGGCGACCTCGTGTCGATGGCCACCCAGAACGACCGCATACATCTTGAATTCCACATACCCTCGCGCGGCATCATAGGCCTGCGCAACAACGTGCTGACAGCATCGGCCGGCGAAGCCATCATGGCTCACCGCTTCCTGGAATACCAGCCCTGGAAAGGCGACATCGAGCGCCGCACCAACGGTTCGCTCATAGCCATGGAGGCCGGTACGGCCTACGCCTACGCCATCGACAAGCTTCAGGACCGCGGCCGCTTCTTCATCTTCCCCCAGGAGGAGGTCTATGCCGGACAGGTCGTGGGCGAGAACGCCAAGGACAACGACATCGTGGTCAACGTCACCAAATCCAAGAAACTCACCAATATGCGCGCATCGGGTGCCGACGACAAGGCCCGTATCGTCCCGCCCGTAGTGTTCAGTCTTGAGGAAGCTCTCGAATACATCAAGGAGGACGAGTATGTGGAGGTAACCCCCAACCATATACGCCTGCGCAAGATACTGCTTGACGAGCTTGACCGCAAGCGTGCGGCCTCCCGCGCCAATTCCTGAACCATAAAACCCACACCCGACCGTGAAGATTTCCATGCCACCCGAGATCCCTGCTGAAGTGCAGCAGGCCAAGATGAGATTCGGCATCATCGGCAACGCTCCCGCGCTGACGGCGGCAATAAGCCGCGCCGTGCAGGTGGCGCCCATCGATCTGTCGGTGCTCGTCACCGGCGAGAGCGGTTCGGGCAAGGAGTTTTTCCCGAAGATCATTCACGCGTTCAGCGCGCGGAAACATGCCCGGTATATCGCCGTCAACTGCGGCGCCATCCCGGAGGGCACCATCGACTCAGAGCTTTTCGGCCATGAGAAAGGTGCTTTCACCGGAGCCATAGGTTCACGCAAAGGCTACTTCGAGGAGGCCGACGGCGGCACGATATTCCTCGACGAAGTGGCCGAGCTGCCGCTGACCACACAGGCACGTCTGCTCCGAGTGCTTGAGAGCGGCGAATTCATCAAGGTCGGCTCCTCGACAGTGCAGAAGACCAACATCCGCGTGGTGGCCGCCACCAATGTCGACATGCTCAAGGCCGTGGAGGAGGGACGCTTCAGGGAGGATCTCTACTACCGTCTGTCGACGGTCAACATCGTAGTGCCCCCTCTGCGGGAGCGCGGCAACGACATAATGCTTCTCGCACGCAAATTCGCTTCCGACTTCGCCGAGCGATACCGCATGCCGCCCATCACTTTCTCCGACGATGCCCGCAGCCTTATGCTCCGCTACCGCTGGCCCGGAAACGTGCGTCAGCTCAAGAACGTCGTGGAACAGACAGCCCTCTTCGATGCCGGACAGGATGTGACTGCTGCCGACGTGGAGCAGTACCTTCCTGCCGGGGGATCCGTATACACTCCGGTGCTCGCATCATCCTCGTCGCACACCTATGACCGTGAACGCGAAGCCATATTCAACATGATCTTCCGCATGCAGAAGGAGATCGATTCGCTCCGCGCCGAGATTGAGAAGCATCAGCCGTCGACAAAACCCATCGACACTCCAGCATCGGAAGTGCTGGATATGCCTTTGTCGCTCGTCCACTACAAGCCGGTTCAGCAGGCGAATCATGTGGAAGACATAACGGCTGATGACATCACATCCGCCACACCTGCCGCCTCGCCCTCTCAGCCGGCGCTGACACTTGAGGACACGGAGCGCGAGACTATCCGCCGGTCGCTTGAAAACAACGGCGGACGCCGCAAAGCCACCGCCAAGGAACTCAATATCTCCGAGCGCACTCTCTACCGCAAGATCAAGGAATACGGTCTGGAATGACCGACTGAACCGCTCCGTCAAAGCAGCGCCATCGCTATTTTGGCGCACGCCTCGGCGTCGGCAAGAGCATTGTGATGGTTGTCGAACGGTATTCCGAGGAATCCTGCAAGCGACGGCAGACTGAATGAAGCGCACAGCGTGCGGGGTATCGTACGCCGGGCTTTCTCGAGAGTACAGTAAAAGTCGTAATCGGGATAATCTATGCCGTAGCAGCGGCACGTGGCGCGCAGACACCGCTCGTCGAACCGCTTGTTGTGCGCCACAAGGGGCAGACGTCCTATAAATTCGCACAGATCGGGCCATATTCTCCAGAATCCGGGAGCATCCTCGGTATCTGACGGGCCTATTCCATGGATCTGCTCGGTGAAACGCCTTATATAATAGTCGGGCTCCGGCTTCACAAGACAGTAGAACCGATCGGTGATCATTCCGCCCTCCACCTTTACAGCCCCGACGGCACAGATACTTGTGGGCTCGGCATTTGCCGTCTCGAAATCTATCGCTACAAAATCATTCATCGGCGAGTTCCTGCGCACGGTCGCGCACCTCTTCCATAAGCCAGCGTGGTGTCGATGTGGCGCCGCATATACCTATCGACGATGCTCCCCGCAGCCACTCCGCCTCCACGGCATCGGGGCCGCTCACCAGATGAGTGCGAGGATTCACCTCGCGGCATTCGCCGCAAAGCACCTTGCCGTTAGAGCTTTTGGCACCGCTCACGAACAGCACCACATCGTGGGCTGCCGCAAACTGTCTCAAACCTTCGACACGCCCGGCCACCTGCCGGCATATCGTATCAAAGTATCTGAAGCTGACGCCGGGCGCCTTCCGCCGCTCTATCTCCCCTACCATATGACGCAATCCTTCGGGCGATTTGGTAGTCTGCGAATACAGGGCCACCGGGCGGTTGAAATCCACCTCGTCAAGCCCTGACACATCCTCAACGACGATCGCCTCGCCGCGGGTCTGACCGACAAGGCCGTTGACCTCCGCATGTCCGTTCTTGCCATAAATCACAATCTGCGGACGGTCGGCGTCAGTCTCGTAAGCCTGCTTCACGCGGCTCTGCAGACGGAGCACCACAGGACAGGTGGCATCAATGATCTCTATGTCGTTGCGTCGCGCCAGCTCATAAGTGGCAGGAGGCTCGCCATGTGCGCGCAGCAACACCTTGACCCCGTGCAATCCCTCCATTTCTTCATGGGTGATCGTGACCAATCCCCTACGGCGCAGCCGCTCCACCTCGGCACTGTTGTGAACGATGTCGCCCAGACAATACAGCCGGCCCTCCCGGTCGAGCACCTCCTCAGCCTTGCGTATTGCCGTGACCACTCCGAAACAGAATCCGGAGCCCTGGTCGATCTCTACCGTAGGCTTCATCTTATCCGTTCGTTGAAAATCCGGAGCATGAAGGCGTCCTGCTCATCGAGCGACATATTGGAATTGTCGAGCGTCACGGCGTCGGCAGCCTTGCGGAGAGGGCTCTCGGCACGCGTCTCGTCGATATGGTCGCGCTCGCGCAGATTGGCAAGCACCTCCTCGTAGCTTGCATTCATGTTTTTGGCCTTAAGCTCGTCGAAACGCCGACGCGCACGGGTCTCGGCCGACGCGGTGACAAACACCTTCATTTCAGCTTCAGGAAACACTGTGGTGCCTATATCGCGGCCATCCATCACTATCCCTTTCTCGAACCCCATCCTCTGCTGCAGCCTGGTCATCGCGTGCCGGACCGCGGGGACAGCCGCCACAGGCGAAACGGCCTGCGACACCGTCATCGACCTTATCTCCTGCTCCACATCCTCGCCGTTGAGCAGAGTGTGCTGCCCCCCGGGCATCACCTTAAAATCGATATTTATGTCAGGCATCGCTGCAGCGAGTTTTCCGGCATCCACGTGGCCCTCCGTGTCGGCCATTCCGTGGCGAAGAGCGTAGAGAGCCACAGCACGATACATCGCGCCTGAATCGATATAACGGTAGCCCACCTGCCGGGCCAGCTTCTTTGCCATCGTGCTTTTGCCGGTGGATGAATATCCGTCGACGGCTATTATGATCTTTTTCTGTTCCATTGAATATGTCGGTCAGTTATGACGTTTGTTCATAGAAAACGGCCTATGTCGGCCGAAAAGTTCAGCATAAGGGTTGATGCGCCGCGATGAGGCATGGCGAAAGCCGCGTCGACGCCGAAGCCGCCCAGCGACATGCCCGCTCCGATGGAGAAACCGCTCAGCACGTTTCGCGAGTAAGTGGCCATGTCGGTGCGCGTCTTGTAGTTGTAGCCTATGCCTATATGAAATCGGCTGTCGGGCACAATCTCGGCGCCGAAGACCAGATGACGCATCAGATTGCTGGCAAACGAGTCCTTTATCTCAGGAGAGCTGCCGTCGGATCCGTCGCCTGTCTCATAATACGGCAGATGCCATTTTGTGAGATTCCAGGCTGTCACCGAAAATCTCACCGGCAGTCCGGGAAACGACTGCGTCCAGCCGAGCCTCACGTCGACCGGAAGCCGGTCGTAACGCTCTCTGAAACGCTTCACCTGTCCGCCGAGATTGGTGACGACCGCCGACAGCGACAGATCACGGTCAGGATCATAATAATTGACTCCGAGGTCTACCCCTACAGCCATGGCCGTGAATGAATCATACGACGAATATACCCATCGCAGTGTAGCGCCGCCCCTCAGAAGATCGGTGATATCACGAGAGTACGTTGCCGCGATAGCGATATCCTTAGGAGAAAACGTGCCCGACGACACTCCCTCCATATCCGTACGCTCAATGCTTCCGTAGCCGAAATATTTCAGCGCCACGCTCCATGCGCTCCGTTCGCCGATACCGTTGCCGAATGCGGCCGATGCGAAATCCGACTCTGCGAGATAACGCATATAGCCTACCGACACCGCCTTGCTGTATTCAGGCCCGAGAAAGGCCGGATTCTGGTCTATCGCCGCCAGACCAGGGTCGACCGCACTGACATTTACCCCGCCAAGACCGAATATCCGGCTTGACGAGGTAATATCGAGGAATGAGTAGGCCGGCGAAGAATCTCCTCCGGAACCGTCGGCCAGAGCCGCTGCCGGCATCAATGCCAGAGCCGCCGCAGATATCAGTCGGGATAGTATGCGCATAATCATTGCAAAGTTAGTCAAAATGCGTATACGCCGATGATTAAACGGCCACTTAAAAAAACAAAAACAAAAACAATCTTTCTCAAAAACAGAGCGGCTTGCTTGTATAATCCCCGGGCATGTCATATTTTTGCAGCGGAGAGTCTCCCCTCGGGAGCCTCTCCGACTAAAACTTATGCTAAAGACTCCTGGCTCTCCCGAGCCTACCTTAATTCACTGATGTACCGACTCAGACCAATTATCACTTTCTTCTTGCTGTCGCTGGCTTTATATGTCAGCGGACAGCAGCGCATGGTCGTCACCTACCGCACGGTCAGCGCCGACAACAGGCCTGTCGACATAGAGGCTTTCCTGTTCGAGTCGGTCGACGAGCAGCCCCATTTTCCTGGCGGCGACGGAGCCATGATGAAATTCATCAACCGCGAGCGCCGCTATCCGGCACGCGCATATCGCGAAGGCATCGAAGGCCGAGTGCTGTGCAGCTTTGTCGTCACTCCCGACGGCACCATCACCGCGCCCGAAGTGATACGCGGAGTTGAGGAGAGCCTCAACAAGGAGGCTCTCCGCATCATCAACCGTATGCCCCGGTGGGTGGCGGGCAAGATAGGCGATACCAAAGTACCCGTCTACTGCATTCTCGCCATCCCCTTCCGGCGCTGAGCGCCATTTTCAGAGTTCATGCGCCCTGGGCATGAAAGCGCAGCCCACGTTCCAGGCGAGCGCTCCGGCGAGCGCGGCCATAAGCCCGGTAATCGTGATGTCGCTTACCGTCACCACCGGCTCCGACATCAGATCCAGTCCGTAAACGACTCCGAACACTAATGTAAGTATCAGGCCGACGGCGCAAGCCGCCGTCTCTATCCATCCGGCCCAGAAGCGCTTCCGCTCCGGCAGACGCGCCATCACCTTGCGCGTGAACCAAGGCTCGGGAGGAGCTTTCGGCAGATTGCGTTTCAACAGTTCGCTTATATCCTTGTCAGTCATCTTTCTGTCTGTTTATTTTCTTTAATCACTTCAAAACCGTCATTCCTTAACACGTGGCGGCCTGCCTGAATCAGTCGCGCCCCATCACCCGTGCCATCTTATCGCGGGCACGCTTGAGATAAACCTTCACCGTGCCCTCCGGCATCCCGGTTATGCCGACGATATCCTTTATCGTACGATCCTCCAGGTAGAAAAGCAGCACCAGGCTGCGCTCGGCCGGACTGAGGGCGCGCATCGCCGTGGCCACATCCATCGACGCCTCCGAGGCTCTTTGGCCGGCATCGGATTCAGCGCCCACGTAAGGCTCCGCCTCCATGCCGGTCAGCTCCCGGCGGCTCCTCAGATAGCTGTAATATTGATTGCAGGCTATCCGATAGAGCCATGTCCTGAACCCCGACAGGCCTTTGAACGACCTTACAGCCTCGTAAGCTTTCAGAAACGTGTCCTGAGCCAGATCGTCGGTCAGACACGCATCGCCTCCGGTGAGGTTGTAGAGAAACCGCCGCAGCGGCTCCTCATACTCCTCCACCAGACGGCCGAAAGCATTGCGGCTGTCGGTCGTGGCACACAGCGCCAGCAGCTTGATTTCCTCAAAGCGTGTGAGCATTGTTGTCGTATCCGCCGAAATCGTTGGTACGGTTAGCGTCAGCAGCGGTGTTGTTCTGCGGTATGTCGGGTATCTTCGGGAGATTGCGCTCGTTGAAATACAGCTCGGCGAAGTAGCTTATCAGTTTGGCCAGACCGATGAATACCGGCAGCAGCGCCAGGCATGCAGGCTCTTTGGCATCGACCGTCATGAAGAAAATGAAGCCTACTATGCCCACTCCCATCCATATCAGGGCATTGCTCAGCCTGCGCGAGTCGATGCGGTACACCCGTCCTCCCCTCGCCACCGATTCCATCACTTTCGAGGTACGTGCTGCAAAGCCGTTGTTGAAGAATGCTTCCGGCAGCGGCATCCCCTTCTCGATGGAATACTCTATAAGCCGGTATTTTGCCAGAAGGTTCTTGCGGCGGTAGCTCAGAAGCATCCACACCAGACCTATCACAAACACGAAAGGCAGGAACACAGCTATCATCTTGCTGACTTCATGGAAATTGTCGGCCGACGAGCGCGGAGCGTCGATCTCCACGCTCGGACTGATGTAGATCGGCGTCGACCCGATCGAATCGAAAGCCAGCGTGGTCTGGAGTTCATCGCGTATCTGCTCCGTCAGCTCCACGCGCACCTCCTGGCGCATCCGTTCGATTTCCTGACGATGGTCGCTCTCGCAGGAGCTTATCGTTGCAGCTCCGCCGATTGTCAGCGCCACCAGCGCGCCGACCCATAAATTACGTGATCTGTTCATATCTTTTTCGTTTTATTGTTTTTTGATTAATCTGACCTTTAGACGCACCACTCCGCCCAAAGGTTACACTTCCCCGCAAATTTACCTCAACAAAAGAAAAAACCACAGTTAAAAGAAAGAATCCGGCACTGTTTATAAAAAACACAATATTCAACCTACCAAACTTTTAGGTCATTTCAAATTCTAATACGACCACTTGGACAAAAGCTGAATATCGATGAACAACTTAATTCTCCAGATTTATAAGATCGTAGAACATCAGGCGTGTCGGTCTATCGCGATCCGCACTATTAAGATAAAGGAAACCATTTTTCAGATAAAAAGATTCTGCGCTGTGATAAGCATCTACAGTCATGAAACGACAACCAGTTTTATTATCAAAGAAAAAGTATCTTTTCATAAAGTCAAGGAGGATCGACCCTATATGTTTCCCCTTAACCTCTTGGCTCAATGCGAAACGGCATAATTTCACCGAGGGATAGTTTGTAAGTCTTTTATCATTGACAAATCGATGTCGGCGAAACTTATTAAACTCATTGTTTGACGGGAAATCTTTTATGGCTATGCGATCGTTTGCGAGGCTGAAATAGCCTACTACCCTTCTGTCTGAATTTCTTTCCAATATATATGTGACCGCCAATAAAGCATCTCGATACAATGGAGCATCGTTCAGAATAAAATCATCAAGATCCTCATCGCCACATGAAAAATCACCTACGCTCTCGCCTGCCTCCAGTTTGCGTATAACGTAATCCTTATAAAACTCATCTAAAGTCATTTTTTACGGTCACGTGCAAGCATTTTCATGACTGTTTCATAGGCAGCCTTGATCTGAACTTTCCTCTCCTCGCTCTCAGGGCGCGGAGTATTCATCAGTTCTACAAACCGACGCGCATCTGCGCCAGTGAGAACCGGAGTATCTTGTATCGGGCGTGCCATATTATTCTCGTGTTATTAATCACTTACAAAAGTACAACAAATATCTCACAGCTTCAGCATTATTTATATAATAAAATCACAACAGTGACGGAATTAAAATTCTGGAAGTAAAGTCAAAGCTGCGGTGCAGGTTTGCACAAGCGGGGAATTTTGGCGAACTTTGCAGTATAATAAAACCCGTCAGCAATCCATGAAAAAGATTTTTATCTTCATAGCGTTGTCGCTGATGACAGTGCTGCCTGTGGCGGCGCAGCAGGCGTTGATCCCTACTCCCTCCAGAATACAGGGCGGACGCGGCGCATTCACCATCACCTCAGGAGTCAGAATCGTCTCCGGCGGCGGATATGCCGACACTCTTGCCACACGGCTCCAGGAGGAGCTGCAGGAATTCGGCAAGAGATCGGCGGAAAAGCAAGAAAAAAGCGGAGGCGTCATCAGCCTGCGCCTCGACAAAAGTCTCGGGATGCCCGACGAAGCCTATATGCTCCACGTGACTCCCGACAGCATCGCGCTCCGGGCTTCGTCGGAATCCGGACTGTTCTACGCCCGCGAGGCGCTGCTGCAGCTCGCGCGGTCGGCCGGAGGCACAGTCAGGGCATGCCGCATCGACGACAGGCCGCGCTACGCATGGCGCGGATTCATGCTCGACGAGAGCCGCCATTTCTTCGGCAAGGAGAAGGTGAAACAATACCTCGACATAATGGCCGCGCTGCGCCTCAATGTGTTCCACTGGCATCTGACCGACGAGCCGGGCTGGCGCATCGAGATCAAACGCTACCCGCTGCTGACGGCTGAGGGCGCCAAAGGCAACTGGCACGATCCGAAAGCTCCGGCCGCGTTCTACACGCAGGACGACATCCGCGAGATCGTGGCCTATGCGGCCGACCGCCACATCATGGTAGTGCCGGAGTTCGACATGCCCGGCCACGCAACGGCCGTATGCCGAGCATATCCCGAAGTGTCGGGCGGCGGCGAAGGAAAGTGGAAGCACTTTACTTTCCATCCCTGCAAGGAGGAGACATTCGAGTTCATCAGCAATGTGCTCGACGAGATCGCTGCCCTCTTCCCGGCGCCGTATATCCATATCGGCGGCGACGAGGTGCACTATGGCAACCAAAGCTGGTTCACCGATCCGGAGATACAGCAGTTTATCCGCGACAGGAATCTTGAAAACGAGAAAGGCCTGGAACAATACTTCATACGCCGCGCGGCCGACATCGTAGCCTCCAAAGGGAAGACGATGATAGGATGGGACGAAATAGCCGACGCCGGCGTATCGCCCGACAAGGCAGTCATCATGTGGTGGCGCCACGACCGGAAGCATCAGCTCGTCAAAGCTCTCGAAAACGGCTACCGGGTAATCATGACCCCGCGCCGGCCGCTCTACGCCGACTTCATCCAGCACGGCTCCCACAAGGTGGGCCGGGTGTGGGGCGGATACAATCCGCTTGAGGACATCCACCGGTTCCCCGCACCCATAACCAACCTGACGCAGGGCTACGACGACCAGGTGATGGGAATGCAGTTCTCGCTCTGGACCGAACGCGTGGCCGATCCGCGGCGCCTCGACTACATGACGTTCCCGCGACTGATAGCCGTGGCTGAATCAGCCTGGACTCCCGCCGGAGCCAAGGACTACAGTCTCTTCATGCAGCGGCTGCCGGCCATACTCAAAATGCTTGACGCCAAAGGGATCTATTATTTCAATCCGTTTGACCCTGCCTCGACACCCGAACCCGGCGCTCCCGACAAGGACGACGTGCTTAAAAACGGTTAAGCCGGAGCATCCGACAGTCGGCGCGGACTATTAAATAACGGACTATTAAATAGCGGCAACACCGCGTCATTGCCCGCTAATTTCGTAACTTTGCGGAATGAAACGTTTATCTACTATCATTCTTATTTCATCCTTGCTGACCGGCTGTTCGTCGGCTCCGGAGATCGACCCGTCGCGTCCTGCGCCCCAGGAGGCCGCGCGTCTCGCGGAGAGCAGTCCGACAGCAGCTGCCGAAGCCCTGATCGGATGGCTGAAAAAAGCTGACGCCTCAGACCGTGACTATGCCAGGCTCCTCACCCGCGAGCTGATGTCGATCTACGACAGCGACTCGCTTGGACGCGCCTTGCGCTTTGTACGTTCGCTCGACTCGATCAAAGCAACTCTGTCGCCCGAGGATCTCGCCCACATCTACGTGGTGTCGGCCAAACCATGGCGCCTCGGAGCGATGATGCGCGATGACGGAGCCGACCAGGCCCTTGTGAAGGCCGTAGAAGAAGAATATGCGGCCGACGCCGAATCACTCGAAGCCTTCCGTCACGGCTACGACGGAGAGCTATGACACAATACCACCAATCCATAAAAACCTAATCGCAAATGCTCGACCTCAAAGAATATATCGCAGCCGCCGAAGAGGCTGTAGGCAATCTTGACATCCCGACATCGCCGGCCGGACTCTACGATCCGATCCGCTACACCCTGCAGGCGGGGGGCAAACGGATACGCCCCGTGCTGACGCTCGCTGTGGCCGACGCCGTTGCGCCTGACGGACGACGCTTTGCAGCCCATCAGGCCGCGGCCATAGAGATGTTCCACAACTTCACGCTACTCCACGACGACGTCATGGATCGCGCCGACATGCGCCGCGGCCGTCCGACCGTCCACCGCCAGTGGAACGAAGCCACAGCCATCCTCTCCGGCGACGCCATGCTGACACTTGCCTCCATCGCGATGATGAAAGGGTGCGACGGGCGGCAGCTGCGGCCGGCGCTCGACATCTTCAACCGCACGGCAATGGAGATCTACGAAGGCCAGCAGCTCGACATGGACTTCGAGAGCCGCACCGACGTGACCGTCGACGAATACATGGAGATGATACGGCTGAAGACGTCGGTACTCCTCGGATGCGCCTGCGCGCTCGGCGCCATCATGGCGGGAGGCGACAAGAGAGCGATCGACGCATTCTACGGCTACGGCGAAAGCCTCGGACTGGCATTCCAGCTGCGCGACGACTATCTCGACACCTACGGCGACCCCGCAACTTTCGGCAAGCAGATAGGAGGCGACATTGCGTGCGACAAAAAGACATGGCTCCTCATCAACGCCCTCGCCGAGGATACCACCGGCGCCATAGCAGGGGAAATGGAGTCGCCCTCGGAGCGGAAAGTAAAGATCGACCGCGTGCGGGGCGTCTACGACCGGCTCGGTCTGCCCGGCCGCTGCCTGCAGCTGATACGCCGCTATGCCGACGACGCCGTGGCGCGGCTGCGGACTCTCGACCTGCAGCCCGTGCCGATGAAGTTCTTCACCGATCTTGCCATGCTCACAGTCGACCGCACGAGATGATCGGACTGATCGACACCCACACTCACCTCTACCTCCCTGAATTTCTGGCGGAGGAGGGCGCCTTTGAAAGTCCCGATGCCGTCGACCGGGCCGTAAGCGCCGGAGTTGGCCACATGATTTTCCCGAATGTGGATCTGACCACCATAGAGCCGATGAAACGGCTTGCTGCAGCCCATCCGGGGCGTGTCTCCATGGCGATGGGTCTGCACCCCACCGAAGTGGCCGACGACTGGCGCGAAGCGCTCTCAATAGTGGAGTCGGAAATCCGTGCGGGCGCCTATGTGGCTGTTGGCGAAGTAGGCATCGACCTCTACTGGGACTCCTCGCGGCGCGACCAGCAGATGGAAGCATTCGACGCTCAGCTCGCAATGGCTGAAGAACTCTGTCTGCCGGTAATAATCCACTGCCGCAACGCGCTCGACGAGACACTGGAAGTGATGCAGGGACACCCTGCCGTACAGGCCGTGATGCACAGCTTCGGAGGCGATCCGGAGGATGCACGGCGCATACTGAGGGCCGGTAAGTATTATTTCGGCATCAACGGCATACTTACATTCAAACGCTCCACCCTGCCCGAAGCGATAAAAGAGATACCGGCCGACCGCCTGCTGCTCGAGACCGACGCGCCATATCTCGCCCCGGTGCCTATGCGCGGGAGGCGCAACGAGAGCGCATATCTTGTGCATACAGCCGCCCGCATGGCCGAAATACTCGGAAAGTCACCCGAAGAAATAGCGGATACCACCTCGGCCAACGCCGAGCGGCTGTTCAGAATTGCCTGAACGCCACTAAGGCACCGGCCTCTCCATACCATCAAAAAAATGATGCGCAATGATTCACATCATCGCGCACCCCTGATTACCATGAATTATGTAACTTTTGATCTGTCAGATTTTATCCCCCGAAATTATCATAATGAATATTTTCGGGTTCTACTCCGAGCGAGTCGAGCATCTTGTTGACAGCCGCGCTCATCGGGCCCGGGCCGCACATGTAATATTCGATATCCTCGGGATCCTCGTGATTCTTCAGATAGGTATCGTAGATCACCTGATGGACAAATCCCGGAGTATACTTCACTCCCGCCGCATCGGCTGCCGGATCGGGCCGGTCGAGAGCCAGATGGAAGTGGAAGTTGGGGAAATCCTTCTCAAGCTGCAGGAAGTCCTGGAGATAGAACACCTCGTTGAGCGCACGTGCTCCATAGAAGTAATTCATCACACGGTCGGTGGTATGCAGCGTGCGCGTCATGTGCATGATCTGCGCCCGCAGCGGGGCCATACCCGCGCCTCCGCCTATCCACATCATCTCCTTTTTCGAGTCGAAAATCGGATGGAAGTCGCCGTAAGGGCCGCTCATGCGCACCTTGTCGCCCGGCTTGAGCGTAAAGATATAGCTCGACGCTATGCCCGGCATCACGTCCTGGAAGCCTACCTGAGGCTTCGGCTTGAACGGAGGCGTGGCTATGCGCACGGTGAGCATTATGCGGTCGCCCTCGGCCGGATAGTTGGCCATGGAGTAGGCGCGTACGGTAGTCTCGGTGTTGCGGCATTTGAGCGTGAACAGTCCGAACTTCTCCCACGCCGGCAGATATTCGTCGCCGATAAGGCTCTTGTCGATGTCGCGGTCATAGTCCATCTCATAGGGCGGGATCTTGATCTGGGCGTATGATCCGGGAAGGAAATCCATATGCTCTCCCGGCGGCAGAGCCACGATAAACTCCTTGATGAATGTGGCCACATTGCGGTTGGATATCACCTCGCACTCCCACTCCTTGATGTCGAGCACCGAAGCGGGTACGCCGATCTTCATATCCTGCTTCACCTTCACCTGGCATCCCAGACGCCAGGAATCCTTCATCTCCTTGCGGGTGAAATGCACGGCCTCGGTGGGAAGCACGTCGCCGCCACCCTCGAACACCTGCACCTTGCATTGTCCGCAGCTGCCTTTGCCGCCGCAGGCGCTCGGCAGAAACACATTGTTGTCGGCCATAGTGGACAGCAGCGATTTGCCCGAATCGGCCTCAAGACGGCGCTCGCCGTTGATCTCGATGCTGACCTTGCCGGTATGCACCAGATACCGCTTGGCCACAAGCAGTATCACTACAAGCAGCAGCGTTACCAGAAGGAAAAGGAGTGTGCCGGCCACCACAGTCGGCTGAAGAGCGGTTATAATACTTACATTCATGACACTTCAGATTTTAATGCCGAGGAACGACATGAAGGCTATACCCATCAGGGCGGTGACTATGAAAGTGATGCCTATGCCGCGGAGCGGAGCGGGCACATTGGAGTAGCTGGCTATACGCTCGCGTATGGCCGCCACGGCCGTGATGGCGAGCAGCCATCCGAGTCCCCATCCGGCTCCGGCGCATGTGGCTGTCCAGAATGAGCCGAAGCCCCGCTGCTGCATGAAGAGCGAGCCGCCGAGTATCGCACAGTTTACGGCGATCAGCGGCAGGAATATTCCCAGAGAGGCATAGAGCGACGGGCTGTATTTTTCCACCGCCATCTCCACGAGCTGCGTCATGGAGGCGATGACGGCGATAAACATTATCAGCGAGAGAAACGAGAGGTCGACCGAAGCATACTCCTCGCCGAGCCACGACAGGGCGCCGGGACTCAGCACGTAAGTCTGAAGCAGCCAGTTGACCGGAAGAGTGATGACGAGCATGAACGTTACGGCCACACCGAGACCGAATGCCGTCTTGACATTTTTCGACACCGCCAGAAACGAGCACATGCCCAGGAAGTAGGCGAATATCATGTTGTCGACGAAAATCGAGCGTATGAACAGATTCAGATTTTCCATACCTTAGTGATTGTAGTGTTTCGATGGTGTTGGCGTTCAGTGTTCCTGCAGGTCTTTATTGCGCGAACGCTGCACCCAGATGATGCACGCTACCACGATGAGGGCCATCGGAGGGAGGATCATCAGACCGTTGTTGACATACCCCGCGTCGTAGAAACTCTGCGGCACGACAGTAAGTCCGAGCAGCGTACCGCTTCCGAGCAGCTCGCGGAAGAATCCCACTATGACAAGTACCAGAGCGTAGCCTATGCCGTTGCCTATGCCGTCGAGCAGCGATGGCCACGGACGGTTGGCCATGGCGAACGCCTCAAGGCGCCCCATCAGAATGCAGTTCGTGATGATAAGTCCGATAAACACCGACAGCTGCTTGCTGACATCGTAGGCATATGCCTGAAGGAGCTGGTCGACGATCACTACGAGGCCGGCCACTACCACAAGCTGCACGATGATACGGATATTGGTGGGAATAGTATTGCGGATCAGCGATATGATGACATTTGAAAACGCCAGCACCGCTATTACCGACATGCCCATCACGAGAGCCGGCTCAAGCTTGACGGTGACGGCAAGCACGGAGCAGATGCCGAGCACCTGCACCACCACCGGGTTGTTTTTAGAGAAGGGGTTGAAAAAGACGCTCCTGTTGTCGATTTTCTCTGCCATGGCTTTAATTGGATTTCTGACTGAGGTTCTTCAAAAATGCTGCATAAGGTGTCAGGCAGTCGGAGAGCATCGCGCTCACTCCTTTTGAAGTGATGGTGCCACCGGAAATGCCGTCGACGTAATCTTCATCGCCCGAAGGCTTCTGCCCCGCCTTCACTACAGCGACAGGCATGAAGACGCCCTGTTTGAACACCGTCTTGCCTATGAACTCGTTGCTGAACGCGGGCTTCTCGATCTCGGCTCCGAGTCCGGGAGTCTCACCTTTGTGGGCGAAGTAGGCGCCGTAGATAGTGGAGCCGTCGGCATCGAATGCCACGTATCCCCATATCGGCCCCCACAGTCCGGAGCCATATACCGGCAGAATGTATTTCAGCTCTCCGTCCGACGCCCGGCAGACGAACACCGGAAGCTGTCGGCGTAGGGCCGGAAGCTTGGTCTGCGCGTCGACATCGACAGCAAACGCATCGCCCTCAACGCGGTTCCCTTCGGCATCGACTATGTAGGTTTCCACTATGTCGCGGTCATACGTGGCGATAATGCTGTCGGAGACGGTAGTTATACGGGCCGCCGCGAGAATCTGACGCATTTTGTCGCGGTCGGCGTTCTGCTGCTGGCGGTCGTGGAGCGACAGAGCTGTCGTGGCGAGAGCCGCTCCCACCACTACGGCGAGTACAGCGATATAAATTATCGTATACAGATTGCTTTGCTTATTGATGGTCATGACTTGGCTTTTACACGGTTGAGACGACGGTTGATATTGGCCTGTACCACGCACCAGTCGATGAGCGGAGCGAGGGCGTTCATGAGCAGCACGGCGAGCATGGCGCCCTCGGGATATCCGTTGTTGTAGGTGCGGATGATGACGGCTATGACACCCACGAGCAGACCGTAGATATACTTGCCGACACCTGTGCGTGCGGCTGTCACCGGATCAGTGGCCATGAATACGGCCGCGAAAGCGAAACCGCCGTAGATTATCTGCTGCCAGGGGGTCAGCATCGAGGCCGGATAGTCGGAATTCTGGAACACGTGGACAGTGAGTCCCATCAGCAGTCCGCCGGCAAACACGCTCAGCATCACTTTCCAGCTGGCGATGCCGGTGAGGAGCAGCAGCGCCGCTCCGATGAATATGCAGAGAGTCGACGTCTCGCCGAACGATCCGGGGATCAGCCCGAGGAACGCATCCCAGTTGCTGACCGGATCGCCCACGATATTGTGTATCTCCAGCGGGCCTCCGGCATGGGTGGCTACCTGACCGAGAGGAGTGGCGCCGGAAATGCCGTCGGCGAAGTTGACCGTGCCTCCGAGGCCGCAGATCGGCTGCGAGGAGATGAACGCCCGGTCGCCGCTCATGCTGGCCGGATAGGAGAAGAAGAGGAATGCACGGGTGACGAGGGCCACGTTGAATATATTGTAGCCCGTGCCGCCGAACACCTCCTTGACGAATATCACGGAGAAGGCGGTCGCCACTGCCATCATCCACAGCGGCGTCTCTATTGGGCAGATCAGCGGGATGAGTATGCCCGTGACGAGGAAACCCTCCTGGATCTCCTCATGGCGCCACTGCGCCACGACGAACTCTATGCCCAGACCCACCACATAGGTGACCACTATCTTCGGCAGTATGGCCAGGAAGCCGTAGGCCATAAGCTCCCAGAACGGGAATTCGGCGTGTCCCGAGCCGAGATAGTTCTGGTAGCCGCAGTTGTACATGCCGAAGAGCAGACAGGGCAACAGAGCCATCACAACGATTATCATCACTCTCTTGGAGTCGAGAGCGTCGTGGACATGCACTCCGCTGCGCGAAGTGTCGCGGGGCGTGTAGAGGAATGTCTCCACACCGTCAAACACGCTTTGCAGCGCCTGAAACCGTCCTCCGGGCTGGAAATGCGGCCGGGCGCGGTCGAGATATTTTTTAATCAGTGACATAATGCCTCTTATTCAATTTCTTTTCTGAGATAATCGAGACCCTCGCGCACTATCTTCTGAGTCTCTGTCTTCGACGGATCGACATATTCGGCCAGAGCGAAATCCTCCGGCGCCACCTCATAGATGCCGAGAGCCTCCATGCGGTCTATATCCTTCGAGATAATGGCCTTGAGCAGATATTCAGGAAGGATATCCATCGGCATGACCTTGTCAGCAGTCTCCGACATTATCATGGCCCGGTGGCCGCCGAGCAGGCGGGCGTCGGGGCTGAAACGTTTCTTCAGACCGCTGAACGGGAAGGAGCGGCTGACACTCATTTTCGAAGGGCTCAGCGAGGCCCAGCCCATGAATTCGTCGACATCGTCGCCTTCAGGGATGACGGTGAGCTGCCTGTAGGGGAAGCGGAGATATCCGTCGGCATCGACTTTCACTCCCGTCAGCACGTTGCCCGATATGATGCGGTGATGGCGTCCGTCATCCTTGATCTGTCCGTCGATAAGCTGCGCTATGTCGGCGCCGTCGACAGTCGTGATCGCGTGGGGCTGCTTCACTTCCGATCCGCAGAGGCCCACGAGCGTCTCGAAGCCGCGCACCCCCTCGGTCATGAGCTGTCCCAGACGGCACAGAGTGACGATCGAGAGAGTCCATATGGTCTCACCCTTGTTGACCGGAGCTATATTGGCGGCCTGTATGCCGGCGTTTCCGGAGGGATGAGGGCCTTCGATCACATAATGCAGTGCCGGCGAGGTCACCTTGAGGGGAAACCCGGGCCGGGTACATATGTATATATGTCCTGAAGTAAGCCGGGCCATCGCCTCGACTGCTGCATCAAGACGCTTCTGGCTGACTGCCGGATGGTTTTCCATGGGAAGGGCGAGCGGAGCCGAATCGAATGCCGTGACAAAGATGTCGCGCGGTGTTTTTCCCGGATCCGGCACGATGTCATACGGACGCTGGCGCATCTCCGCCCATAATCCCGTGAGCTGCATCGCCTGACGTATCCTTTCGGGCGTGTCGGGGCGGACTATAGGCTCTGGAGCGGCGGCAGCGGCTGCTTTCACCACCACACGCAGTATCTTGCGGCGCTCCCCGCGCACCACGGCGGCCACAGTCCCCGCTACCGGCGAACAGAGCTTTATGTCCGGGCAGTTTTTGTCGTGCATCAGAGGCTGTCCCTGCGCCACTGCGTCGTCCTCTTTCACCTGAAGTTTGGGAAGAAAGCCATGGAAATCGTCGGGGCATACAGCCACTGTGTCCGGGCTGACCGCCTGTACCGGCGCGCCGGCCTCCACAGCGCCTTCCATCCTCAGGTCAAGGCCTCGTTTGAGTTTCACTGTGTTTATCATTGTTTCACATTATCTCCCGTGCGGAGCATTTGGTTTTGCCGCAAAGTTACCTAAAATTTTTTGAAACATTAATGAATTATTGCCAAAAGTATCTTTATTTCATTCATTTTACAACTGACCTCACGCCGAAATCGAAAATAAATCATTTTTTTTTTGCGTGAATGAAAAACTAATAATACTTTTGCAAAAGCGTAACGCCCGAGCGCAACGCCATCGGCATCTTACCAATCTATTACCACGGGAAACGGTGCAGCAGACAGGCCAGAGGGCAATGCCTCCCAATCCCCAAGGATAGAGCACAAGAAGCCAACCGTCACAACGACACTTCAAAACAATCTATAACCTTAACAAAATCAAATTAGTAATTATCAATTATGGAAGCTCAAAAGCCCATCCAGCCTGCAACGGCCGCAAAGCCTCAGGCAAAAAAAGAAGGTAGCAAAGTTGGTGGTATCAAGAATGCGTTCTTGGTGATCATCGCCTGCTTCATCGTTGCAGTGTGTCTCTTCATCTTCTGGTTCGGCCACGAATCGCACTTTGAAGACGGTCACCCCCACGACATCTGGGGCACCATCTACATGGGCGGCGTGATCGTGCCGGTGCTTCAGACACTCTTCCTCACCGTTATCGTCCTCTCCGTAGAGCGCTGGATCGCCCTTTCGAGCGCCAAAGGCAAAGGCAACATCACCAAGTTTGTCGCTGGCGTGAAGGCTTGCCTCGCCAAGAACGACATCGCCGGCGCACAGGCTCTCTGCTCGAAGCAGAAGGGTTCGGTAGCCGCTGTCGTTTCGGCCGCTCTCGTTCGCTATGAGGAAATGGACAAGAACACCGTCCTCTCCAAAGAGCAGAAGATCGCCACTCTCCAGAAGGAAGTAGAAGAGGCCACCGCTCTCGAAATGCCGGCTCTTCAGCAGAACCTCCCCATCGTGGCCACAATGACCACTCTCGGCACACTTGTCGGACTGCTCGGTACTGTGATCGGTATGATCAAGTCGTTCCAGGCCCTCGCACAGTCGGGCGCTCCTGACTCGACCGAACTCTCGACCGGTATCTCGGAGGCTCTTATCAACACCGCATTCGGTATCGCAACCGGTGCATTCGCCGTTATCTCCTACAACTTCTACACCAACAAGATCGACAACCTGACCTACGCTATCGACGAGATCGGTTTCTCTATCGTGCAGACATTTGCAGCCACTCACTGATCCCCTGTTACATTTTAATCCAACTACTATACCTTAAAATCGTAATATGGGAAAAGTAAAAATTAAAAGAAAGAGTACCCTCATCGACATGACGGCGATGAGTGACGTGACTGTTCTTTTGCTTACTTTCTTCATGTTGACCTCTACTTTCCTTCAGAAAGAGCCCGTCACGGTAATCACGCCGTCGTCGGTATCTGAGATGAAGGTGCCCACCGCCAACCTGGCGCAGGTGCTCATCTCACCCGAAGGCAAAGTGTTCATCTCAATCGCCGGTGAGGCCGACCCCAACGTGGCCGACGGCGAATGGGGTTCGGAGCCCATCCGCAAGGAGATCCTGACAAAAGCTGTCAGCGAGTACAACAAGCTCCATCCCAACAAGAAAGTGGAACTGACCGAGGCGGACGCCAACGCATTCTCCAAAATCAACATGTTTGGAGTACCGTTCCAGGCCCTGCCGACGTTCCTGAGAATGTCACAGACCGACCAAGACAAAGTCATCTCCGATATGAGCCGCGCCGACGTGGGCATACCCATCGATGACAACAAGGACCTTACCAAGCCCAACGAGTTCCAGATCTGGATGCGTGCCATCTATTCGTCAGGCAACGACAATCTGCAGAGCGCCATGAAAAAAGGCGAAGGCATTGCCGTCAAAGCCGACCAGACCACGCCCTACTCGACCGTTCACCACGTGCTCGACAACCTCCAGACTCTGAAAATGAACCGCTTCAGCTTGATGACTGCGTTAAAAACTGAGCAAGACTAATTCATTATGGCACAGATCGAACAATCAGACAAGGGCAAAAAGAAAAAAGGCGCCCAGAAGAAGATGCAGATCCACGTCGACTTCACCCCGATGGTCGACATGAACATGCTTCTGATTACGTTCTTCATGCTCTGCACCACGATGATCAAGTCGCAGACCCTCCAGATCACCCTCCCGACCAACGAGAAGGTAGAGCAGGAGCAGATGAACAAAGCTAAAGAATCAGAGGCTATAACCCTCATCGTCTCGACTGACCGCAAGGAAAACGGCGACATCAAGAAAGACGATGACGGACGCTCCAAGAACATTGTGTATTACTTCACCGGACAGCCCATGCTCGTCGACGACAACAACGACGGCGTGCTTGAGGACTCCAACCTCGAAAGAGAAGTGTTCCTCGGCAACGAAGGCTCCACCCAGAGAGGCATACGCAAGATTCTCCACGACCGCAACAAGCAGGTACTCGCCAAAATCGACGACCTCAAGGTGAAATGGCGCAACAAGGAGTTCTCGCCCAACAAGGATAAGAACGACTCCATCTATCAGGCAAAGGCCAAGGAGATCCGCAACGACTCCACTCTAACCCGCCCGGTAGTAGTGATCAAGGCCACACCCGAGGCTTCGTGGGAGAGCCTGATCAGCGCGCTCGACGAAATGCAGATCAACCAGATTTCGCGCTACCAGATCGACAACATCAACCACAACGACTCGTTGATGATCGAAGCTTACGTGCGTAAACATGGCAATAACTGATGAACGATTTATATTAACCCCTAAAGCTGAAAAGACATGGCAAAAGATGTAGATCTTTCATCAAAAGAATGGCGCGACATAATCTTTGAAGGCAAAAACAAAGATTTCGGCGCTTATCAGCTCCGCAAGGGATCTGTAAGCCGTCACAACCGCGCTATGATCGTGATCGTCATAGTGATCGCTATACTCTTCGCACTCGCATTCCTTGTCAATACGGTAATCAAGTCGGCCGAGGCCCGTCCTGAAGACGCTATCGAGCAGGCCATGGCAGAGATGATCACCGAGGAGGTAGAGGAGGAGCCCGAGGAAGAGGAGCCCCAGCGTATCGAAGAACAGAAACCTGAGGTGATCAAGGAAGAGCTCCTCAACACCACCAAGGCCGCCGAGATCCTTATCGTGCAGGACGACGAGGTGAAGGAGGAGATCAAGTCGCAGGACGAACTCAAGGACGATGACCGTGCTATCGGCGCCGTCAACGAGGATCGTGGTGTCGACGACATCATCAACGCCCAGGAGCACAAGGAAGTTGTAGTAGTAGAGGAGAAGACCGAACCTAAAGAGGAGCATGTGTTTGACGCCGTGGAGCAGGATCCTCAGTTCCCCGGCGGCCCCAAGGCCCTCAAGGAATGGCTCAGCAAGAACCTTAACTATCCTCCCATCGCTTCGGAGCAGGGCATTGAGGGCACTGTGCATGTTCGCTTCGTTGTCCGCAAGGACGGCAAGGTCGACAAGGTACACGTGATGCGCTCCAAAGATCCCGAGCTCGACAAGGAGGCCGTGAGAGTGGTAAGCAAGATGCCTAACTGGATTCCCGGTAAGATGAACGGACACAACGTGAACGTGTGGTACACCGTTCCTGTCAGATTCAAGCTTGCCAACCAGTAATCAGGCACGACACCTACTTAAACTGAAACTATCCGCCGGTGGCGGCCAGGTCAGCGAAAGCTGGCATTGGTCGCCACCGCTCATTTTTCGGCGTTTTGAAATCCAGTGGAAAATAAGTAATTTTGCGCTATAAAAACCTACGGAAACTATCCCGCAAAGAATATGAATGGAAAAGAAACAGTGCTGAGCGGCATCCGCGCCACAGGAAATCTTCACCTGGGCAACTACTTCGGCGCACTCAGCAAATTCGTCAGGATGCAGCGCGACTACGACTGCCTCTACTTCGTGGCCGACCTCCACGCGCTCACTACCAACCCCGACCCCGAGCAGCTCCACCGCAACGTGCGCTCCATCGTGGCTGAATATCTCGCTGCCGGACTCGATCCCGAAGAATCCACGCTGTTTGTGCAGAGCGACGTCCCCGAGATCTCCGAGATGTATCTGCTGCTCAACATGCATGTGGGCATAGGAGAGCTCATGCGTACAGCCTCCTTCAAGGACAAGGCCCGCAAACAGCTCGGCATAAAGGTCGACGAGACCGACGATGACAATATCGAGCGCCAGATCATAGGCAACGACTCCAACAAGCGCGTCAACGCCGGCCTGCTCACCTACCCGACGCTAATGGCCGTCGACATCCTCATACAGAAAGCCCACAAAGTGCCCGTAGGCAAGGATCAGGAGCAGCACCTGGAGCTCACCCGCCGCTTCGCGCGCCGCTTCAACTCCTTCTACGGCGTTGATCTCTTCCCCGAGCCCACCAACTTCGACTTCGGCGGCAAGCCGGTGAAAGTGCCCGGGCTCGACGGCTCCGGCAAGATGGGCAAGAGCGAGGGCAACTGCATCTATCTCATCGACGACGAGAAGACGCTGCGCAAGAAGGTGATGCGCGCGGTCACCGACGAGGGGCCGAAAACGCCCAACCAGCCGGTCAGCCAGCCGGTGGAGAATCTCTTCACTCTGCTTGAACTCACATCGAAGCCTGAAGTGGTAAAGCATTTCCGCGACGCCTATGCCGACTGCTCCATACGCTACGGCGATCTAAAGAAGCAGCTTGCCGACGACATCCTCGCCATCACCCTCCCCATCCGCGAGCGGATCCTCGACCTGCAGGGCGATGACGCCACGATCGGACGCGTACTCCGCCGCGGAGCCGAGATAGCCCGCGAGCGCGCATCGCGCACCCTCGCCGAAGTGCGCCAGGTGATGGGCATCCGCCGCTTCTACTGATACCAAAGGATTTACTCTTTCCCCGGAAAAAATCCTCATAGCAAACGCTGTGACAAGATAATGGTGTTTTGTCACAGCGTTTTATTTTGTGGCATAGAGCAATAGCCGCGCAAGATAACAACCGATATACCAATGGTATGCGAGGCGGACGTGATGTATCACGTCACTACCTGCGGGGGTGAGGGAAACAATGCAATTTCTTTTGGGGCGTGGGGAGGATAAATCGCCGATTTTTGCTATCTTTGCGGTGCAAAGCGGCATCAGGCGGGCGACAGTGTCGGCCCGGAATGCCGCAATGCGCGTATAGTCACTGAATAACAAATCATTACAAACATCTTCATTTTATCCACAATGGACATTTCCCACATCGAACACGTCGGCATAGCCGTGCCGAGCCTCGACGAGGCAATCCCCTTCTACGAAAATATGCTCGGCCTCAAATGCTTCGCCATCGAGGAAGTGGCCGACCAGAAAGTGCGCACAGCTTTCTTCCGTGTCGGACAGACCAAAATCGAGCTTCTTGAGCCCACGGCCGAGGACAGCGCCATAGCCAAGTTTATCGCCAACAACGGCGGTCGCGGCGGCATACAGCACATAGCTTTCGCTGTGGAGGACGGCGTGGCCAACGCACTCGCCGAAATCGAGGAAAAGGGCGGACGCCTCATCGACAAGGCGCCCCGCAAGGGAGCCGAGGGCCTCAATATCGCCTTCATCCACCCGAAATCGTCGGTAGGCACGCTCGTGGAGCTCTGCGAGGATCCCGCAAAAAAGTGAACCGGCTCCGGCCACTCTGACAAGAAATCTCACGAAAAAAAATTCAATCTTACTATATGAGCAACCAGCTTGAAAAGGTGCAGGAGCTTATAGCGCTCCGCAATGAAGCTCGTCTCGGAGGCGGCGAAAAGGCCATCGAGAAACAGCATGCGCGCGGCAAATACACCGCACGCGAACGTATCGCACAGCTCCTCGACGAGGGCTCGTTCGAGGAGATCGACATGTTTGTGCGCCACCGCTGCCACAACTTCGGACAGGAAAAGAAAAGCTATCTCGGCGACGGCGTCGTCACCGGCTACGGCACGATCGAAGGCCGTCTCGTCTACGTCTTCGCCCAGGACTTCACCGTGTTCGGCGGATCTCTCAGCGAGACCATGGCCCTCAAGATATGCAAGATCATGGATATGGCCATGAAGATGGGTGCTCCCGTCATCGGCCTCAACGACTCCGGAGGCGCACGCATCCAGGAGGGCATCAACGCCCTCGCCGGCTACTCTGAGATATTCCAGCGCAATATCCTCGCATCGGGCGTCATACCCCAGATATCCGGCATTCTCGGTCCCTGCGCCGGCGGAGCCGTCTACTCCCCCGCCCTCACCGACTTCACGATCATGACCAAGGGGATCTCCTACATGTTCCTTACCGGCCCGAAGGTGGTGAAGACCGTCACGGGAGAGGATGTCACCCAGGATCAGCTCGGCGGAGCCGAGGTCCACTCCTCCAAGAGCGGCGTGGCCCACTTTGCCGCCGAAGACGGCGAGGAGTGCCTGAAAGTGATACGCAAGCTCTTCAGCTATATACCCCAGAACAACCTTGAGGAGCCGCCGGTAGTGCCCTGCGACGACCCGATCGACCGCCTGGAGGACTCGCTCAACGAGATCATCCCCGACTCGGCCAACCGTCCCTACGACATGTATGAGGTGATCGGCGCCATCATCGACAACGGTGAATTCCTCGAAGTGCAGCGCGACTACGCCAAGAACATCATCATCGGCTTCGCCCGCTTCAACGGCCAGAGCGTAGGCATCGTGGCCAACCAGCCCAAATATCTGGCAGGCGTGCTCGACAGCAACGCCTCGCGCAAGGCAGCTCGCTTCGTGCGCTTCTGCGACGCCTTCAACATACCTCTGGTGACACTCGTCGACGTGCCCGGATTCCTTCCCGGCACCGGTCAGGAATACAACGGCGTCATACTCCACGGCGCCAAGCTGCTCTATGCCTACGGAGAAGCCACCGTTCCCAAGGTGACCGTGACCCTGCGCAAGAGCTACGGCGGATCCCACATCGTGATGAGCTGCAAGCAGCTCCGCGGCGACATGAACTACGCATGGCCCACGGCCGAGATCGCCGTGATGGGCGGCGCCGGAGCCGTAGAGGTGCTCTACGCCAAGGAAGCCAAGGAGTCGGCCGATCCCGCTGCCGTACTCAAGGAGAAGGAGGACGAGTACAACAAGCTCTTCTGCAACCCCTACAATGCAGCCCGCTACGGATATATCGACGACGTGATCGAGCCGCGCAACACCCGCTTCCGCATTATCCGCGCCCTGCAGCAGCTCGCCACCAAGAAACTCACCAATCCTGCCAAGAAACATGGCAACATACCTCTCTAACAAACCAGTCCGCATCATGAAGAAAATCTTTATAACGGCGCTGGTGGCAGCAGCGGCTCTCTTCGCGGCGAACGACGCCTCGGCACAGGGCCGCAGGGGGCTGCGCCTTAATGAGGTGATGGTGACCAACGACAGCAGCGTCGTCGACGACTACGGCCGCCGCAGCGCCTGGGTGGAGCTCTTCAACTCCACTTTCGCGCCGCTCGAGATATCGAGCGTGTTCATCACCGACGACCCGTCCGATCCGAAGAAATACCCCGTGCCTCTTGGCGACGTCAACACCCGTATTCCCAAGCGCCAGCACGTGATCTTCTGGGCCGACGGCGAGCCGACGAAAGGCACGTTCCACATGAATTTCACCCTGCGCCCGGGTCAGGACAACTGGATCGGCGTTTATGACGCCGACGGCAAAACCCTGATCGACGAAGTGACGGTGCCCGCATCGCTCGCGCCCAACACCACCTATGCCCGCTCTGAAGACGGCACCGGAGAGTGGGAGGTGCGCGACGGTTCGGAGGGATCCCACGTGACCCCCAGCTCGGCCAACGTGATCCGCGACACCAATTCCAAGGTAGAGATGTTCGCCGAGCGCGACAAGAATGGCTTCGGCATGACCGTCATGGCCATGGCCATAGTGTTCTCCGCCCTGCTGCTTCTCTCGGTATGCTTCTACATCATCAGCAAGATCGGCGAACGCTACTCGAAGGGCAACAAAGCTAAGTCGCAGGGATCGAAGCTTCAGGAGCTTTCACGCGAAGACCGTCCCGACTCCGACTCGGGCGAGGCCATCGCCGCCATCGCCATGGCGCTCCACGAGCATCTCGACGCCCACGACCGCGAGAACACCGTGCTCACCATCAACAAGGTGCGCAAGGCCTACTCGCCGTGGAACTCCAAAATCTACAACATGCGTCAGGCACCGCGCCACTGACACGAGGCCCGTCCATCACCCCTTAACAACATCTCATATCATCAAACGAAATGAAAGAATACAAATATAAGATCAACGGCAACACCTACAAGGTAGCCGTGGGCGACATCGACAACAATTCAGCCCAGGTTGAAGTCAACGGCATCCCCTACAAGGTGGAGCTTGAACGCAAGGACAAGCCGGTCAACATAGTCAACGCACCGCGTCCGTCGGCAGCGCCGCGCACCGAGAGCGGAGCCAAGGTGATAGCCACTCCGAAAGCCACCGGTTCGGGCCATCAGGTGAAGGCGCCTCTCCCCGGCACCATCCTCTCCGTACTCGTCAAGCCGGGCGACACCGTCAAGGCAGCCGATACTGTAGTGATGCTCGAAGCCATGAAGATGGAGAACGCCATCCACGCCGGCCGCGACGGCAAAGTGGCCTCTGTCAGCGTAGGCCAGGGCGAAGCCGTGCTCGAAGGCGCAGTGCTCATCACCCTCGAATGATAGGAAACACCTGATTACCCACAGCTATAAAACAAAGAAGCTATGTCATTCGGTGATTTCTTAGCCAACAATCTCCATCAGTTCTGGATCCTCACAGGATTCCATAACGCTACATGGGAGCATTTCGTCATGCTGGCCGTAGGTCTTTTCTTCATATGGCTTGCCATCAAGAAAGACTTCGAGCCGATGCTCCTCGTGCCGATAGGCTTCGGCATACTGATAGGCAACATTCCGTTCAACACCACCGCAGGTCTCGACGTAGGCATCTATGAGGAGGGCTCCGTGCTCAACATCCTCTACAACGGCGTATCGGCCGGATGGTACCCCCCGCTGATATTCCTCGGCATCGGCGCCATGACCGACTTCTCCGCCCTGATAGCCAACCCGAAGCTGATGCTCATCGGAGCCGCAGCCCAGTTTGGCATCTTCGGCGCCTACATGGTGGCCCTGCTGCTGGGCTTCACGCCCGACCAGGCCGGCGCCATCGCCATCATCGGCGGCGCCGACGGCCCCACTGCCATATTCCTGTCGTCGAAACTCGCTCCCAACCTGATGGGCGCCATAGCAGTATCGGCCTACTCCTATATGGCCCTCGTACCGGTGATCCAGCCCCCTCTGATGCGCCTCTTCACCACCAAAAACGAGCGTCTGATCAAGATGAAACCGGCCCGCGCCGTGTCGCAGAACGAGAAGATCATCTTCCCGATCCTGGGCCTGCTGCTCACCTGCTTCGTAGTGCCTTCGGGCATTCCTCTGCTCGGCATGCTCTTCTTCGGCAACCTTCTGCGTGAATGCGGCGTCTGCACGCGTCTGGCCAAGACCGCCAGCAACGCCCTGACCGACATCGTCACCATCCTTCTCGGAATGACCGTCGGCGCATCCACCCAGGCATCGGAGTTCCTGACCGCACAGACCATCGGCATCTTCGCCCTCGGCTTCATGGCGTTTATCATCGCATCGTCGTCGGGCGTGCTCTTCGTGAAGATATTCAACCTCTTCCTGCCGAAGAACAAGAAGATCAACCCGCTGATCGGCAACGCCGGCGTGTCGGCAGTGCCGATGTCGGCCCGTATCTCCAACAACCTCGGTCTGGAATACGATCCGTCCAACTACCTGCTGATGCACGCCATGGGCCCCAACGTGGCCGGCGTCATCGGCTCGGCAGTCGCCGCAGGCGTCCTTCTCGGATTCCTCGCCTGACCGCGGACATATCTGCATCACAAGCGCTCCGATCTCCCTCATGCGCGGATCGGAGCGCTTTTTATGTGTCACCTATCGGTCTACGCCGTAAAACAATATCCGCGCCTGCTCCGTTATAATCAGAAAACAGAGCGCCGGCGCCCGCAAGACCGCCGGAAAGCCACCACGACCAGATGGAAAAAACATGGTAACAAAGAAAGTAATCGATACGATCTACAAGACCTGCAAGCGTCGGCCGGCATCTCCCGAGGAGCTCGACATAGCGCTGCTCTTCGAGCAGCTGCCTCTCGAACATGCCATAGGGATCGACGGCGATTCCCTGATAATAGGCAGCATACCGGAGAGCTCGCCGTTCCACAGTCTTCCTCTGGGCCACATCCACGGCATAATAGATTTCGACGACTGCGTGGCAGTGGCGCTCCACAGCTCCATAGTGTTTCTCGACAAGGAGACCGACCGCACGTCGGTGCACATCCGCCAGGAGCGGCCATCGATCATCGACCGGCTGCGCTACAACCTTTCAAATCCCGAACCGTGACCGACCGAATTTTTGACCGCACGCGCCGCCTCATAGGCGACGAGGCCATGGAGCGCCTCGCCGGCGCGTCAGCCATCGTGCTGGGTATCGGAGGTGTCGGCGGCTGGACTGCCGAAAGCCTCGTCCGCACCGGCATAGGACGCATCACCATCGTAGACCCCGACGAAATAGCCGTCACCAACATCAACCGCCAGGTCATGGCCACGACATCGACCGTAGGCGCCCAAAAAGCCGACATACTCGCCGAGCGGCTTCTCGACATCAATCCGTCGCTTCGGCTGACTGTCATGAAACAGAGATATACGGCCGACAACGCCGCCGCTTTCGACCTCGGCGCATACGACGTCACCATCGACGCTATCGATTCCCTCGCCGACAAGGCCGCCCTGATACTCCACGCCACTTCCACCCCTTCCACACGCCTCTTCTCCTCGATGGGAGCCGCACTGAAGTCGGATCCGACGCAGGTGAGCGTGGCCGAGTTCTGGCAGGTCAAGGGTTGCCCGCTCGCCGCCGCGCTGCGACGGCGGTTCAAGCGCGACGCCACGATGCCTCGCCGCAAATTCCGCTGCGTCTACTCCCCGCAGCTTCTCGCCAATGCCGGCGACGAACCGGAGGCCGACGGCTCCATGACCTACGGCAAGCGGGCCGTCAACGGCGCCCTCTGCCACATCACGGCCATATTCGGATTCACTTTGGCCGGCCTGGCCATCGAAAGCCTGCTGCGTCAGCCCCGTGACGCCAAGAGGTAGATCGGCGTGAACTTTACTCCGGTCAGCGGCGTTCACTCTCTGATGCCATTGCGGCTCCACGCCCTATTGCCATTTTGGCAGACCGACTGACACGACCGCGCTTTGGCACGGAATATGCATTGACACTAATGCGACATCAAAGCAAACATAAACAAAAACAATAAACAAATTCTACCGAATCATGAACATCAAACCATTGGCCGACCGGGTGCTGATCAAACCCGTCCCCGCTGAAGAAGTGACAATGGCCGGAATCATCATCCCCGATTCCGCCAAAGAGAAGCCCCTCAAAGGCACCGTAGTCGCTGCAGGCTGCGGCACAAAAGATGAGGAGATGACCGTCAAGGCCGGCGACACCGTGCTCTATGGCAAATATTCAGGCAACGAAATCGAATTCGAGGGCGAGAAATACCTCATCATGCGTCAGAGCGACATCCTCGCTATCGTAGAGGACTGACTGGGGCGCGCCTCCCTCATGACCGAACATAACTCATACCAAAATCAACAGCAATCATGGCAAAAGAGATAAAATTTGAAATCAAGGCTCGCGAAGAGCTCAAGAAAGGCGTCGACGCTTTGGCCGATGCCGTCAAGGTGACCCTTGGCCCGAAAGGCCGCAATGTCATCATCGAGAAGAAATTCGGCGCACCCCACATCACCAAGGACGGCGTCAGCGTAGCCCGCGAGGTGGAGCTTGAGGATCCGTTCCAGAACATGGGCGCACAGCTCGTCAAGGAGGTCGCCTCCAAGACAGGCGACGACGCCGGCGACGGCACAACCACCGCCACCGTGCTCGCACAGTCGATCATCAACGTCGGCCTCAAGAACGTGGCCGCCGGCGCCAACCCCATGGACATCAAGCGCGGCATCGACAAGGCTGTAGCCGCCGTCGTGGAAGGAATCCGCGCACAGAGCGAGGAGGTAGGCGACGACTTCAAGAAGATCGAGGACGTAGCCCGCATCTCGGCCAACAACGACGAGAATATCGGCCGCCTCATCGCCGAGGCCATGAAGAAAGTGAAGAAAGAGGGCGTGATCACCGTCGACGAGGCCAAGGGCACCGAGACCACCGTCGACATCGTGGAGGGCATGCAGTTCGACCGCGGCTATATCTCGCCCTACTTCGTGACCAACACCGAGAAGATGGAGTGTGAGATGGAGTCGCCCTACGTGCTTATCTTCGACAAGAAGATCTCCAATCTCAAGGACATGCTCCCCATCCTCGAAGCCACCGCACAGAGCGGACGCCCACTGCTGATCATCGCCGAGGACGTCGAGTCGGAGGCTCTCGCCACACTCGTCGTCAACCGTCTGCGCGGATCGCTGAAGATCTGCGCCGTCAAGGCTCCCGGATTCGGCGACCGCCGCAAGGAGATGCTTGAGGACATCGCAGTGCTCACCGGCGGCACGGTCGTATCGGAGGAGAAGGGCATGAAACTTGAGAACACGACTCTCGACATGCTCGGACGCGCCGAGAAGATCACCGTCAACAAGGAGAACACCACCATCGTCAACGGCGCAGGCAACAAGGACGCCATCGCCGCACGCGTGGCCCAGATAAAGACCCAGATCGAGAACACCACCAGCGACTACGACCGCGAGAAGCTCCAGGAGCGTCTGGCCAAGCTCGCCGGCGGAGTGGCAGTGCTCCATATCGGCGCACCCTCCGAGGTGGAGATGAAGGAGAAGAAAGACCGCGTGGACGACGCTCTGAGCGCCACCCGCGCTGCCATCGCCGAGGGCATCGTGCCGGGCGGAGGTGTAGCCTACATCCGCTGCATCGACCGTCTGGAAGGCCTCAAGGGCGACAATGACGACGAGACCACCGGCATCCTGATCGTGAAGCGCGCCATCGAGGAGCCTCTGCGTCAGATCGTGGCCAACGCCGGAGTGGAAGGCGCCGTGGTAGTTCAGAAAGTAAAGGACGGCAAAGCCGACTTCGGCTACAACGCCCGCACCGACACCTACGAGAACCTCATGGCCGCCGGCGTGATCGATCCCGCCAAGGTGACCCGCGTGGCTCTGGAGAACGCCGCCTCGATCGCCGGAATGTTCCTCACCACCGAGTGTGTCATCGCCGACAAGAAGGAGGAGAATCCCGCGCCCGCAATGCCCGCTCCCGGCATGGGCGGCATGGGCGGCATGATGTAAGCCTCTGACCGAAAATATTTATCAGGAGAGTGCCCGCGGTTTTGCGACCGCGGGCACTCTCTCCTTTATATCTTAGCTATTTTAGCTATTATAGCTGAATCAGCGGTCTCAATCTTCCGATTTTTCGCTAACTTTGCCGCATGCATAGACTGACGAAGCTCTTACTCTGGATCGCGGCCGTCGCGGCGCTGCTGTCGGCGCCCGGATGCTCGGCCCGCAAAAACAGCGCCGCCAACCGTCAGTATCAGGCCTTCATCACGCGCTACAACATAATGTTCAACGGCGAGGAGCACTACCGTCAGACGCTCCGCGACATGGAGCGCAATTACGATGACGACTTTACCCGCATGCTCCCTCTGCACCCCGCAGAAGCGCGCCACGATCCGAAAGCCCCACAGCCGCAGGGCGACTTCGGCCGCTCCATTGAAAAAGCGCAGAAAGCGATACGCCTCCGTTCGATCAAGAAGAAGCCGCGACGCCAGCCGGGACGCCGCTCAGATCCCGAATACCGCCGGTGGATGCAGCGCGAGGAATATAATCCCTACCTCCACAATGCCTGGATGCTGCTGGCCCGCTCCCGCTACATGGACGGCGAGTTCCTGCCGGCGGCCACTACATTCATGTATGTGGCCAACCATTTCACATGGCTGCCGGAGACAGTGGCCGAAGCGCGCATATGGCAGGCCCGCAGCTATCTCGCCGAAGGCTGGACCGGCGAAGCCGAGGCCACGCTCGGACGCGTCAGGGAGAGCGATCTCGTCAGCCCCGAACTACGCCATCAATACTCGCTGGCCCGCGCGGGAATAGCTCTGGCACGGCGCGACTGGCAGGGAGCCGTAGCCCCGCTGCGGCAGGCTGCCTCTACAGCCCGCGGATATCAGAAGACACGGCTGACCTATCTTCTCGGTCAGGCAATGCTCGCCGCGGGCGACAAGAGCGGAGCCGCCGAAGCGTTCCGCCGGGTGGAGGGAAGCGCATCGTCGCCCTACTCCATGAGATTCAATGCCCGGATCAGACGCAGCGAGACTGTGGGTCTCGACGCCATGTCGCCCGAAAAGCTCCGCGGCGAGCTCAAAGCCCTCGGCCGGATGACACGCTACGACCGCAACGCCCGCTATCTCGACCAGATACACTATGCCGCCGGAAATATCCACATGGCTCTGGGCGACACAGCCATGGCCATGCACTCCTATGCCCTTGCCGCCGACAAATCGGAGCGGCGAGGAGTCGACATGGCTCTTGCCCGCCTCGCCTTGGGCCGGCTCTACTTCGGGCGTGCCGACTACGACCATGCACAGCCATGCTATGCCGAGGCCGTGGCCCTGCTTCCCGACGATTTCGAAGGCATCAGGCAGATACGCGACCGCAGCGACGTGCTCGACGAGCTCGCCGTCTACTCCCGCACCGTCAGCCTCAACGACTCCCTGCTGCGCCTTGCCGACATGCCCGAAGCCGAGCGGCTGGCCGTAATCGACGCCATCATCGAGCGGCAGCGCGAGGCCGACAAGGCACGCGCCGAAGAGGAGGAGCGCCAGCGCCGCGATGCAGCGGCCGCCGACAATCCGGCCGACATCCCCACAGCCGGAAGCGCTGCTTCGGCTCCCGCCACTTTTGCGCGCCAGGAGGCGGAGGGCGCGTGGTATTTCTACAACCGTCAGGCCGTGGAGTCGGGCCGCGCGGAGTTCCGCCGCAGATGGGGCACCCGCAAGCCGGAGGACAACTGGCGCCGGCGCGACAAGGCGACATTCGCCGACATAGCCGGTGGTGAGGAAATCGGTGACCTCGCGGCTTCCGACAGTACAGCCGCCACCCCCTCGCCTGACGCTTCAAGAGCGTCAGGCGAAGAATCCGGCGGACTGTCGCGAGCATCGCTGCTGGCACAGATCCCCTCCGACAGCCTTTCGCGCCATAAAGCCCACGAAGCCATACAGGAGGGGCTCTTCAACATGGGACTCATCCTGAAGGACAAGCTCGACGACTACACCGAGGCCCGGCGCCACTGGGACCGGCTCCTGCGCCAGTACCCCGACAACGTATACCGCCCCGAGCTGTACCACAATCTCTACCTCATGGCAGCCCGCACCGGCGACAATGAGGAGGCCGAACGCTGGCGACTGCTGATGGCCGGCGAGTTTGCCGACACGCCGCTCGGCAGCGCCATGGCCAATCCCGACTATCTGCGCGACCTCAAAGAGATGCACTCGCGCCAGGAGCGGCTCTATGCCGAGGCCTACGAAGCCTATCTGGCCGATGACAACGACTCAGTGCGCAGCGCCGCCCGGTATGCCGCGGACCACTGGCCTACAAGCCCGATTCTGCCCAAATTTCTTTTCATCGACGCGCTGACCTACGCCACGCAGGGCGATGCCGCCGGATTCCAGTCGCGACTCAAGGATCTTGTCGAATCCTATCCTGATGCCGACGTCAGCCCTCTGGCCGCCGGATGGCTGCGCGAAAGCCTCAAGGGGCGCAGGATCAACTCGACGGGCGCCAACGTGCGCGGCATGATCTGGTCGGTAAGACTGACAGCCGATTCAGCTCTGACCGCTGACTCCGACAGCGTGCCTCCGGTAGCGTTCGATCACGACGACTCGGCGCCCCACATGTTGCTTCTTGCATTTGCCGTCGACACAGTCAGTCCAAATCAGCTGCTCTACGATGTTGCGAGCTATAACTTCACCACCTTCGAAGTGCGCGACTTCGATCTGGAGCTGATGCAGTTCGGCCCGCTCGGACTGCTCGCCGTCAGAGGCTTCAACGACCGCGCCGAAGCCGAGCGCTATCTCGCCATGCTTCTTGCCGCCCCCGAGTCGGGGCTTACTCCCGACGTCCGTCCCATCGTCATCTCGCAGCCCGACTTCACCCGGCTGCTCGGCGCCGGCCTCTCGCTCGACGAATACCTGCGCATCACCGAAGCCGCCGCCACCGACCGTGCCGAAGCGGCGGAGCCGGGAGAAGAAGAAAACGAACCATTATGACAAGCGACAGGCATGCGTTTCGTGCTTCATGGCACGACTACAATGAAGGCATTTATTTCGTGACAATCTGTACGGCCGGCAGACGACACATTTTTGGGCAGGTCATTGACGGGAAAATGGTTCTCAATCATATCGTAATGCCCAATCATATCCATATTTTGATGCAAATAGTAGGGACGCGATACATCGCGTCCGCCCATAGTTCACTATCTTCTCAAAATACCGGCGCACTAAATCCTCCAATGCATGGCGAAGCGACAGTCAATAAGCATTTCAATTCAAGGCTGTCAGTTATTATAGGGAATTTCAAGGCCGCTGTTACCAGAAAGCTACGTGCAGTTGGCAAGGCAGATACCATGAACACATCGTAAGGGATCAGAGAGCTTATGACAAGATCAACTCTTATATTACGGAGAATCCAATCAGATGGGATTCGGATGTCTTCAATACATGGCGTTAAAAATAATTAAAATTAGAGCGGGTAAAAACTTTTGATATAAATTTGCTGCATAATGGCCTGATATTTCAAGATATCGGGCAGATGCATTATATACAGGTTTTTCGATAGGGTCGAATCAATCATTTTATTAAATAATTACAGGGATGAAAAGAGTATTGTTTTTGTTGGCCACCCTTATGGCTTCTTTACCGCTTTGGGCAGCGGAAGAAGAGGAAATCTATTTGCATTTTACAATTTATAATAATCAATCAGGAGTTTATAGTAACAAGGGAAATGCTGACCCAGTAAAGAATGTTTACACCAGTCGGATATGGGCGACAAACATATGGGACGGAAGCGCAGTTTGCCAGGAATATACTTTTCCTTGGATGAGCACCTCTAACGGTCCGGGGTATGGGCAAGGAAATTACCCACAGATTGAGAAATTTACTATCGATCTGAATAGCCAGCCGGCCTATACTATCAGTTTCTCACCGAACATTTACTCCAGCGTAAAGGATAAATATGCGTTGAGGTGTCAGAACCATGAAGATTTAGGCCTCGCGGTATATGGCAATTCAAATTATAAGAGTTTTTGTCCGGAGATAACAATTTCTTCAGATGACCCTACTGATTATACGATCAAAAAGGTTAAATTTGGAAAAGCTTTAGGATCCAATTCACAACCATTTTACAGCGGAGATGAAACCCGCGGACTGATAGAAGTCACCAGTAAAATATCAGGATCATGGAGTTTTGACTATGACAATAGTTGTATTGTTTTCACCCCTACAACTCCTCAAACGAGCATCAAATTCAAGGCGACTGCAAACAACGGGGAGATACTTCGCCTCGGGCATATCGGAATAGTGCGCGATGCGAAGAAACCGGCTCCGAAACTCAAACGACAGGCTGCCACGACTTATCCGATGCTTGTCAATGACGAGTTTTGCTTTGTCGGAGAAAGTGTAGATGTGGAGTTCGAGACTACATCAGGCACAACTTATGTCTATACCACAACTGGCGCCAATCTCACAACCAGTTCAACGAAGCTCCAGAACGGCAAGATCACCGTTTCAGGATTGAATGCAGGCGAGACCAAGACCATCAACGTCGCCGCTATAGAAGACGACAAGAAGGATGTCGGGTTCATCCGGACGGTTGTGTGCCGACGGGTGGAGTTCCCGACGGTGGAGGTTGAGAGCGGATACCCGGGATATGACGCCACGGGACAGTCGTTGAGCTATCTTGAAGAGGAGGGACAGATCAAGATAGCGCGACCTAAGGGAATCGAGACCGTCTACTACACGCTCGACGGATTCGAGCCGACCGACGTATCTCACCGTGTCCTCCCGGCCGACGGCATCATCAAACTGCCTCCCGCAGCGGTCGGCCAGACGACCACGCTGAAGCTCGTGGCAGTGTGCGGCAGCTATTATGGCGAAGTCACCACCATACGGTGCGTGCGCGCTTCTGTGGCTGCTCCCGCTGTAAAGGGCTACACCACCGATTTCGAGCTTGAACAATCTGACGAGAAATGGCTGATAAAGAGCATTAGCCCGCTTCTGACCGATTTCGCCTCCGACGGCGTCATCATAGGCAGCAACCGCCTGCTCGTAGAGCTTACGTCGCCTTTCGCTTCCGATGCCGGAAGCAGCGATGTCGCTCTTCTTGAAACTAAGATCTCCGACAAGGCCGACGGCTCCGGCGGGACGTGGCGGAGGATCACGACCGATAGCCGTGATCCCAACTGCATAGTATTCGACGCCGAGAAGAATCTCAATCTGTCGGGCGACGGATTCATCGGCTCCGGCCGCAACGAGTGCTGGCTCCATCTGCGGGCCGTAAGGACGATAGCCGGAAGTTCGGAGACAGCCACGAGCGAGCCCATAGCGCTTCATATCCGCAAGGCGAAGCCCGCAAGACCCGCCAAACCGACTGTAACGGAGTGGACAGAAAAGTCGGATCTCAATTTCATCCAGGCGACTGTCAGCACACGCTACCTGCAGCCCACTCAGCCGGCATCATCACTGCAATTGCAGGGCGACGAACTGCTCCTGCGTCTCGGCAGCGATTACGGCTCAGCCGAGGGTCAGTTCATACAGTTCCTGCTCTCCACCGATCCGCAGCCGGCGCAGGACAGCGAATGGAAGAGCCGCGACTACGAAGTGAGGATGACGGCAGATGGCGAAATCTGCAAAGATCTGCTGATCCTGAGCAATAGAGATGGCGCAGCCAACATCAACGACAAACTGTTTCCTTCAGGAGCCGACGGCAAGCGTCCGGCGGAGATCTATCTTCATCTTCGCGCCGTGACCACGCCCTACGAGACCGACTACGACTTCGTGGCGAGCGAAACGACGTCGCTCCGGCTCGCCCATAAGCGCCCCTCATCTCCTGAGATAAAGCTCAACAATGAGGCCGATGTGAGGCCTAATCTCACCCGGTTCATAAACTCCATAACTGCAAAACTTACACCAGTCAACGGCTACGGCCAGTATCTGCAGTATGCATTCGCCGAGGCCGAAGGCAACTCATGGCCCGGATCCGACCCGGCGCAGTGGGAGCGGGCCGACGGCAGTCAGAATGTGACAATAGAGAGCAACGGACGCCTTTATGCCCGGCAGTATGATCCCGTCTACGACCAGGCGGGCGAGACCGTCATAATGGACTTCGAGAAGGTCACCGCCGCTAAAATCCGTATCGGCGAATGGCCCGACGTGGAGTCCAACTCGCTCGTGCAGATCGACGAGCCGCTGAAGGTGATGGGCTGCTACATGACCCGCGCCACCCCGGCCGGTTCCGTAAAGACAGCCTATGTATATGTGGTCAACAGCAGCGGCAACCCGCTGAAGATAGTCGTCAGCGGCGAGGAGGCGTCATTGCGCCGCCGGCTGCAGGATCTCGGGTATTTCTCCTTCGGCCAGACCGTCGACCTCATGATACCTCGGGGCGGAGTCACCGGACGCCTCTCCAAGACCGTCACCGACGACGACCGCGGACTCTGGCCCGAGCTGCTCGTCACTTCCTCCACCGGCGAGTCATATCTCAACTATCTCAGGGCCGCAGCCAACGGCAGCCTCGACAGAACCGACGGCTACTACACCGACCAGGACTACGCCGACAAGGAGGGCGACAAATGGACAAGCAAGCCCCGCACCGCCATAGATGTGCGCCGCGACTTCGCCCAACACGTGGAGCTCCGCTCGCTCGAATGGCTCGGAGCCAAGAACCGCATGCGCACCGACGACGGCATGGAGCTGACGCTCTACAACCGCCTCGACGTGTCGGCTACAGGCTACGAGTTCGACACCGATACAAAGCGCCTTGTCAAGGGCAAGCTCTACAAGGTGACAGGCTACGTAGGCCAGCTCAACGGCGAACTTGCGCTCTTCCCTGTCACCGCCACCCTTGAATGCCCGGGCACGCCCCGACTGTATGCGCCCAACCTTATTGACGGAAAGCCCGACGGGAACGGCTTCATAGAGGTCAGGGCGATTTCAGGCAGCATCAGGATAGTGATCGAGGGCGCGGCAGGCGCCAGCTTCTCCTATCCCTACAAGATGGCTGACTCTCCGGTGGGTCTGCTGCAGACGAGCGACTTCTTTGCCTCGGCCGACGGCAGCTTCACCGTCCAGCTTGCAGAGGGCGAGACGAAATACATAGCCGTCTACGGCCAGCTCAACAACATGACCAGCGTCAAGCCCGCGATGGTTGCCATCACGCGCTATCATGCCGACCCGGTTGGATCCATCGCCGACTTCAAGAAGCTCGAACGCGAACGCCGTCAGGCCGACGGCTATGACGGCTCGGAAAAATACTACCGGCTCGACGGCGAGGCGGTCATCCGCATGGCCACGCCCTACTATCTCTACGTCAGCGACCCCGATGACAAAGCCGATGAACAGCCGGCCGACAGATATCTGCTCATCTACAACGGAAACGGCTGGACCAACCCGCAGTTTGCCGATGGCGGCGAGACGCGGAGCCTGCGGGCCGGCGACGTCATCAGGGACTTCGCCCTCGTGGGTCACGACGGGATGAAGCTCAAAGGCAATATAATAAGCAACTCCACCGGCTTCGCCCGCACATACAAATATGCCGGCCGCAAGGTGGATCCCGCCGCCTTCGAGCCGACGCCCGTTGAGATCAACTACGTGGATCCCGCCTCCGACAGCTATTGCGGCAACGTAGGATTCGGCGAGGATCAGCGCATGACATACGTGGAGCTGCGCAATGTGCAGGTAAAACGCACAGGATCTGACGAATCCGACTACGCCTACACTCTCGACATCAAGGACAAGCCGACGCTGACGTTCGACGTATTCCCCCGCACGCAGGGATGGCACACGATGTGGAAAGAGGGCGAGAGCTTCACCATCGACGGAGTGGTGGTGCGCGACGACAGGGACGGCAGGCCCGGCTACGCTTTCGCCCCGACAGCCTTCCGGGCAGCCAACAGCATCGGCGGCCGGCTCACAATAGGATTCGAGGGTCAGGGCGAGGAGCGCGAAGGCATGCAGTACTTCGTGGAAGGGGATGCCGTGTTGAGCTATATGCCGGCTGAAGGAGAGACTTTCGTCCCGACCATCTACTACACTCTCGATGGCTCCGACCCGCGCAACAACGTGGAGGGACGCTTCAAGGCGAGCGGAGCCGGACCTGTCAGAGTGCCGCTGACGGCCGACGTAGTGGTCAGGGCTTTCGTGGCCGCTCCGGGCCTCAACCCGGGAGCTGAAGAGAGCCGCATGTTCCGCAATGCGGTCAGCGAGGTGCAGTATATCCTCAACTTCCTGCGCGCGGGCCGTGAGGGCATTCCCTACCGGTTCACAAGCAAGCTTCGCATAGTGGCCGCCGGCGGCCGCTATCTTTTCCTCGCCGGTCCGGTTGGCCATTTTCTGCCCGTCTACAAGGATTCTGAATGGGATCAGTCGGCTTATCCCGCCGGCAGCTACCTCCAGCATCTCCTCGTGGAGAAACGCACCGACGCCAACGGCAACGTGATGGCCGAGGCCACGGGCTACGCCACTCCGGGCGCTATCGCGGCCGATGAGATAGCGCCCGGCGAGCGGATCAGCGTCAGCCCCGACGAGGTTGAAGAGCTGACCGTGGCCAGCGCAAGGCGTCTCGTCACCATACGCAATGTCACCGTCCGCGCCGCAGAGGCCGGCGCAGGAGCACCGTTCATGGTCACTCCGCTCGACGGCAGCCATGAGCATCCGCTGATGGACGGCACTCTCGGCAAGGTGCTCATACGCGAGGCCGACGCCTCGGGAGAACTCACCGACACCGACCTTGGATTTGCCGACGGCGAGGCCTATGACATCACCGGCTTCGTGATGCTCGGCGAACCCGTCGAAGGAGCGCCGGAGGCCGGAGTGGAGCTCTGGCCCGTATCGGCCACTCATCTCACGCGCACGCCCCCCGTATCCGTCAGTCTGCAGGAGGCACTGACTCTCACCATGACCGCCGAAAACGAATACATGGCCCGCTTCGGCGATGTGGCCGCCGTCAGCATCTCGGCCGGCAACGTGCGCGGAGCCCGCATATTCTATTCGTTCGACAACGAGGAGTGGTTTGAATACTTCCGCCCGATAGCCGTGGAGAGCAGCTGTATGATCCACGCCAAAGCCGTCGCTCCCGGCATGACCGAGAGCGTCCACACACATCTGACGCTCGAGAAAGCCACCGTCAGCGGCGACATAGAGTTTACGGCCGTTCCCGCTCCCGAAGGCGGGAAGACTACCGTGACACTGCGCGCAGCCAACCGGGTCAGACCGGAGGTGCCATATGAGATCTATTTCACTGTCGACGGCTCCGCGCCGACCCTCGCGTCGACACGCTATACCGCCCCGTTCGACCTCACCGAGAGCTGCATGGTCAAAGCCATACTCGTAGAGGAGGATATGGCTCCGGGCTCCGTGGGACGCGCATATATCACCGTCGCCGAAGTTCCCGACCAGCCTCAGCAGCCCGACAGGCCCGAACAGCCCTCGGAGCCCGATCCGACAGTCAGCGGACGCGTGAAGTTCAGCCTCGACGACAGCGATCCCGCTAAGGTGCTCGTAAAGATTGAGCCTGACGGAGCCGCAGCCCCCGGCTACGAGATCTACTACACCACCGACGCCGGAAAGACATTCCCCGACGGATGGACGAAGTATGACAAGCCCTTCGACGTCACCGAGAGCACTCTCGTGATGGCCGTACTCGTGGAGAACGGCAAGAAGCCCGGCGTCGTTGCCGAAGTGAGCGTATGGGTCAACCCCGGCATCACCGGTATCGACGGCATCGGCGAGGATGAGACCACGAAAGCCGTCAGGGTCGAGGGCGACAGCATCGTAGCTCCCGCCGGCAGCCGCATCTATGACACTGCCGGACGCCAGGTGCGCCCCGAAGGCCTCCGCAAGGGCATCTACATCGTGGTGACGCCCGACGGCCGATCAGTAAAAGTGCTTATAAGATAAAAGCAGGAGCGGAATTATCAGAATCATCGGAATTGTCCGAATCATCTGGTAGGGACACGATATATCGCGTCCGCCTATCGAAACCATCCACCGGGGGTCGCAGCAACGCGCTGCGATCCCCGGTATCATATTAGTGGCCATCCGGGCGCGGGGGCCATCCGGATGCGGGGGCCATCCGGGCGCGGACGCGATATATCGCGTCCCTACCAGATGATCCGCCGGCGGCATATCCGGCGGCTGTCGACTGATCGCGACGCAAATTTACAATTTAATTACATTTAGTGTTAACGAGCGTTAAAAATGGGGGGGGTAAAATAATTGATTTACTTTTGTTGCATTGATCCATAGCACCATTTAATGTGTTGTGGCAAAGCGTCGTATCCTTACTTCGCCACTTATACAGGATTATTCATTAATTAACAATTATACAGGGATGAAAAGACTATTATTTTTATTGGCCATCCTTATGGCCTCGCTCCCGTCATGGGCAGCCGAAGAAGAAATCTTCTTGAAATTTTCAACTTCAACCGGAACATCAGGCACCTTCAACAAAATTGGAGATGGAGCTGAGTCCAAGGAATATACCGCTAAAGTATACGGCAAATATATGCCTGTGATGAGTTCCGGTAACTTTGCACTTGAATCATTTTCCGGACCAGGAAACCTCAAAACGGGATGCGCAGCCGTAGATTACTTTGAATTTTTCAAAGATAATAGCAGTATATATAAAATCACTTTTTCCCCTAGAATAGCCTATTCATCACCCGCCGGTGCATATTGCTTTGCTTCAGGTAACATTAAGAGGCTTCATATCTATTCTAGCACTATCAAACCTGAAATCGTCATTACCTCAACCAACACAACGGAATATCCCATCAACCGAGTGGTATTTGGGGACGCTTATAATAACACTACATCCAAACCCTTTACAGAGAGTAATCTTAATCTTATCTCCGTAACTAATAGTGTTGATGGTGACTGGAGTTTTAGCGATGGATCTCTCATATTTACGCCAAAAATTCCACAGACTGAAATAAAGTTCAAGGTTACAGATAACACCGACTATTCAACACTTCGCATAGGTCATCTTGGCATTGTCAGAGCTGTCAAATCTCCGGCTCCGACGCTGTCAGATGAGATAATAAACTCTAAGACTTTTCCCATGATGGTCGACGGGGAACTGCAAACCATCGACGATCAGTTAATTCTGAATATCAAACAAGAATACGGCGTAAAATATGTTTACACAGTAGCCGACCCGGGAGAGACTGTGGATCTCGCCCAACATTCCACAGATGTGTCAGACATTGGCATGATGATCATGGGTTTAGAGATCGGTGCCAACAAGGTAGTGCATGTAGCGGCTGTTGAGGATGATGGAAGCATAGGCAATGTGCTTCAGGTGCCGTGCCGTCGCGTAGCCGTTCCGAAAGTGGAATACGGCGACGCGACGTTCGAGACAATGGCCGAAAAGGGCGAAATCACTATCGAGAAGCCATTGGGAGTTGAAACGGTCTACTACTCTTTCCTCGATGACGACCCCAAGACGAAAGGCACCGAGCTGCCCGCCGACGGCAAGATAACGCTTCCCTCGCTGGAGACCGGCAGCTCAATCAAGCTCAACCTCGTGGCATATTGCGGCGAGGATCCGTTCGGCAACAAAAACTTCGGCGAGGTGACTACCGTAAAATGCCGACGCGTGGCTTTGGCCAAGCCGATGGTCGTCGGCTATACCGAGAATTTCAAGCTGCGTACCGAAGGCCAATACCTTTCGCAAAAATTTTATTTAGACGATTTCAATCCTTCCAGTTTTAAGACTGCCAACAATGAGAATGGTATCGCCCTACAGGCCAACCACCTGTTGCTCAATCTACAGTCAGCTTATACTCTTACACCAGATGGGACTGGGCCCTTCGTAGAGGCACAAGTATCCACCTCCGATACTCCTGACACAGATGGTTCATGGCTCCAATTGACCGCTCCTATAGAAGACTATCCGAAATATCTATTGTTTGAAGAAGGAGATTCTTTCGAGCAAACATATAATTTCGCAGTTTCTATTGAAAATTCTAAAATGATCGCCAAAACATTCTTTTTCAACGACAGAAAAGAATGTTATCTCCATCTGCGAGCTGTCACTAACGCAAGGGACTTCGACGGAAACTTGCCGGAAGGGACTGTCACCAGCGAGGTGACGACGCTGCATATCGTCAAGGCGAAGCCGGCCAAGCCGGCGACTCCGGTGGTGACCGAGTGGAGTGAATCATTCTACTATAATCACATGAATAAAGAAGTGAAGCCGTCGTCGATGAACGCGCTCAGCTCATATGCGGAGCCTGTGATTTTGGGCACTCAGCTGCTCCTTGCTCTCGGCAACCACTATGGCGCAGCGGGCGAGCCGCGGCTGCAATATCAGCTGGCGACCACTGCGGAACCCGACGCCGGCACTGAATGGCGCACGTGTGACACAGATGTGAAGTCGACGACCCAGTACAATGGCAAAGACCTCCTGCTCTTCCAGAGAGAGAACAGCGTCAACATCAACGACCTTCTCTTCCCCGTTGCCGGCGACGGCAGCGGACGCCGTCCGGCCGACATCTATCTGCATCTGCGCGCGGTGACCACGCCCGACGAGGATGCCTACGAATTCGTGGCAAGCGGACTGACGAGCATACATCTGCACCACACCGTGCCGACAGCTCCGTCGATCATGCCCCAGAGCCTCGGCGACACAAAAGGCACCGTCACCCGCTTCGTCAACTCCATCAGCGTGAATCCTGAAAAGATCGTCTGGGAAGGGAGCCAGCAGCTTCAGTATGCTTTTGTGAAAGCGGAGGGAGCGGTATGGCCCGGCCAGCAGCCTGAGCAGTGGACCGACGCCCCCGACGGCTTCATCATGAACGTGGAGTGCGACGGCCGCATGTACGCCCGCATCTGGGATCCCGTCTACAATCAGGCCAGCGCCACCACCGTGATGGACTTCGAGCTTATCGAAGCCCGGCGGATAAAGGCCGAGGAGTGGACGTCGACCGACGCCAACGCTCTCGTGCAGATCGACGAGCCGATGAAGATAATGGGCTGCTACATGACCCGCACCGCCGCCACCGACGGAGTCATGACAGCCTACACCTATCTCATCGACGCCGACGGCAATACGCTGAAAATGGTGATCAGCGGAGAGGGAGCGCCACTTACGACAGCACTCACCCGGCTCAAATACCTGCAGTTTGCCAACGGCGCGCAGCATCAGGGACAGGAGCTGGTGATCCCCGCCGGAAGCATCATTGCACGCCTGTCGAAGACCGTCACCAACGACGGCGAGGGCCTGATGCCCGAGATACTCGTCACCCCAACCGCCGGAGAATCCTATCTGGCCTACCAGGACGGCGCTGATTGGGATGCCTTCGCCACATCGGCCGACTACGCTGCAAAGCAGGAGCCGGAGCTGCGCACGGAGATCGCCGTCAAGACCGACTTCGCCCGCAAGGTAAGCCTCCGCTCGCTCACCTGGCTCGGAAGCGCCAACAGGGTGCGCACCGCCGACGGCATGGAGCTGACCCTCTACAACCACCTCGACGTTTCGTCGACCGGATATAAGTTCGACGACGACATCAACGCCCTTGTCAAAGGCGCTCTCTACAAGGTGACCGGCTACGTGGGCCAGCTCAACGGCGATCTCGCCCTGTTCCCCACCGAAGCCACGCTCGCCTGCCCCGGCACGCCGGTGCTCTACGCGCCCAACCTGATTGACGGAACGCCGGAGAACGGATTCATTCCTGTCAACGCAATATCGGAAGAGGTCGAATTCACTGTCGAAAGTCCGGCCAACGCCGACGACGTCACTTTCCTGTTCAAGACAGCGGCCTCTTCCGAACTTCTCGACCAGGCCAAACCCGACGACACAGGTGTTACGGTAACCGGTAAAAAAGGCACGTTCAAGCTGCCGCTCGAAAAGAACGCCACCACATATCTGGCCGTCTGCGCCCGCGTCAACGGCATGGAGAGCCTGCGGCCCGCCAAGGTGAAGATCACGCGCCATGAAGCAGATGAAGTCAACTCAATAGCCGGGTTCAAGCAGGCTGAGATCGACCGCCGCGCCGAGGCCGGATATGACGGCTCGGAGCACTATTACCGCCTCAAAGGCCGGGCCGTGATCCGCAAGACCACCGACTATTATCTCTACGTGAGCGACTGCAACGACGCCGCTGCCACGGATCCCGCCATGAAATACCTGCTCATCTACAACGAAAACGGCTGGAGCAACCCGCAGTTCAACGACGGAACCACCATGCGCGGCCTCGAAGCGGGCGACATCATAGAGAACTTCGCTCTCGTGGGCCACGACGGCATGAAGCTCAGCGGCAACATCATCAGCAACTCCTCCGGCTACGCCCGCACATTCAAGTACGCCGGCAAAGCCACGGATCAGAATGATTTCAAGCCCGAGGTGATCGACGTGAACTACGTCGACGCCGCCTCCGACAGCCACTACTCCAAAGTGGCCTTCGGCGAGGATCAGCGCATGACCTACGTGGAGCTGCGCAATGTCCGCGTGAAGCGCACCGGATCCGACGTATCCGACTACGCCTACACGCTCGACATCAAAAACGAGCCTGCGCTGACATTCGATGTATTCCCCCGCACGCAGGGATGGCACACGATGTGGAAGGAGGGCGAAGGCTTTACCATCAGCGGCGTAGTGGTGCGCGACGACAAGTCTGACGGCACCGTAGGCTACGCATTCGCTCCGACAGACTTCACCGCCGCCAACAGCCTGACCGGCGAACTGGGCATCAGCTTCGAGGGCGACGGACAGGTGATCGACGGCATACAGCACTTCGTACAGGGCAAAGCCGTGATCAATTACACTCCGGCGCAGGGCGAGACCGTAGCCATATACTACACCGCCGACGGCACCGACCCGCGCAACAACGTGGATGGCCGCACCCGCGTCGACGCCTCCAGAGCCGAGATCGAACTGACTGACGACGCCGTCATACGCGCGTTTGCAGCCGCTCCGGGACTCAACCCGACTGAAGAGAAGAGCATGACGTTCAGAAACGCCGTCAGCGAAGTGCAATACATCCTCAACTTCCTGCGCGCAGGCCGCGAGGGAATGACCTACCGCTTCACGAGCAAGCTGCAGATCGTGGCCGCCGGCGGCGACTATCTGTTCGTGGCAGGCCCCGTGGGACACTTCCTCCCCGTCTACAGAGAGGGCGGATGGGATACCGACAAATATCCCGCCGGAAGCTATCTGCAGCATCTGCTGGCAGTGAAGAGCACTGACGCCAACGGCAACATCATGGCCGACGCAAGCCACTATGACACCCCCGAGGCCATAGCTCCCGACGACATCGCACAAAGCGAGCAGATCACAGTGAAACCCGACCAGGTGAACGCACTGACAGCCGCCAGCGCACGGCGCCTCGTCACCGTAAGCAATGTGACCGCCAAGGCCGTGACGGCCCGCGCCGCCGGAGCGCCGTTCACTATCACGACACTCGACGGCAGCCAGAGCCACCCGCTCATGAACGGCAATCTCGGCGACGTGAAGATACAGGAGACCGATGCACAGGGCAATCTCACCGACACAGATCTTGACTTCGCCGACGGCGAGGCCTACGACATCACAGGCTTCGTGATGCTCGGCGAGGCTGCCGGCGCGGCCGACGAGCCCGAGGTAGAGCTCTGGCCCGTATCGGCGATCCATCTGGTGCGCACTCCGGCCGTCAGCGTTGACGTGCAGGGCGCGCTGACAATGACAGAGACATCCGAAAACGAGTTTCAGGCCCGCTTCACCGACATGGCCGCCGTAAGCTTCTCGGCCGACAATGTGCGCGACGCACGGATCTACTATTCGTTCGACAACGAGGAGTGGTTCGAATACTTCAGCCCGATAGCCGTGGAGACCGGCTGCATGATCCACGCCAAAGCTGTGGCCCCCGGAATGACCGAGAGCGTCCACACCCATCTGACCCTTGAGAAAGTGACCGTCAGCGGCGACATAGAGTTCACCGCCACTCCGGCCCCTGAGGGCGGCAAGGTGAGCGTCGCCCTGCGTCCGTCAGCCGATCTCGCCGAAGGTTCCTACGCCATCCGCTACACCACCGACGGCACCAACCCCACCGCCGCATCCACTCTTTACACCGCTCCGTTCGACCTGACTGAAAGCGCCACCGTCAAGGCTATCCTCATTGAGAACGGCTGCGAACCCGGATCAATAGCACGCGCCTACATCACCGTGCCTGCCGCGCAGCCCCAGCAGCCCGAACAGCCCTCGGAGCCCGATCCGACAGTCAGCGGACGCGTGAAGTTCAGCCTCGACGACAGCGATCCCGCTAAGGTGCTCGTAAAGATTGAGCCTGACGGAGCCGCAGCCCCCGGCTACGAGATCTACTACACCACCGACGCCGGAAAGACATTCCCCGACGGATGGACGAAGTATGACAAGCCCTTCGACGTCACCGAGAGCACTCTCGTGATGGCCGTACTCGTGGAAAACGGCAAGAAGCCCGGCGTCGTTGCCGAAGTGAGCGTATGGGTCAACCCGGGCATTACCGGAATCGACGGCATCGGAGAGGATGAGGCCCCTAAAGCCGTCAGAGTCGAAGGCGACAGCATCGTAGCTCCCGCCGGCAGCCGCATCTACGACACTGCCGGACGCCAGGTGCGCCCCGAAGGCCTCCGCAAGGGCATCTACATCGTGGTCATCCCCGACGGAAGCTCTACCAAGGTGCTTGTAAAATAAACCGAAAATTTCACCTATCCCTTTATCCCCGCGGGGCCGCGGCGCAGAGCGCGCTGCGGCCCCGCTGATTTTTGAGATCGGAATCCTCCGGTATGGACGCGATTTGCCGATTACCGGGAATTTCACTAATTTTGCTCCAAATGACTAACAACCGCCAACCGCGAATACTCTGGGCCGACGACGAGATAGACATGCTCAGGCCCCACATAATGTTTCTGGAGGGCAAGGGGTATGAACTTGCCACCGTCTGCTCCGGATCCGACGCCATCGAGGCTCTTGCAGCTTCTGACTACGATCTGGTGATACTCGACGAACATATGCCGGGCATCACCGGCCTCCAGACGCTCCAGCAGATCAAGCAGCAGCATCCGCAGCTGCCGGTCATCATGATCACCAAAAGCGAGGAGGAGAACATCATGGAGCGGGCTATCGGCTCCCGCATAGCCGACTACCTGATAAAGCCTGTCAACCCCAACCAGATACTGCTGTCGATAAAGAAGATACTCGACGGGCGCCGGCTGGTGGCCGACACGTCGACATCGGGCTACCGCTCCGAGTTCGCAGCCATATCGGCAGGGATAGCGCAGTGCGCGTCGCTCGACGACTGGAAAGATCTCTACCGTCGCCTCGTCTACTGGCAGACAGAGCTCTCCGCGCAGACCCATACGCTGCAGGCCGACACTGCCGAGATGGCCTCGATACTGGCCACGCAGGTCGACGAGGCCAACTCCGTATTTGCAAAATACATACGCCGCAACTACCGCGACCTTCTGCTCAGCGAGAAACTGACGAGTCCGGGGCTGATCGGGGCGCGGGTGATACCTCTTCTTAAAGAGGAACCGATGTGGCTGGTGGTGATCGACAATTTCAGGCTCGACCAGTGGCTGACGCTGAAATCACTGCTGACCAATCTCTTCACCTTCAGCGACGAGACCCTTTCGATGTCTATACTTCCCACTTCGACACAATATGCCCGCAATGCCATATTCGCTGGCATGATGCCCTCGGAGATAAAGCGCCGGTGGCCCGATCTGTGGGTGGAGGAGGACGCGGAGGAGTCGAAAAATCCGGCCGAGGAGCGGCTTCTCGCCATGCAGCTCGAACGCTACGGGCTTCGCGAAAGATTCAGCTACTCGAAGATATTCGACTCCGAAGGGTGCGAAGAGTTCATCGCCTCGATGGCCGACAAGGAGGCATGCCGGCTCAACGCCGTGGTGATCAACTTCATCGACATGCTGTCGCACGCCCGCACCGAATCGCGCACGGTGCGCGAGCTCGCCTCCACTGACGCCGCATATCTCTCGATCACGGAGTCGTGGCTGCGCCACTCCCCCACGCTCGAAATGTTCAGCCGCATGGCCGCCACGGGCCGCAAGGTGGTGCTCGCCACCGACCACGGCACCATCCGTGTGACCACCCCGCAGCGCATCGTCGGCGACCGCACGCTCACCACCAACCTTCGCTACAAAGCGGGCCGCGGCATGGACTACAACGCCCGTGAAGTGATGGTGGCCGACCGTCCGGCCGAAATCGGGCTCCCCGTAAAACGGATCGGAGAGGAATACGTCTTCGCAACCGGACGCGACTTCTTCGCCTATCCCAACAATTTCAACCATTATGCGCAATATTACCGCGGGACATTTCAGCACGGAGGCATCTCGATGGAGGAGATGCTCGTGCCTTTAGTGACACTCATACCGAAAACGACATGACTACAATAGAGATACCGACACTCGCCGACCTCGACAGCGCAGCGGCGCGCCTGGCCGACGAACTGCGACAGCGCGGAGCCACGGTGGTGGCTTTCGACGGAGAGATGGGCGCGGGCAAGACCACGCTGATATCGGCCCTGTGCCGGACATTAGGCGTGGCCGACGACGTGACAGCCTCGCCTACATTCGCCATCATCAACGAGTACAAGGGGGCTACGCCGCTCCCGATCTACCACTTCGACCTCTACCGCATAGAAAGCATGGAGGAGGCCCTCGACCTCGGACTCGACGACTACTTCTACTCCGGCTCGCTCTGCTTCCTCGAATGGGCCGAACGGATAGAGCCGCTGCTGCCCGACGACACCCTGCGGGTGGAGATCAGAGTGAACAGCGACGGATCGCGCACACTCATTTTTTAAGAGCTAAGATAGCTACAATAGCTAAAATAGCTACCATAGCTACGATAGCTGATAAACACTGCGCCCGCGGGAAGGAGAGGCTTCCGCGGGCGCAGATTTTATGGGATTGGGGCGCCTGTTATTTCTTCAGGTCAGCGACCTTCTGGAGCGTGAGCTTCAGCTGCCCGTAGAAACGCTCTACGGCGGGGATATACATCCGCTCCGAAGGAGAGTGGACACCCTGCAGCGTGGGGCCGAACGACACCATGTCGAGATGCGGGAACTTCTCAAGGAAGAGGCCGCACTCCAGACCGGCGTGGATAGCCTTGATGGCGGGCGTCACGCCGTAGAGTTCGCGGTAAGCGTCGCTGGCGATCTTCATGATCGGCGAGTCGAGGTTGGGAGCCCATCCGGGATAGCCCTCGCCGTGCTTCACCTTGGCGCCGGCCAGAGTGAAGAGAGCCTCCACCTGATTGGCGATATCCCACTTGCGCGAGTCGACGGAACTGCGCTGCGAGGTGGTGACAACGACCTCGTTGCCCTCCTTCATTTTCACGGAGGCCAGGTTGGTGGATGTCTCTACCAGACCGGGCATCACACGGCTCATCGACACTACGCCGTGGGGCGCGCTGTAGATCGACTCGATAAGCTTTATAGTGGTGTCGGAGTCGATGCAGAAATCAGGCTTGTCGACGCTTTCCATCGTGATCTCGAGAGTCGGCTCAAGATCGGCATACTCGTTCTCGATATCGGCGATGAAATGGTTGATAGCCACGCGTACATCCTCTTTCTTGGAGGTGTGGACGCCTACTACGGCATGAGCTGCGCGCGGAATGGCGTTGCGCAGATTGCCGCCGTCGATCTCTGCGAGCGACAGTTCATATTTCTTGCCGAGATTGAAGAGTATGCGGGCCAGAAGCTTGTTGGCGTTGGCGCGGCCGAGGTGGATGTCGCCACCCGAGTGTCCGCCCTGACCCTTGGCGATATCAATCTTGAAATAGGTAAAATCCTTGGGAGCGAACGAGCGGTTATAGGTGAACGTGCACACCGTGTCGACGCCTCCGGCGCAGCCTACGAAGATCTCGGCGTCGTCCTCCGAGTCGAGGTTGAGGAGTATCGATCCGGTGATCATGTCGCCTTCGAGTCCGAAAGCGCCGGTCATGCCGGTCTCCTCGTCGACCGTGACGAGCGCTTCAAGCGGGCCGTGCACGGCGTCGGGGTCGGTCATCACGGCCAGCGCGGCAGCCACGCCGATACCGTTGTCGGCTCCGAGCGTAGTGCCCTCGGCGCGCACCCAGTCGCCGTCGACCACAGTGGTGATGGGAGTATGCTCGAAGTCAAACGACTTGTCGTTGCTCTCGCACACCATATCCATATGTCCCTGCAGAATGACTGTCGGGGCATTCTCATGTCCGGGTGTAGCCGGCGCCTTTATCACCACATTGCCCACCTTATCAGTCTTTGCCTCAAGATTGTGGCTCTTGGCGAAATCGAGCAGATACTGGCGTATTTTCTCCTCTTTCTTCGAGGGACGGGGCACCTTCGTGATCTGGTCGAAGATTTCAAAAACCCTTTTGGGTTCGAGTTCTTTCACTGTCATGTCGCAGATAGTCTTTTATAGGTTTGTAATTGATGTCGCAGCAGTCTCCCGCGCCTGTTTGAGCGTCAAGAGATGTAGCTTTTTGGCAAAGAATGTTAAAATTCGAGCCAAACCGCACACTAAATTACAAAATAAAATCGACACATTGCAAATAATTTGCAGACCTTTCCTATATTTGCACTGCGAAACCGCGACCGACCTATGAAAACAGTGCTCCTGACAGTGGTATTGGTATTAGTGGCGGGGCTGCTTCTCGCCGTGAGAGTGCTCACGGTCAAGGGGGGCCGGTTCCCATCACACCACCATCGTCCGGCGGCATCCCGGCACCACAGCCGGAAGGACGGATCAGGCGGCCCGTCGCAACCGACACAGTGAAAAATCTTAAATTAACCTCATATCAAGAAATGAAAAAAACGGCTTTACCGTTAGCTATCTTCATGAGTCTCGCAGCTTTCTCGTGCGCCGACAAGGGCGCCGGAACAGCAGCGACAACCGCCGATCCGACAGCAGAGGCCAAGGCCCCGACGATGAACATCCGCTTTATCGACGCCGACTCGATCACCACCCACTACAACCTCGCAAAAGACTTCAAGGATATCGCCATCCGCGCTATCAGCAAGCTTGAGAGCACCCAGCAGAACAAGAGCGCCGAAATACAGCGCTTCGCCGCACAGATAGAGCAGAAGTACCGCTCCAACGGCTACCTCTCGCAGGCAAGCTACGAGGCCGACATGAACAAACTCAACAAGATGCAGCAGGACGCACAGGCCTACATGGCAAGCCTGCAGAGCACCACCGACCAGGAGATGGCCGAGCAGCAGCGTCAGCTCAACGACTCGATCGAGAACTTCATCAAGATCTACAACGCCACCAAGGGCTACGACGCAATACTCTACCGCCACTCGGGAGTGTATTTCAATCCGGCGCTCGACATCACCAACGAGGTGATCGAAGGCCTCAACGCCCGCTACAACAAGGTAGACAAGGCCAACTGAACCGCGACTGCCAACAGATAAAAAAGCATAGACCAACCACCATCGCAGCCACTACGCCGGCCGGGCGTTATGGCTGCGATGGCTATTCATTTATACACATCAACCTACCGCCGTCAACATGGACCAGCCGACCGTCGAACCTCTGATAACAATAGTAATGCCGGTGCGCGACCGCGCCGATCTGCTTCCGCGCACGCTCCGCTCCATCCGGCGCCAGACTCTCCGCCCGCTCCGTGTGGTCATAGCCGACAACGGATCGACCGACGCCGCGCCACGCATCATCGAGGAATGGAAAGAGCGGGTGGCTCCTGAGGGCATATCCGTAAAGATTGTCAGCGAACCCCGGCCCGGAGCCGCCAGGGCGCGCAACGCCGCGCTCGCCATGGTCGACACCCCCTTCACCCTTCACTTCGACTCCGACGACGAGATGCTTCCCGACCATCTGACCCAGGTCGACGCATGGCTGCGCCAGCATCCCGATACCGACCTGCTGCGGTGGGACGTCAGCATCCTGGACGATGACGGATGGACGACACTGAAGAGCGTCGACGACGAAAACCTGCTGCGCGGACACATACTGCATGCCGCCCTGGCCACCCAGCGCTATGCTGTGCGCACCGACCTGCTGCGCGAAATCGGCGGCTGGGACGAGACGCTGGAATGCTGGAACGATCTTGAGCTCGGCGTCCGGCTGCTCGCCCGCAAGCCCGTCGTCGGCTATCTGAGGGGTGAGCCGCGTGTTATCATCCACCCGTCAGAGCAGTCTGTGACCGGCCGGCGCATGGCCGACAACCACGATGCAAGAGGGCGCGCGCTCTACGCATGCCGCCGGGCGTTGCGCCACACCGACATAGAGTCTGAGACAATATGGATCGACGCCAAGGCAATGATACTCTCCGGCCTCTACGCCCGCGAGGGCGAGCCGGAACTGTCCGAACGGCTTGCACGCACTACGCTCGAAGCCGTCGGAAGAAGATCCGTCAGACTGCGGCTGCAGCTCATCCGTCTCGCCGTCATCATAGCCGGCCAAGGAGGATGCGCTCTGGCTAAGGCGTTATTAAAAACGCCTGTAGCGCCGGCGGAGGGCAGAAAACAGTCCTGATCAGGGGATCGTGACTTTGAAGTAGGGGTTGGGAGTGTGCTCGCGGCGCACGATCTCGACCAATTGCTTCACTATCTCGGGATGCTCCGCCGCCACATCATGATCCTCATGGATATCCTCGGCGAGATTGTAGAGCTCGGGAATGCCGCGCTTCACGATCAGCTTCCAGTCGCCCTGACGGACACCGATCTGATTGGTCTCCTGGAATTCCCAGTAAAGGAAATCATGCTTCGGCTGCCTGCCGCGGCCTGTAAGTTCGGGCAGGAAAGATATGCCGTCGAATTCATTTTCCTTACCCGACGAGTAACGGCCCGGCGTAGTGCCGGCTATCTCACAGAAAGTCGGAAGCACATCGTAGAACGCAAGCTGATGGTCGCTCTCGCGTCCGGGCTCGACAACTCCGGGCCAGCGGACAATGAAGGGCACGCGTATACCGCCCTCGTGGCATGAACGCTTGAGGCCGCGCAGCTTGCCGTCGCGTCCGAAGAATTCAGGATCGGCTCCGCCCTCCTCATGAGGGCCATTGTCGGAGGTGAACACCACGATCGTATTGTCGGCAAGCCCCTTCTCGTCGAGCTTGGCCATTATCTCGCCCACATACGCGTCGAGACGGCTGATCATCGCCGCAAACTGGGCGTGTGTATTGACCGTGGCATTGTATCGCGAACCCTCCTGGCCGCCCCACGTCTTGTCGATAAAGAACTGCTTCTTGTAGCCCTTAAGCAGCGAATCGTTGGGCTGCACGAGTTCGGCATGAGGCAGAGTGTAAGTGAAAATCCCCATAAACGGTTTGTCGGGCGTCTGACGGTCGAGCCAGTCCATCGCCTCACGGTGGATCATGTCGGCCGAATACTGCGGACGCTTCAGATAGTCGTCGCCATACATCGGATACTTGATATTCTCTTCCATCACCACTCGCACCGTGGCCGTATCGCCCAGGGCCGGACGATAGCGGTTGAGGAAATTGGGATAATAGAGATGGGCCTGAAACTGGCATATGTAGCCGTAGAACTCATCAATGCCCCGCTTGTCGGGCGTCGACGGCGAGCCCTCGTAGCCGCCGGCCCACTTGCCGAACATGCCGGTGGCATATCCGCGGTCTTTCATGATTTCAGGCAGTATCACGTGCTCAGGATCATAGGGATGCTGACCGACCCGGGAAAAATCGACATTCGAGCCATACATGACGGTGTCGGTGCCGGGCCAGTACTCCTTGTTGCCGCGCACCTCGCAGTGGCCGGAATGCTGTCCGGTCATCAGCGACGCACGCGAGGGCGCGCTGACCGGACTTCCCGCATATGCCTGCGTGAATCTCACGCCCTGCCGTGCGAGAGAATCGATATTGGGCGTGGAAATATATTTCTGGCCGTAGCAGCCGAGATCACCGTAGCCCATGTCGTCACACATGATATAAATTATGTTCGGGCTCTTGTCGGCCGCCGAAGCCGCCATCGCTCCCGCGGCCATGATTCCGGCCGCAATCCTTAAAGTATCCATAGATTCATTAATCGTTTTGACAAAAATAGCCAAAAATCACTATCTTTGCAAATCAAACCAACTATAATCATGATGCGCAACCTCACACCTCTCATGCTGGCTTCCGCTTCGGCTGCCATGGGCGCCACAGGCCAGGCGACAGCTGCGGAATCCAAGCCCTCCGACTCTCCGCGACAGCCCAACATCGTGCTGTTTCTGGTAGACGATATGGGCTGGCAGGACACATCGGTGCCCTTCGGCCCCGACAGCACGGCTTTCAACCGCATGTTCCGCACACCGGCCATGGAACGCCTCGCTGCTTCGGGCATGAAATTCACCCAGGCATATGCATGCTCCGTCAGCTCACCGTCAAGATGCAGCCTCTTCACCGGAGCCAACGCGGCCCGCCACAGGGTGACAAACTGGACATATGCCCGCGACGAATCCAACGACGGCGTCGGCCCCAACGACTCCATCGTACCGCCCGAATGGAACATCAACGGCGTGCAGCGCGTGCCCGGCGTCCCCCGCACTTACGTCGGGCCGTCGTTTGTCGACGAGCTTCGTCAGGGAGGCTATCATACCATCCATGTCGGCAAACTCCATCTCGGCTCCACACGCACCCCGGGCGAGTATCCCTACAACTGGGGATTCGACGTCAACATAGCCGGCGGCCCAAACGGTGGTCTGGCGACATATCTTTCGGAAAAGAACTACGGCCACGACGAGCACGGCAAGGCAACCTCGCGCTTCGCCATCGAAGGGCTGGAAAAATACTGGGGCAGCGGCACGTTCGTCACCGAAGCGCTGACGCAGGAGGCTCTGAAAGAGCTTGACCGCGCCCGCGACTACGGCACACCGTGGTTCCTCTACATGAGCCACTACGCCGTGCATATCCCCATCGACCGCGACCCACGCTTCTACCAGTCGTATATCGACCGCGGCTATTCGCCCAAAGAGGCGGCATACGCTTCGCTCGTGGAGGGCATGGACAAGAGCCTCGGCGACATCCTCGACTGGCTCGACAAGACCGGCGAAGCGGACAACACCATTGTCATATTCATGAGCGACAACGGCGGCCTCGGCGCCCACGGCGGCTGGCGCGAAGGCCCGCAACACACCCAGAACGCTCCTCTGCGTTCCGGAAAGTGCTCACTTCTCGAAGGGGGCATCCGCGAGCCGATGATCGTACGCTGGCCGGGACACACCGAACCCGGTTCGGTTCAGCCCCGATATGTGATGATCGAGGACTTCTATCCGTCGATAATGGAGATGGCCGGACTGAGCCCCGACTCCATCCGTCCCGACGGCAAAATAATCGACGGCAAAAGTTTCGTGCCGCTCATCGACGGCACTTCCGATCCTTCGGCCCACCGCCCGCTCTACTGGAATTTCCCCAACCACTGGGGAGTGGAAGGCCCAGGCATTAATTTCAACACAGCCATCCGTCTTGACAACTACAAGCTGATCTACAATTATGCCACGGGCGAGAAAGAACTTTACGATGTGGGCTCCGACATCACCGAGAGCCACAATCTCGCCGCCGAGCGCCCCGACCTGGTGAAAGACCTCTCACACCGTCTCGGCACGTATCTGCGCTCTGTCGACGCCCAGCGCCCATCGCTCCGCCGCACGGGCAAGCCACTTCCCTGGCCCGACGAAAAATAACTTTCAGTCTCAGACCACCCTATAATAAAACCGGCCGCACCGATGGGATCGCCCTCGAAGCGGCCGGTTTCAATAATATTATCATCATTCATCACCGTACTATGACGAGGACGGGGTTGGGCTCCTCCTCGCTGTCGATGACGGGCTGCAAGGCAGAGGGGACTGCGGCGTCGGGGTGCTCCTCGACCCACTTGAGGATATCCTCCTGCGTGAGTACTCCCACGAGAGTGCCGTCAGGCGTAGCAGCTACGGGATAAAAAGGCATGAAGCCGGCCAGATCATCCGTGAAACCATCTGCCGCCGCTGTCAGCCGGGTGATTCCGGTCTTCTTATCATAGTAGCCGATAAGGCCTGTCTCAGGCCTGCGCCATCCTCTGCCTGTTCCGAACACTATCTTGCCGTCCGTCTCGATAAAGTCCGTAAGCATATATTCGTCACCCGACATTTCGCGCCGGCCGTTTTCCGCCGCCGGAAATCCTTTGCCGCCAAAGTCCATTACGGCCACCGGAACGGGCTCGCTGGCAGCCCTCACCTCATAGATCGTATCGGAAAACGGCATCATGGCATGGATCGGTCCGTCGCCTACACGCCATAGCTGTGCGACGCTCGACACGTAAACCATCGGACTATCGCCGATTCTGAAACCGGAGCTGTTTTGCATGGAATGACGCATCAGTCCATCGTATTGCTCCATCTCAATGTTTCCTGCGATGCTCCGGCTGTCAGTGCGGGTGGCAGCACGCGCCACTACCGCAACGGAATCGATAATCGCTCCGGATTCGCCGACAAATGCCACAGAAAGATATGGATCCGGATCAGTGACTCCATTAGTGATCGGATAGACCATAACAGTGTCGCATACGACAAACGGAGTCATTCTTTTCAGACGTTCCTCACGTGAGAAACTGCCGAGGAAACGGCCATCTGTCGCATAGCGAACCCATCTTCCATCACCATTGCCACGGAAAAACAGCTTATCTCCGGGCCCATCCATAAGAAAGTGAGTTTCACGATAAGCTTCAGGATTCTGACCGCGATGGCCGATAGAGTTCAGATAACTGCCGTCGGCGAGACTGAACGCCTTCACCCCAGCATTCTGACTGTTCACGATCACTTTGTCGCGTGTAAGACTAAATATAGCGTATTCGCCTATGAGCGAACTGTCGGAGGTCTCCAGAGGAAGGAATGTCAATGTGCTGCCAAGCTGGCTCACATTGATAGGTGATGGCGATCCGATGGCTGATGCGACATCTATATGCGCGGGAAGCTGCTGCCCGGCATTTTCACCGGCGCCGACCGATCTCTTCGTATTGCTGCCACACGACATGACTGCAAGCGACATCAGGGCGATTGCTATTTTTCCGGTCACCGGGGAGACAATAATGTTTTTCAGGTTCATTTCGATTCCGAATAAAGCGATTACTTTACTATTACGAGGACGGGGTTAGGCTCCTCCTCGCTGTCGATGACGGGCTGCAGGGCCGAGGGCACTTCGGCGTCGGGATGATTTTCGATCCACCTGAGGATGTCCTCCTGCTTGAGGATGCCTACCAGAGCGCCTTCGACAGTAGCGGCCACGGGATAGAAAGGCATGAAGCCGCTCAGGTCATCCGTGAAACCATTGCCGGCGGCAGTCATGCGGGTCGCGCCCGACCCCCTGTCATAATAACCGATGAAGCCTGTCTCGGGCGTCTCGCTATCGCCGCGCTTGACGCCGAGGATCATAACCGAAGGAGTCTCTGTCAGATCCGAGAGCGTCCATTCGTCGTCGGCCATCTCCCGCACGCCGTTGGCCGATCCCGGAAATGATTTCTCGCCAAGAGATATCACGGCCACAGGCTGTGGCTGCGCGCCTGCCGACACCTCATAGATCGTATCGGAGAACGTGGTCATGGCATGAGTCTTGCCGTCGGCTACGCGCCACAGACGCGGATAGCCGGGCATGTAGACCCTGGGAGAAGATCCGATTTTTATCGCACCTCCCCTCTGAAGGCTGTTGCGCATCATGCTGTTGTTTATAAATACCGAGATGCCGCCGTTTAATTCCAACGCCGGGCCGGGGGTCTCAGGCACGACCACGACAGAATCAATCATGACCCCCGACTTGCCCGCATACACCGCCGAAAGCATAGGCTTCGGCTTCATGAAGTATTCATATACGGAATAAACGTAGACCGTGTCGTCGACAAATGCCGGCAACATATCCACCATTGAGCTGTGGGGAGTCACAATGCCTATAAAACGCCCGTCAAGGCCATATTTCACGCATTTGCCGCCATTGCCCTTGAACAGCACTGCGTTTTCTCCGGCGTCGGAAACGCACCTTACATCGGCGAACGCTTCCGGATCCTGACCGCCATGGCCTATACTGTTGCAGAAGCTGCCGTCGGAGAGATCGAATACCAGCACCGAACCGTCGTTGTTCAAAGAACCGGACGTGTTGCTTACTATCACCTTGCCTGGAGCGAATGTCAGGCTGAACCGGCTGGCCACGAGCGAGCTGTCGGTCGTTTCGAGCGGGATATATGTGATGGTTCGGCCGAGATCACTTGTTTTCAACTCTGCGGGCGATTTAATTGCACCGGCTATGTCGATAAGCCCCGGAGCGGAGCTTTTCTCGCTTCCGCAGCCGGCGGCTGCCATAGCTATCGCAGCAAAGGAAAATGCTTTAAGAATGGAATGTCTCATATAATGATAGATAATATGATTTTCAAAGAGTCAAGAACGCGCCTTACGCATGCGCAGCCGGCGGATGACATAAGACCCCACAGCGGTAAGCACATAGACTCCCGCCATGACGAGCACGATAAGCGCCGAACATGGCACGTCAACCACCGTAGCAAGCAAAAGGCCACCGGTGCTGCACAGCAGCGACACTGCGGCCGAAGCCCACATCATGCGGGAGAAACGGCGGCAAAACAGTTCGGCAGTCAGCTGCGGGAGCGCGAGCATCGACATAAGGAGCATAATCCCGACAAGACGGATAGTCAGCACTATGCAGACAGCTGTCAATACAGTCATGACCGTAGATATCATCGTGACCGGGAGCCCGATGACGAAAGCGAAGTCGCGGTCGAAAGCCACCGCCACGATCTTGCGGTAGAAGAGCGCGAAGAAGAGCGCGAGCACGGCGGTGAATATGGCGAAAGCCCACAGATCGGCGCGTGATATCGTCAGCACGTTGCCGAAAAGGAAACTGTTGAGTTCGGGGACATATCCCGGCGTAAGGAACACGAACAGTATGCCTACCGCCATGCCTAGGGCCCAGACTACAGCTATGGCGGAGTCCTCGCGGACACGCCCCTTCACCGCCATCAGCTCCACTCCAAGAGAGGATGCCACGGCAAAAAGCGCCGCGGTCACCACCGGATTCCATCCGAGGTAGTAGCCGAGTCCGAGTCCGCCGAAGCAGGCGTGGGTCACTCCGCCACTTATCGACACCATGCGCCGTGTGACGATATATGTGCCTATCATGGCCGAGGCGATGCTTATTATGGCAAGTCCGGCCAGGGCATACCTGAAAAAGGCATATTGGAATAGTTCGTTCATGATGCCTTGACAGATGATTCCGTATGACTGCTATTCTGGCGCGCTTCGGCCACTATCATCAGGAGCTCCTCGCGCACAGCCGACGGGAGGCTTATCCCGCGGAGCTGAATGCTCCGCGCCCATCCGGCGATTTCTTCGGGGCGGAGGGTCAGAAGCACGTTGCGGAACTCCTCCACAGCCTCATCGGAATATTCGTCGGGAGCCGTGCCGCGGTAAGCATCGAGTTCCTCGTCGTCGTAATACTCTATCACGGGGTTCACGGCCGTCAGCAGCGAGTCCTTCTCACATGTGACATGCATGCCGCAGCACTGCCCGCCTGCTTCTTCATCAGGCAGGTCTTCCGCAGGCGCGCCATCCTGACCGGCAGAATCTTGCGCTTTCCGCCTGTGGCGCACCTCAAGAAGATAGCACACTACCCCTACGGCCACCAGCGCGCACAGCAATATAAGAGCGGGGATCATCGGGCGCCCTCCTCCGTTAGCTCCTCGATTGTGAATCCGGCCGCACGAAGATCGTCCCAATAGCCGGGGTAGGATTTCGACACCACCTCGGCATGTCGGATCACCGCCCCGGGGAGATATATCGCCGCCGGCGCGAAAGCGAGGGCCATGCGGTGGTCGTCGTAGGTGTCGAAAACCGGAAGCTCGGTCACGGGACGCCGTGCCGACTCCCAGAAGATGCAGTCGTCTCCCTCCGTCTCCATGACCACTCCCACCTTGAGCAATTCGCGTCGAAGAGCCTCTATGCGGTCAGTCTCCTTGATACGGAGCGACGCTACTCCTGTAAGCCGGAACGGCACTCCGAGCATAGCGCAGCTTACGGCGACGGTCTGCACCAGATCGGGCGTGGCGCTCATGTCGGCGATAAACCGCGGAGTGACATCGGGCGAAGCCACCAGATCGGTGCCCCCCTCCTCCCCCTCGGGCTGAGTTTCCACGCCGAGGCCGGTGAAAAGTTCCATGCAGCGCGAATCGCCCTGCAGGCTCGTGCCCGAGGCATCGAGTCCGCGCAGAGTCACCCAGCCGGAGGTCAGAGCCTCGATCTCATACCAATAGGAGGCGGCGCTCCAGTCGGCCTCGACTTCAAATCCCGATGGAGTGTGGTAGCTGCCGGAGGCTACAGTTATGACGCCGCCCTCACGCTCCGCCCCTGCGCCCCACAGGCGCATCATGCCGAGCGTCATTTTAAGATATGGCTCCGATGCTGGCTCTCCGACGAGAGTCAGCTTCAACCCCCGGGTCATGACGGGAGCCGCCATAAGCAAAGCGGATATGAACTGCGAGCTCACCGTGGCGTCGATCTCCACCTCGCCTCCATCGAGCTGTGCGCCGCGTATCAGCAGCGGAGGATAACCCTCCTCACCGAGATAGTCGATTGATGCGCCACAGCTCCTCAACGCATCCACCAGAGCACCGATCGGACGGTGACGCATGCGTTCAGAGCCGTCGAGCTTCACGACACGTCCCCGGCATGTGGCGAAATACGCCGTAAGAAAGCGCATGGCGGTGCCTGCCGCGCCTATGGTGACATATTCGAGCGACGTATCGCCAAGAGCGCCGCGCATAGCTGCCGTATCGTCGCAATCGGCCACCTCAAACGCCGCATCGCCTCCGGCCATAGCGTCAAGTATGAGCGCGCGGGCGCTTATGCTTTTGGAAAGCGGAAGCCCGACTGCTGTCTGCAGCAGCTCGTCGGGCGGAAAAATTCTCAGATCCATGACGGCAAAGTTAACTAAAATAGATGTAACCGACAATATTCCACCACCGGCATACAGCCGGCACGATTATTTTTTTTGACATATTTTTCAAACCCGTTAAACTTTCGCCACGGCAGGGAGTCTATTAATTCGGATTAACGAAAAAAAGCTATAACGATGATACATTTCCTCCACCGCTGCGCTGCAGCACTGATAGCCCTCACGCTCGGAGCCGCAGCCGCTCACGCCTATGACATCAGGGGCAAGATCGTCGACACCGACGGCGAACCGATGGTAGCAGCCACCGTAAAGCTGCTGACCGCCAAGGATTCGACTTTCGTAAAAGGCGTAAAGACCAATGTCGACGGCAACTACACCATCACGGGAGTGAGAAACGGCAGTTATATCGTGGAGGCGCTGTATATCGGATACCGCACAGCACACAAAGACACAAAGATCGGTTCAAAAAGTGTCACTCTGGAGCCAATCGTACTCGAGACGAGCGCGATTGAGCTCCAAGAAGTGACCGTAATCGGTGTGGCAAGCGAAATAAAAGTGAAAGAAGACACGGTGGAATACAACGCCGGTTCATATAAGACTCAGCCCAACGCCGTGGTGGAGGATCTGCTCAAGCGCCTGCCGGGCGTGGAAGTGGATTCCGAAGGCAAGATCACAGCCAACGGCAAGGAGGTGAAGAAGATACTCATCGAAGGCAAGGAATTCTTCGCCGACGACCCCAAGGTGGCTTCCAAAAACCTGCCTGTGGAAATGATCGAGAAGCTCCAGGTGGTAGACCGCAAGAGCGATCTGGCGCGACTGACAGGAGTGGATGACGGCGAGGACGAGACTGTGATCAACCTTACGGTAAAGAAAGGGATGCAGGACGGCTATTTCGGCACCGCGGAGGCCGGATACGGCACCCAGGGACACTATCTCGGGCAGTTCAACGTCAACCGCTTCTGGAACGGCAATCAGGTGACGCTCCTCGGCAATTTCAATGATATCAACCAGCTCGGGTTCACCGACAGCAACGGCAACCGTTTCCGCCGCTTCGGCGGGAACCAGGGCCTGACGACGTCGCAGGTGCTCGGCATAAACTTCAACGTAGGCAACAAAGAGATATTCCGCGTGGGTGGCAACGTCATGTACAGCCACTCCGACCGCGACGTGCGCCGACGTCAGGAGCGCCAGTATCTGGAAGCCGACTCCACATCGTTCGCCTCATCGGCCCGCAACGCCCGCGACCGCGGCCACAATGTCAGCGGCATGTTCCGCATGGAGTGGAAGCCCGACTCGTTCAACACTCTCGAACTCCGGCCGACATTCTCCTACAACATGAATTCATCGTCGAGCCTCGACTCCACCCTGACCCGGGCCGGCGACAGGCTGCGCACTCCGGTCAGCCGCAGCTTCAACACAGCGTCGGCCGACGGCCACTCGCTCGAATTCGGCGCACGACTGATCTACAGTCACTCTTTCAGGCAGCACAGAGGGCGCTCCTTCTCTGTCAGCGCCGAATACAACCACTCCAACGTGCGCGAACACGAGAACACCTACTCGCGCAATCTGTTCTACTTGTTCAACGACTCCATCGACATCTACGACCAGGAAGCGCGCAACCACTCGTGGACCGACCGCGTCAGCAGCCGCCTGACATGGACCGAGCCGCTCGGCGACGTCCGCAACGGACGCTTCCTGACGCTGGCCTACAATCTCAACTACCGGTGGAACAACTCCGACAACATGATCTATGATCATCCCCTGCTGCCGGGCAACGGTCCGGAAGGATATCCGGAAGTGGACTACTCGCAGCTGATATTCAATCAGGATCTGAGCAACCGGTTCCGCAACGACTATTTCAACCAGGACATACGCCTGGGCTTCCGTCAGGTGACCAAAAGCATCAATTTCGAGGGTGGCGTATCGCTCGTGCCGCAGATGTCGAAAAGCATCGATCTGATCAATTCCGACCGCAACATCGACTCCCGCTGGGTGGTCAATGTGGCCCCGTTCCTCCGCTACAGTCATAAATTCAGCAAGTCGCGCTCGCTCAATATCAACTACAGCGGACGCTCGTCACAGCCATCACTGACACAGCTGCAGCCCGTGCCCGACATGTCTGACCCCATGAACATCATCTATGGTAATCCGGCCCTCGACCCGTCGTTCAGCCACAACATGAACATACGCTTCCAGGACTTCAACATGGATCATCAGCGCTCCATCATGCTCATGGCCAACCTGTCGCTGACACAGAACTCCATAGTCAGCAACATCACCCGCGACCGCGAGACCGGCGCGCAGACCACCCGCTACGAGAATGTCAACGGAGTATGGTCGGCCCGAGTGATGTCGATATTCTCACAGCCTCTGCGCAACAAATTCTGGCAGATCAACAACCACCTTTTCGTCAACTACAACCGCAACGTCGGATTCAACAACGGACAGCGCAACCGCTCCGGATCGATGATGTTGGCCGAAAGCTTCGGCATAGCGTTCCGTCCGAGCAACCTCGAACTCGAACTGCGCCCCAACTACCGCCTGCAGACCACCCACAACTCCCTGCCGGGTGTCAACGGCCAGACCGTCCACACCTATGGCGGCACATTCAACGCCTACTATATGACCCCGATCGGCATCATACTCAACTCCGACCTGAGCTATTCAGGTTCGTCAGGCTATTCTGCAGGCTACAACCAGAACCAGTGGATGTGGAACGCATCGATCGCATACCAGTTCCTGCCCAGCCGCTCGCTTACCGTATCACTCAAGGCCTACGACCTGCTCAACCAGCGGTCAAACATCAACCGCACCGTCACGGCTAACTATATCGACGACACGTCTGTCAACGATCTGACACGCTACTTCATGCTGACCGTCAGCTACAAATTCAACACCTTCGGCAAAGGCAACATGCCTGCCGACCGCAACATGCGCGGTCCCGGCGGTCCTGGCGGCCACGGAGGTCCAGGCGGTGGCCGTCCCCCGCGCTTCTGATCGTACCGTCTTCCTCACATCAGGCTAAAATAAAAGTGTGCTGTCTTAAACTATTGTAATTTAAGACAGCACACTTTATTTGTGAAATCATAATAACCTTTTAGCCGAACAGTTCTGAATGGGAACCCAATCGGACAAGAGTGATTTCATCCGCATCCGGATCAAACCATATCAGTAGAAAATCGCTTTCAATGTGACATTCCATATGCCCGGCATAATCGCCGGTCAACGGATGAGGCCGATTTTCTTCAGGTATCGGCAATTCATTCTGCAGAAGTTCAAGAATCTTAAACAGTTTTTCGACTTTGCACGGATTATGGCGGAAACGCTTATAATCTTTCTTATACTGCCCTGTCGGCTTAAGTTTTTTCATAAGCCCATGGATTTTTCCATAGCCTGAACAGAACTCAGATCAAGAGCCGGCTCATTACGCAATACTCCACTTTCTGCTTCTTTCATAGCAGCAAGTGTGGTCGAATTCGGTTCGTGATAAGCCGCTTCAAGAAGCAGAGTCTCTACATAATTGTTAAGGCTGCGATTCTGTCCCTTGGCAAGCAGCCTGAGCCGATCGATCAGTTCGACTGACAACCGAAAACTCTGATTTTTCTTTAATGCTACATCCATATTCATATTATTAGTCTATGCAAATATACTACAGATATATTACATTTACAATAACTTTACGAGATTTGTTCGATCCTTATATTTTTAACCCAACAATTCTGGGAACCCTATATTTGAGGCTGCCGCACTGACAGCAGTCAAAAGCCACTTGCACCTGTGGGCTGAGTTTGCTAACTTTGCAGTCCGTTATAAGCAAATCCCGACAGTGACAAAGACCCGCAGCATACTGACCCGAACAGTCATGGCGCTCGCAGCGCTGTGGATGGCGTGCGCCTGCAGCCCGGTGAAACACGTGCCGGAGGGACAGTATCTGCTCGACAACGCCGATATAGTCATCACGCAGACTCCCGACAGCATCGGCGGACATCGCGACGAAGAGGTGAGAAGCGCCGAGCTCGTCAACTATCTGCGGCAGGCCCCGAACCATAAGGTACTTGGATTTCTCAAGCTGCAGCTCGCAACCTACAGCCTGTCGGGCCGCGACTCCACGCGATGGTACAACCGCTGGCTGCGCCGGCTCGGACAGCCTCCGGTGATCTACAGCCCCGATCTTACCGACGCATCGCGGCGGCAGCTGCGGCTCGCGCTGGTCAACCGCGGATTCATGCAGGCGAAAGTGGATATAGATACAGTAGCCGACACCGCGCGGCGCCGCATGGATGTCAGCTACCTCGTGAACACCGGCCCGCGTCACCGCATATCGCGCGTCGACTACGACATAGCCGACACAGCCATTGCCCGCATACTCCTTGCCGACTCGGCTCTTCTGACCCTGAAGCCGGGAGAGGCATTCGACCGCGACCGCCTCGACGAAGAGCGCTCGCTGGTGACCCAGCGCCTGCGCAATCACGGCTATTATGCATTTGTCAAGGATTATATTTCCTATATCGCCGATACCGCCGAGAACTCCCTCGACGTAGACCTGACAATGGTGGTGAGACAGCCCCTGCAGCAGGGCGCCTCTACGATAACTCCTCCGCCCTCCGGCGCCGACACCGGAGCGATGTCGCATCTGACCTACAGAGTCAGGTCGGTATGGTTCATTACCGACTATGCCCCCAACTCCGACCGATCGTGGCAGCGCGACACTGTCAGCCATGGCGGCATAAACGTAGTGTACGGCCGCGACCGCTATATCCGGCCGTCTACCCTTGAGGAGAAATGCTTCATACAGCCCGGACAGCTTTATTCCACCCGCGAGGTCGACCTCACATATCAGGCGCTCGCACAGCTCGGCATACTCCGCTCCATCAATATTGAGATGCAGCCTGTATCGGCGCCGATCGACGGAAGTCAGTGGCTCGACGCCTACGTATATCTGACACGCAACAAAAAGCAGGGAGCCACGCTCGAACTCGAAGGCACCAACTCCGAAGGCGACCTCGGTTTCGGCGTAGGTGTCACATATCAGCACCGCGACGTAGGGCGGGCGTCGAATCTCTTCACGGCAAAATTCCGCATGAACTACGAAAGCCTGTCGGGCAATCTGTCGGGACTGATCAACAACCGCTATACCGAATTTGCCGGCGAGGCCGGCCTGACATTCCCGCGCTTCCTCTTCCCGTTCCTCTCCCACGAATACAAGCGCCGCATAAAGGCCACCACCGAGCTGGCCCTGTCGATGAACTATCAGGAGCGCCCCGAATACACCCGCATCATCGCCGGCGCGGCGTGGAAATACAAGTGGAGCGCACGGGCCGGACGTGAACGGCGCACATTCGATCTTGTCGACATCAACTACGTCTATCTGCCGGAAAGCACCATCGACTTCATCAATCAGATAGCCCCTTCCAACCCTCTGCTCCGCTACAGCTACGAGGATCACTTCATCATGCGCTCGGGCTACACTTTCTACCGCACCAACCGCCGCATAGCCTCCGCCACAACCCGGCGCCCCAAACAGCAACCGGTAGTCTACTCGCTGCGCGCCTCGGGTGAGGTTGCCGGAAATCTTCTATACGCCCTATCATCGCTCACCCACGAGAAGAAGCACAACGGCGTCTACCGCCTCTTCGGCATACAGTACTCGCAATATGCCAAAGCGGAGGTCGACTACTCCATAGCCCGCAACTTCGCCGACCGCCACAGCGTGGCGTTCCACGTCGGCGCCGGCATAGGAGTGCCCTACGGCAACTCAAGGGTGATGCCTTTCGAGAAGCGGTTCTATGCCGGAGGAGCCAACGGCGTCAGAGGCTGGGGCGTGCGCACGCTCGGTCCCGGCAGCTACGACTCGCGCAATTCCGTCACCGACTTCATCAACCAGTGCGGCGACATTTCGCTGCTCCTCAACGTTGAATACCGCATGAAACTCTTCTGGGTATTCGAGGGAGCGCTCTTCGCCGACATGGGCAACATCTGGACAATCCACAACTACGAGAACCAGCGCGGCGGCATGTTCCATTTCTCGACATTCTGGCGACAGCTTGCGGCGAGCTACGGCGTAGGTCTCCGCATGGACTTCACCTACTTCCTGCTCCGCTTCGACCTCGGCATGAAAGCCCACGACCCGGCAGCCGACCGCGAGCATTGGCCCATAATCCATCCCCGCTGGGGCCGCGACGCCACCTTCCACTTCTCCGTAGGCTACCCGTTCTGACCCTGCGCAGACGAAATGGCAGAATACTGGAAAAACAAGCCCTGCGCCATGGCGCCATGCATTATGTGCCGGATTTGAGCTGTCACTTACCGTAAAAATACGTATATTTGCCGAATGGATTCACCGACCGATATCTTCATCAGTTACCGACGGGCCGACGGGCGCGACGTAGCCCGCACCGTTCAGCTTGCGCTCAGAAATGCCGGGAAATACAACGTGTTTTTCGACTACAGTTCGCTTCGCGACGGGGTGTTCAACGATAAAATATATACGGCCATCGACCAGTGCCGGGTATTCGTGCTGGTGCTCTCGCCGGACTCGCTCACGCGCTGTGCCGCCGACGGTGACTGGGTGGCGATAGAGATCAACCGGGCCAGAAAGGCCGGATGCACGATCATACCGCTCGCCGTCGACTCCAACTATGACAAGTGGCCGGCCGACCTCCCGGAAAGCCTTCATTTTCTCAAAACGATTCAGCAGACAAAACTCCTCACCGACGAGTATTTCGACGAATCCATCTCGCGGCTTCTACAGCGCATCGCGGCCGCTCCCCCGAAAAAGACAACGGCCGCGCCTGAAAATAACGCTTCGGCGACGGCGGCCGGCGATCGGCTCATGGAAGCTCTGCTTATCCATATCGAAGCCTGCCGTCACGCTATCGACAGAGATGGTTCAGGCGCCATCAGGCTCCTGGAGAAAAGCGCTGCCATGGGATTCGGCGATTCGCTGTCGATGCTGGGAATGATATACGAAAGCTGCAAATTCGGCATCACGCCGGATCGGGAAAAAGCTCTGGAATTATACAGCGCTGCCGCCTCGAAAGACAGCCCTGGCGGATGGCTCGGCCTTGCCGGCCTATACCGGCAGGGCATAGGCGCTACGGGCTCTGCGGAGTATATTGATGAACAGTCGGCCAACTGCAAGGATATAGCCCGCAAGCTGCGCGACGCCCGGGAGCTCAAGATCGACCTGTCGGCCATGAGTCCCAACTCCCGCATGGAAGTTTCCCCGGCGTTCAGATGGGTGATTGTCGACGGGCAACAGCAGGTCATTGACAGAGGCACCGGCAACAGCTTATCCAAAATGCTACGGAAATTATCCGGCCTCCATGGCCGATTCTTCATATACGGTTTTGACGGCGATTCCTACCGTCAGGGACATTTCATAAAATAACATTCCGAAACATGAAACGACTTGTCATATTCGACCTCGACGGCACGCTGCTCGACACCATCGGCGATCTTGCCCGGGCCACCAACCATGCCCTCAGCGAAATGGGATTCAAGACCCATCCGCTCGGCGTCTACCCGATGCTGGTAGGCAACGGGGTGACCAAACTGATAGAGCGCGCCCTCCCCGAAGAAGAGCGCAGCGAAGCGACGATAGAGGCGATGCACCGCCATTTCACGGAATTTTACGGTGAGCACTGCGCCGACACCACGCGGCCCTATCCGGGCATCGAACGGCTGCTGTCCGATCTGACGGCAGAGGGTATAAGCGTGGCCGTAGCTTCCAACAAATATCAGGAGGCCACAGCGAAACTCATCAGTACGTTCTTCCCCGACGTGCCATGGGTGGCTGTGGAGGGACACCGCGAGGGAGTGCCTACCAAGCCCGACCCCTCGATCGTGTTCGAGATCCTGTCGGGCCATCCTACGCCCAAAGCCGAGGTGCTTTACGTCGGCGACTCGGGAGTGGACATGGACACAGCTTTCCGTGCCTGCGTGGAATCATGCGGAGTGACGTGGGGCTTCCGCTCGCGCGAGGAACTGGAGCAACACCACGCCGACCATATCGTCAGCGACACCACAGCCATACTGCGCATAGCTCTTGGCAATGTGTCGCGCATACACTGACCGAACAATCAATCATATCATCATAACAATGCAACTCGACACACTTACAGCAATCTCTCCTATCGACGGACGCTATCGCTCCAAGTGCGAGCCTCTCGCCGACTATTTCTCGGAATACGCCCTGATACGCTACCGCGTCAGAGTGGAAGTGGAATACTTCATCGCCCTGTGCGAGATACCCCTGCCGCAGCTTGCGGGAGTCGACCACTCGGTATTTCCGGCCCTCCGCGCCATCTACACCGGCTTCACCGAAGCCGACGCAGCGGTGGTCAAGGAGATAGAGCGCACCACCAACCACGACGTCAAAGCCGTGGAATACTTCCTCAAGCAGCGCTTCGACGCTCTCGGACTTGAGGCCTACAAGGAGTTCATCCATTTCGGCCTGACGTCGCAGGACATCAACAACACGGCAGTGCCGATGTCGATCCGCGAGGCTCTCCACAACGTCTATCTGCCCCTGATGGAACGCCTGCAGGCGGAGCTCGACCGCATGGCCGCCGAATGGGCCGACATACCCATGCTCGCCAAGACCCACGGACAGCCCGCGTCGCCCACACGCCTGGGCAAGGAGATCGGCGTGTTCGCCTACCGTCTGCGTACACAGCTCCAGTCGCTCAAGGCCGTCCCCGTCAGCGGCAAGTTCGGAGGCGCCACAGGCAACTTCAACGCCCATCTGACAGCATTCCCCACAATCGACTGGCAGGCTTTCGGCGCCAGATTCCTTAGCGAAAGCCTCGGCATAGAGCGCGAGAAGCTGACCACACAGATCTCCAACTACGACAATCTGGCAGCCCTCTTCGACGCCATGCGCCGCGTCAACACCATCATAGTCGACCTCGACCGCGACATCTGGCAGTATATCTCGATGGAATACTTCAAGCAGCGTATCAAGGAGGGCGAAGTCGGCTCATCGGCAATGCCCCACAAAGTCAATCCAATCGACTTCGAGAACTCTGAAGGAAATCTCGGCATAGCCGACGCCATCCTGGGACATCTCTCTACGAAGCTCCCCGTATCACGCCTGCAGCGCGACCTGACCGACTCCACGGTGCTCCGCAACGTCGGCGTCCCCATGGCCCACACTGTCATCGCCGTGGAGAGCACGCTCAAGGGGCTGTCGAAACTGATCCTCAACCAGCCGGCGATCGACCGCGATCTCGACTCGATGTGGTCGGTAGTGGCCGAGGGAATTCAGACCATACTGCGCCGCGAGGGATATCCGCATCCCTACGAGACCCTCAAGCAGCTCACCCGCACCAACGCCAAGGTGACCGCCGAGAGCATCGCCGCCTTCATCGACACCCTCGCCGTAAGCCCCGAGGTAAAGGCCGAGCTGCGCCGCCTCTCCCCCCATACCTACACCGGCTACTGATCCGCACCGTCCCCCTACAGCGAGGCCGCGCCGCGATGGACTATAATCCACCCGGCGCGGCCCCGCTGTAATTTATAATTCCTCGGACGAATCACTCCGCCGTCAGCCTGCAGCCGAACACGTGCACTTCGCCATCGTCGCCTATGGCTGTCACATAAGGGATCGTGCCGTCCTTAATGCAGAAGTTTGACACGCTCCTTCCGAAGACTATTTTCCTGATGATGTTGCCATCCCAGTCCAACACGTATATGGATGAACCGGCCTCGCCGTTTCTGATCTGCTCCTTTGTCGCCGCCCAGTCCAACGCATAAATATGACCGGCGTCAGACTTTATCTTCGTGAAAAAGATCCTGGCGTCATTGTCGAAAACAAGATTGCCGGCAGAGGTATCAATATGCATGCGCCCGCTATTGTAATCCCACTCGGGAAGATAAATTTCGGCACGCCTGCCACCGTCGCTGTCAATGATGGAGATCACATTCCAGTTGTGATACGCGATGGCGATTTCGTTGCCTGCCGACGTCATGCAGTTGGCGAACACCTCCATATCCCTTATAAAGTCCGACCCTTCTGCCCAGTCGACATCGGGCCAATAGTCTGTAAAGGTCAGCTCCCGGGTCGATTTGTTGAACCGTGATATCGGGTGTTCGCCGGTCTGGCTGTACACCAACTGTGAATCATTATTGATCAGAATGTAATTATAAAACATTGCATCTGACGGCAATGACATGATTTTATTCCCGCTATAACCTTCGGCGGACAACGAGTCGGCTGAAAAACGTACGATCTTTTTCGCATCGCCTATATAGAATTCCTTTTCGGTATTCAGGCAATGCAATAATCTCGGGTTGACGAAGTCATCGGGTCCCTCTCCGATTACGCCCAAGGCAGCCACCGGCTGCTGAGTGTTGGTGTTGTATATCGTCATGAACCCGGTCTGATTCTTGCGCTCATGAACCGCAAGGATTGAATCTGACATAAGCACGAGATCTGTCGGAAACATCGTGCTGTCATCAAGTGCCACAGCGGTCAGTTCGGCCCTGTCGACAGGTATTGCGGCTTCGTCGACGACCTCCCTGCAGCCTCCCGAACACGACATCATCAATGCGGCCAAAGCTGCCGCGGCAAAAGAAATTCTCCTCATATTATATAACATGTTTTTTTTGTAAATAGCGCTGTGTCAAAATTCAATATTTGGCACAGCGCCTTCTGTTTTTCATGCAGGTTATATGACTCATCTGCATTTACGACGTCTTTTAATCACACATGATATATTTAGGTGAGGTTCCGCTCTATTCCGGACATCCCCGTATACATTTTGAGAAATTCTTGGTGTCTTCCCAAAAATCGTTATCCCATTCGTACGCAGCATATCCGCAGCCGTATCCGGAAGAAGGCTCATTTTTAGCGAGTACATTTCAGTTATCCAATCGCAATCGGCTGAAACTATAAAGAATAAAATACACCTCTTCGTCATCCGTCTCTACTGGTCTAGATCTAACGGCATAATATCGGTCATCTATCCGACCAAGCAAATGGAAGAATGGAGGAGCATTGACTTCACCTATAAGATTATTGTCAGAATAGATCTGAACGACTACATTACCCGTGACATAATCAGTGATAGAGGTACGGAACAACAGCTTGTCAGTCGCATCATAATAAAGCCCGGTATTAACACTCGTATGCAATATTTCTTTCCTTAATATTCTATTACCCAAATCATAACCAACTGTAAAATCACGATGCAACCCTTCGGGTTCAAATCCTATTACGTAGAGCAATGAGTCAGGATATTTATAACAATAAATGAGCGAATCAGGCGCATGACTGACATAGAGAATGGAATCACTATAGTTCACTGCATAGTCGAAAAACTCAAATAATGGGATAGGAGTATCCTGATAGTACGAGGCCATTGATCCTATAACTTTCTCCACTTTCAATGTGTTTTTATCGACTACACCAAGGATATGACCTTTTTTATAACGTTCGACATTCATCTCGTCAAGAAACTGATCAACAAGAGATAGTGGATACAAAACTTTGCCGTTACCCATATCAGCTACCGTCACGCCGAAGCTAGTCATCTGCATTGTGTTGTAGACTGACGTCGACTCGTAATTGTTACGGTCTGCCTTATCCCACGAAAAATCCAGTTGTGTAAGAAAAACTATGCTTCCCGATCGAAGTGAATATTCATATACGCCGTTTGAGGCGTCAAGTATCCACATCAACGTATCGGCAGGTGAAATAGCAGATCCGCATATTACTCCCACCATCTCACCAGGCCCTTGTCCCATACCTCCTACAGGTCTACTCGGCTTCCCATCATAAATCGAGAAAGGAAAAATCTTGCAATACAGTCTATCAACAAATAAAAGCATAGTATCCATTAGCACAAAATTGCCTCTTATGCTTGTTGAATCAGCTGGTATTTTAATGCTATCATACTGTATTTCCGTAATCATAATGGACTTTTCGCCGACATGACTATGACTACTGACCGAAGCTTTTTCGCAAGCTCCGGTCAGTATCATGATAGATAGGATAAGAATAATCGAAATATTCTTCATCAGACTATTTTCAGAGACAGTTCGAGGAATGTGATGAACATGGATTTCCACCACAGTAAAAACGTTTGTCACCCATTACGGAACAAATTGCGTCGTCCACATCTGAACGACAGAAACACTTCACGACTTCACCTGATTCGTCTTCGGCGAGAGCTTCCAAATTCTCCAAGCATGCTGAAGATATGGATTCTCCGTTGCCTGGAAGAAGGCAAGCCATCCCAATGCCGACAAACAGCACAGCGGCGACCAAAGGCATTAAAAGATTTTTTTTCATTTACAGAAAATCTTTAGATTGTTAATTAGTAGTGGTGCGATAAAAATCTTACCACTGTTATTAAAATATTAATATTTAGTCAAATACAAGAGGACATTGA
>CANRCT010000006.1 GCA_947629175.1 uncultured Muribaculaceae bacterium | reverse complement strand
TAAAGGGCTGACTCCTGCAATAGGTGCCAGCCCTTATTTCGTACCTGTCTCAAAAAGTTTTATCGGACAGCAATAAAAAAATTATGTAATTTTGCGTAAACAAATCGTTACACATTATGAGATTTATCACGTTTATAGCGGTGGTAATGGCAGCCGCCGGGCTGACAGCAGCGCCGGCCGACAGCGCAAGGTTTAATGTCGCCACATATAATATCAGGCAGCTTAATGCCGACGACGATGCTCGCGGCGATTCATGGCAGCGGCGCCGGCAGGTGGTAGCCGATCTGATCAGATTCCACGATTTCGATATATTCGGTACTCAGGAAGGTTTTCGCAGCCAGCTTGATGATCTGCAAGACGCGCTGCCCGGCTATGGTTTTATCGGGCGGGGAAGGGACGACGGCGACAAGGCAGGGGAGCATTCGGCCATATTCTACCGTAAGGATCTGTTTGAGCTGGTTGATCACGGCGATTTCTGGCTTTCGGAGAATCCTGAAGTGCCTGGTCTGGGATGGGACGCGGCATGCGTCAGGATCTGTACGTGGGGACATTTCCGACACCTGCCTACGGGTCGTGAATTTCTGATGTTCAACCTTCACATGGATCACGTCGGGACGATAGCCCGCCGCGAGAGCGCCCGGCTGATCCGCGACAAGATCATGCAACTGGGCGATAGCCTGCCCGCCATGCTGACCGGTGATTTCAAGGTGGATCAGAGGAGCGATGCCTATCGGACGGTGCTTGAATGCGGATTGTATGACTCACACGACCGTGCTGCACTTGTATATGAGACCAACGGAACATTCAACGATTACCGCACCGACGCTTTCTCCGACCAGCGGATCGACCATATATTCGTAAGCCCCGGCATCAGGGTGGAGAAATATGGGATTCTGACCGACACATACCGCACTGACGAGGGCGGCGAGGTGGCGCCGGCAAGCGCCAACGCACCATCCGAGCTCAAAATAGGCAATTTCAAAGCGCGTGTCCCTTCGGATCATTTTCCTGTTAGAGCCACAGTGGTGCTTTAATCGGTCCCCGCCCTGAATTCATCGTGAAGCGACTCGAACCGTTTTAGCGTAGTTTCTGAAATACGCGCCTGTGAAGCCTTGACCCTGTCAAGGCTTTTCCGTTTCATGTCGCCGCTTTTAGAATAGAATTTGTCGGCATAGCATATCAGCCGTTCAAGCAGACTTTCCGGCATATATGAGCGGTCGGATGGCAGTGGCAGATGCTGATCGGTGATATCGGCCGACGTGATTCCGGAGCCGGTATGGCGCTCGGCAACGCGGGCCGTAGCCTCGCTGAAATGCTCTTTTCGGAGCAGATCGGCTCCGAGATATCCGTGGGCTATGTAGGGAGCCGTGCCATGGCAGTGTATGCCGGGCGCATCAGTCAGGAATATGCCTATGTCGTGGAGCATGGCAGCTTCCTCCACCATTGCACGGTCAAGCGGCAGATGGCAGCGGTCGGCTATCTCAAGAGCCAGAGACGCTACTGCGCGGCTGTGGCGTAGAAAAATATCCCGAAGGGGTGACCCTTCGGGATAATATCTGTCGATCAGAGACTGATACGCTTTCATCAGATTCCCTCCACAATGGTGTTCCATCCGTGGACGTCGGGCTCCTCGCCGAGCTGAACGGCGCGAAGTTTCTCGTAGAGGCGGGTGGTGATTGGGCCGGGCTTGTGGTCTTTTGCCACGATATAATTGATGCCGGTGTCGAGGTCGTGGATCTCCGCTACGGGCGATGCCACGGCTGCCGTTCCGCAGGCGCCTGCTTCGTCGATCTCGGCGAGTTCTTCAAGAGGAATATGCCTCTCTTCCACCTCTATGCCCATGTCGCGCGCGAGCTGCATCAGGCTGCGGTTGGTCACCGACGGCAGAATCGATTCGGATGCCGGAGTGATGTATTTGCCCTGTTTGATGGCGAAGAAATTGGCCGGCCCACATTCGTCGACATATTTCTTTTCGCGTGGGTCGAGATAAAGCACGGCCGAGTAACCCAGCTCATGAGCACGCTCGCCGGCTTCCAGACTGGCGGCGTAGTTGCCTCCCACTTTCCAGCGTCCGGTGCCCTTGGGAGCCACTCTGTCAAACTCGCGCATGATGCATATGTTGGTGGGCTTGAAGCCCTCTTTGAAATATGGACCGACAGGTGTCACCATCACCATGAACAGATATTCCGATGACGGATGCACCCCGATCTGAGCGCTCATGCCCAGTTCGAGAGGGCGAATGTAGAGCGACGCACCGCTTCCGTAAGGCGGGATGAAACGGGCGTTGAGTTCCACGGCCTTTATGACCATCTTCCGGAACAGTTCCACAGGGACAGGGGCCATCTTGATACCGTTGGCCGAAGATATAATGCGCTTGGCGTTCTCCTCCAGACGGAAAATGCGTACCTTGCCGTCGGCGCCGCGGAAAGCTTTAAGCCCCTCGAATATTTCCTGGCCGTAATGGAGTGATGTGGCGGCCATGTGCATGTTGATCGTATCTGACGATGATACTTCTATCTCGCCCCAGCGGCCGTCGTGATAGCGGCAGCGCACGTTGTAGTCGGTAGGGATGTAACCGAATGAAAGGTTAGCCCAGTCAAGTTCCTGATCCATGACGTTGATGATATGTGGATAAGATTTTGTATGGTTTAGTGCGACAAAGTTACTATTTATTTCGCTCTCGGCCAAATAATTCTCAACGGTTGAGCCGTGCCAGGTTGTAGGAATACAGCTGGCGTCCGTTCTCGAATATGAATGCCTGGCCTCTTAGATCGGAATTCTTCCGGCAGATCAGCAGAAGCGCATTGGCAGGCGCCACGACGTCGATATACGAGGCTTTGGCCACTACGTCGGCAATCTTTGTCCATTCACCGTCGGAAGCGAGGTAATACACCTCGTATTCACTGTCCTCATATATGAAATTTCCGTCGGTATGAAACGACACCGATACCACGGCCGCCGGCTTGCCGTTGAGATCGTAGGTGAAGAAATTCCTGTCGGCTGGCAGAGTGAAGCGGGTCGACAGATTGTAGTCCTGCAGGTAGTCGGAATTGAAATTGGCCGGGAATTTTTCTATGACCGGACATACACGCCGCTGCTTCATCTCCTTGTCGTCGTAAATGTCCATCTCGCCGATACTGAACCGTTTCCCCTCCGGAGCGCTCATGCGCAGATACCGGTAAGGTTTGTCCTGTGGCAACGCGATGTTGAGCAGGTCGGTATATATGGTGTCTGTGTCGTGAACCGTGAAGATTGTATCTGGATCAGTGAATGCATAGTCAGCGGATGCCATGATGGTATATCCGTGAAGATGCTTCGACATACGCATTGCCATTACGTTTGTGAAAGGGGTCATACGACGTATGCGCACCTTCTTGACTGCCCGCTCCGGTTCGGGACGCAGTATGCTCACGGTGGAGTCGCTTTTCAGGAAGAAAGCGTCGCCGCACGGTATGAATCCTTCGGGTGTATGACGGACCGGTGCGAAGATCACTCCCGGCTCCAGATCATGGAATGTCACTGATTCACCTTCGCGATGTCCCGTACCGATGATTTCCCAGCTCCCTTCGGTCCATAGTCCGAGATAGGCGCTCTCCTTGGCGGGAAGTCTCACCGGCACCGTGGTGCTGTTGTGCCCGAAATAGTCGCTGGTGACATCCTGGAAAAAAGGGTTGTTAAGGCGCGTGGGGAGGGAACGTACATCGTTGAGACGTGCCATCCTTTCTTCCTGGCGTCTGTATGACAGACGGTACACCTTGCCCATTGTCCGCGGCGAACTCGGTCTGCGGCGGCGGTCAGGCACATAATCGTCAAGCCCGATGGGGTAATACGACGATGTCTCGGGATCGCGCACCACTATCCACTGGTAGGAATAGTGGTTGTCGGGCGAGTACATGACATTGTCGGATGTCACGGGAATACCGCACGACCGCATGGCGTACATGAGAAGATCACACCAGTCGCGGCTGTAGCCCACCCTGTTGCGGAACAGATTCATTGCTGTGCGGTGTGGCGTGAGCAACTGGTCGTTGAAGATCCATTTTTCGCTCTGGATATATTTGAACAGTATCATGGCCGCTTCAATCACGTCATCGCCCCTGTAAAGCGAGTCAAGGACATGATTGTAGTGTTCGGCGTAGGTCTTGCGCCATTTTACAGGTGTGTCGTCGCTGATTGAATATGGCAGCAGCAGTTCGCAGAAGTCCTCAAATTCCAGATTCCTGTTCCATGATCTCTTTTTCCATTGCTGAAAAGCCAGATCTATGTTCTCAATGAGGATTTCTGACGTGACATTTTTCAGATCGTCTTTTCGTGGCAGATTGACGAGAGAAAACTTGTTCCAGCGTTTGAGCTCCTCGGCAGTGAAGAAAAAGTCCACTTCCTTTCGTGTGAGTTTCGCCAGAAATGTTTCCAGGGAGTCGAGCTCGGGGCCTTGATAGGAATAATGGCCCTGCATATTGGAGATCAGATAGTCGGCGGCGGCAAGCTTTTCAGGCTCGTTCTCATAGTGTTCGAGCACGCTGACGAGCTCATGACGGTTGTTGCCGGCCCTGTCGAGGGCTTTGGTGAGTTCGGGGGAGTAAGCTCTGTCGGATCCGCACGAGCATAACCCGGCCGCGATGACAGTCAGCGACGCCATCGCGATCCGACGCGCCAGATTGCGGAGAGTCTTTTCAGTCAGGAACATCAGTCTACGTTGTGAAGCTTGTGACCCATGCGCTCTTTCTTGGTGTGCATATAGAAACGGTTGTCGTCGTTGGGCTCAATCTCTATTGGCACTATCTCCGACACCTGCAGGCCGTATCCTTCAAGTCCTATGCGCTTTTTAGGATTATTGGTCATCAGCCTCATTTTTCTTACGCCGAGACGGTGGAGAATCTGAGCTCCCACTCCGTAATCGCGCTCATCGGCCTTGTGGCCGAGGTGAAGATTGGCGTCGACAGTGTCGAGTCCCTCTTCCTGAAGCTTGTAGGCACGTATCTTCTCCATAAGCCCTATGCCGCGACCCTCCTGACTGAGGTATAGCACCACACCGCGCCCTTCGCGCTCTATAGCCTGCATGGAGCGGTGGAGCTGCTCGCCGCAGTCACATCTGCGCGATGCGAAGATGTCGCCCGTTGCGCATGATGAATGCACACGTACCAGCACAGGCTCGTCGGTCGTCACATCGCCTTTTATCAGGGCTATATGTTCCAGTCCGGTGGGTTTGTGGCGGAACGGTATCAGGCGGAAATGTCCGTAGGCCGTGGGTAGATTCACCTCCTCGCCCATCTCTACTGTGGATTCGCGGAGCATGCGGTAGGCTATCAGATCGCGTATGGCGATCAGTTTCAGGCCCCATTCGTCGGCTTTTTCACGCAGCTGCGGAAGGCGGGCCATGGTGCCGTCGGGATTGAGTATCTCTATCAGCGTGGCGGCAGGGCGCAGTCCGGCCAGACGGGCGAGATCTATGGCCGCCTCCGTGTGTCCCGGGCGGCGGAGCACTCCCTCGTCCTGCGCATAAAGCGGATGCACATGGCCCGGCCGTCCGAAGTCCGACGGCTTGGCGTCGGGATCCGACAGATGGCGCAGCGTGGCGGCCCGGTCATGGGCCGAGACTCCGGTGGTGCATCCTTCGAGTTTGTCTACTGTGATGGTGAACGGAGTGCCGAGCATCGAAGTGTTTTCATCCACCTGATGGGGCAGGTCGAGCTCGCGGCAACGCGATATGGTCAGGGGAGCGCAAAGCTCTCCGCGGGCGTTCGTCACCATGAAATTGACGCTCTCCGGAGTAGCCTTTTCCGCCGCCATGATGAGATCACCTTCGTTTTCACGGTCTTCGTCATCCACTACTATCACGAATTTCCCTTCGCGGAAGTCTGCGATCGCTTCCTCAATGGTGTTGAGTCTTATTTGTTCCATATATCCGGTGGTTTGCTTCCTTTTCAGTTTATTTATATGTTTGATTTCTATATGTCAGTCTTTCTGCCGCTCTTCGATAAGCTTCATCTCCTCTTTGCTTACTTTTTCGATAGTGGCTGTCTCGCCGTCAAGATGGCGTATGGAGCGTCGGCCTGTCAGATATATCGGCAAGCCTATCGGAAAGATTATTATCGCGCTCCACGCCACCCATCGCAGACCTGTCGGGTGATATATCCACAGACTGCGCAATATGGGATAGTCCATGAGCTTCATGACCACAAGGCGCTCGCGTGAGTTGGCGAGATATTCCACCGTCTGCTCAAGTTCGGCCGACAGCGCCTTTAGATCGCCGCGAGGCACTCCGCGGGTCCAGTAGGATATATAATTCATGCTGCCCGAGATTGCCTTACGCAGTAGGGATGCGTGCTCCGAAAGATTGCGGAGACGCTCCAGCGCTTCAGGCTTTGCTACCTCCTCCATGATCACCTCCTTCATCTGCACCGAACGCACCTCACCGCGTCCGAGCAGACGACGTATGGCATTGGCGTAAGCGTCGCGATTGAACACAGCCGAGTCGTTGACGGCCTTGTATGTGAAGAATATGCCCAGAGGCAGCAGTACGGCTGCGCTCAGCCACATTCCTTCCCACACTTCCAGACGTCCTTCTCGCGCCATCTTGTTGCCGGTGTTGTCAATGATGTAGTAGAAAATGAAAAGGAACACCGATATGACCAGAGGCATCCCGAGGCCACCCTTGCGGATGATCGCTCCCAGAGGCGCGCCTATGAAGAAAAACACAAGGCAGGCAAACGACAGGGTGAATTTCTTTTGAAGCTCTATCCCGTGGCGCCTTATGGTCTTGCGTTTATCGGCCATGGCATACCCTTTGAATTCATAGTCCTGACGCTGACGCTTGGTCTTCTCAAGAGCCGTCTGAAGATAGCTGAGCGCATAGGCTGAAGTAGATCCTCGGAACACCGAGTCGACATTGAGGCTCCGGGCTACCGCCTGACCGAGGGCGGTGCTGTCATTGCCCCGTGTGAGAGGCATCGACATGAGGCCGGCCGACTGTACAGCTTTGGCATATTCAGAGCCGATGCTGTCCACTTCCCCACGCACCGAATCAATCGTTTCCTGTAATTCGGCTATGTTTTTGCCTACATACTGGTTGCGCATGCCATCTTCATCCATACGGTTGAAATTGGCATCGAATTTAAGGAGCACCTCTTTATAGTCAAACGATTCGCGTCTGTAAGGCACATTGGCGCTGCTCATTCCGGCCTCTTTGAGATTCTCGAACGATTCACCCTGCCACATCCTCAATACAAGATGGGTTTTGTCCTCAGTCATGACAAGTCGTCCGGAGTCGGCCAGTATCACGCTTGCATTGTCAAAACCCTTCGACAGGTCATATATCATCATGTGATAGAGAGTGCCGTTATCGCGGTTTTTCTCCTTGACGTAAAGGTTGTATCCCGGTATCTGGTCATAGAATACACCTTCAGGTATCTCAAGTTCAGGAGATTTCTGGCGCATGGAATACAGAAGAGTCCACATTTTTGTCTGCGCTACAGGCAATACGTTGTTCTGGAAGAAGAACGCCGCTATCGCTATCAGGGCCACAAGCACTATTAGCGGACTCATCACTTTGAGCAGTGACACTCCTGAGGCTTTCATGGCAGTCAGTTCGAAGCGTTCCCCGAGATTGCCGAATGTCATCAGCGACGCCAGCAGTATGGCGAGAGGCAGTGCCATCGGTATCATCGTCAGAGATGCGTAGAAAAACAGCTCTCCGATTACTCCGATCCCAAGCCCTTTGCCTACGAAATCGTCAATGAAACGCCATAGAAACTGCATCATCACGATGAAGAGGCATATGAAGAACGTCATCACGAACAAGGGTACGAAACTCTTGAGCATGAATCTGTAAAGGCGTTTTATACGTATAGGGTGCATCTTCTGAAGGATGATGGCTGGAGGGGTCGGTGGTTGGATGTGTTGGATAGGATTGTGCCGGAGGAGATCGGTGCAGGCATTAATCCGGTCGCAAAGTTACACAAAAAATCCCAATTATCATCGTTCTATGTCCGGTGGCTGTTTGACCCCGCCGCATAGCAGGGCGTATTCGGCTGTAGCGTCAAACGACGGACACGCTTTTGGAGCGAAGTCGCGGTGTCCTCTGATTATGGCTCCCGGATATCTGCTGACCAGAACGGTCAGAAGTCTGATCAGCGACGCTTTCTGGGCAGCTGTCCGGGTGTCGGCCGGGGTGCCGTCGGGTTCGATGCCGCCGGCATATGCCACACCGATGCTGTGGGCGTTATGGCCTAAACAATGGGCTCCGGTTGCGCTCTCCGGGCGCCCGGTCTCGACAGTGCCGTCAAGACGTATCAGATAGTGGTAGCCTATCTGGCTGAATCCTCGCTGGCGATGCCAGCGGTCGACCTCTGCCGCGCTGACGCTGCGTGAGCGCGGGGTGGCGGTGCAGTGCACTATTATCTCTGTGATGGTTCTCATTTCGGTTGCAAAGATACGCCGGTCCCCGCAGGCCTTAGCTGCAGTTTTGTCGTTTATTGCCCTACTATGAGCTCATAGTCGACGACATCAAGCCTGTTGCCGAATTTAAGGCCTACAGCCTTGAACTCCGATACCTGCATGAATCCTTCCCGCTCATGAAGTCTGCGGCTTGATGCGTTGTCGGCCGTTATGCAGGCTATAAGCGCATGGATCGCAGGCCGTCTGCGACATTCGTCGATCAACCGGCGCAGAAGGGCAGTGCCGATGCCGAGTCTCTGATATCTGACGTCGACATATAAAGTGGTTTCGGCGGTAGGACTGTATGAGCTGCTCTGCTTCCATCTGTGGCAGTAGGCGTAGCCGGCCACGTCGCCGTCGCACTCCGCTACAAGCAGAGGATAATCGGAGGCTATTCCGTCGAGTCGCTGTCTCATCGCTTCGACATCAAGCGGTTCGGTCTCGAATGTGATGGTCGTGTCGGTGATGTAGTGGTTGTAGATTGCCGTGATTCTTACGGCGTCCGACGGTCGGTATTCTCTGATTACTGCCATCGTGGGAATCCTTTGCTGCAAAAAATATTCATGCTGTCGGGCGCTTCATGCGAGGCCGTTACAATCATGGCCTCCGCCCCCTCTTCGCGCTCTATCATCTCCATGGCCGCTTTGGCCGTCATGGCCATGCAGGCTGTTGCCAGAGCGTCGGCGGTCATGGCATCGCGGGCTATGACGGTCGCCGACAGGGTGGCGCTTCTGACCGGCCGGCATGTCATGGGATCGATGGTATGGCCTATGCGTCCCTTGGGAGTGTCGCGATAGTTGCGGTAATTGCCCGAGGTGGCTATGCCGCAGTCGGTTAGTGCTATTGTAGTCAGCCCGCGGCGATCGGGCGATATTGTGCTGTCGCAGGGCGTGTCGATCATTATATGCCATTTCTCGCGTGCCGGATTGTGGCCGCCTACGCATATTTCTCCACCTATCTCCACCATGTAATCATCCACGCCGTTGCGTTTCATCATCGCCGCCACTTCATCGCATCCGAGTCCCTTCGTTATCGCGCTGAAGTTGAACTGTGTAGCGGCTGATTTTTTGATCATTTTGCCGTCGGCCACATAACATCTGTCCATACCTACGATCGCTCTGACACTGTCTATGGCTTCCGATGATGGCTCACCATCTGTATCCTCGTATCCGAACCCCCACAGATTGACAGCCGGCGCCACTGTCGGATCGAATTTTCCGCCGCTGATTTCCCACACGTGCCTTGATGTTTCTGTGACGACGGTCACCAGTGAGTCGCAGTGATCACTCTCGTTGCGGTTGATCAGGCTGATCACTGATCCTTTGTCGAATGGTGATAGAGATTTTTCGACACGCTTCATTGTGGCAAGGATTGAATCGGACAGGTCATGCCCTCCACGGTAAGTCACATGGTAGGTCGTGGCCCATACACATCCCTCCACCGAGCGCCATCGGCGTGAGTCGCATCCCCAGGCAGTGAGGATAATTGTCCAGATGATAATGAATAGTGACGGTTTTGGTGGAATTTGTCTCATTGTGTCTGAAAATTTCTGTCAAAATTACATATTTATCCCGAATAATGGTTACATTTGCCGCTACAGATTGAAATATATCGAATACTGAAACTACCATTCCTAATATTTTTAATCATGAAACGCTCTTACTTGTTTTTAGCCCCCGGATTCGAAGAGACTGAGGCGTTGGCCACAATCGACGTAATGCGCCGTGCAGGCATGAATGTGCTCACGGTCGCGATCAACCCCGAAAACAGCGAGAAAGTATGCGGAGCCCACGGTATAATGGTTGAAGCCGACCTGTTGCCTGACGAGGCGCACTTCAATGAAGCTGAATGGCTCATCTGTCCGGGTGGAATGCCCGGCGCGCAGAACCTTGCCGAAAGTAAAATCGTGACCGACGCTCTTCGTGCCCACGCATCAAGGCATGGCAAGATCGCCGCCATATGTGCCTCGCCGGCTTTGGTGCTTGCTCCTCTGGGCATACTTGACGGTCGCGAGGCTACCTGCTATCCCGGTATGGAGCCTGAGTCCGACAAAATCCTGATGCGTGGCGCTCCGGTTGTAGCGCTCGACAATCTGATCACTGCAAACGGGCCTGCTTCGACGCTCGCTTTCGCTCTGGCGATAGTGCGCAGTTCATGCGGCGATGCCGTAGCGCAGCAGATCGGAGAAGGAATGCTGGTATATGCGAGAACGTCGGATTTCTATTTCTGACATAGCCGGTATGATTTCGGATCATAACACCGCCCGGCCATCATGACCGGGCGGCGTTTATTGCACCCCTACCGCTTTTTTTACGCATTAAATTATGGCAGAGTGAAAAGGATTTTTTAACTTTGTCATCGCGATGAACGACGAACGAACCAAAACCGCCGCTACTGCGGCACTCAACCGATATCTGATGCAGCACCGTCTGCGCCGGACGCCTGAACGCTATGCCATTCTCGACAAAGTGTTCAGTCTGTCGGAGCATTTTTTCGTCGATACTCTACATCGCATGCTCGATGCTGACGGATATCATGTAAGCAGGGCTACGGTCTATAATACAATGGATATACTTGTCGACGCAGGGCTTGTGCGTCGTCATAATTTCGGATCTACTCCCGCCCAGTATGAGAAAGTGGCAGGAATCACCAACCATCATCATCTTGTCTGCACGCAGTGCGGCAAGGTACGTGAGGTGAAGGATGCCGAGATCGACCGCCTGCTCGCATCAAGGCGCTACAGCGCCTTTCATCCGGCTTACGCCGATCTGTATATCTATGGCGTATGCTCCCGTTGCGCCCGAAAGCCGAAACTGTCGGCACGAAAAAAAGAGTAACTATTCGACACCAATCATACAATATCGAAAAGCAATGAAAGTAGACGTATTGCTCGGCCTCCAGTGGGGCGATGAAGGTAAAGGCAAGGTAGTGGATGTGCTTACGCCCCGCTACGACATCATAGCCCGTTTTCAGGGCGGCCCCAATGCAGGACATACCCTTGAATTCGAAGGCAAGAAATATGTTTTGCGTTCTATCCCGTCAGGAATATTCCAGGACGGCAAGACCAACCTGATAGGCAACGGCGTGGTGCTTGATCCGGTGCTCTTCCGTGAAGAAGCCGAAAGCCTTGAGAAATCAGGCATACCTCTGCGCTCTATTCTGAAGCTCTCAAAAAAAGTGCACCTTATCATGCCTACTCACCGTCTTCTCGACGCCGCGAGCGAAAAAGCCAAGGGTAGCTCGAAGATCGGCACCACAGGCAAGGGTATCGGGCCGACATATACCGACAAGGTGAGCCGCAACGGTCTGCGTCTCGGTGATACTCTTATGCCTGACTTCAGCGAACGTTACGCCAAGGCCCGCGACCGTCATATGGGCATGCTTGCCTCCCTCGGTGAGACTCCCGACACCGCGGAGCTTGAAAAAAAATGGATGGACGCCATCGACTATATCAAGACTTTCGACATAGTCGACAGTGAATTCTTTATCAACCGCGCGCTTGCCGACGGCAAAAGCGTGCTGTGTGAAGGAGCGCAAGGAACTCTGCTCGACGTGGATTTCGGCTCATATCCTTTTGTCACATCGTCCAATACCATCACGGCCGGAGCATGTGCCGGACTCGGCGTAGCCCCCAACCGTATCGGCGACGTCTACGGCATATTCAAGGCATATTGCACTCGTGTAGGCAGCGGGCCGTTCCCGACTGAGCTTTTTGACGAGACAGGCAAGCGTATCCGCGATCTCGGCCACGAATACGGAGCCGTTACAGGCCGCGAGCGCCGCTGTGGCTGGATCGATCTCGTCGCGCTCAGATATGCCATCATGATTGACGGAGTCACCAAGCTTATCATGATGAAGAGCGATGTGCTCGACGGGTTCGACGAGATAAAGGCTTGCGTGGCCTATGAGATCGACGGCAAGCGCGTGGAGGATTTCCCTTACACAGTCGACGGCGTGGAGGTGAAGCCTGTCTATGTGACTCTCCCCGGATGGAAGACCGACATGACACGGATGAAAAAAGAGAGCGAATTTCCCAAAGCGTTCCGCGATTATATCGACTTCCTTGAGAAAGAGCTCAAGACACCGATCGCTATCGTCTCGATAGGCCCTGACCGCGAGCAGACGATTGTAAGGGACAGCTTCTGACTGTCCCGCATGTCATTATATGCATTACCTTAATTAATACCCAATAGATTATGGCAAAAGTCAAACCCTTCAGGGGGGTGCGTCCTCCCAAAGAAATGGTGGAAGAAGTGGCTTCGCGCCCCTACGACGTGCTCAATTCGGATGAAGCGCGCAAGGAAGCGGACGGCAATCCAAAGTCGCTCTACCACATCATCAAACCTGAAATCGACTTCGAGCCTTCGACCGACGAGCACGATCCGCGTGTCTATGACAAGGCCGTAGAGAATTTCAATGCTTTCCAACGCAACGGATGGCTTGTGCAGGATGATGCCGACCATTACTATATCTACGCTCAGACTATGGATGGCCGCACTCAGTATGGCATTGTCATCGCCGCAAATGTCGACGATTACATGGAGCAGCGCATCAAGAAGCACGAGCTGACACGTCGCGACAAGGAAGAAGACCGCATGAAGCATGTCAGGATCAACAATGCCAATATTGAGCCCGTGTTTTTCGCATTTCCCGACAATCCTGCGCTCGAACAGATTATTGCGGATGTCACCAAAGGCGCTCCAGAATATGACTTCACGGCGCCCGACGGTTTCGGTCACCATTTCTGGGTCATTGACAATCCCGCAACGATTGCCACCATTACTGAGGAGTTTGCAAAAATACCATATCTCTATATCGCCGACGGTCATCACCGCACGGCTGCCGCTGCTCTCGTAGGTGCGGAAAAAGCCAAAGCCAATCCCCACCATAAAGGGGATGAGGAGTACAACTATTTCCTTGCAGTGGCTTTCCCGGCATCGCATCTGAAAATTATTGATTACAACCGCGTAGTGCGCGATCTTAACGGACTGACTCCGCAGGAATTTCTCAAAAAGCTCGAAAAGGACTTTGTCGTAGAGCCGAAAGGCGAGGAGATATATCGTCCGGAGAGCCTGCATAATTTCTCGCTTTATCTCGACGGACAATGGTATTCGCTGACAGCCCGCGAAGGCCGCTATAATGATCAGGATCCCATCGGAGTGCTCGACGTGACGATCTCCAGCGATCTCATACTCCGCGATATCCTCGGCATAACCGATCTCCGGTCCGACAAGCGTATCGATTTCGTTGGTGGCATCCGTGGACTCGGCGAACTGAAACGCCGCGTCGACAGCGGCGAGATGGCTGTGGCGCTCGCGCTCTATCCCGTGTCGATGAAACAGCTCATGGATATTGCCGATTCAGGCAATATCATGCCCCCGAAGACCACATGGTTCGAGCCGAAGCTCCGTTCAGGCCTCGTCATTCACAAACTTGACTGAATCATCCTTGACACCGACTGACGAAATTACGACAGGGCGCGCCTCCTTTACGGCAGAGCGCGCCCTGCTTTTGACGGATGAACCGCTGACCGGCATCTTCTCTACATCTCCGTCAGCATATATCCGCTCTTCCCTTGGTCGGTTCCTGACCGGTTGGGCATGGATTCCGCTTGCGGCGCTTACGGTATGTCTCGTGATGGCGATGGCTGATCATGACGGCATGCGCTGGATCTTCGCGGGTATCATTCTTGCGTTCTGTGTCTATCCCCTTGTGATGCTCCATGTGTGTCTGCGGTCGATGGTGAAGAGCGGCGCCCGTCTTTGCGTCGCTCCGAAGCGTATCCTGATCAATGACTCAGGTCTTGTCATAGTCTATCAGAAAATTGTGGAGACGCCACAGGATCCAATTCCCGAACATGATTCGGAAAGTATCGGGGCTGTGTCTGATAAAAAGAATTCTGATAAAAATGAATCATCGCCGGTCCAGTCTGCGACTATGATCGACGATGATTATGAACTGATACCATTTTCAGCTATCTGGAGAGTCACGCCTGGAAAGCGTGTATACACGCTCAACCTCATCCACACCGCGGCCAGGAGTCTGATCATCCCCTCGGATTCCTTTCTGTCGGCCGACTGCGCCGTGCGCCTTATGTCGGCTGTCGGCCGGAATGATTACTCGAAGGAATAGTCGACGCAGGCACGGCCGGCCTTGTGACCGGCTATGATTGAAGCGGCGGCCACGTGTGCCGGGTGCTTTGCGTAGACATCGACATCGGCCATAGTTGGCACCACGGCAGTCAGCACAAGATCCCATTCTTCGGCCGGATTCTCATTTATGCCTACCTCCATACTCTTAAGGCAAGGAATCTGTCCGGGGAGTGCGCGGAGTGCTTCGGCAAACCGACGAGCCACAGCGGCCCGTTCCTCGGCTGTTCCCGACAGCTTGAAAGTGACGATATGTTTTACCATTGCGCGGTCACATTCAGTTTGTGCCATACATTTTTTCGCGGGCGGCGGCAACACGCTCATCGGTGATGTAGTCGTCATAGTCCATCATCTTGTCGATGATGCCCGAAGGTGTAAGCTCTATGATGCGGTTGCAGACAGTCTGGATGAACTCGTGGTCATGCGACGCGAGCAGTATGTTTCCCTTGAACGCCTGCAGTGTATTGTTGAACGCCTGGATCGATTCGAGGTCAAGGTGGTTGGTGGGGGAGTCGAGTACCATGGTGTTGGCGTTGCGGAGCATCATGCGGGCTATCATGCAGCGCATTTTCTCGCCGCCGGAGAGCACCGAGGCTTTTTTGAGTACCTCCTCGCCCGAGAAAAGCATCTTGCCGAGGAATCCTTTGAGATATATCTCGCTCGAATCGTCGCTGAACTGGCAGAGCCAGTCGACAAGGTTCATGTCGGTATTGAAGAACGCCGAGTTGTCGAGCGGCAGATAGGCCGTGGTGATGGTCTGTCCCCAGTCGAATGTGCCGGCGTCGGCCTTGCGGTTGCCGTTGATTATCTCGAAGAGGGCTGTCATGGCGCGCGGGTCGCGGCTGAGGAATGCCACCTTATCGCCCTTCTCAATCTGGAAGTTGACATCCTTGAAGAGCAGGTCGCCGTCGACGGAGGCCGTCAGCCCGTGCACTTCGAGTATCTTGTTGCCGGGCTCGCGCTCCGGTGTGAAGATTATGCCCGGATAGCGGCGCGACGATGGCTGGATCTCCTCGATGTTGAGTTTCTCAAGCATCTTCTTGCGGCTCGTGGTCTGCTTCGACTTGGCCACGTTGGCGCTGAATCGCTGTATGAATTCGAGGAGCTCCTTGCGCTTCTCTTCGGCTTTCTTGTTCTGTTGCTGTTGCTGGCGCAGGGCGAGCTGGCTCGACTCGTACCAGAAGCTGTAGTTGCCGGCGAAAAGCGATACCTTGTTGTAGTCGATATCGAGCGTGTGGGTCGAAACAGAGTCGAGAAAGTGACGGTCGTGTGAGACGACCAGCACTGTGTTCTCGAAGTTCGAAAGGTAATTTTCGAGCCATGCCACGGTGTCAAGGTCAAGATCGTTGGTCGGCTCGTCGAGAAGCAGGTTGTCGGGGTTGCCGAAGAGAGCCTTGGCAAGAAGCACGCGCACCTTTTCGTTACCGCTCAGGTCTTTCATCAGCATATAGTGCTTGTCCTCCTTTATACCGAGGCCGCTGAGCAGGCTTGCGGCGTCGCTCTCTGCGTTCCATCCTTCGAGCTCGGCGAACTTCTCTTCCAGTTCGGAGGCGCGTATCCCGTCGGCATCGCTGAAGTCGGGCTTGGCATACAGGGCATCCTTCTCTTTCATGATATCCCACAGCACGGTGTGTCCCTGAAGCACTGTGTCCATGACTGTGAACTCATCGAATTTGAAGTGATCCTGCTCAAGTACGCTCATGCGCTCTCCCGGGCCCTGGGTGATGGTGCCGTGTGTGGGGCTGAGCTGGCCGCTGAGCATACGCATGAGAGTGGATTTTCCCGCGCCGTTGGCGCCTATGATTCCATAACAGTTGCCCGGAGTGAATTTCATATTCACATCCTGAAACAACACTCTCTTGCCAAACTGTATGCCTAAGTTGTTTACCGCTATCATATCTCTTTTACCTTGTCTTTTTGAAAATCGCTGCAAAGTTACCGCTTTTTTTCCACATCGCCAACCCCGACGGGGAAGCTGCTCCGCAGGAACTCTCCCCGCAAAGGTAAAAGTATGGAGAAAAGATTCGCCCCCGCTGCACTACACCGGTAATGTTGCGGGGGCGATGATTACAGATAATCTTTGACTTGATGTCAGTCGAAGCTTCGGTCCCAGTCTTTCCATACGGTCTCGTATCCGAGCGAACGAATCTCTTCGGCCACCTGGGCTGGGGTGCGGGAGTCGGTCACCTCGAACTGTTCGAGGGAGTCGGGCTCCGAGCAGTAGCCTCCCGGATCGGTCTTGCTGCCGGCGCTCATCGATGTCACTCCGAGCTTCATCATGTTGGCGCGGAACTTGGGCGATTCGCGTGTCGAGTACGATATGTCCACGTCGTGGTCGAATATGCGGAAAGCGAATGTCAGCTGCGCGAGCTCGCGGTCGGTCATCACCACTTTGGGCTGATAACCCCCTTCGGCCGGACACATGCGCGGGAAATTGATGCTGTAGCGCGTCTTCCAGTAATGCTTGCGCAGATAGCGGAGATGACGGGCCATCATGGTGACGTCGGTGCGCCAGTCTTCAAGCCCTATCAGCACTCCCATGCCGATCTTGTGCACTCCGGCCTGCCCCATGCGGTCAAAACCGTTGACGCGCCATTCGAATATCGATTTCATACCGCGCGGATGATAGGTCTTGTAGGCCGCTTCGTGATAGGTTTCCTGGAAGCATACCACTCCGTTGAGGCCGCTGTGGGTCAGCCTCTCGTAGTCGCGGGCCCTCATAGGCATCACCTCTATGGTGAGATTGTTGAAGTAGGGACGCGCCACGTGGAGCACCTGTTCGAGATAGTCCACTCCGTTGAGCCGCGGGAATTCACCCGACACGATCAGCAGATTCTCGAACGGCCCGAGCCGGCGTATAGCCTCGCATTCGGCTTTCACCTGATCGAGGGTGAGTGTGACGCGGGTGAAGGGATTGTCGTGGTTGAATCCGCAATATACGCATTTGTTGGTGCATGCGTTGCTGACGTATAGCGGTATATACATCGATATCGTCTTGCCGAAGCGTTCGAGAGTATAGGCATGCGAAAGGCGCGCCATCTCTTCGAGGTAGGGTTGTGCGGCAGGCGATATAAGAGCCATGAAGTCCTCTACTTCAAGATGCTCTTTGGCGAGAGCGGCCTCTACGTCGGCAGCTGTCTTTGAGGATATTTCGGCTGTTGTCTGTTCCCAGTCGTATTTTTTCAGTTCGTCGTAAAACATTGCATTCTGTTTATTTCACGCAGTCTTCGGCGGTCGACTGCGATATGCGCATGGCGCAGAAGTTCGGGCCGCACATGGTGCAGAAATGGTCGTCGTCGCGGTGGCTCTCCACGTAGTAACGGCGTGCTTTCTCCGGATCGAGCGAGAGGTTGAACTGATCTTTCCACCGGAAGTCGTAGCGGGCGAGGCTCATCGCGTCGTCGCGCACCTGTGCTCCAGGATAACCCTTGGCAAGGTCGGCGGCGTGAGCTGCTATCTTGTAGGTTATTACGCCCTGGCGTACGTCGTCGAGATTCGGAAGAGCCAGATGTTCCTTTGGTGTCACATAGCATATCATGGCCGTTCCCGCCCATGCTATCTGGGCTGCGCCGATGGCCGAAGTGATATGGTCATAGCCGGGAGCTATGTCGGTGGTGAGCGGGCCGAGGGTGTAGAAGGGAGCTTCATGGCACTTCTCCAGCTCGCGGTCCATATTCTCCTGGATCTTCTGCATAGGCACATGTCCCGGGCCTTCGATGAGCACCTGCACGCCGTGGGCCCAGGCCTTCTCGGTCAGTTCACCGAGCACGTCGAGTTCAAGGAACTGCGAGCGGTCGTTGGCGTCGTGGATAGATCCGGGGCGCAGGCCGTCGCCGAGCGACACGGCCACATCATAGCGGGCAAGTATCTCGCATATCTCGTCGAAATGCGTGTAGAGGAAGTTTTCCTCGTTGTGTATCACGGCCCAGCGGGTCATGATAGAGCCGCCGCGGCTTACGATGCCCGTCAGGCGCTCCTTTATCATGTCAGCATGCGCGCGGAGAGCTCCAGCATGGATGGTGAAATAGTCCACTCCCTGTTCAGCCTGCTCTATGAGCGTGTCGCGGTAGATCTCCCACGAGAGGCGCTCCACGCTGCCGTCCACCTTTTCGAGAGCCTGATAGACCGGGACGGTCCCGACCGGCACGGGGCAGTTGCGGATGATCCATTCGCGTGTCTCGTGGATGTTGGCTCCGGTAGAGAGATCCATAAGTGTGTCGCCGCCCCAGTAGCAGCTCCACACGGCTTTGCTTACCTCCTCCTCTATGCCCGACGAAAGAGCCGAATTGCCTATGTTGGTGTTGAGCTTGACGGCAAACTTGCGTCCGATGATCATCGGCTCGGCTTCGGGATGGTTGGGATTGGCGGGGATGACGGCGCGTCCGGCTGCAACTTCTTCTCTTACCAGTTCGGGAGTGATATAGCTGTTGATGCCGAGAGCGGCATTGTTCATGTTTTCCCGGATGGCAACATATTCCATCTCGGGGGTGATGACGCCTTTGCGTGCAAGATCCATCTGGGTGATCCTGCACCCCTCTTTTGCCCGAAGAGGCAGATGACGGTTGGCGAAACGGATCGCATCGAGCGATCTGTCGGCTTCGCGCTGTCGTCCGTAGTCTGAAGTGATGACCGGGAGCTGCTCAAGATCGTCGCGGCGTGCGTTCCAGGTCTCACGGATGCGGGGGAGTCCGCGGTTGATGTCGACGGTCACCTCAGGATCTGTATATACGCCGCTTGTGTCGTAAACGTAGACAGGTGCGTTCTCTCTTACGGTCTTGTTTCCGTCTGCGTCTACTTTTATAGTGGGTGTAAGGATCACACGGCGCATGCCGACCTTAACGTCGGGGTGGATCTGGCCCTGCATGTATGTCTTCTCCGAGCCGGGATAGCTGTGGAGATTGATATTGTCGATAGTCATATCTCTTGTTTGATAATGTTTGGTTCAGTCAAGAAATGCGGTCAGCGGGCTTGTGGCCTCGGCGTGCACCGCCGCTCCGGTAGCTACGCGTCCCAGTCCGGCCAGTCGTGCCATGCGTCCCGCTTCCACAGCCAGCCTGAATGCCTTGGCCATTTCCACCGGATTGCGTGCTACGGCAATGGCGGTGTTGACCAGCACTGCATCGGCCCCGATCTCAAGCGCTTCAGCCGCGTGGGAAGGCGCTCCGATTCCGGCGTCGACGACTACCGGTACAGTGCTTTCGGCGATGATGATCTCCAGCAGATCGCGTGTGCGCAGACCTTTGTTGGTGCCGATCGGCGCTCCCAACGGCATGACGGCGGCCGTTCCGGCCTCTTCGAGCCGTTTGCAGAGCACCGGGTCGGCCTGAATGTAGGGCAGCACGTGAAATCCCTCGCGTGCAAGTATCTCTGTGGCCTTCAGCGTTTCCACCGGATCGGGCAGGAGATATTTCGGATCGGGGTGTATCTCAAGTTTTATGAAATCGGTGCCGAAGCAGTCGCGGGCAAGCCGGGCGGCCATTACGGCTTCCTCGGCATTGCGCACTCCTGATGTGTTGGGCAGGAGAGTGACGTGGTCGCGGTTGATATGACGGAGCATGTCGTCATCTTCCTTGTGATCCATGTCGACGCGCTTCATGGCCACAGTGATCATTTCCGAGCCCGAGGCCAGGATGGCTTCGAGCATGAGCTGGTTGGAGGCGAATTTGCCGGTGCCTACGAAGAGGCGTGAGTGAAACTCCCGGCCGCCTATTGTCAATATGTCTTCCATTGCAAGTATATTGTTGTTCAGTCGTGAGGAATATCCATCAGACGTTCCATTATCTTCATAGTGTAAAGCATCGGGTCGGGAGCGTTGATGATGGCACCGCTCACGGCCATGCCGTTGACGCCCGTGGCTTTCAGAGGATCCACATCGTCGAGTCCGAGGCCGCCGATCGCCACGATAGGCAGTTCGACTCCGGCCTGGCGCACTTTGGTTACGATCTCTTTCACGCCGTCGATGCCGAGCACCGGCGCCAGACGTTTCTTGGTCGTCGTAGTGTGTACCGGACCGAGTCCAACATAGTCCACGTCCTTGCCCTTCCATTTTATGATGTCGTCGGCAGTGTTGGCTGTGACGCCTATGATGGCGTGCGGCCCGAGCAGTTCGCGGGCCTCCATTGGATCCATGTCGTCATGTCCGAGATGTACTCCTGATACCCTGAGCTCATTGACAAGTTCCACCCGGTCGTCGATTATCAGAAATGTGTCGTGATCGCGGCACAACGGTATGAGCTCAAGGGCTACCTGACGCACTTCCTCGTCAGTGGCATCTTTCATCCGCAGCTGTATCCAGCGGCATCCGCCCTCGATGGCCATCTGCACTTCTTCCGCTATTGACCAGCGGTCGGAAGGATTGGTAATGAACTGCAACATCTTAGTTTTGTGTTGGTTTTGAATTCTGGTTAAACAAACTGGCGCAGCCTCCGTATGAGATCCTGCCGATCGGCAGCCTGCCACAGATAGCCGAGAACGGCATATCCTCCGAAGCCCCATTTTTCAAGTGAGGGAGTCAGCTGCGGGGTCACTCCGCCTAATGCTATAACAACCGGCGACGAAATAGTTCCGATTACTTCCAGTTCGTAGTCGCTGAAAGCAGCAGTATAGCCAGGTTTTGAAATGCTGTCGAACACCGGACTGAGCGTGACGTAGTCGAGATGACGGTCGGCATGCGTGACTTCCTCTACCGAATGGCATGATCGCGACAGACTTCCGCTAAAATGCGGAGGAGCGACAGGGCAACGGCTGTTGAGATGCAGCCCTCCGAGATTGAATTCGTTGGTGAGTTCGAAATGACCGTGAAGTCTCAGCCGTGAATGATACTGCTGAGGCACGCTCTCGATCAGTCGCCTCATTTCAGCCAGAGTGGCTGCCGGGTGCCGCAGATGGACTGCATCCCAGCCTTCGCTCAATATGACTGATATCCATTTGCCCTCGTCGTCACGAAGGTCGGCTCCTGTTATGGCTATACGCTTCATTCAGGTCATCCTCCGTAGAACGCCGTGATCACCACGATCTTGTCGCCGTCGTTCAATATGGTTTTCGACCGCATGGCAGCGGCGACGACACGGTTGTTGAGCGCTGTGGCAATTCCCTGCGTTTTCACTTTTGCCGCCTGAAGGGCGTCGTCGAGAGTGGATGCTTCGGGCAGTTCGTATGTTTTGCCGTTTATCGTTATGTTCATATTGTCTTGAGTTTGCGGGGAGAGAAAAAATGATTTACCGGGCCGTGGCCTGCGCCTGTCGTCACTCTCGCGCCTGTTCGCAGGGCCCGCGTGATGAACAGTTTGCCCATTTCCACTGCTCTCGGCAGTCTGTATCCTAAGGCCAGATAGCATGCTATTGCGGCCGACAAGGTGCATCCTGTCCCATGGGTGTTGGCTGTATCTACAGCATCTGCTTTGAGTTCAAGCCATTCACCGTCGGCAGTCAGCAGAAGATCGGTCTTGAAATCGGTCGCATCCGAGTCGCCGCCCTTGATCAGCACATTCGCGCAGCCTTGTCGCTTAAGCTCCTCTGCCTGCTGATGCGGGTCGCGACATCCAGTCAGCGCTTCGGCTTCGTTACGGTTAGGAGTGATGAGTGTAAGCAACGGGAACAGATTGCTGCGCACTGCTTCCACAGCGTCGTCAGCGATCAGACGATGTCCGCTTGTCGATATCATGACAGGATCGACCACAAGGTTTTTTACGCCGTGATCACTGAGGGCTTCCGCCGCAGCTTCAACAATCTGCGCGCTGTAGAGCATGCCTGTTTTTACAGCCATCGGCATGATATCGTTACATACGGCGTCAATCTGGGCCTTCACCATTTGCGGGCTCACTCCTTCGACACAAGCCACGCCTGTGGTGTTCTGTGCCGTCAGAGCGGTTATAGCCGACATTCCATAGCATCCTATAGCCGACATCGTCTTGATGTCGGCCTGAATGCCGGCGCCCCCCGAGGAGTCGGATCCGGCCACGGTAAGCACAGGTATGTACCTCCGCATCAGAACGGGAACGATGACGGCGTGAGGACGTAGCGTCGCTCGAATTCCTGATTCGACATGCACAGCATCATGATACCCTGCACAAGGCCGAGTATGGCAGGAATCGTGCCGCACGAGATGACGGTGAGTATCAGGTATACTATGCCTCCGGTAGGCTTGCCGATGTAGAAGTAGTGGATTCCGAGCGATCCGAGGAGTATGGCGAGTATGGCTGCGATGCCGCGGCTTTTCCCTTGGGGGCCGGATGCGAATGCATCGTTGGCATACCACATGTTGTAGGGATCGGAGGGATTGCTCGGGCCATATGCGTTATTGCGCTGGTCGCCGAAGGGGGGAGGTGTCTGCGGCTGGCCGTTATTGAGAGTGCTGCCGCAATACCGGCACTTGACTGCATCGTCCTGGATCTCTTCGGCACAATACGGGCATTTTTTCATTGTCTGTCAGTGTTGGGTTTTGTGAAACATATGCTGCCTGAAGCTTTATGCAGGCATGCCTACAAAGTTACAAATTCTTTATTATCCTGCCCAAATTTTTGATGCAAACATGTGCGATCGCAGTCTGTCTGTGATTTTTTGCCCGCTCCTGAGCGGGTATTTCGATAGTGTTTTGTACCTTTGCCGAAAATATAGTGCTATCATGATACAACGAATCAAGTCATATCTGTGCCGTTCGGTGGCCTTGGCGACGGTGGCGATTGCAGCTGCAGCGATGCCGTCGGAATCTTTCGCACAGTTCCGCTGGGCGGCTCAGGCGGGAGTCAACTTCAATAATCTCAAGTTCAAACAGGATCTGGTGACGATCGACAAATCCGCCGGTTTCTCTGCAGGAATGGTCGGTGAGATGATCTTTCCGGGCATCGGTTTCGGTCTCGACGTGGGTCTTCATTATGAGATGACGGGTGCCAGGGCCCATCTCGGCGAACGCAAGATGTGGAGCAGCCAGGGATATGGTAATGAACAGCTGCGTATGCACTACGCGGTCATCCCGTTGCATCTGCGTTTCAAATGGACGAGGATGGGCGGACTTGAGGAGAAAATCGCCCCGCTGGTTTATGTCGGGCCGGAGTTCAGCATTCTTGCCGGACACAGCAAGTGTGATGCCATGGATTTTGCCGGTGGCGCTCTTGCACTTGATATGGGCGGCGGTTTTGAGATCATGCGCCGGTGGCAGCTGCTTGCCGGATATAATATGGGTATGACATATGTGGTCAAGGCAAAGGTGCTGACCAATTATAGCGCGCGCAATCGTTACTGGTATGTCCGCGCGGCATATTTCTTCTGATTCGTCTGAAATCATAGATTGAGTTTTGACCATGATTAACGAGGAACAGCAGGCTCGCATCATATCTCTCATAAGGAAAGAAGTAGTGCCTGCCATCGGTTGTACGGAGCCGATCGCTGTGGCATTGTGTGTGGCTGAAGCGACGCGCCTGCTTGGCAGAGTGCCCGAAAGGATTTACGCAAGCCTGAGTGCCAATATCATCAAGAATGCCATGGGAGTCGGTATTCCCGGTACGGGAATGTCCGGCCTGCCGATAGCTATCGCGCTTGGAGCGATATGCGGCAGGCCTGAGCTCGGACTTGAGGTGCTTCGCGATGTGGACAGTGATGCGGTTGCGCTCGGCAAGGCAATGGTCGACCGATCGGCGATCGTCATATCTCTTAAAGATGATATAACTGAAAAATTATATATCGAGATCCGTTGTGTGGCCGATGATCATGAAGCCGCAGCGGTCATAGCCGGCGGACACACCAATTTCGTATATCGCTCGGTCGATTCGGATATCATTCTTGATAAGCGTTCTCCTCAGGGACAGGAAGCTGAAGACCATAGCACAGACCTGACACTTGAGACAGTATATGAATTTGCTGTCACTACCCCTCTTGATAAGCTGGGATTTCTTCTTGAGTCATCAAAACTCAATCTGGCTGCATCACGGTTTTCGATCGCGGGGCATTACGGGCATGCGCTCGGTAAGATAATCGGCGGAAGCCATGGTTCGCGGCTGATGGGCGACACAATGTTCACTCATATTGTGGCTCTGACAGCCGCTGCATGCGACGCCCGCATGGGAGGAGCGATGATTCCGGTGATGAGCAATTCAGGCAGCGGCAATCAGGGTATTTCAGCAACGGTTCCGGTTGTAGTCTTTGCCAGGGAAAATGGAAATACGGAGGATGAGATGCTCCGTGCCCTTGCGCTCAGCCATCTGACGGTGATCTATATAAAGCAGAAACTTGGCCGGTTGTCAGCCCTGTGCGGATGTGTGGTGGCTGCTACCGGTTCATCATGCGGACTGACCCTGCTTATGGGTGGCGGATACCGGCAGGTATGTCATGCGGTGAAAAATATGGTCGGCAACCTTACAGGAATGATATGCGACGGAGCGAAGCCCAGTTGTGCCTTGAAAGTCACTTCAGGAGTCTCTACCGCAGTCTATGCGGCGCTTATGGCTATGGAGGATGCCTCTGTAAGCTCCCTTGAGGGAATCGTCGATGAGGATGTTGACCGCTCTATCGACAACCTCACCCGCATCGGCCTTCAGGGCATGGCCCAGACCGACCGCGAGATCCTCTCCATAATGCTCTCGAAATAACCCGGATATAAGTCTCCCTGCAATGATTATTGCGTCAGGAGTGAGCGGACGGAGCGGGGCAGCTTCATGAATGCCTGGCGGTAGGAGTGGAGGATGAGTTCGCGCTGCACTGCGTCGGGGACGTCGCCGTTGAAGTCGACCGAAATCCAGTGGCGTTTGTTCATGTGAAAGCCCGGTCGGATGCCCGTGTATCTGTCGCGGAGTTCTATGGCATAGTCGGGATCCGCTTTCAGGTTGTAGAAGTCCCATTCGTTGTCGAGCGTCATCAGGCAAAATATTCTGCCTCCGATTTCAAGCGACAGTGTGTCGGGGCCGAACGGACACCGTTCGGTAGCGTTAGGCAATGACAGCCCGTATTCCCTTACTTCTTCAATATTCATGATCGAAACTGATTTTTATTTACGGCGGAGCCAGTATTGCCTCTGTGGCTCCGGCAGGCGTTCTATTGCGTAGCGCAGGGTAGTGCGCGGCATTTTCGTAGAGTATGCATCAAGGAAATCGAGCAACTCCGCCACGTTCTTTTTGCCGACTTCGCGCAACATCCATCCCATGGCCTTGTGGATCAGATCATGCCTGTGAGACAGGAGGCAGCTGACTATCCGCAATGTGTCGCCGCTCTGTCCTTCCCGAATCAGAGCGAGTGTAGCCACGATGCCGATCCTTTGCAGCCAAAGGTTGTCGCTTGCAGCCAGTGAGTCGAGGATATGCCTGTCGGGCATGTCGCCGTTCTCGTCGGGATGGAGAAGCCATCGTCCGATGATATATGGGGCGGACAGATCCACAAGATCCCAGTTGTTGGCCCGGTGTGCATGCCGCAGATAAAATCCGGCAATTTCCCGTCGCCGGATGGCCGACTCCGGCGAGTCAGCTCCGCGTCGGGGCATTGCCGCCGACATCTCTTCTGCAAGCAAAAGAAATCCCGCGAGCCTGACTTCGTGCCACGGTGAATAGATGAGCCGTTCAATCTCATCCATTCCCACGCGCAGACGAGCCTCTTTCACAACAAGCCTTGTCAACGGCACTTTCAGCCCGAGAAACCGATCGCCTTCGCCGTATTCGCCCTTACCGGTCTTAAAAAAACGGCATAGGACCGCACGCTGCCTGTCATCTTCCATCGCTTCCATGGCGGATATTATCTCTTCGGCCAGTATTGCCTTCCGGTCAGTCGGTTTGTAAACCTTGGTCATGGGCATGTCTCATTGAAGTTCGCTTGCATTCATTGCAAAGTTAATAAAAATTTGTACGGCTAAAAATTTAATATTAATTTTGCGGCAGAAAAAGCGGTTCGCCATGATCTGTCCCCACCGACGGGCTTGGTGATTAAAAGGGAACACGGGTGAGAATCCCGGACAGTCCCGCTGCGGTAATTTTCATTAAGGCACCGGATACTAACGCCACTGAGCGCGCCATAGCGCTTCGGGAAGGCATCCGGATAAAGCTGAAATAAGTCCGAAGACCTGCCGTCGATTTCTTTTCAACATATAATATGATTCTTTCGAGGATGAGAATTCATAAATCTTCAGTATCAGCTACAATATCATGTCTGCTGGTCAGGGTGATGGCTCTGGCGGCATTCTGCGTGTGTCTTCACGGTCATGCCGGTGCATCGGCTGCCGTGCCTGATTCATTGAGGACGAAGACCGACACTGTAGTCTCCGGCCGTATGCTTCCCGAGGTCACGGTCGAAGCCTCATCCCGTAAGGCCGACCGCTCGACAGCGCCGAAATTTGAACTCGGAGCATCATCCCTTAAGGCTATCGGCGCCACCGACATCTCATCGGCTCTCAAACGTCTGCCGGGCATCAACCTGAAGGATTACGGCGGCGCCGGAGGTATGAAGACAGTAGCCGTCAGAAGTTTCGGGGCCGCTCATACCGGAGTGGTCTACGATGGTGTGACCTTGTCAAACAACCGCAGCGGCGAGGTGGATCTTTCGCGTTATTCGCTCGACAACGTAGGCAGTCTGTCGCTCATAATAGGCGATAACGACGATATATTCCGCCCGGCGCGATCTATCGCCTCGGCTTCATCGCTTGTCATATCGTCGGCCCCTACAGTCGCCGACGTCGATTCCCTATGGCTTACTGCCCAGATGCGTGCAGGGTCGTTCAGCATGCTTAATCCTTTCATGAAAGTCGGTACAAGTCGCAGTAGCGGACTGTCGGTCAATTTTATAGGGGAATTCACTCACGCCCTCAATGATTATCCTTTCACGCTTAGAAACGGAATCTATTCGTCGCGTGAACGCCGCAAAAACTCGCTGATGAATTCAGGCCACGGCGAAATCAATCTGACCCTACCCACCGGCAGCGCTTCGTCGCTGACGTCGAAGATATATTATTACGACAACGGCCGTCAGTTGCCGGGTCCGGTGATATATTACAATCCGCAGTGCAACGAACGTCTGCGCGAGCGCAACGCTTTCGCCCAGACTTTGTGGAGAGCGACCCTTTCCGACAAGGTTTCGCTCCGAATTACCGGTAAATTCAACTGGGAGGCGTCGCTCTACGATGATGTCAACGGCAGATATCCCGGTGGCCGTCTCGATCAGGATTACTTCCAGCGCGAGGTCTACGCTTCGGGCGTGGCTCTGTGGCTCCCGGCTCCGAACCTGGCTTTCAGCTATGCGGCTGATTTCGCTTACGGCAATCTTTCAAGCAATCTGCCGCAGGAGGTCGGCCCAAGCCGCTATACGATCCTGCAGGCTCTGACCGGCCGGTATCGTACAGGACGCCTGACTGCCACCGCCTCGCTGCTCGGATCGATCTATCTGAATCGGGTGCAAAAAGGCTCCGAAGCGCGCGACAACAACCGTCTTTCGCCGTCGGCAAGCATCTCTTTTCAGCCTATCGCTGCTTACGACTGGCGTCTCAGAGCCTCTTACAAGAGCATCTTCCGGGTGCCTACATTCAATGAGTCGTATTTCTTTCACTATGGAAGCACCGACCTGTTGCCCGAAACCACACAGCAGTTCAATATTGGCACCACCCTCGGATTCTCCCCGGCCCGCTGGCTGCCGCGAGTGGCTCTGACTGCCGATGCATATCTCAACGAGATCGACGATATGATCGTAGGCGTCCCATACAACATGTTTGTATGGACAATGGTCAATCTCGACAAGGTGAGGGCAATGGGAGTGGATGTCACACTGTCGGCCGACGTGCGCCTCGCTGCCAGCCACAAGCTCGAATGGAATCTCAACTACAGCTATCAGCGATCTAAGCCGCTTACCGACAAAAATTCGGCCGAATACGGCAAGCAGGTGGCCTATATACCTCTCAACTCCGGTGGAGGATCTGTGGCATACACTAACCCTTGGGTCGACTTGGTGGTGAAGGCTATCGGTGTCGGGCCGCGGTTTGCCACCAACAGCAATATACCCGATACCCGTATCGCCGGATATGTGGAGGTCGGCATTTCATTGAGGCGCAGCCTCAGTATCCGCGGACATCTGTGGGAAGCTACATTCGATATCGACAATATTTTCGACAAACAGTATCAGGTGATAGCACGCTACCCAATGCCCGGGCGGTCATGGCGTCTGTCGCTGAAATTCCAACTATAAGCAATTACAAAACAAACTGAAAAATGAAAAAAATCGTTTTCAAACTTATTCTGGCGGCTCTACCGCTTTCGTTTGTAGCCTGCAGCGACGATGACGGGCCCCGTCCCGAACCAGAAATGGTGACTGTGTCCAACGGCGTTTTCGTGGTCAACAGCGGCAATCTGCGTTCCAATATTCCCGGCAGCCTGACTTTTATCGATTATGTTACCGGTCAGGCTTCGCAGGATGCCTTCAAGACGGCCAATGGCCGCGTACTCGGCGATACGCCGCAGAATGCCGTCGTCTACGGCTCGAAGATGTATATAGCCGTCTATCAGTCAAATCTTATCGAGGTTGTCGACCGCGTGTCGCTCAAGTCGCTCAAGACTATCTCGTTCGAGTCGACGACCGGCAGCCAGCCCCGCTTCGTGCTCGCCCATGGCGGCAAAGTCTACGCGTCAATGTATGACGGATATGTGCAGCGCATCGACACTATCTCGCTGTCGGTCGACGGCGCGGTTAAAGTAGGCCCCAATCCCGAGGAAATGTGCGTGGCCGGCGACTATCTCTATGTTGCCAATTCCGACGGCATGAATTATCAGAACGGCTATGCCGACGGCTGCACTGTATCGAAAGTGGCTCTTGGCTCGTTCACTGAAGAGAAGAAGATCAACGTAGGTGTCAATCCCACTAAGATGGCTTCCAACGGCAGCGAAGTATTCGTATTGACCATGGGTGACTACTCGGAGGAAAACCCTGCAACAGTGCGTCAGATAATCGGCGACCAGGTAAAGGCTATCGCTCCCGCCACACTCATGGCCATACACGAAAAGCAGCTCTATTTCATCAATGCACCCTATGGAGCGCCTCAGATCGACTACAAGGTGCTCGACCTCACATCGCAGTCCATCACGTCGCTGCCGGTTTCCGGCGTCGATTCGCCTGCCGGTATCGCTGTCGAACCTGTCAGCGGCGAGATCTTCATCTCTTCGTATGAAATGGTCGGCGGATATGCAAGCTATAAGACCCCCGGCTATATCAATCAGTATAAGGCCGACGGCTCGCTCGTGAAACGTTACTCAACCGGCGTGGCCCCCTGTTACATCAATTTCAATATAGCTGAAGTGGCCAAGTGATTATGGTCACCTATCTGTCACGACATACTTTTTTTTCTGCAGTCCTGACGGCGGCCGCAGCCCTCTCGCTCGTTTCGTGCGGGGGTGGCTCGGGCGCCGTCAGCCATCAGAAAGGGGAACCGCTGCAGTTTGAGTTCGCCCGGAATATTGCCATAGAGGAAACCGACTCCTTCGCGGTGGTGAGAATCCGCAATCCGTGGGATACGCTCCGGACGCTCCACACCTATGTGCTCGTGCCTGACTCGATCGAGGCTCCGGCATCGCTTCCGGAGGGCACGATTGTCAGAACTCCGCTGAAGAACGCTTTGGTCTACTCGGCGGTACATGTCTCGCTCGTCAGCGAGCTTGGAGCGGCGCAGTCGATAGGGGGCGTATGCGACTCGAAGTATATCCATACTCCGTCAGTGGCTTCGCGCATTGCCGACGGATCGGTGACTGACTGCGGCGTAGGCACCGCTCCCGATCTTGAGCGGATAATGCTTCTGTCGCCTGACGCCATCATGCTTTCGCCATTCGAGAATTCCGGCGGCTACGGCAAGGTCGTGTCGCTTGGCATTCCCGTCATAGAGTGCGCAGACTATATGGAGACATCGCCGCTCGGGAGGGCCGAATGGATGAAATTCTACGGACTGCTTTTCGGCCGCAGAGAGGAGGCCGACTCTATGTTCAGCAGTTCCAGAGAAGCGTATGAGAGGCTTATGGGGCTTGTCGCTGATGTCAGTGATCGTCCGGGGATACTGGTCGACAGGCTGTATGGCGCGCAGTGGTACGTCCCCGGAGGCCATTCGACGATGGGACAGTTCATTGTCCATGCGGGCGGATCCAATCCGTTTGCTTCACGTCCTACCGCGGGTTCCTATCCGCTTTCGGGCGAGGAGGTGCTGATGAAGGCGCAGGATGCTGACGTGTGGCTGATTCGCTACAGCCAGTCGGCCGACATGACGCTCAGACAGCTTGAAGCCGACAGTCCGGTCTATCCGAAATTCGAGGCATTTGGCAAAGGGGCCGTCTACGGCTGCAATACTTCTTCATGCTATTTCTACGAGGAGGTGCCGTTTCATCCCCAGTGGCTGCTGGCCGAGCTGATATCGATAATCCATCCCGGAAAGGCCGAGCCTTATGACGGGCATACTTATTTTACTCCTTTGAAGCCCTGATGACTACTGCGCGATTCATCATATTGCTGATTGCCACGGCGGTTTTGTCGGTCATGAATATTTATCTCGGTTCGGTCGACATACCGGCGGGTGTGGTGACTGATGTATTGACCGGCAGCCGCCCGGAGTCGGATGCCGTGCGGTATATTATTCTCGAAAGCCGGATTCCGCAGATGCTGACCGCCATAATCGCCGGTGCGGCCCTCGCTTCGTCGGGACTGCTGCTTCAGACTGCTTTCCGCAACCCGCTGGCGGGCCCTTCGGTGCTCGGCATCAATTCGGGTGCAAGTCTCGGAGTGGCGGTGGTGATACTGCTGTTCGGCGGAAGCGTCAGCGCGGGTGCAATGAGCTGGAGCGGCTATGCGGCGGTCATGGCCGGAGCATTTGCGGGCAGTCTGGCCGTCATAGGGGTTCTTCTCGCTCTGTCGGCCATCATACGCAGCGATCTGATGCTACTGATCGTCGGAGTGATGATAGGTTATCTTGCATCGTCGCTTATAATGCTCCTGAACTATACCTCCACAGCCGACGGCATACAGAGCTATGTCATGTGGGGCATGGGCAATTTCAATGGTGTGACGGCGGCGAAGCTGCCTGTATTCGCTGCCATAGCCGGAACCGGCATAGTGCTCTCGCTGCTTCTCGTCAAGTCGCTTAATGTGATTCAGCTCGGCGCCGACTATGCGGCAAGTCTCGGCATCAATCTCTGGAGAGTGCGCAATACGCTCCTGCTTGCCACGGGGCTGCTGTCGTCGTCGGTGACGGCTTTCTGCGGACCCATAGCCTTTATCGGTCTGGCCATGCCTCACGTGGCACGGATGATATTCCGCACGTCGGATCACCGCATTCTCTTGCCTGCAACGCTGTTGGTCGGATCAGCCGTGGCTCTGCTCTGTAATCTTGTGTGCGTTCTTCCGGCCCACATGGTGCTTCCTCTCAACGCTGTCACTCCTGTCGTCGGCGTGCCGGTGATACTCTATGTCATTCTGCGAAGGACTCGTCGCTGAAATCCGATAGAGTTAAAAAACGCAAAAACGTAGCGGCGCGACATTGTTGTCCCCAGGCCATAGTTGCACCTGAAGAGGCAAATGACTAAATTTGCCGGATAACGGACATCATATTTTTTGCTAATGGAACCAATGCATACTTTCGACGGTCAGTCGGTGCCTCCGGTGCCTCCTGCCGCACGTCCTCCCCGCCATACTACGGCATGGCTTGGCATACAGACTCTCGTCATTGCCGTTTTTGCCGGCATAATGGCTCTGATAGCCAACGGTATAAGCAGCTACGGCGCGGAGCGTCAGAGTATGGGGCTGTTATCGGAGACGAGCAACGTCATGCTCTCGGATTCGGCCGGATATTGTTTCGCACTGATATCGATCACTCTTATCTCGCTCACTCTCATTGAGGTGGCGTTCCGCAAGCATATCAATTATCTTCAGTATGCTCTGATCGGATGTGCGCTCGGGCTTTTTTATCTGCTGCTGCTGGCGATGGCGGAGTTCATGCCGTTCTGGTGCGCCTATTGTATCGTGACTCTCATGACGGCAGGTCTGATCACGCTCTTTGTCAGAGGCATCACGGCCAACGCCAAGGCTGTGACCCTTACCGCCGCCATCCTCGCTGCTGAATATGCGGTCATTCTCGTGCTGATCTACATCGGATCGCTCGCGCTCCTCATCGGCAGCCTCCTGCTGTTTGTCATCATAGCTCTGGCCATGTATTTCACTCTCCGCATGCGTCAGACGGCCGAAGGCGAGCTGATAATAAAATGAACCGGATGCCGGCCACACCCCCTCCGTTGCCTCCCCAGGCGTTCCCTCCTGCCCGCAAGGGGCCGGGACTGGGCGCGAAGATCGCTATGATCGTCGTGCAGTGCGTGGTGCTTTTTATCGCCACGCTGATCGTGTGGGGACTGACTTATGATCGGCAGTCGTCGGTCAACGCCGTAGCCGACCGTATCGCAAGTGAATGGGGCGGTGAGGTGAACATTAAGGGGCCTATTGTTTATCCCGTTTCGGGAGATACGGCCTCGGTCGTCGCAACGACAATGAGATGCGCGGTCAAGGTCAACTCCAGGACGCTCCACCGCGGAATTTACGAGGCGGAGGTATATGATGCCGAAGTAGCCATGTCGGGCAGTTTCGACGGCGACATGCTTTCATCGTTCGGCCAGGAGGCAAGGGTGGAGATCGAAGTTCCTGCAAGAAAGATTTATGATATAGAACCCTTCGAGATCGAAGGCCGTAAGGTCGAGTGGAGGCGTCGCGGCGACATGCTTTCGGCTACGATCTCCACGGAGGGACTTGCGGCAGAGGCGCGCTTCTCCACGTCGTTCAGGATCCATGGATCAGGACGCCTTGAAGTGGCGCAGATCGGCGAAAATACTTTTGTGACCATGGAGGGCGAGGCAAGCAACCCCTCCTTTGTCGGCGCTTCGCTGCCTGATGACCGCGCGGTGACCGACCGCGCGTTTTCCGCACAGTGGGAGAGCGAAGGAGTTAACGCTGCAACTGTCAACAGGCTGACGCTGATTCCTGAGGAAGAAGCGGATGAGACAGCTGAGGCCGAAGCGCTCCCTGATACGGCCTGGACTGACGATGATTACGTAGAGGTCGTGGAAATTTACGGTAATGAGATTCCCTCCGTCGGCGCGCAGTTTCTTGTGGGTGTCGACCGTTACCGCAAGGTAAGCCGCAGCCTGAAATATGCGTTCATCATCATAGTGCTGACATTCATCAGCCTTCTGTTTACGGAGGTCATCACTCGCCGTCAGATACCTCTCCTCAATTATTTCCTGATCGGCGCCGCGCTGGTGATGTTCTATCTGCTGCTTCTCTCTTTCGTGGAATTCGCGTCGTTTGGCGCAGCCTATTTTGTGGCTGCTTCCATGACGGTATTGCTGATCGGCATCTACATGTGGCGCATGCTGGCGTCGATACGGGGCGGACTGACGATCTCGTCGATACTGGTGCTGATATACTCATGCTGCTACGTGATGCTATGTCTCGGCCGCTATGCGCTTGTTCTCGGCAGCCTGATACTCTTCGCCTCGCTGGCGGCGGCTATGTGGGCATCACTGAAACTCAGACGATGAAAAAACTCATTTATTTTCTCGCAGGCAAAGATCTGTGGACGCCCCGCATTCTGGAGGCCTTGGCCTCATCGCTGGCGCTCCTGCTCTGGTTTGACATCGACTGGTGCATGGCCACCACCTTCCGTGCCATGAGTGATCCGCTGCTGTGGATCAACACTGTCGCCGTCACTCTGATTCTAACGCTCCCTTATGTCGCTACACGCCGCGTGTGGGTTCATGTGGCCGTTCTGGCTGTCGCATTCGGATTATGCGAGGCCAATCTGATGTATTGCCGCACGTATCTCACGGCTATCCCTCCCGAAAGTTATCTGCTCGCAGGCAACCTCTCGGATTTCACGGCAAGCGTGGCCGATTCAATCCGCTGGCTCGACTGGATCGGGCTGCTCATTGTCGTCGATACCGCCATAGTGATGCGTCGGATGCCCTCGATCCGTCCAGGACGCAGGGCTTCTGTAAGGATGTCGTCGCTGACGTTGCTTGTATGCTGCGTCAGCGCGATATGGATTGCGGCGCGGGGAGGATTCTATGCTGCCTACGATAAGCTCGCACAGTCATGCTATTACAGTACGTGCGGCGTCCCGACCTATACCGTTGCCGGCCACGTGGCTTATTGCTTGCTTGATGCCCGACAGCGCGACGGCGCAGATCCGCGACCGGAAATCGACAGCTGGATAGCCGCGCATGACTCCGTCACTGCTGTTACGGGACTGCCTGAAGGAGCTGTGCCAAGGCGTAATCTCTTGCTAATCATATGCGAGAGCCTTGAGAGCTGGCCGCTTGAGGCTGAGATCGGCGGCAAGGAGATCACGCCCTATCTCAACAGTCTGCTGCGCGACTCGACCGTTTTCTATGCTCCCAATGTGCTGACGCAGGTTGCTTCGGGGCGTTCGATCGACTGCCAGCTGCTGATCCACAGCGGTCTGCTCCCTACCGTCGGATCTGTCTACAGCATGAAGTATCCGTCCGCCACATACCCGTCGCTTAACAAGGCTCTGCGGCGTGCGTATGGCTCGAAAAGCTATATCTTCACCTGTGACAAGCCTATCACATGGAACCAGCAGGCCATAAGCCGGGCGTTCGGCTACGACTCGCTGATCGACCGCCGGGCATGGCGCATGGACGAACTGATAGGAAATCCGGCGAAGCTGAGCGACGGCTCTTTTCTACGTCAGTCGGTCGGGCTGCTTGATCAGGGAAATATATGGCCCGACGGCGCTCCCCGCATGCTGACTTTCATCACATATTCAGGCCACAATCCGTTCAGGCTGCCCGACAACCTGCGCGATCCGGAGTTCGACGTCAGCGGCGAGGGATTGCCGCAGCGTCTTGCCGACTATATCACCATGGCGCATTACACCGACTCGCAGCTCCATACGCTTGTCGACTGGCTCCGTTCGCGGCCCGATTCGGAGGAGACTCTGATTGTCATCACCGGCGACCACGAAGGTCTTGCGGGCGACCGGCGGGAGTTTGCCAAGGCTTCTGCGCTTGTGTCGGCAGGGCAGTACACGCCTTTCATCGTGCTTAATTCGCCCGTCGCGGGCCGCATCGGATCGGTAGCCGGTCAGATCGACCTATATCCGACTCTTCTTGATATGCTCGGATTGGCCGATTATGGCTGGCGAGGACTCGGACAGAGCCTTCTCGACCCTGACCGGGGCGCCTACGCCGTGTCGATGATGACAGGCGAGGAGTCGGGCGACTCTACCACGCTCGCGCCCGGTCAGCTGCAATTGCTTCGGAGCGCCCGGCGAGTATCTGACGCTGCCATCCGTTCCGACTACTTCAAAAACAAAACTGACCTCTGAAAATGGATCCGATCGACAAGAAATTCTATAAAATCGGCGAAGTGGCCGAAATGACCGGCATACCGGTGACGACGCTCCGTTTCTGGGAGCGTGAGTTCACCATAATAAAGCCGCGCCGCAACGACCGCGGCACCCGCTTCTACACCCCCGACGATGTGGAGCGTATCCGCATGATCCATTATCTTGTGAAGCACCGCGGCCTAAAACTCGACGCCGCCCAGGAGGAGCTGCGCCGCAATCCCGAGGGGATCAGCCGCAAAAGCCGCGCCGTCACCCGCCTTCTTGAGGTGCGCTCCACGCTCTGCGCCATGATCAAGGCTCTCGACTCCTGGCGCTGACTCCCGACATAGCAGCGCGGAGTGTCGACTTAGGGTCGACACCGGTGCAGCCCTACCTCGGGGATGGACTATAATTAACACAATTTAACTCGGGGGGGGGGTATTTTTACAAGCTTTTTCTATAATTTTGCGAAATTGTATACTGACTTAACTTATCTGTACTAACTAACACAGTGTGCCTGTCTAATTCAATGAAGGCGTTATTGACTGGATTGATATTGTGCTGCGCATGTATGATGCCGGTGGATCTTCGGGCTTCGCGAGAGGCCGCCGATACTCTGTCGTTGCGTCTGCATTTCCCGCAGGGGAGTGCGATCGTCGATTCGGCAGTTGTCGACAACGGTGCTGTCTTGCGCCGATTGCGTTCGGCGCTTGGCCGTGGCAGAGCCGTGGCCGAGGTCACCGTCAGCGGCAGCGCATCTCCCGAGGGGAGCCGTGAGTTCAACAATTCCCTTGCTGCCAAGCGCGCAGTCGCTTGCGCGAATGTTTCCCGATGTAATCAGTGTGTCGGTTGATACCGCCGGTATCGACTGGCCGATGCTCGCCCGTCTGGTCAGCGAAAGCGACGCGGAGTGGCGTGCCGACGCCCTGAGGATCATCGGCCGCTATCCTGCCGCGGATCCGTCGGCCCCTCTGCGGCGACTGCGCGGAGGCAGAGCGTGGAGCTATATGCTCGGCCATCTCTTCCCGGCCATGCGTTATGCCGACTGCCGTGTGACGTTCGCTCCCGAGCCTGATCCCGTCGTGGCCGCCGAGCCTGATATGCTGACCCGTGAAACCGCCGATGAGCTTCCGGCCGATACCGGCGCCGTGGCGGAGGCTACGCCTGTTGCTGCTGTGACGCCCGCGCCGTGCAGCGAGGGGGTGAAGGTAGCGCTCACCACCAATATGCTCTATGATGCCGCTCTGATACCCGATCTCGGCGTGGAGATAGCTTTCGGCAGTCGATGGTCGGTGGCGGCCGACGGCATGTATGCCTGGTGGAGCAAGAGCTCTCGCAGCCGTTTCTGGCGCGTCTACGGCGGCAATGTAGAATTGCGAAGATGGTGGCCTGCAGGCGATGCCTCTCTGACAGGGCATCATGCCGGCGCTTACTTTTCTATGCTGACCTATGACTTCAAGCTCGGCCGCCACGGCTATCTCGGCGATCGCTGGAGCTATGCCGCCGGACTCTCCTATGGCTACTCGGTGTCGCTCAGTCGGTATTTCAACATCGATTTCTCCGTCGGGCTGGGATATCTCTGGGGCAAATACAAGAAATATCAAAGGGAGGATGACTGCTACGTGTGGCAACGCACGAGCCGCCGCCACTGGTTCGGCCCGACAAAGGCCGGAGTCACCCTCGTATACATAATCGGAGGCAAGAGCATGCAGAAAGGAGGCGCGCGATGAGATCATGCATTTTCAGCCGTTTCGCGGCTATGGCCGCCATAGCGTTGCTCCCGGTGGCGGCCGCCCTCCAGGGGTGTGATCACAAGGAGCTGTGCTACGACCACTCCCATATGACCGACCTCGACGTGGCTTTCGACTGGAGCGACGCTCCCGACGCGCAGCCCGTCACTATGGTGGTGCATTTCTTCCGTCCCGACGGCTCGCTCTACAAGCGTCTGGAATTCTCGTCGAGAGAGGGCGGCAAGGCGCGCCTGGAAGCCGGCGCATACATGATGCTGTTTCACAACGGCACTATGGAGACCGTAGTCGAGCAGGGAAGCACGTGGGACGACCATCAGCTCACCTGCATGGCCTCGTCGCTGCTCGCGCCGATGGGGCGCAACAGCGACGACGCTCCCCGTCCGCCCGAGGCCGGCGATCAGCCGGTGGCGGCCGCACCGGGCATGGTGTGGGCCGGGGTGCATGAGCTGATGGAGCTCAAGCCGAAGATTCAGGGACAGACTGTGACGCTCAGGCCCGCGGAGGCTACGGCCGAATATGTGGTGGAGATCAAAAACGTGGAGAACCTCTCGGAAGGGGTCGACATCAGCGCGGCAATCTCGGGCATGTCGTCGGCCTACAGCCTCTCCGGGCAGCACCACTGCGGCGCGGCCGCCACTATGCCCGTCGGTATGGAGAAGGTCGATGAGCATACCGTCCGCGCGCGTTTCCGCGCTTTCGGCCATTGTCCGGCAGAGGAACAGTCCCACATCTTCTCGATCTACACCTCCAACAAGGTGTTCTATCACTACGATATCACCGGGCAGATGCATCAGGCATCCGATCCGCGCCATGTGTATATAGAGCTCGACGGCCTGAAGATCCCTGATATCTCCGGGGGCATGTCGCCCGACATATCGGGATGGACAGAGGTCATAGAGAAAGATTTGCCGATGAACTGATTAATAACAAATAAACTAATATACCAATCAATATTATGAACGATCGATATAAGTTTACAGCTACGGCGGCCGCAGCGATGGCTGCCATGGCGATGATGTTCACAGCCTGCGACAGCGACGACGTCGTCGAGATCAATCAGGGCCAGGAGATCACCTTCTCCACTCAGATGAGCCGCGCCACGGAGATAACCGACGCATCAAAATTGAGAGGCTTCTACGTCTGGGCCGACGCTGTCGGATATGACCAGATGTTCATCAACGGTGACGAAGCCACAAAAGATGATGACAAATCTAATTCAAATATATTCTCCCTCCCCAAGAGTTATTATTGGCCTAAAGGGATTGAAAGAATCCGCTTCTGGGCCTACGGCCCTTCGAGCGATCATGATGAAGGAGGCCTTGATAAGAATATTGTAAAACCCAATATGACTGTCAACCAACAGTCGTTTTCTGATCTGACACCCCGGCAGAGTCTGACGGAGGGAGGCAAGGATCAGCGTGATTTTCTTGTAGCATATACGGAGATAGCGCGAACGGCCGTCAGCGGTTGGTCGGTGCCTCTTAATTTTCTTCATGCCCTTACGCAGGTAAATGTCAAGGCGAAACTTGGGGAGGGCAGCGATAAGATTGTCAGAATAAAAGGAGCGTGGATAGTCAATGCCAAGGCTAAAGGAAACTTATCGTTCAAGGATCCAACAGTTTCCGGCGGCGAAGCTGTTGCTCAGGCTGAAGGTGACAAGATTCAGGCTGATGCCGGCTATATGAATTGGACGGGCCAGGATGGAACCGCATCATATGGAGTGGTGCTTCCAGAACCGGAATTGTTGACCTCATCAGCTACAGATCTTATAGGCGGATCCGACAATACGAGTCTGATGCTTATTCCGCAGCCGGAAACGAAAGGAATCACTTTTGATGAGAACGGAGTAGCCGCTCAAGGCGCGTATATCCTTTTGCTCTGCCGTGTGGAGGCCAAACATCCCGGTAAACTTCATGGAGGCGACAGCGGTAGCGGCAATACAGCAACGGGGCCGGTTTGGAGTGATGGCACTGACCATTTTCATCAGCTTTTTCCTGAAGCCGATACTTATGACCCCCAAACGTATGGATATACTTGCGTGAGCCTTGACCTCAAGGACTGGCTTCCCGGAAAGAAAGTGACATATACTCTTGAATTCTGCGGCAAAAGCAGCGGTGCAGGCCTCTATCCTCCGAAGCCCGGCAATGGCTTCCCGACAGATGATAAAGTCATTGATCGCCCGTCCGGTAAGAAAGAGGGAGATCATGTACTCAATGATCCCATCAAATTCGAGGTGACCGTGGATAAATGGACTGAAGCATCGTCCAACAAAAATATGTAATAGAGAGCTATGTGACGCGTGAAACGCGCATCGATCGCGTTTCATAGCGACAATAAATGCGATATGCCGCGCCGGATGGTGTGCGGCATATCGCTTTTTCGTGTCGGGTGCGGTCATCTCGTCAAGTGCCTGACGATGTGGTAAGGCATAGGAGTGGGGCCTGTGCTGGCGCGGGGCGGCTGTGTCCGCGCCCTCCGGGGCTCGGCCGAGTGTGTGGGGCGATCGCTATCCGGGGTCTTCGCTGTGCTCCGAACCCCGGTTAACACTTCCCCGCCCGCTCCGCGGCTCCGATGGCAGGGATGCAAGCGGCTCCGATGGCGGGGATGCCTGCGGCTCCGATAGTGTTGTCCGAAGAGCGCCGGGATGATGCGGATGCGGCTCATCTACGAAGAAGCCGAGGGTATGCGTGCTCTGACCCCACCAAGGCGTGGCTACGCCCGCCATGGCGGGGCTAACAAAGGTCGCGTGGTCTCCGACCACTCCGGTGGTAGTGTCCGGCATGGTGCTGCCTACCATGCGTCTCCAATGAGGGGGTGCATGCGACGGCGGTCGCGCGGGTGTAGTGTCGGGTTTGGGAGTGGCGGGAGAGGTCGGAGACCTCATGACTTTTGTAAGCCCCGCCATGGCACGCGGAGCAGTGCCTTGGTGGGGGGAGTATTCGGCGAGTGGCAGTGTCTTCGTAGAAGAGCCGAAGGAATGGGTTTGAAGAGCGCCTGATGATTCGGATGCGGCTCATCTACGGAAGTCGGGCCTGTGCTGACACTATGCGGATGTGGAGGAGATGGCTGACTGGAGCGGAAGCGCCGGAGGCAGCGGGATATGTTAACCCCGGTTCGGAGCGTAGCGGAGGCCGGGGACTGATCCGCATGCGGTGAACACGCGGGAAGCCCCTGCGGGGGCGCACCCGCGCCATGCGTCAGCGCAGGCCGGTATAAAAACGACGCCAAGGGTGCGTTTCACGGCCGTAAAACACACCCTTGGCGGATGATTCCGGATGACACCGGATGATTATTTGACGCTTGTCACTCGCTGTCGGAAGTCACAGGCCGCACAGATAGCCCATAAGAATTGCTTGAGGCTGTAATATACATCTTATAATTAGGCGTATCTGGTGTTGGTTCGTAAGATCTGTCATTCCTGTCAAGGCAGAATATATATACCTGATATGCATTATATGATTCTTTTTTTATGATAGTAGCCGATGACATAAATGTCAACATCTTGAATGCAGGCATGGAAGTTTTATAGAATGATATATAAAAACTTTTAACGTCATATACTCCTGTCAACGGCTGGACTGACTCCCATTCCGTGCGTCGCAGAGCATAGTTTCGTACACCTGTAAGCGGAAATGTAATTGATTTACCACCAATGTTCATTGTCCACTTATTGCCTTGGTAGCTTAGATCCGTTTTTTCATTATTAATACTAAACAAAGCATCAATCGGAGGCATCTTGAATCCCGGAGGACACGGATCATAGACTGATTTTGTGACAGTCTTAGCATTTTGAACCTTTTCTTCATCTTTTGGGGTTGATGAATACTGTAAGCCTGGGGCAGTAGCTTTTGCATTCCAGGCATTGAACAGTATATGGGTGCCGTCGCTCAGGTAGCTTATTTCAGGATGGTCTTTATAAGGTATGTGCCAGTGATTGCGGTAGTTGAATGCGTCCGGGTTACCCGTCTCCTCATCGCGTGGATTTGCATTCTCGTACGAATTAGTGATAAACATATAAGGATGCTGTATGGCATATCCTATAGTCACACCCCTTGACGCTTCATGACTGTCATCCACCAAATCTCCCGGGTTTTTGCGGAATGAATAGTCAATTCCATCCTGTTTATGTTTATACTGGTTGAAGATCTGTTTATTCTCCATTGTGAACTCATCTGAATCCCATTCGGGTTTTGGAGGCTTATTGGATGGCTTTCGATACTTATATATTGGCGTATCAGCATTATATATACCGCCGAGCATCGGATCCTTGCGGCCCCACTGATAATATGTGTTGTCGCCTCCGTCAGACGCCTTAAACTTCATCAGGGTAAACGTGCCGGGTATAGAGACAGTCTTTTTTTCATTTATCCCATAGGCCGACATGTCGATGAGAGCCTGTAGCTCAAACTTGCGTGAGTCTTGGGCGACATGAGGCTCGCACCATCCGAGATTGTATGGAGCAAATCCGTAGGTGTGTCCTGTTTTGGTCTCGAAACTTACAACGCCGTTATAAAAATTTGATTTATATGGCGTAACCCATATATGCCAGCTCCAGAGTATGGTCTTTGCGGAGTTGCGTACAGCCACCACGGCATTGCCCTCTGCAAGTGTCTGCTCGCGGATGCGGAACACAATATTGCCATTGTCGATATGGACACTGGCCGGGTCGATCAGATCAGGCGAGTCCTGCCACACCAATACAGCATCATTACCGCTGCTTTTGAGATCATCGGGATTCATATGTTGATCGGCGTGGTTGGGATAATATGTAAGGCCGTTTGGATGTCCGCCACTTATAGCTCCATTGCCGTCTCCAGGGCCGTATACAAGTGGAAGCGAGTAGTATCCGGCCTGGTCAACCAAATAGCAGTTGGCTGTTTCGCCATATCCTTTGTTTACTTTGTTTATAGGTTCCGGGCTTTCCTTCGAGCCAACTTCGCGGGTCTGGTTGAATTTCTGTTGTATTGTGTTAAATACAGAACCATCCGGCAGTTTTATTGACAGAAATCCCTTATCCTCTTCCGTCGGACTATTCGGACAATCCTGCCAGTCGCTCTCGTCGCTGAACTTATATTGGAATTTTATCTTATCCTTCGGGATTGTCAGTCCGGTTTGCCATGAACCCGGTTTTGTGATTTCAGCCGTGGCAGTATAGGTGACATCGTACCATACTCCGGAATATGGCATAATATCACCTTCTTCATCTGCCGAGGAAGCTCCTTTCTTGTCGAGCGTAAGCTTGGGGCTTACTTTGATATCGTTGGGTGAAACAGAGTAGGATATAATCTTGCCTGCTTCCCATTTCTCTCCTTTTAAGGAAGCTTTCAGTTCGATTTTATCATCGGGTTTTTCATTATTCTTTAGTGTTATGACCATCTCGGCATCGTCCGGGAGAGTCTGCGGAAGCAGCAGAAAGGTCAGGTTGTCGGTGTCGGTGCCGGTAATGGGAGTGCCTTTATCCACGTGCAGCTTATCGTTATCGGTCGCGTTATCTTTGGCCGAAAGCGTTATATCCTTTTTGATAGAATATGTTTCAGGCCCCTTTAGATCGGTCCATTCGTTTGATCCGATAACGGTAGTTCCGGTGCCGTGGATATTGCAGATGCTGACTCCGGTGACTGTGAAGGCAAGCATCCCGTCGCCGCACTTTATCTGTATGGCGGTAAGCGCGTGGGTGAATTTCAGATCAACCGTTGATGCCATCGTCGTGACATCGGTAGAGACGGTCATCAGGTCAATCTGCTTCTCCACCTCCTTTGGCACGGTATATATCAGCTTAGGGGAGCCGTTATCATCTTTTCTGCTCATCAGCATCTCTATGCCGGTTGTTTTATGGAAATCTTCACGCGTCGGGGCAAATGCAAAAAAAACGCACTTTGCCTCCCGACGGCCATAGCAACGGCATGCCGTCGTCGGCCTTAAGGCCTGTCTCGGTGGAGTAACACCGGTCAAAGGCATAATTAGGAGTCACTTCCGCTTCGTCATATTCGCCCGTGTAGCATACGCCGCTGAGCGAGAAATTTTTATAGAAAGTCGATTTGTCGTTGATCAGAGCGCCTCGCGAAGTCATGGTCTTTTTCTCCGCCGGATTTTCGGCCACGACCGTATGCAGATACAGCTTGCTGTCGCCTCCCGACAGCTCGCGCACCGACGTGCAGTGGGTGGTGGGGGAGCTTTCGTCGACCGACATGGCTCCGCTCCATGTGTCGGTCAGCACAGGGTTGAAAACTATGTGTTCTTCTTTGTTGTTCTGATGGCCCAGATCATCGTCGCAGGCTGTAGGCGCCATAAGCATGGCCGCAGCGAAAAATGACGGAATAACATACCGGGATATGCCGCTTTTTACATTCATTGCCGTTATGTGATTAATGACAGAAGGTTATATTTAAGTTAGTATACATTTCAATCGGCCTCATTTCAAGCATGTTATGCCTTTATGAGACAGATTGCGACACCCATACAGGACTATAGGCGTCATTATGACTGCAAAGAAAAATAAAAAGTCGTTACGTAGCAAACGTTTTTTAGATAAAAATTTAGTGTGTTTAATGATATTTAACAATTTGATTATCTGTCCTCATCGGAAACATGTAACGCATCATAAAACCCCCACGGCAGGCCTTTCGCGGCGAGAAAGGGGCGAAAAATTTTCGTATGCGGAGAATACTTGCTAACTTTGCCATACAACTAAATTCATCATGAAGGGTACCGACATATTCAGGCTTACGTGTATCATCGTGCTGTGGGTGGCGCTTTGCTTCGTGGTAGTGACGTCGCAGCGGTTCACACTGCGCGTGGCGTTCATACTCGTGGCATCGGCCATAATCGTGTTTGTGCCTTTATATAAGAAATATGTGCGAGGCAAACGACAAGACTCTCACGGTGACGGCCGACGAAAGCCGTAAAGCCCCCGACAGGGAGCTGTATCCGCTGTTGAGCCGCGTGAACGATCCGGCCGATATGCGCGGCATGTCGGTCGACGAGCTTACGGGGCTGTGCGGTGATATCCGCCGGTTTCTGATAGAGTCGCTTTCCAATAATCCGGGGCATTTCGCGTCGAGCATGGGCTCGGTGGAGCTTACGGTGGCGCTGCATTATGTATTCAATACTCCCTATGACCGCATCGTTTGGGATGTGGGCCATCAGGCCTACGGCCACAAGCTGCTGACGGGCCGCGCCGACCGGTTCCACACCAACCGCAAGCTCGGGGGCCTGAGCGGATTTCCCAACCCCGACGAGAGCGAATATGACACCTTCACTGCCGGCCACGCTTCCAACTCCATATCGGCCGCTCTGGGCATGTCGGTGGCGTCGGCCCTGAAAAACGAGAGTCCGCGACGCAACGTGGTGGCCGTCATAGGCGACGCGTCGATTAGCGGCGGTCTGGCTTTCGAGGGTATCAACAACGCCGCCAACGCCAACAGCAATCTGCTCATAATCCTCAACGACAACGACATGTCGATCGACCACAATGTGGGCTCGCTCAACTCCTATCTGGCCCACATGACCGCGTCGAAAGGCTACAACAGTTTCCGCTACGGCGTCTACAGGCTGCTGAAAAAGCTACATCTTTTCAACGACAACAGCAAGGGGCGCATACTGCGCTTCAACAACAGCCTGAAATCGCTCCTGACAAAGGAACAGAATATATTCGAAGGGCTCAATATCAGATATTTCGGGCCATTCGACGGCCACGATCTGCCGCGCATGATCAAGGTGCTTCAGGATATAAAGGACATGAACGGCCCTCGGCTCCTCCATCTGCGCACCATCAAGGGCAAAGGCTACGCTCCGGCAGAGAAGGATCCGGCCGCGTGGCACGCACCGGGCCGTTTCGACGCGGCTACGGGTGAGCGGAAGTCAGAGTGCAGCGCGGAGGGGCGCACGAAATTCCAGGAAGTTATGGGGTCGACACTTGTGGATCTCGCTGAAAAAAACAAGAAGATCGTCGGCATTACGGCAGCGATGCCCTCGGGTACGTCGATGAGCATGTTACAGAAGGCAATGCCTGAAAGGACATTTGACGTGGGCATTTCCGAAGGGCACGCCGTGACTTTCGCCGGCGGTCTGGCCAAGGACGGGATGCTCCCTTACGTGGCCATATATTCGGCGTTTCTGCAGCGCGCCTACGACAATATTATCCACGACGTGGCCGTGCAGGGGCTTCCTGTGACATTCTGCATAGATCGCGCCGGACTTGTCGGCGAGGACGGAGTGACCCATCACGGCGCCAACGATCTGGCATATATGCGCACCGTGCCGGGCATGACCATAGCTGCGCCGCGCGACGCCGACCAGCTGCGTTCGCTGCTCTACACTTCGCAGCTACCCGAACGCCGCGGCCCCTGGGCGATACGCTATCCGCGCGGATGTGGCCACGACGCACATAAGCCTATGCGGACTATGGAAGTAGGCCGCGGCGAGACGCTGAGCCGCGGCGACGACGTCACTCTGCTCACTGTCGGCCCGATAGCCCATGAGGCGGCGCAGGCAGCCAAGATGGCTGCGGCCGCGGGAATCGGAGTGACCCACTGCGACATGATATTTATAAAGCCGCTCGACGACTCCATCATGGAGGAGGCCGCCAGGAGCGGACGCCCGATCGTCACCGTGGAGGACGGCACCGTCGACGGCGGTCTGGGCGGAGCCGTGCTCGAATGGCTCGCCGCGAGAGGCTACAGCCTGCCGGTGACGCGTATGGGAATACCCGACGCTTTCGTCCCGCAGGGCACTGTGGCCGAACTGCGCCGTCTCTGCCGCTATGATGCGGCGACGATAGCCGAAACCCTAATGAATTTCAGGAAATGAAGATAGTGATAGCCGGCGCGGGCGAAGTAGGGTCGCATCTGGCGAAACTGCTCTCAAAAGAGGAGCAGGACGTGATACTGGTCGACGCCGACGCCGACAAGCTCGCGGCGATCGACGCCAACTACAATCTGATGACCAACCGCGGATCGCCTACGTCGTTCAGTGTTCTGGCCGACTCGGGCGTGGGGAGCTGCGATCTGTTCATCGCCGTCACGCCCTTCGAGACCACCAACGTCATAGCCTGCTCGATAGCCAAGAGCCTCGGAGCGAAGAAGACGGTGGCGAGGATCGACAACTATGAGTTCATGGAGGCCGATCACAGCGCTTTCTTCAATGCCATGGGGGTCAACAACCTGATCTATCCCGAATATCTGGCGGCCAGAGAGATACTGACTTCGCTGGAGCGCACGTGGGTGCGCACGTGGTTTGACATCCACGACGGCGAGCTGACGGTGGTGGGAGTGAAGATACGCGACAACGCTCCTCTCTGCGGCATGCAGCTGAAGGATCTGTCGGCCTACGGTCACAACTTCCACGTGGCCGCCATACGGCGCCGCAACGAGACGATCATCCCCCGCGGCGATGACCGCATAGCCCCCAACGACATACTCTATTTCACCGCCACCCGCGACCATATAGAGAACATCAGGGAGATCTGCGGCAAGCGCGAGGTGAATATCCGCAAGGTGCTCATCATGGGCGGAAGCCGCATAGCCATAAGGCTTGCCGCAATCTCGGGCGACCGCTATAAGTTCAAGATCATCGACATCGACCGTCAGCGCTGCGTGAAGCTCTGCGAGCGGTGTCCCGACGCGAGGATAGTCAACGGCGACGCACGCGACATCGATACCCTCGACGAGGAGGGGATCGACGATATGGACGCGTTCATAGCCCTGACCAACAGCTCGGAGACCAACATACTGGCATCGCTCACCGCTAAGGAGCACGGAGTCAGGAAGACTATAGCCGAAGTGGAGGACCTGCAGTTTATCTCCGCTGCCGAAAATCTCAATATCGGCACTGTGGTCAACAAGAAACTGCTCGCTTCGAGCACCATCTTCCAGATGCTTCTCGCCACCGACTCCTCCTCGTCGAAATTCATGGCTCTGGCCGATGCCGACGTGGCCGAGATAGAGGTGAGGCCCGGATCGAAGATCACCCACGGGCCGGTGAAAAATCTCAACCTTAGCCGCGACGTGACCATTGCGGGACTCATACGCGACGGGCACGGAATGCTCGTGACCGGCAACACCGTGATTGAGGCGGGCGATCATGTAGTGGTGTTCTGCCTGTCGGGCACGATTCATAAAATCGAAAAACTTTTCGGATGAGCAAACCGCGGGCAAAGCTGACAATAAATTTCGCCATGGTGCTCCGTGTGATAGGCTGGCTCCTCATGATCGAGGGAGCCTTCCTCGTCGTGCCTCTCGCCACGAGCCTCATCTACGGCGAGAGCGATGCGGAGGCCTTCCTGATAAGCGCCGTGGCTACCGCTATCACCGGGCTGGCCATGACGTTCGGCATCCGGCCGTCGTGCACAGATATGGGCAAGCGCGAGGGATTTCTGCTGACGGCTCTGGTATGGGTGTTTTTCTCCGCTTTCGGCATGATACCGTTCATGCTGTGCAGTCATCCGCTGAGTGTCAGCGACGCCTTTTTCGAGGCCATGTCGGGGTTCACCACCACCGGCGCGTCGGCTCTCGACTCCGTAGAGGTGTTCTCACGCGGCATACTGCTGTGGCGCTGCCTTATGCAGTGGATTGGCGGCATGGGTATCATACTTTTCACTCTGGCAGTGCTGCCCATGCTCAACCACTCGGGGGGCATGCAGATGTTCAACGCCGAAGTGACAGGCATAACCCATGACAAGCTCCGTCCGCGCATCTCGCAGACCGCCAAAGGGCTCTGGATGCTCTACTTCCTGCTGACAGCAGTGCTGACGCTGCTTCTCTGGATAGGGCCGATGGATTTCTACGACAGCCTCTGCCATGCCTTCTCGTCGATCTCCACCGGCGGCTACTCGACCCGCGACAACAGCATCGGAGCATGGGACTCGGCCTACGTGAAACTGGTCATAACGGTGTTCATGTTTCTCGGCGGTGTGAATTTCGGGCTGATGTTCAAGGGACTGCACGGCAATTTCCGCTGCTTCTGGCGCAATGACGTGTTCAAGACCTACATACGCATCATTCTGGTGTTCTACCTGTTTTTCGTCATAGCTATCGTCAGGCGCGGACAGGTGACCGACTTCAGTTCGTTTACGCTCGATCCTCTGTTTCAGATTATATCCACCATCACATCCACCGGGCTGACGGTCAATAACTTCGAGAACTGGGGCACGTTTGTGCTCGCGCTGCTCTTCCTGCTGATGTTTTTCGGCTCCTGTGCCGGGTCCACGAGCGGCGGAGCCAAGATAGACCGCATGCTGTTCCTGATAAAGAACAGCGGCAACGAGATATACCGCTGCATCCATCCCAACACGATGATGAGCGTGCGCATCAATGACAAGGTAATGGCTCCGGAGGTGGTGTCGAAAGTAATAGCGTTTCTGTGTATCTACGTGATGATCATAGCTGTTGGCGGGATAATCCTGACAGCTTTCAACATACCGCTCGTCGACTCTTTCTTCTCGTCGTTCTCGTGTGTCAGCAACACCGGTCTGGGCACCGGAGTGACCGGCTACGGCGAATCCTACGCCATAATCCCGGCTCCGGGCAAATGGGTGCTCTCGCTGCTGATGCTCACCGGGCGTCTGGAGATATTCACTGTGCTTCTGCTGTTCACCCCGGGCTTCTGGCGCAAGTGACGGATGCCAACATTGGCATGGTTTTTGTTGTTATTGCCTAATATCACACTATAATACAGAATATGCCCAACAGCTCTCTCAAATCTCTCCACGACAATATATCCGACCTCATATCCCGGCGTCGACTGATGCAGGCGATAGACCAGATAGAGGCAACACTCCCCGTCTATAATGCCTCGTGGCAACTGCGCGAACGCATAGCGAAGCTCCGCACAGACTACGGCTATCTGCGCCGCTATGCCCTCGACGGCGTGGAGGATCCTGGCCGCAAGGCCATGTACGACACAATAGCGTCGCAGCTGCTCGGTATGGTCGACGAGGTGATACGCGCGGCGTCGGCCGCCGATTCGCCCCGGCTCTATTTCTCAAGTCTGCGCTACGAGAACATGCAGCCCGACTCGTCGATCGCCTCTCTTCTTCAGCGTTACTCCGACAACGTAAGGCAGCTCGGGCTGGCTCTTCTTGGCGGCTCCAAGGATGTAGCCGGTCCCGACGGCCGTTCCTTGCGCGAGGCGCAGGAGCGGCTTGCCACGCGACTGTTCACCCTAATATGGATCAGCCATCCGCTCTCCGACTCCGACACGGCAGCGATCGAGACTTTCATATCCGATCCTACCATAGGCCGGGGCGTCAAGCAGCTGATGATCTCGGCGCTGATGCTCGGCGCACTTGAGATATTCGACGCGGCGCGTCTGCGTATGCTTCTGTCGGTCTATTATCGTACGGGGGAACTGTCGGCTGAGCTTCGGCTGATCGCTCTGGCAAGCCTGATGATAGCCATGTGGGCCAACCGCGGACGACTTGCCGACAAAAAACTGTCGGACATGCTTGCAGCCGCCTCCGAACTGCCTTCGTGGACAGCCGATCTGCGCATGGTGTTCGTGCAGCTTCTGAAAGCCACCGACACCGAGCGCATCACCGGAAAGATGGAGCGTGAGGTGATACCCGGCATGATGAGGATCAAGCCTGAACTTGACCGCAAGATCAGGGAGCTCCGGAATCTGTCGGATCTGGAGGGGGCCATGGAGGAGAATCCTGAATGGGAAGAGGTTTTCGAGCGGAGCGGCCTCGCCGAGAAGCTTCGCGAGCTCAACGAGTTGCAGAGCGACGGAGGCGACGTGATGATGGTCACATTCTCCCGGCTCAAAACGTTCCCGTTTTTCAACGATATAGCCAATTGGTTTCTGGCATTTGATAAAGATCATTCGTCGCTCGGTGCGTCCGATGCTCCGGAGTCGGACGCTCTCAAAGAGATCATATCGGAGATGCCTTATCTGTGCGACAGCGACAAGTATTCGATGATGCTGTCGATGGACAATATTCCGGCCCCGCAACGGGAAATGATGATGCAGCAGCTTAAGGCCGGCAATATCAACTTCGCCGAGATCAGCGCCTCGTCGCTCAGGCCCGAAGCGGAGAGGGCGGAGAATGCCGTCAACAAATACATACAGAACCTATACCGTTTCTTCAACCTCTTCAGGCGTAAGAACGAGTTCTCCAATCCTTTCTCGGGATTTATCAATCTTCCGGAACTGCATGAGCTTTCGGAATGGTTTGATGATCCGGTGTTTGTGCGCGAGACTGCCGAGTTTTATTTCAAGCGCGGATATTACGCCGAGGCCCTCGCAATGTTCGGGAAGCTGACCGACAGGCTTGATGCTCCTTCGGATCAGTGGCAGGTGTATCAGAAATCGGGTTATTGCCTGCAGAAACTCGGACGGATCAGCGACGCGATCACGATGTATGGCCGAAGCGAGCTTACGAGTCCCGACAATGTATGGACTCTGCGCCGGCTGGCGCAGTGCTACAGGATGCTTGGCGATGACTCTAAGGCGCTCGATTATTACAGGCGCATCTCCTCCCTCCAGGCCGATGACATGCTTACGGCGCTCAATATAGGCATGTGCCTTATGCAGCTGCGCCGCTTCGACGAGGCCATGAAGGAATTTTTTAAAGTGGAGTATCTCGACGAGGATTCCGACCGTGCGCGGCGGCCTATAGCCTGGTGCGCTTTCAGGATGGGCGATCTGCCGAGAGCACGGACTTATAGCGACAAGATCCTTGCCGACAATCCGAAGGCCGAGGATTATCTCAATGCCGGTCATATAGCGCTTGCCTGCGGCGATCCGCGCAGGGCTGCCGAGCTGTATCAGAAAGCATGCGAACAGGCGGGTAATGATACGGGATGGTTTCTGAAAGCCATGAATGATGACGCCCAGGCCCTGAGGGATGCCGGAGTGGACGAAATATTGAAAGCAATCGTAATAGAGGAGATCGTATGAACGGAGAAATATTCAGCCGCCCTTTTGATACACCTTTCGGAGCGGTGCCATTCGACAGAATAACCGTCGCCGACTATATGCCGGCTTTCGAGGAGGCGCTCAGGCAGTCATGGAATGAAATAGAGTCGATACGCGATAATGAGGAGACTCCTACATTCGCCAACACTGTGGCGGCTCTGGCCCGGAGCGGAGAGATGCTCGACCGCGTGGCCGGAGCTTTCTTCCCGCTGACCTCGGCCTGCACCGACGACAGCATGATGGATATATCCGTAAGGGTCTCGGAAATGCTTACGGAACACTCCGTCAGGATCAGTCTCGACGAAAAGCTCTGGGCCCGCATACGGACGGTACATGACTCGGGCGAGGCCGCAACGCTCGACGGTGAGGACCGGATGCTTCTCAAGAAAACATATGAGAGATTCGTCAGATCCGGAGCTCTGCTTGAAGGAGCTGACCGAGAGGCCTACCGAGAGGCGAAAAAGGAACTTTCGCAACTATCGGAGCAATTCGGCCAAAATCTCGTGAAGGAGAATGCGGGTCTGAAATTCTATCTCGGAGGCGACGATCTCGACGGACTGCCTGACCGGCTTGTGGAGGAGGCTTCGGAGCGGGCTGCTGCCGAAGGCAGAGCAGGGGAATACTGCTTCAAGCTGGATTTCCCGGTCTACAGCACTTTTATGGCTCACTCCTCGCGCAGGGATCTTCGCGAACGCTTTTTCCGCGCATATTCGTCGCGCAACGTTTCGGGCAGTTACAGCAACCTTGATATAGCTGCCCGCATGTCTTGGCTACGACTTCGGGTGGCCCGGCTGCTCGGTTATGACACATATGCCGACTATGCCCTCGAAAACAAGATGGCGCGCACACGGGCCAATGTGGAGCATCTTCTTCACAGGCTTGAAGAGGCCTACATGCCGGTGCAGCGTCGTGAAGTGGATGAGATCGCCGAATTCGCACGACGGAGCGAGGGGGCGCATTTCGTATTGCGACAGTGGGACTATGCATACTATAGCCGGCTTTATCGCATAAGCCGTTTTGATTACGATCCGGAATCCATGCGGCCATACTTCAGGCTCGATACTACGGTGGAGGGTGTATTCGGTCTGGCCCGTATGCTCTACGGGATAGAATTCTGCCGAAGAACCGATATCCCCGTATATCATCCCGAGGTGAAGGTATATGAAGTCAAGGACAATGACGGGAGTCATCTCGGATTGCTTTACATGGATTTCTTCCCCCGCGACGGTAAACGTGCGGGCGCATGGATGACCGATTTCCGAGAACAGTCGACGACAGCCGAAGGCACTGACATCAGACCGCATGTCAGCATCGTGACGAATTTCACACGGCCGACTTCATCGACTCCGGCACTGCTTTCGCCTAATGAGGTCAACACGCTGCTGCATGAGTTCGGCCACGCGCTTCACTCGCTTTTCAGCCGATGCCGTTATACGGCGCTTTCGGGAACAAATGTGGCCCGCGACTTCGTGGAACTGCCGTCGCAGTTCAATGAAAACTTTTTGCGCCGCAGAGAATTCCTCGATACGTTCGCCCGGCATTATCTTACCGGTCAGCCGCTGCCCGACGAAGCAGTGGAGAAGATGATCGGCAGTCATCAGTTCGGCTGCGGTTACGATTGCATCAGGCAGCTGATGTTCGGCCTCACCGACATGGCCTGGCACACTATAATAGAGAAAGTGGATGATCCTGCAGCCTTTGAGCTTGCCGTGACCGATCCTCTTGCTGTGATTCCCAACGAGAGCCGCAGTGTGGCCTCGCCATCGTTCGGACATATTTTTTCGGGAGGGTACGCAGCCGGATACTACAGTTACAAATGGGCTGAAGTGATCGAGGCCGATGCTTTCGGCCGCTTCCTGGAAGAGGGAGTGACGAATAGAGCCACGGCCGAGTCGTTCCGCTGCGAAATCCTTGAAAAAGGCGCGACGGAAGAACCCGATGTGCTCTACCGCCGTTTCCGTGGCCGTGATCCCGAGCCTGATGCCTTGTTGCGGCGCGACGGTGTGATCAGCTGAACCGTCCGGGCATCTCGCGCAGTCCGCGGAGCCAAGCGTCAGCGTCCATCCGTTTCTTCCCCTGCGGCTGCAGGCTGAGTATCTCAATACGCTTGTCGGCGCAGTCGACAGTCAGCCTCTTTCCGTCGGTGGTCACAGATCCAGGATCTGAAGCAGTGACGTCGGTAATTCTGGTCTCGAAAATCTTCAGAGTCTCGTCCGTGCTGATCTCTGTCCATGCGGCAGGATAAGGCGACAGACCGCGCACCAGATTATGGACATCGCGGGCCGGTTTGTTCCAGTCGATACGGCAGGTGGTTTCCTTGAAGATTTTCGGCGCGGCGGTCGGCTCCTCCCCGCTAATGGCGCTCTGCGGCATCGGGTTGACTGTGCCGTCGATTATTGCATCGACAGTCTTAATAGTCATGGCCGCTCCGAGCTCCATCAGTCGGTCGTGGACGGATCCCACGTTCTCGTCGGGCCCGATCCCGATCTCTTCGCGTCCGATAATGTCGCCTGTGTCGAGTTCATGCTTGAGGAAGAAGGTGGTCACACCAGTCTTTTCGTCGCCATTGATCACGGCCCAGTTGATCGGAGCCGCTCCGCGGTATCGCGGGAGTAATGATGCGTGCAGGTTGAATGTGCCGAGAGGCGGCATCTGCCAAACCACTCTCGGAAGCATCCTGAAAGCTATTACTATGAAAAGGTCGGCATGCAGGGAGCGCAACTCCTTTACAAACGATTCATCGCTGAGCTTCACAGGCTGCATCACCTTGAGTCCGTGCTCAACGGCGAAAAGTTTTACCGGCGACTGAAACATCCGGTGGCCTCGTCCGGCCGGTTTGTCGGGCATCGTTACGACGCCGACAATATTGTAGCCTCCGTCGACTAATCGGCGGAGGCTTTCAACTGCAAACTCGGGAGTTCCGAGAAATACTATTCTTAAGTCTTTTCTGTTCATTCTGATACCTGTACTTCAGGCTGCGGGTTCTGACTGTCGATCTGCGACAATGCAAAAGCATAAGCGCCGATCGAAATGGCGTTGCTGGCTCCGATCTTTGAGATCATCACTCCGATTCGTTTCATCGGATCGTAAGTAATGGTGCGGTCAGTGCCATAGACTTTCAGCGGGCGCGATTCGCCGTCGGCAAACTGCTTGAACTCTTCCGGATCATCGAGGTCAAACACCTTCATCTGCACTCTGTTGAGCTCTTCGCCTTTGAGCGAGTGGATCTTGCCTCGCATCTCCTTGAGCAGCGAGGGCATGAAGTAGCGGTGGGCTCCGGTCAGGCCGCCGCCAATGACAACCAGCCCGTCGACAAGCTGGGCGGCGGTAGCCATGGCATCGCCCGCCACCTCGCCGAGCTCTTCGAACGCCTCGCGGGCAGCTTTGGCATCGCCCGGACGCTTGCCGTCGGCAATGTCGCATATGTCTTTCGGGGTGAGATCCGGATCGACTGTTCCCGATTTCTCCATATATACACGTTTCACCGCACGGATCGAAGCGCCCTCCTCGACGAAAGCCTCGGGATATTTCTTGTTGCGCAGACAGAATGTCTCGACACATGAATTGTCACCACGGTTGAGCTTGTTGTCGACGACTATGCCTATGCCGAGACCAGTGCCGAATGTGTATCCGATAAGGTTGTGGTAGCGCTTCGAGCTTCCGGCTTCCTCCAGACGCTGATTGATCTCCGGAAGGGCTCCTCCGAGGGCTTCGCCGAAAGCATACAGGTCGCCGTCATTGTTGATGAAAACCGGTATGCCGAACGTCTCCTCAAGAAACGGCCCGAGAGCCACACCGTTGCGGAACGACGGGAAATTAGGCAGGTAGCCGCCTATAATGCCGTTGGGATAATCTGCAGGGCCGGGGAACGCGAAGCTGATGGCAACCGGTTTGCGGTCGAGTTTTGCGATAACGTCGCGGAAGCCCTTGACCATTGTCGACAGGCATAGGTCGAGATCGTGGGCATTTGAAGGCATGCTCACAGGCTCAACGATGAATTTATTGGCCTGCATGGCTCCGAACACGAAGTTCGTGCCGCCTGCATCGAGAGTGATCACCACTCTTTTATCGAATCTGTACATTTGTCGATAGGTATTAGTCAGTGATAGGTAATGTTGTCAGATGGAAGCAAAGTTACGATATTTATTGCAATATTACAAAGCATAATCAGCACCGGCCGCTGATATTTTTCAACTAATGCGGAGATATTACATTAAAAGGGAGTAAATTTGCAGCCGAAATGCAATTAAGACAATGCTATGACATATTTTGACAGCGATTATATGGTCGGCGCGCATCCTGAAGTGATGGCACGCCTGGTTGAGACCAATATGCTCCATACACCCGGTTACGGTCATGATGCAATGTGTGCGGAAGCCCGGCAGACAATCCTTGATGCATGCGGGATTGCGGAAGGCGAGGTGTTTTTTCTGGAGGGAGGCACTCAGACCAACGCTATAGTGGTCGACCGGCTGCTTGACCATAACGACGGTGTGATAGCCGTAGAGACAAGCCATATTAACGTCCATGAGGCAGGAGCGGTGGAGGCTACGGGTCATAAGGTGATAGCTTTGTCAGGACGCGACGGGAAACTGTCGGCCGACAGGATAGAGAATTATCTGAAGGATTTCTATGCTGATTCAACCCACGTGTTCATGGTGCGTCCGGGAGCGGTATATATCAGTTATCCCACCGAGCTCGGCACTCTTTACAGCCGGGAAGAACTGCATGAAATCCATGAAATATGCCGTCACTACTCTATACCTCTGTATATTGACGGAGCGAGAATGGCCTATGCGCTTGGCGCTGCTCCCGAGATGACGTTGAAAGATATAGCCTCGATGTGCGACCTGTTTTATATCGGTGGCACCAAGTGCGGCGCTCTGCTTGGTGAGGCCGTCGTGTCTACCCGCCGCGGACTGTTGCCGCGCTTCGAGAGCCTGATAAAGCTTCATGGAGCGACAATGGCCAAGGGACGCATACTCGGAGTGCAGTTCCAGACTCTCATGACCGACGGACTTTATGAGCGCATCGGTCGACATGGAGTAGAGATGGCTAAACGAGTGAGGGAACTGATGACCGGAGCCGGCTATCCGGTTTATATCGACTCTCCGACTAATCAGCAGTTTTTTGTTTTGCCAAACAAGACCATAGATTCTCTTTTTGAATCCGGAATATCATTTGAACTTTGGGGAGCGAGGGGAGTGGAATCCACTCCTGTAAGATTTGTCACAGACTGGGCCACGACATCCGAGGATATCGATTCTCTCGCCTTGGCGCTTGCTCGCTGCAAAAAATAAATCACTGTCAATTAGTCTGTCACGGACGGCTGAACAAAAAAGTGATGAAAAAATTTGTCTATGTGATATTTTGGATATAACTTTGCACTCGCAAAGCCAAAATGGCGGGATAGCTCAGTCGGTTAGAGCGTCGGATTCATAACCCGGAGGTCCCGAGTTCAATTCTCGGTCCCGCTACAGATTCAGTCAAAGCTTCGGAGATGAATCCGAAGCTTTGTCGTTGTATGGCAGTTTTAGGGCCCAGGTCCGTTGTTTTTCAATTTTTAGAAACATTTTGACAGAATCATTTGTTATTATTGCGGAATTCATTAACTTTGCACTGAAAATGTGCGAACCCTCCTTTCATAATCAATTCGCAGCATCCTCTCTCATACTTTCTCCTGTTTTGAATGCATTCCGTCTTCCGCGTCGGTATGACGACGCCTGCGAGGCGATGATCGAATGATCGCTTATGCCTGATATTTATGTGTCGGAATGCGTAAAATCCTTTCATAGGCCAAATAATTCCCCTCACGTCATATATTTTAAGATATGTACAATCTCGATGAGTTATCGGAAAAGGAAGAGTCTGAACTTCACACCATCGCCGAAGGCATGGGACTGAAGAAAATATCGTCTCTTCCCAAAAAAGAAGTAATAGATGCCATCCTCGACCAGCAGGCTATAGATTTCGCCGCCATGGCAGCGGCGAATATGGCCAACGACAAGCGGCGTCAGCCGCGCAAAAAAAAGTCGGATGGCAATATATCAGCCTCCTCCCCGGATCAGCAGCCGGCCGCCGGCGACCAGCGGGAAGCCGCAGGTGAAAAGAAACGGGGCAGAAAACCACAGCAAAAAAATAACGAAGACGCAGCCGAAGCTTCCTCGCAGCAGGAGTCGGCCGAGTTTTCGGCCGACGGCGCAGCCGCTGAAGCCGGGGATCAGAATCCCCTGCAGGAGAAAAAGCGCCGTGGACGTCCGAAAGGCAGCCGCCAGAAAACCGCTACGGAGGGGCAGAGCAACGACACTGATGCCTCTACCGAACCGACGGAGGTGGCAACCGATCATCCAGAGGAGCAGATTGTCGCCCGTGCTGATGCTCCTGTCGCCGCAGAGGAGCAGGAATCGGCAAAAGAGACTCCTGCTGATGCGCCTGCGGATGAGAACACAATGCGTCAGCAGCGCAGAAACGACGAAAATCCTCGCCAGGATTTCCGCAATAACCAGGGCGACGGGTTCGGCGCATTTTTCCCGCGGTCGGAAGGACGCAGGTTCGTTCCCCGTTCTCAGCGCGAGAAAGAGGAGGCGGCAGCTCAGGCTGCTGTAGCCGCAGCCACAGCGCCTATACAGCTTAATGAGCCGTGGCAGCAGGAGAAACAGCAGCAACAGCAGCCGCAAGGCAAGAAAAACAAACAGAAAAACCGCAATCAGCAGCAACAGCAGCAGCGGCAGGAGCCTGTCTACAGCTTCGACGGCCTGATTGAAACCACAGGCTTGCTTGAGGTAGTGCCTGAAGGATACGGTTTCCTGCGTTCGAGCGACTATAACTATCTCCCTTCGCCCGATGACGTCTATCTCACTCCCCAGCAGATCAAGGCATATGGCCTGAAGACCGGCGATGTGGTGGAGGCTACCATACGCGCTCCGCGTGAGAATGACAAATATTTCCCGATGGATAAGGTGAAAAGCGTCAACGGTCGTTCGCCTGAATTTATACGCGACCGTGTGCCTTTCGAGACTCTGACGCCGCTTTTCCCGGAAGAAAAATTCAATCTCACCGGAGGCCGCACAAACAATCTGTCGACACGTGTGGTCGATATGTTCTCGCCGATAGGCAAAGGACAGCGAGGCCTTATCGTCGCTCCTCCCAAGACAGGTAAAACGATATTGCTGAAAGATATCGCTAACGCTATCGCGGAAAATCATCCGGAGACCTATATAATGATACTCCTTATCGACGAGCGTCCGGAGGAGGTGACCGATATGAGCCGGAGCGTCAATGCCGAGGTCATCGCGTCAACCTTTGACGAGCCGGCCGAGAAGCATGTCAAGATAGCGAGTCTCGTGCTTGAAAAGGCAAAACGTATGGTGGAGTGCGGTCATGATGTGGTGATACTGCTCGACTCGATAACCCGTCTGGCCAGAGCATATAATACGGTGTCACCGGCATCGGGCAAGATATTGAGCGGCGGCGTTGACGCCAATGCCCTGCAGAAGCCCAAGCGCTTCTTCGGAGCCGCACGCAATATAGAGAACGGCGGTTCGCTGACGATTATCGCCACTGCGCTGACGGAGACAAGCTCGAAGATGGATGAAGTGATCTTCGAGGAGTTCAAGGGCACAGGCAATATGGAGCTACAGCTCGACCGCAAGCTTTCCAACAAGCGCATATTCCCCGCTGTCGACATCATGGCTTCGAGCACCCGCCGCGACGATCTGCTGCTTCGCACCGAGACACTCAACCGCATGTGGATATTGCGCCGCTTCCTCTCTGACCGCAACTCTATCGAGGCTATGGAATTTGTCAAAGACCGCATGGAGCGCACTCCCGACAACGACGAGCTGCTCCGCACCATGGGCGACTGACAGATGCCACTGAAAGATCAAATGATTTGAAAATTACAGAGATATTCATTAATTTTGCAGCCGTTAACACGCTACAGCAATTTGTGGACATCAAAACAATATGATAAACATTACTTTTCCCGATAATTCGGTAAAGCAGTTTGAAGCCGGCGTGACACCTCTTGCCATTGCCGAAAGCATCAGCTCCAGGCTTGCACAGGACATTCTGGCCGCTTCAGTCAACGGTCAGGAATGGGACATCGCCCGCCCCATTGAAGAGGACGCATCCATCAGGCTTTTCAAATGGGATGACCCCGAAGGCAAACATGCCTTCTGGCACAGTTCGGCCCATCTTCTCGCCGAGGCTCTCCAGGCACTGTATCCCGGCGTGAAATTCGGCATAGGCCCGGCTATCGACAACGGTTTCTATTACGACATAGATCCCAACGGTCATGAGATCACCGCAGCTGAATTCCCCAAGATCGAGAAGAAAATGCTTGAGCTTGCGAGGGAGAAGAATGCTATTGTCAGGGCCGATATCAGCAAGGCTGATGCCCTGAAACTGTTCGGCGACCGTGGCGAGACCTACAAATGCGAGCTTATCAGCGAACTGGAGGACGGTCATATCACTACTTATACACAGGGTGCTTTCACCGATCTGTGCCGCGGACCGCACATCGCCAACACGGCCCCCATCAAGGCTGTGAAGATTACATCGCTCGCCGGAGCTTACTGGCGCGGCGACGAAAAACGCGAGCAGCTTGTACGCGTATATGGAATCACGTTCCCCAAGCAGAAGATGCTCGACGAGTATCTCGTAATGCTTGAGGAGGCCAAGAAACGCGATCACCGCAAATTTGGCAAGGAGATGGAGCTTTTCGCTTTCTCTCAGAATGTCGGCGCCGGTCTGCCTCTGTGGCTTCCGAAAGGAGCCGCTCTCCGCGACCGTCTGGAGCAGTTCCTCCGCAAGATCCAGAAGCGCTACGGCTACCAGCAGGTGATCACACCGCATATAGGCAACAAGATGCTGTATGTCACTTCGGGCCACTATGCGAAGTATGGCAAGGATTCGTTCCAGCCGATCCATACCCCCGAAGAGGGCGAAGAGTATCTGCTCAAGCCGATGAACTGCCCCCACCACTGCGAGATATTCAAGGCATTCCCGCGCAGCTACCGCGAGCTGCCTCTGCGCCTGGCGGAGTTCGGCACCGTTTACCGCTACGAGCAGAGCGGTGAGCTTCACGGTCTGACCCGAGTGCGCGGATTCACGCAGGACGATGCCCATATCTTCTGTGCGCCCGAGCAGATCAAGGACGAGTTCCTGAAGGTGATGGATATAATATTCTATATCTTCAAGGCTCTGAAGTTTGATAATTTCGAGGCACAGATCTCGCTCCGCGACCCCAAGAACAAAGAGAAATATATCGGATCCGACGAAAACTGGCACCTCGCTGAACAGGCCATCATAGAGGCTTGTCAGGAGAAGGGTCTCAAGGCCCGCACGGAGCTTGGCGAAGCCGCTTTCTATGGCCCGAAGCTCGACTTCATGGTGAAGGACGCTCTCGGCCGCCGCTGGCAGCTCGGCACGATTCAGGTTGACTACAACTTGCCCGAGCGCTTCGGTCTGGAATATACCGGCGCCGACAACCAGAAGCATCGCCCGGTGATGATACACCGCGCTCCCTTCGGATCGATGGAACGCTTCGTAGCAGTGCTGCTCGAACATACTGCCGGACGCTTCCCGCTCTGGCTCGCCCCCGACCAGGCTGTGGTGCTCCCCATCAGCGAGAAATACAATGACTACGCTTTCGAGGTGGCCCGTCAGCTCAACGACGCCGATGTGCGTGCGATCGTCGACGACCGCAATGAGAAGATCGGCAAGAAAATCCGCGATAATGAGCTCAAACGTATCCCCTATCTGCTGGTAGTGGGAGAAAAAGAAGCACAAAATGGCGAAGTTTCTGTAAGAAAACAGGGCGAAGGTGATAAAGGTACGGTGAAAATTGCTACCTTTGCAGCGAATTTGACGGAAGAAGTCAGAAATCTCACAAATCAATAAACGCTTTAATGCAGAAAAAACCCTTTGTACCAGGTCCGCGCCGACCAAACAACAACTCGAATCCAGGCGTAAGAAGGCCCGAAAGGAACAATGCCTCGAAGGATCCATACGCTATCAACGAACGCATTCATGCGCGCGAAGTGCGTCTGGTAGGCGATAATGTAGAGACCGGCATCTATCCGATAGCCCAGGCCTTGAAGATCGCTGAAGAGCAGGGTCTTGATCTGATTGAGATTTCTCCTACCGCCGAACCACCGGTCTGCAAGATTCTCGACTATCAGAAGTTTCTTTATCAGCAGAAGAAGCGCCTGAAGGAGCAGAAAGCCAAAGCCACCAAAGTAGTGGTGAAGGAGATCCGTTTCGGACCTCAGACCGATGATCATGACTACAGCTTCAAGCTCAAGCATGCTATCGGTTTCCTTCAGGAAGGCGCCAAGGTGAAAGCCTACGTGTTTTTCAAGGGCCGTTCGATCCTCTTCAAGGAGCAGGGCGAGGTATTGTTGCTTCGGTTTGCCAACGACCTTGAGGAGTATGGAAAGGTGGAGCAGATGCCTGTGCTGGAAGGCAAGCGCATGATAATCATGATCTCGCCGAAGAAGAAATAACCTACTACGAAACAACGCCGCTGTCGCGAGCCGGCAGCGGCACAGTATAAACTCGAATTAATCAACAAAAGTAACCCAAATGCCAAAGATTAAGACTAATTCCGGTGCCAAAAAGAGGTTCGCCCTTACCGGAACAGGAAAAATCAAGAGAAAACATGCTTTCAAGAGCCACATCTTGACGAAGAAGACCAAGAAGCAGAAGCGCAACCTCACCCATGTCGCTACCGTGGCATCGGCCAACCGCAGCGCTGTGCTCGAGCTCCTCGCCCTCAAGTAATGACGGCATCAGGAAGCAGATTTTCCGCAATACAGTTCATGTATAATTCGTGACTTTATAACAGTTATTAACCGGATGTTTAGCAAAAAAGACCCGAATGCGACAAGCGCGGGCGCTAACACCCAAAAAAGACAAAAGCAATGCCAAGATCAGTAAATCATGTAGCTTCAAGAGCTCGCAGAAAGAAAATCTTAAAACTCACCCGCGGTTATTTCGGCTGCCGCCGCAACGTGTGGACCGTAGCCAAGAACACCTGGGAAAAAGGTCTTACATATGCCTATCGCGACCGCAAGGACAAGAAAGGCAACTTCCGTGCCCTCTGGATCCAGCGTATCAACGCAGCCGCCCGCATGGAGGATCTCAGCTACTCGAAGCTCATGGGTCTCATCCACAAAGCCGGCATAGAGATCAACCGCAAGGTGCTCGCCGACCTCGCCCTCAACAATCCCGCCGCTTTCAAGGCCATCGTAGAGAAGGTGAAGAACGCCTGAACGATGTGAATTCGCGTATCCCTCACGGTATCATGACCGGCTGGGTGGCGGATGACAAAACGAATCAGATATCAATGATGCCGCAACGGTCACAGTACTGTTGCGGCATCAATCGTTTCATGACGATCCTTTCAAATAGTTGATATGTATTTGATATATTTGATGTGTTTTAGTGACACTTATGAAAATATGTTGTGAAACATGGAGTAAATGTTAAATTGTTTTTATACTTTTGCGAATTGAGTTTTTTGTAATACAATATAGGACAATCTCGATAATAAATCAATCTCAAAACCCTTAAAAACAATGAAAGACAAACTCATTTGGCGCTTGATTGCGATGCTTATGATCGCAATATGCAGTCATGCGGCATTGGCCCAGACCGCTGTTTCGCCAATTCACATCACTTCTTTGAGCGAAATAAAAGATCTGGAGAATGGAACCATAGTGAAGATAGATAAACTTTACAGAGTCGGAGTGTTTGGTGGGGTTGTGTTAGCCACGGATAAGAATAATGATATTTTTGTTAGAGTTCAATGTGGTGCTGACCTTGAAAAAGACGAGAAGCTGACATTTAATAAGTTTTATGATGAGTATAATGCTTCTAAAAATCCGGATAATTTTGATGTTCTGACTGAATTGAAATGTGAAGTTTATAAACCTATACCCGGACAACCCATAGCTGCCGAGCTAAAGTTGACCACAAACGCAGAGAGCAAAGTGATTGGAAAAAAATTATCAGACATAGAGAGATTATATGTAATACCAATTGAGATTGATCCAAAAATCCTTAATGGAGGCGTTAAAGATACTAACAAGCATTTATTTAATCAGATTGTTAGATTTTCTGGAACCCTCGGCAATAATAATTCCCTTACTGGATGTGATTATAAAATCAATAAACCTACAACTATTACCACAACTAAAGAGAGTACTTTTGTCGGATTTGTTCATTATGACTCTTCCAATGGTATAACATTGTTAATTAATCAAGAAGTTAAGAATACTACGTTTTGGCTATTCACGGCTTTACCAAATATTGAAGAGGGTGGTCGTATTGTTATAAGTTCGCCCGTGAATGACAACAAGATTCAGAATGGGAAAACTGCTACTTTGACGGCTACACCTAATGAGGGATATAAGTTTGTGAGGTGGACGCTGAATGGGAAAGAGGTTTCAACAGGCGCGACTTACACTACTCCAGCGGTTTACTGCAATATAGGATATGTGGCGGTGTTTGCCAAGGAAGATGAGGCGGCAGAAGAGTATGATATAACGGTGACTGCGGATCATCCGGAATTGGGTTCGGTAAGTGTATCGACGTCAAAAGCGGTGGCGGGTGCAAGTGTGACAGCAACGGCTACTCCAACCGATGGCGCAAGATTTGACGGCTGGTATAATGGCGATCAGAAAGTTTCCGGAGACGCGGAATACGTATTCCAGGTGACAGAAGCAGTAGCTTTGCAAGCTCATTTTGTGAAGACATGTAAGGTGACTTTTGATCAGTCGGCCGGAGGTGTTATTACGGTAAGATGTGGCGAAACGACGCTCACATCAGGCGAAGCTGTCGATGCCGGCAGCACGGTGACGGTAACCGCAACGCCCGCGCCTAACTACGCTTTGCAGTCGATTTTAGTTAATAGTTCTGCTCAGACGCTCAGCGAAAATAGCGCGACGTTTGAGGTCAGGGAAGATATTGTGATAGTCGCATCATTTGTCGAGACTCCTTCGGCAAAAACAAGCATAGAGGAGCTTCTCTCCGGATCATTAGTTAATGACGCGCTTGTGAGGTTTGATACTCCTCTCACTGTGGTGGAAGTATTGGGCAATAATGATGTTGATGCCGTCGTGACCGACGGGGAGAGACTGCTGTTTCTGTACAATGAGCCGGGTGTCATCGGAGAGTGGAAGCCAAAGGTAGGCGACGTATTGCAGGGAGTTGAAGGCAGAATCAAGTGCGACGAAGCCTCTGTCGCAAGGGCTGCGACATACAAAGGGGTGCAGATATATCTTACACAAAAACCGAAGTCAAGCGATGGACCAAAGAAAGAGGCGCCTGTCGAAGACGCGACTTTTGACGGAATATTAAATGATTACAGGAATAATGGCAATAAAATGCTGCGTCTGAAAGGCGTCAATATATATTTCGGCATTGTCAATCCAAAATGGCTGCATCTTGCGGTACGGCCACCCTCTGTCGATCAGGAGAAAAACATGCCACTTGTAAAACTTTCACAGGAAAACCAGGATATTGAAAATGCCGGTGAGATTTATGGCAATGCGAACTGGTCTAAATCGCTTGAGGTGACTGGTTTTATCCATGCGGTAGCGGGAGAGCCTGGATTTCATATCATGAGCTGCAAGGTGTCGACAGGCGGATCCGAGGAGACAAGTTATCTGATAACTCTGTCGGCGTCGCCGGTCGAAGGCGGGAAAGTGTGGGTAAACGATGATAGGAATGCGGTGCAGAAGAGATGCGGAGCAGGCGAAACGGTGATGATTCATGCGGAGGCCGCAGAAGGGTATACTTTCAAGGGATGGCAAAAGGGGAGCGAAGCATATTCGACGGAGCCGGCAGCGGAATATGTCGTCGAGGGCAATGCAACTCTGAAGGCATTATTTGAAAAGCAGCAGGAAGAAAAGCCTGATGAGCCGAAAAAGGAGAAATATGCTGTAAAGCTGACCAACGGAGGCAATGGCTCGATGAATGTGACTTTGCCTGATGGATCTGTGGTTGCTGACGGACAGATGGTAGAGGAGGGTACGGTGCTGACCGTGGTTCTGACAGCCGATGAAATGTATCTGCCTTCTCAACTGCTTGTAAACGGCACTCCGGTCGGAAAAGAGTCAGACGGGACATATCGCGTGACAGTGGTCGGCGCGACGGTGATAGCATCAAGTTTTGTTTCGGATGCACCGGGAGTCTATCACCTCAAGATCTCGTCGCGCAGTCCGGAGGGATATATCGGCGGTAAGGTCTATATAGATCGCGAAGGCACTACGGCAGTCGAGGCGCATTCCGGTGAGAATCACACTTTCTTTGCTGAAGCCGCCGACGGATTCAAGTTCACACGTTGGATATATGAGGGAGAATCGTCGGGTACCGGCACAACCTCGCGCTTTGAATGGCCGGGACAGGGAAATCTCTCCCTCGTGGCAGTCTTCGATCACGCGATAGGCACCGAACGCACGATAACGGTGCGGGCAAACGACGCTTCAAAAGGGCGCGCAGTGATTGTAGGGGAGCCGGAGGGAACGCAGTCGGTCAAAACAAGGGCCGTAGTGAAGCTTAAAGCTGTCACCGCTTCCCAATATGACCGATTTGTCGAATGGACCGTAAACGGCGAGATCCGTAAGGATGCGGAGATAGATATTGACGGTGAAGGCGATGCCGAGTGCGTGGCGTATTTCGCATCAGACTATCCTGTGAATTTTCGGGCTGAAGGAAACGGCACTCTGATATGCCGGTCAGACGGCAATGAGATCGAGAGCGGCACAATAATGGCTGACGGAGCGAACGTGGACGTCAGGGCTACATCCGAGGCACACTATCATCTTGCTTCCTTGTCGGTCAACGGGCAGGATGTGTTAAGTCAGTATCTTGCCAGCACTGATGCCTTTATCATTTCGATCCGTAAGCCTACAGAGATCAAGGCCGTCTTTGCCATAGACCGTCACCGCCTGCTCATAAGCCGTCATCCCCATGGCCATCTTGAGGTTTTCCGCGCCTTGAGTCCTATCGGTGGAGGCTCCGGTGATAAGGTCGAATCGGAGATGTACCATGACTATGGATCAAAGCTCTATGTGTTTGCTGTCCCCGACGAGGGATATCAGCTGAAAAGCGTCACCATAGACGGGCACAGCCTTGACATGGGTGTAGGGTATGGAACGGTCACCATAGACGGCGACATGACTCTTGCATGCGATTTCGAGGAGAAGCCCTCCGGTTTGTCGATGCCAGGAGCGGACGGAGAAAGTGGTTCCTGTGGCGAATGGTTTGATCTCAGCGGCCGCCGGGTGACCCGCGACGCCCTGCGCCCGGGCAACCTCTACATACTCCGACGTAACGGCAGGGTCAGCAAGGTTATGATCACGCAGTCACGCTGACGAAACAAGTCTGAAACAAGAACGCCTCCATGGCCGGTGAGGACTGTGGAGGCGTCGTTTTGTAATGTTGCGTTGTGGTGTCTTCAGGAATTATCGCTGGGGTATGTCAACCTGCGTCTGTCGGCCGTTGAGCAGATAGTCGGTGAAGTAATCAACCATGCGCCAGTAGAAATATTCATCCATGTTGCCGAAAGCATGGCGCTGTGTCGGGAGATAGAGGAAATCGAAGCGCTTGTTGGCCTTGATGAGTGCGTTGGCCACACGGATGGTATTGCCCGGATGCACATTGTTGTCGATATCGCCGTGTACGAGCATCAGATGTCCCTTGAGGTTGCGGGCGATCTCCGGATTGGTGTGTATGGAGTAGACGAATGTTGTATCGCCCTTCTCGCTGACGGTCTCTTTCACGCCGTGATGGGTTTCGCTCCACCAGCGGTTGTAGATGCGGTTGTCGTGGTTGCCGGCGCATGATACAGCCACCTTGAAGAAATCGGGATACTGGAGTATGGCTGCGGTCGACATGAAGCCGCCGCCGCTATGGCCATGGATGCCCACGCGGTTGATGTCGATGAAGGGATAGCGGGCGGCAAGCTGCTCTATGGCTGCTTTCTGATCGGCCAGACCATAGTCGCGGAGATTGCCGTAGCCGTAGTTGTGATACCATTTCGAACGGTCAGGGTGTCCGCCGCGGTTGCCGACGGTGATCACTATGAATCCGGCCTGTGCGAGACGGTCGGTGCGCACTGACATGCGGGTGAACGGATAGTTGGTGGCCTCGACCTGCGGGCCCGGATATACATAGTCGATGATGGGATAGGACTTCTCGGGATCGAAATCAAAAGGCTTGTACATGACTCCGTAGAGATCGGTCACTCCGTCGGCTGCCTTGACAGTGAATACTTCAGGGAACTTGTAGCCGTTGGCGAGCAGCTGGCTGAAATCGGCGCGCTGCAGGGTCATGATCTTGTTGCCGCGGGTATCGTAGAGAGCTGTCTCCGGTACGGTGTCGACGCGTGAGAAGTTGTCGACGAAATAGCGGGCGTCGTCATCCACTACCGGAGCATGGAAGTAGCTGCCGGAATCGAGGCGGCGCACAGGGCCTCCGTCGAGACTTACGCTGTAGAGGTGCTGATAGTAGGGGTGCTCATCCTTTTCGCGTCCCATGGCGGTGAAGTAGACCGTGCGGGTGGGCTCGTCGATATTGAGGATACGATGCACGTGCCAGGGGCCTTCGGTCAGGCGCCGTTTGAGATTGCCTTTGTCATCGTAGAGATAAAGATGAGCCCATCCGTCGCGCTCGCTCCACTGCACGAGCTCCTTGCCGTCGGCAACGGCTCCGAGGGGCCTGACCTCCTGATAGGTGTTCATACGCTCTTCGATCACAGGCACGATGGTGTCGCTTCCGATGGTATACGAACAGATGTCGATGCGGTGAAGATCGCGGCTCGAACGGGTCAGGAAGAAGCGGTTGTTGTCGCCGAGCCATATGGCAGGCTGGTCGTACATGCCGCGCTGACGGTGGCGATACGGACGGTAGGCGAGCGATATGGTCTGGTTCTTGAAGCGGCTTGTGCCGATCTCCTTGCGGGAGTTGTCGGTCATATCGAAGAGATACACGTGATCTTCGGGCGCTTCCATCTCTCCGGGCATCTGATACTTGTAGGTTTCAAGCGTGGGACGCGGCTCGGCTACGGAATTGATCACCCACAGATCCTTGACCTTGCGGTCGTCGGATATCTGCGTGAGGAAGTAGCGTGAGTCGGGCGACCACATGCCGTAGACCCCCTTGCGCTTGCCGTTGCAGAGAGTGTCGGTGTTGAGTGTGGAGTAGGGCTGTCCGTAGCCGAAGTCCTTTACGCCGTCGGTGGTGAGCTGTATGTCAGTGACCGTCGAGTCGTTCTCGTTTTTCTTGAGCTTCTCATAGTCGGCACGGCTCATGCGGTAGAGGTTGAGATCCTTGGCGTAGACCACGGTCTGTCCGTCGGGCGATACCGACGCCCAGTCTAGCTGTTTCTTCTCTTTCTCCTTGTCTTTAAGATGCGTCAGGTTGCCCGTGGCCGTGTCATAGCTGAAATAGAATACCTCTTTCTCTCCGGCCTTGGGTTTCTTCTCTTTGCCGTCGGAATCCTTGGTAGGCTTGGCGTCCTGCGAAGATGTCACTTCAAAGGTGAACGTGCGGCCGTCGGGCGATGCCTCAAGATTGCGTATAGGCAGGGACGCCGCGATCATGGGATCTTTGACGATCTCGGTCAGCTGTGCGGCAAGCCGGTCGTGGTCGAACAGTTCGGTCTGGCGTCGCGCAGTCGGATCGACCACATACCAGCGTGTGCCCTTGGCGGTCTTGTAGCTGTACCAGAATTTATTGCCCTTCTGAAACCAGTGTGGGTCAACTGTAGTGGAAAACAGCATGTTGGACAACTTGCCCCCGGCAAACCGTTCGGCAAGTTCATAAGGATTGCTCCCGGGCTGAATGTCGGAGGGGGCAGCTCCAAGAGTCCCCATTCCTATCGCAGCCGAGAGAGCGATAGTCATCAGATGTTTCATTTTTTGAATGTGTGATAATGATTTGGTTGCAAAATTACATCGTTTCGCGGTGAAAAACAACCGAATTCAAATCTTATTTATCCAGCATGCGCCATGCCTGCTCCGTATTCGGCGCTCCCGGAGCGGTCGCCGCAAACGCTATTTACCGTTGTTTTCGGATAAAAACTTCATAAAATAAGGGGTGAGGCTTGCTTAAAACGTGAAAAATCATTACCTTTGCGCCCGATTATGCCCGATTAGCAATAATCAGCCGCCGGATGCCGATGCCCCATTGGCCGGACAGCGGAATAAGGCGGAAGTAACAATTTTATTAATTAACCGTTTCAAAGTGGATACTTTAAGCTACAAAACAGTGACCCCCAACGCGCAGAGCGTTGAGAAAAAATGGGTAGTGATTGACGCTACCGATCAGGTGCTGGGACGGCTCTGCGCAAAGGTTGCGAAAATCCTGCGCGGCAAGTACAAGCCCTGCTATTCGCCCAACGTAGATTGCGGCGACAACGTGATCATCATCAACGCCGAGAAGGTGCGCCTCACCGGCAACAAGATGACCGACCGCGAATATCTGTCATATACCGGCTATCCCGGCGGCCAGCGTATGGCCACCCCCGAAGTGCTGATGAAGAAAGCTCTCAACAAGCACATCAAGCCCGGCTACAACCCCCTGTTCACCAAGGTGATGAAGGGCATGCTTCCGAAAAACCGTCTTGGCCGCGCCATCATCGGCAACATGCATGTCTACAATGGTCCTGAGCATCCCCACGAAGCTCAGAATCCCGAGGTGATCGACATCAACAAACTCAAATAATCCTCAGAAGCATGGAAACAGTAAATGCAGTAGGACGCCGTAAGGCCGCTGTGGCCCGCGTCATCGTAAGGGAAGGCAACGGACAGATTGTCATCAACCATCGTCCGCTCGACGTATATTTCCCCTCTTCCATCCTTCAGTACATCGTGCGTCAGCCCCTGTCGACTCTCGACGTCAATGAGAAATACGACATCCACGTAAATCTCGACGGCGGCGGCTACAAGGGACAGGCCGAGGCTCTTCGTCTGGCTATCGCCCGCGCACTGGTGAAAATCAACCCCGACGACAAGTCGGTGCTCCGCAAAGAGGGCTTCATGACCCGCGACCCGCGCGCTGTAGAGCGTAAGAAACCCGGTCAGCCCAAGGCTCGCAAGCGCTTCCAGTTCTCCAAACGTTAATGACTGGCAGCTTAGAGCTTAGTGTTTAGAATCTAAATCCTGCAGACGGACGTTTGGAATCCTTACTGCGGGGTTGAAAACCAAAAGAACGTAAACAAGAATCAAAACAATGTCAACTCCTACATTTGACCAACTTTTAGAAGCAGGTTGCCATTTCGGTCACCTCAAGAGAAAATGGAATCCTGCTATGGCGCCCTATATCTTCATGGAGCGCAACGGTATCCACATCATCGACCTCTACAAGACCGCCGCAAAGGTGGAAGAGGCCGCCAACGCGCTGAAGAACATCGCTAAATCGGGCAAAAAGGTGCTCTTCGTCGCAACCAAGAAACAGGCCAAACAGGTCGTGGCTGAAAAAGCCCAGGCCATAGGCATGCCTTACGTCATCGAGAGATGGCCGGGCGGCATGCTCACCAACTTCCCCACAATCCGCAAGGCTGTCAAGAAGATGGCTTCCATCGACAAGATGTCGAAGGACGGCACTTTCGACAACCTCTCGAAGCGTGAGAAACTGCAGATCACACGTCAGCGTGCGAAGCTTGAGAAGACCCTCGGTTCGATCGCCGATCTGAGCCGTCTGCCGTCAGCTCTTTTCGTAGTCGACGTGCTCAAGGAGCGCATCGCAGTGGCAGAGGCCAACCGTCTTGGCATCCCCGTATTCGCAATGGTCGACACCAATTCCGATCCCAACAATGTTGATTTCGTGATTCCGGCCAACGACGACGCATCCAAGAGCATCGAGCTGATCCTTGACACCGTATGCGCCGCCATGTCGGAAGGCATTGAGGAGCGCAAGGTGGAGAAAGTAGATACTGCAGCCGCCGGCGAAGAGGGACAGGCTCCCCGCCGCGAGCGTCGCAGAGTAAGCCGTGGCCCCCGTCGCGAGGAAAATGGTGAAGAGGCAGCGGCAGAAGCTCCTGCAGCAGAGTAAATCAAGTAATAACAACCTAAAACACAAATAAGAACATGGCTGTTACAATGGCAGAAATCACCAAGCTGCGCCACCTTACAAGCGCCGGCCTGATGGACTGCAAAAAAGCGCTCGCCGAAACAAACGGCGACATAGAGGCCGCTGTGGAGATCCTCCGCAAGAAGGGTCAGGCTGTGGCTGCAAAGCGCGAGGACCGGGAAGCCTCCGAAGGATGCTCCCTCTCGGCCAGCGACGGCACTTTCGCTGCTATCGTCGCTCTCAAATGTGAGACCGACTTCGTGGCCAAGAACGCCGGATTCGTCGAAACTACCCGCAAGATACTTAATGCGGCTATGGAAAACCGCCCCAACAACATAGAGGAACTCAAGGCTCTGACTATCGACGGCCAGACCATCCAGGATCTCGTGGTGGAGGAGAGCGGCAAGACCGGTGAGAAGATGGAGATCGGCGCATATGAGTGGATCAAGGCTGAGTCGACTACCGCATATGACCACCTCGGCAACAAGCTGTCGACCATCGTCGGTTTCAACAAGGCCGATGTAGACTATCAGCTCGGCCGCGACGTGGCCATGCAGGTCGCTTCCATGAACCCCGTGGCTGTAAGCATCGAGAGCGTACCGGCTTCCGTAGTGGAGACCGAGTACAAGGTCGCTGTTGACAAGACAAAGGAGGAGCAGGTGAAGAAGGCTGTGGAAGCAGCTCTCAAGAAAGCCGGCATCAATCCGAATCTTGTCGATTCGGAGGCCCATATCGAGAGCAATATCGCCAAGGGATGGCTCACTCCTGAAGAGGCCGACAAGGCCCGCGCTATCGCTAAGGAGACAGCAGAGCAGAAAGCTGCCAATCTTCCCGCCCAGATGATCGAAAATATCGCCAAGGGCCGCGTCAACAAGTTCTATAAGGAATCCGTGCTCATGGAGCAGGAGTTCATCAAAGATGCTACCCTTACTATCGGCAAGTATCTCGAACAGAATTCCAAGGGACTGGTTGTAGTGGATTTCAAGCGCATGAATCTCAATCAGGACTGATTATCCGGTAACTGATCCCTACTGATATATCGGCGCTGTCCCCACTTGTCGTGGAGGGATGGCGCCGATTGTATTACGGAGCTTCGGGGTGATGGCCGTCATAATGATAGATAGGTATGAATATCGATGAGTTTGCGGAAAGCATACTGCTCAATCTGCCGTATGTGCCTAATGATCAGCAGGTACAGCTGATAGCGGCTCTCGCGCGGTTTTGTTCGCCGCTGATGCCGAGTGATGTCGTGTTTCTGCTAAACGGTTATGCCGGAACCGGCAAGACATCTTTGACCGGTGCGCTGGTGCGATCGCTTCGCGACGCCCGTATCCCGGTGGTGCTTCTGGCTCCTACCGGACGTGCCGCGAAAGTATTCAGCCGGTTTTCAGGAATGACGGCCACAACCATACACCGTAGGATTTACCGTTCAGACGGGACAGGTCTGGGATATATGACCGGCGATGTGGCCGACAATGCTCTGAGCGGAGCCGTGTTTATTATCGACGAGGCATCGATGATAGGCGAATCCCAGACTGTGGCCGACGGCGGCAGGAATCTCCTTGAGGATCTCATACAGTATGTTTATTCCGGCGAAGGCTGCCGAATGATATTGCTCGGCGACAGAGCACAGCTGCCTCCCGTGGGATGCACTGAAAGTCCGGCAATGAGTGTGGCGCGTCTGAAGGAATTCGGTCTGCGCGTCATTCACGCCGTCATGACCGAGGTAGTCAGACAGGGTGCGGATTCGGGGATATTGTATAATGCCACATGGATGCGCAAGGCCATGCACCGCGATCCTCTTCCGGAGCCCCGTATCAGACTGAAAGGATTCAGCGATATTACTTCTATACCGGGTGAAGAGCTTCAGGACCAGATAGAGCGGTCGTATGCCGATGTGGGGATAGACGAAACAATCGTGATAACGCGTTCCAACAGGAGGGCGACACAGTTCAACACGGCTGTGCGCTCACTGATACTCGGACGTGAGGAGGAACTATGCGTAGGGGAGCGCCTGCTGGTGGTGAAGAACAATTACCTGTGGAGCTCCAGAGTGAAAGGGCTTGATTTCATAGCCAACGGCGATATGGCGGTGATCAACAGGGTCGACGGCACGGAAATGAAATATGGGCTGCGTTTTGCCGATGTCTCGCTGACGATGCCCGACAGAGATGTCGACCTCGACTGCAAGATATGTCTCGACACTCTTTTGTCGGACACTCCGGCATTGCCGCCTGATAAGGCTCAGCGTCTGCTTGAGGGAGTGCTGGGCGATACGGATGTTTTCGCGCCGCAGACTCCCATGGCGTATAGGCTCAAGGCATCGCGGTCAAACCCGTATCTCAATGCGCTGCAGGTGAAATACGCCTATGCCGTCACCTGTCATAAATCTCAGGGCGGCCAGTGGAGCGATGTCTATGTAGATATGGGATATATCCCTCCAGAGTCGCGCGGACTGGATTTTTACCGATGGCTGTATACTTCTATCACCAGAGCTACCGGACGGCTGTATCTCATCAATCCTGATATCAGGATTGTATGACCCGTAAGGGAGGAAAAAATTGTTAAACGTCGGTTCAAATCCGTTCGGCCGATGTATGACTTCGACAAAAAACATTAACTTTGCAAAAATTTCAGCCGAAAGATGGACTTCCAACGCTCGATTGACTCATCAGATATAGAGCTTTTCGCGGACATGGTGGCCGAAGCGTCACAGTTCGTGATTACCTGCCACATGACTCCCGACGGCGATGCTCTCGGGTCATCGCTCGGTCTGTGTCACGTGCTCGGCCGTCTTGGCAAGAAAGCGGTGGTAATCACTCCGGACACTCCCGCTTCAACCCTTGATTTTCTCCCGGGTTTTTCCGATATAGTCATCGCCTCGCGCTTCCCCGACCGGGTGAACCGTGCTCTTGGCGCAGCCGACGCTGTAATCTGCCTTGATTTCAACTCTCTGAAGCGTATAGACCGTCTTGCACCGGCCGTCGAGGCCTGCGATGCGAAGAAGATACTTATCGACCATCATCTGAATCCCGAGCGTTTTGCGGATCTGACCATTTCCCGCCCAGATCAGTCGTCGACCTGTGCGTTGCTTTTCCACATCCTGTGGCAGGCGGCCATGTATGATCAGATTGATATTGACGCAGCGACATGCATATATACGGGAATGCTGACGGATACCGGCAATTTCTCATATAATTCCAACGATCCGGATCTTTACCTGATAATATCCCTGCTTCTGGCGAAGGGGCTTGACAAGGATGAGGTGTATTCTATGGCTTGGAATACCCATCGCGCGGAATCGCTGAGAATCAACGGGTATGCGCTTTACCGCAAGATGCAGATCCTGCCCGAGCATCAGCTCGCGGTCATAATCCTTGAACGCGATGAACTCAACGAGTTCTCCTATGTCAAAGGCGACACTGAAGGACTGGTAAACAAGCCGCTGGCTGTGCCGGGAGTGACCTGGAGCGTGTATCTGCGGCAGGATGAGCCTGATTTCGTTAAGGTCTCTATGCGCAGCAAAGGCTGTTTCCCGGTCAATGTAGTCTGTGAACGGCTTTTCGGCGGCGGAGGTCACCTTAATGCTGCCGGAGGCGAATTCACCGGTACGGTTTCCGAAGCTCTCGACGTGCTTCTCGCCGCGATCGACGAATTTGATCAATATCTTGAACTGACCGAAATTCCACAAAAGAATTACAGATAAATCCAAATGACATCACGACATGAAGATACTCTCTAAATACCCGTTTTTAGCCATCATCGCCGCTGCCGGTCTCATGACAGGCCTCAGCGGATGTGACGACGACAAGAGCTATGCCGAACTTCTCGAAGAAGAGAACAAGGCCGTCAACCTGTTTCTGTCCGATCAGATCATCCTGACGGAGCTGCCGGCCGATAACAAATTCATCACCGGCAACGACGCTCCCTATTACCGTCTTGATGAGGACGGCAATGTATTCATGCAGGTAGTGAAGGTAGGTGACGGCGAAATGGCTCAGGACGACCAGCTGATCTATTTCCGTTTCATGCGCTATAATCTTACCTACTACGACGGAATAAACGACATGCCGGGCGAAGGCAACAGCGACTATGTGGAGGGAGGCAACATGTCATTCCGTTACAAGAATTATACTCTTGAATCATCCTCTTCATGGGGGCTCGCCATACAGATGCCGCTTCAGTATCTTCCTCTCAACAGTGAGGTGAAACTTGTAGTGAAGTCACAGTACGGATGGTCGTCGGAGATATCGTCGGTACAGCCTTATCTCTATCACTTCAGATACTACAAGAGCCAGATCTGAAGCAGCCATAAAAACAATAAAACTAATACAATATCATCCAATCATGTCACTAATTAAATCTATATCCGGAATACGCGGCACCATAGGCGGCGCACCCGGTGAGGGGCTGTCCCCTCTTGACATAGTGAAGTTTACTGCGGCTTATGCCACATTCATCAGGCGCAATACCACGAAAACGTCCAATGTGATCGTTGTGGGCCGCGATGCCCGCATATCTGGCGAAATGGTCAGCGGCATAGTGGTGTCTACTCTCTGTGGCATGGGATTCGATGTGGTGAACATCGGCCTTGCCTCCACTCCGACTACCGAGATAGCCGTCACCGAAGAAAATGCATGCGGAGGCATCATCATCACTGCAAGCCACAATCCGATGCAGTGGAATGCATTGAAACTGCTCAATGAAAACGGTGAGTTCCTGAATGACGCCCAGGGCAAGGAAGTGCTTTCGATAGCTGCGGCTGACGCGTACACTTTCTGCGATGTGATGGATCTCGGACATGAGCTGAAGAATACGACTTACAACCGCAAGCATATTGAGAAAGTGCTGGCTCTTGATCTGGTCGACAGGGAGGCTATAGCGAAGGCTGACTTTACAGTGGCAGTGGATGCGGTGAATTCGGTGGGCGGCACAGTCATTCCCCAGCTTCTCAAGGCTCTCGGCGTGAAGAATGTGATAGAACTTAATTGCGAGGTGACAGGACGTTTCTCGCATACTCCCGAGCCTATCCCCGAAAACCTTACACAGATATCAAGCCTGATGAGCGATGGTAAAGCCGATGTGGGTTTCGTTGTGGATCCCGATGTCGACCGTCTGGCTATCGTGATGGAGAATGGCGAGATGTTTGTTGAGGAATATACTCTGGTCGCTGTCGCTGATTACGTGTTGTCGCACACTCCCGGCTCGACAGTTTCCAACCTGAGCTCTTCGCGCGCTCTGCGTGATGTGACCGCGGCTCACGGATGCCAGTATGCAGCCTCAGCGGTCGGGGAGGTGAATGTCACCACCAAGATGAAAGAGACCGGTGCGGTGATCGGCGGCGAAGGCAACGGAGGAGTCATATATCCGGCTTCGCATTACGGACGCGACGCACTTGTAGGTGTAGCTCTGTTCCTGTCACTGCTTGCAAAGAGCGGCAAAAAAGTGAGCGAACTTAAGAAATCTTATCCGGCCTATGCCATAGCCAAGAACAAGATCGAGCTGACGCCGGAGATCAATGTCGACGCCATCCTTGAAGAGGTGAAGAAGCGTTATGCCAGCGAGAAGATCACGGATATCGATGGAGTAAAGATCGACTTCGCCGACAGCTGGGTGCATTTGCGTAAATCCAATACCGAGCCGATCATCCGTATATATTCGGAAGCTCACTCGATGGAAGAGGCGGAGAAACTCGGCCAGCAGATAAAGGATGTCATCACTGAAATGACCAAACACTGAGCAGAATGAAAATAATACTGGCGGCGCTTCTCACGGCGATTTCAGTCGCATCGGAAGTGTCGGCCCAGACAGTTACCCCCGCCGACAGCAGCCGGTGGGGGCTTGTCGATATTTCGGTGGCGTGTGTCAGGGCAGAGCCGTCGCATGCTTCCGAACAGACTACGCAGGCTTTGGCCGGCACTCCGGTCAAAGCGGGCAAGCGCCGTGGCGACTGGTATGAGGTGCAGCTTCCTGACGGTTACAGAGGTTATATCAACCGCGCCAATCTCACGTTGTTTGATGACCGAAAGATGTCGGACTGGCGGAGATCGCGCCGTCTGATAGTGACTGACCCAGGCACCATAGCTGTATCAGCAGACACTGTTATGACGGATGACCCGGGAAACCGCGTGGCCGAGCTCATCGGAGGCGATATCGTGGAATGGCTGTCGGACGGCGGGGATTACATGCTTGTCAGCCTCCCTGGAGGCAGATTTCAGGGATATGTAGAGAGCAGAAGTGTAGAGGACTTTGAGACGTGGGCATCGAAAGAATCCGACATCACGACGATATTGTCCACCGCAAAAGCGATGGTCGGAGCTCCATACGTATGGGGCGGACTTACATCGAAAGGCCCTGACTGCTCCGGTCTGGTAAAGGCGGCCTATTGGTCGGCCGGCCTGATATTGCGGCGCGACGCCTCGCAGCAGGCACTTACCGGGACTGATGTCGACAGCTCGGATCCTCAGAGATGGGAAGCCGGCGATCTGCTGTTTTTTACCGGCAGCGACGGTGTTCGCATCACTCATGTGGCCATTAATCTCGATCGTGGCCGTTATATCCATTCATCGGGCCGTGTAAGTTATGGCAGCGTCCATAAGGATGACGAATGTTTTGTGCCACGAAAGGTCGTAAAGGTGCGCCGGATGCTTGGCAGCGGAAGGTCGCCCGGTATCACACCCGTTAAATTTCATAAATGGTATTTTGAATGAAAAGAATCATAATGGCTTTAGTCCTGACCGCAGCCGTTCTGGCCGCGGAGGCCAAAACATATATCGTCGATGATGCGGGGCAGTTCGTGCCGATACTGGCAGCTCCGACCATAGGGGTATTCGGCGTTGAGGCGAAACATACTTTCCGTGAGCGTCTGGCAGTCACGGCCACTGCTTTCGCACTGGACGAAATTCTCGTCCAGACGCTGAAGCATACCGTCAGATCGCGTCGGCCCGATGGCAGCGACAACCATTCTTTCCCGTCGGGACATATGGCTCGCGCTACGGCCGGGGCGGAAATCATCAGGAGCGAGTATGGCTGGGGCTGGGGTGCCGGCGCGTATGCCTGGGCGGCAGGTGTGGGGGCACTGAGGATCCATCATCATCGTCATCGGTTCGGCGATGTCGTGGGCGGAGCAGTCACCGGCTTCGTTTCCGCCCGGCTGGCATATCTGCTTCTGCCTGTAGAGCGGCGACTTTTCGGATGGGACAAAACGCGTGTCACCGTGACGGCGCTGCCTGCTGTAGGCGCCGACGGCAAGTCGGTGGCAGCCGCGGTCAATATTATTTTCTGAAAGTAAAAAGGTTGATAGTTGAGCAAATAATCGTAACTTTGCATCTTGATTTAAGAACAGATTCGCGATGGACAATAAATTCAAGGAATATGACAGTTTTAATCTGTCGGGAATAAATAAAGAGATGCTTGATGACTGGACCCGCCAGGGTCTGTTCGGCAAGAGCATAAAGGAGCGCGAAGGGTGCCCCTCTTTCGTGTTTTACGAAGGGCCGCCCTCGGCAAACGGAATGCCCGGCATACATCATGTGATGGCCCGCACGATCAAGGACATTTTCTGCCGCTATAAGACCATGAAGGGTTTTCACGTAAAGCGCAAGGCCGGCTGGGACACCCACGGACTGCCGGTAGAGCTTGGCGTGGAAAAGAATCTTGGAATTACCAAAGAGGATATCGGCAAGAAGATCAGTGTGGACGATTACAATGCCGCATGCCGCTCGGAGGTGATGAAATACACCCGCGAGTGGGAGACGCTTACCAACCGTATGGGTTATTGGGTGGACATGAACGACCCTTATATCACATATGATAACCGATATATCGAAAGCGTGTGGTGGCTTCTGCGTCAGCTGTATGACAAGGGGTATCTTTACAAAGGCTACACGATTCAGCCTTATTCTCCGGCCGCAGGTACGGGTCTGAGCTCGCACGAGCTGAATCAGCCGGGATGCTATCGCGACGTCAAGGACACAACATGCATAGCGCAGTTCAGGATCACAGATCCGACTGATAATATGAAAGGCTGGGGCGATGCTTATTTCCTTGCATGGACTACCACACCCTGGACTCTTCCCTCTAATACGGCGCTTGCCGTAGGCCCCTCGATACGCTACGACATAATTCGCACATACAACCCTTATTCGGGCGAGAAAGTGACGGTAATCTGCGCTGACGCTCTTGTCGCCACTGTATTCAACCCCAAGGGAGCGGGGCAGCCTCTTGACTCGTATTCGAAGGGTGATAAAGTGATACCCTATGAGATCGTGGGATCATGCGACGGAAGTGCATTTGTCGGACTCCATTACGAGCAGCTTATCAAGTGGATGAATCCGGGCGAGGGCGCTTTCAGGGTGATACCGGGCGATTACGTGACGACCGATGACGGTACGGGCATAGTGCATATCGCAGGCACATTCGGTGCCGACGACCTCAGGGTATCGCGTCAGAACGGCGTGCCCCCGCTTACGCTTATCGACCGCGACGGCAATGTGCGCCCGATGGTGGATCTGAAAGGACGTTTTTTCCGTATAGAGGACATCGATCCCGAGTATGTGAAAAACAATGTCGATACGGAAGCTTACCGACCCTGGGCCGGAAGATATGTGAAAAACGCGTATGACGCCAGCCTGACTCCCGATGCCGAGACTCTCGACGTGGCGATATGCATGATGCTCAAGCAGCAGGGACTTGCTTTCAAGATCGAAAAGCATACCCACAGCTATCCCCACTGCTGGCGTACGGACAAACCTGTGCTTTACTATCCTCTCGACAGCTGGTTTATCCGCACGACTGCCGCGCGTGAAAAGCTGATGGAGCTCAATACCACGATCAAATGGAAGCCGCAATCGACCGGAAGCGGACGATTCGGCAAGTGGCTTGAAAATCTTCAGGACTGGAATCTTTCGCGCAGCCGCTATTGGGGCACTCCGCTTCCGATATGGCGCACTGAGGATGGCAGCGAGGAGGTGTGCATCGACAGCGTCGCAATGCTTTACGACGAGATCGAAAAAGCTGTCAGCGCCGGAGTGATGAAGTCGAACCCCTATAAAGATCGCGGTTTCAAGCCCGGGGTGTATACCAAGGAGAATTACGAGCTGATCGATCTTCACCGTCCTTACGTTGACGACATAGTGCTTGTAAGTGCGAGCGGCAAACCGATGAAACGCGAGACCGATCTTATCGACGTATGGTTCGACTCCGGATCTATGCCTTACGCACAGATACATTATCCGTTTGAAAACAAGGAAGCCTTTGACCGTGGCGATCTGTTCCCGGCCGACTTCATAGCCGAAGGTGTCGATCAGACCCGCGGATGGTTCTTCACCCTGCATGCGATAGCCGGTATGGTGTTCGGTGACCGCGCATACAAAGCTGTCATCTCCAACGGTCTGGTGCTTGACAAGGATGGCAACAAGATGTCGAAGCGTCTTGGCAATGCGGTAAATCCTTTCGAAGCCATAGAGAAATTCGGATCTGATCCGCTCCGGTGGTATATGATCTCGAACTCATCTCCCTGGGACAATCTGAAATTCGACGAAGCAGGCGTTCAGGAAGTTTCGAGAAAGCTCTTCTCAACTCTTTACAACACCTACTCGTTCTTCGCGCTCTACGCCAATGTCGACGGATTTACCGGTGATGAGCCGGCCGTGGGGATGGATAAGCTTCCGGAAATAGACCGATGGATATTGTCGCTGCTTAATTCGCTTGTCAAGGATGTCGAGGACGCTCTTGAGGATTATGAACCGACAAAGGCTGCCCGCGCCATAAGCGAATTTGTGTGCGACAATCTCTCCAACTGGTACGTGCGTCTCAACCGCAAACGGTTCTGGGGAGGTGAGATGGATGCTGATAAGCTTGCGGCCTACCAGACCCTGTACAAATGTCTGCTTACTGTAGCCGAACTGATGGCTCCGGTATCGCCTTTCTTTGCCGACAGGCTTTACCGTGACCTGAAGAGATGCGATCGGTCGGTACACCTCGCACTGTTCCCCGTGGCCGATATGTCGATGATCGACAAAGATCTTGAGGAGAGAATGCACCTGGCTCAGACCGTGACTTCCATGGTACTCGCATTGCGCCGCAAGGCGGAGATAAAGGTACGCCAGCCTCTTCAGAAGATACTCGTGCCGGCAGTCGACGAATCGCAGCGCAAAGCTCTTCAGGCTATGAGGCAGCTGATCCTTGGCGAGGTCAATGTGAAGGATCTTGATATCGTCGGAGATGATGATCAGAGCATACTTGTAAAGAAAGTGAAGCCTGATTTCAAAAAACTCGGTCCGAAATTCGGCAAGCAGATGAAGCAGGTCGCCGCCGCTATCCAGGGGCTTGATCAGCATGAAATATCGCGTCTCGAACGTGAAGGAGCCATCTCACTGATGATAGACGGTAAAGAAGCAAATATCGATGTCGCCGACGTTGAGATCATATCGGAAGACATCCCCGGATGGCTTGTGGCCAACGAGGGAAATGTCACTGTAGCTCTCGATATCACTGTCACTCCCGAGCTTCGCCAGGAAGGTGTGGCCCGAGAGATAGTAAACCGCATACAGAATATCCGTAAAAGCCGCGACTACCAGATCACCGACCGCATAAATCTGACGTTCGCTCCGTGTCAGCTGTCAGATGATGCGATAAAGAATTATGCCGACTATGTAGCGCGTCAGGTGTTGGCCGACACTCTCCTTGTAGGCCCTGTGGCGGATGACGATATGACTGAAATCCTCGATATCGACGGAACAGATGTCAAAGTAAGAATTACCTTATCAAAATAAATCTTTTCACCATGTCAGAGAAAACAAGATACAGCGATGAGGAACTGCAGGAGTTCAAGACCCTCATCCTCGGAAAACTGGCCAAAGCGCAGCGCGATTACGATATGCTTCGTGCCGACCTGACCAATTCGGGCGGCAATGATACGGCCGATACTTCGCCGACTTTCAAGGTGCTTGAAGAGGGAGCGGCCGTGCTGAATAAAGAGGAGGCCGGACGTCTGGCCCAGCGGCAGATGAAGTTCATACAGCATCTGCAGGCTGCGCTTGTGAGGATTGAGAACAAGACTTACGGCATATGCCGTGAGACAGGAAAGCTCATACCCAAAGAAAGGCTTATGGCAGTGCCTCATGCCACTCTCTGCATAGATGTGAAGATCAACGGAAAGAAATAATCGGCTGATGAAGATTACAAAAGGCCAGGCTGCCGTAGCCATAATCATTGTGACCATATTGCTCGACCAGTTGATAAAAATATGGGTGAAGACTCATTTTTATCTGGGAGAGGAGTTGAAGATCGCGGAGTGGTTCAGGCTCGTGTTTGTCGAGAACGACGGCATGGCGTTCGGCATGCAGATGGGGTCGAAGCTGTTTCTGACGCTTTTCCGGATAGTGGCTGTAGCTGCGCTCGGCTGGATTATAGTCAGATTCAGCCGCCGGACGGATATAGGCTACGGTTTTATCGCATGCCTTGCGCTGGTGACTGCCGGCGCTGCCGGCAATATCATCGACTGCGTGCTCTACGGCGTGATTTTCAATAATCCGATGCCGCCGGCCGTAGCCGTGATGTTCCCTGACGGGGGAGGTTATGCTCCGCTGCTTTACGGCAAGGTGGTCGACATGTTTTATTTCCCCCTGTTCAGTTTCGACTGGCCTGACTGGATGCCATGGGTCGGAGGAGAGAATTTCCTTTTTTTTCAGCCGGTGTTTAATCTTGCCGACGCTGCGATATCCGTGGGGATGGTGATCATAATACTCTTCTATACCAAGCATCTCTCCGGCAAGCATTCTGAAGAGGAGAGCGCCGACACCGGGATCAGGGAATGACTGGCAAGGGACTGTTGAAAGCTTCGGTGGCTGTTGCGGTGCTTATCGGCGCCGCAGCCTGTAATTCCCGTCCGTCAGGGGTCATTTCTGAAAAAAAGATGGCCCGTATCATTGCCGACATGAACATCGCCGAAAGTGTAGCAGAGACATCAGGCGACAAGCTTCGCACAGACTCTGCCAAAGATGTGCTACGACAGGCAATATATCTCCGCAATGGAGTGAGTCAGGCTGAAGTCGACAGCTCGATGCGCTGGTATGCCTACAATATGGAGAAGTATGTCGAGGTGTATGACCAGGCCATAGAGATGATAAACCATGACATAGCCAGGACAAGAAGGATGGCCGGTGCGAAGGGTGAGTCGACGACTATGCGTTCGCTTGTGCTTGACGGTGATTCTGTCGACGTCTGGCCGGGACTGAGATTCCGCAAGTTCGGGCCGACGATGCCGACCGACATGATCGAATTCGACATGCCTCTCGACCGTAACTGGGAGAAAGGCGACGTATATGAGCTGAATGCAAAGATGATCGGCTCTCAGGATATGATTGAACTGACGATCGCTGCCCAGTATCAGGACGGCAGCAAGGATTACAATTCCCTGCGTTCGAATGGCGATGGATGGAAGTCGCTGCGGCTGGCTCTTGACAAAGACAAGACTGCGACCGACGTTTACGGTTACATTCATTACAGAGGCGCCGACAAGGTGGCTTTTATCGACTCGATCAGTCTTGTCAGGATGCGCAGTGATTTCAGATCGGCATCCGCACCTACCGGTCAGAAGCATTATTCAGGTAAGTATGGCCGTTAAGACTGTCAGAGGACCGCTGAAGGTTATGGCTCATGATGTGGTGACATCCGAAGGACACCATTACATGCACATTGCCGAAATAGACGAGACAGGAAAAGTGACACTCCGTCCCTTCGATGGCGAAGAGGGCGGAGTGGAATTTTTCAACGGAAGGGTAGTGCTTGAGCCAGGCAGAGGCCCGTCGGTCACATTGCGTTTCGAGTCATTGTGATGCCTTCAGATACAATACCACCGCTATTATGCTGTAGAGAATATTGGGGATCCACATGGCCACCAATGGTGAAGTAAGTCCGGAGATCGCGAAGCTCGATGTGACGGTCATAAACAGTATATAGCTGAAACTGAGCACAAGCCCGATGCCGATATTGATACCCATGCCTCCCTTCACTTTTCTGGATGAAAGAGCCATGCCAATGACAGTGAGGATGAATGCCGCCGCCGTCATGGCGAAGCGTTTATGATATTCTATCTCGAATCCCTTGATATTGGCCACTCCGCGCATCTTCTGATGTGATATGTATTCGGACAGATCAGGTGTGGTCATTGTCTCGTGATCGTTTTTGGATATTAGGAAATCACGTGGTTCGATAGGTATAATGGTGTCGAGACGGCTTCCGCGACGTATTTCTTCGCGTGTGCCCTTGAAATCGCGTATCATGTAGTCGCGTGCAACCCAGCGGTGAAGGGTATCATAGCGGACTGTCTGTGCGGTAAGTCGCGACACGAGCTTCTTGTCGTCGAATTTTTCAAGCGAAAAGCGGTAGCCGGTGCTGTTGTTGTTGTCGAAGCGGTTGATGTAGGCAATGACGCCTTCGCTGACCTGAAGCTGTATGTTGGAGCCGTAGTCTACACGCTTGTTCTTGACATATGTATTGGTATAGTCGATACGCTTGACGTTGGCCGGCGGTATCACGTAGGCGCTGAGCACGAAAGTAAGGCAAGCGATCACTGCCGCCGAGATCATATAGGGACGGAGCAGCCTTCGGAAGCTCATCCCTGACGAAAGGATGGCAATGATTTCGGAATTGTCGGCCAGCTTGGAGGTGAAGAATATGACGGCAATGAATGTGAAGAGCGGACTGAACTGGTTGGCGAAATAAGGCAGAAAATTGAGGAAATAATCAAAAATCGTAGCCTTGAGAGGAGCTTTCAGGAAAGAGTCGAGCTTCTCATTAACGTCAAACATGATCGTTATGGCAAGTATAAGAACGATAGCGAACACATATGTGCCCAGAAACTTGCCGATAATATAGCGGTCGAGAATTTTGAGCCTGAGGTATCTCATAGTCTGTTGGTCAGTTGTGGTATGACGGCGCGTTTCCAGTTGGCGAAGTCGCCTTCGAGAATGTGACGCCTGGCTTCTCCCATGAGATGGAGATAGAAGCAGAGGTTGTGTATGGCTCCGATCTGGAGCGCGAGCAGTTCCTGACTGACGAAAAGATGACGCACATAGGCGCGGGAATACGCATGGTCTACGAAACTTGTCCCGTCAGGATCGAGTGGTGAGAAATCATTGGCCCATTTGAGATTGCGCATGTTGAGGATGCCGTTCATCGTGAAGAGCATTCCGTTGCGTCCGTTGCGTGTAGGCATGACACAGTCCATCATATCCACTCCGCGATCGATCGCTTCGAGCATGTTGGCAGGTGTGCCGACTCCCATGAGATACCTCGGACGGTCGGCAGGCAGAATCTCGTTGACGACCTCTATCATGTCATACATCACCTCGGTCGGCTCCCCGACGGCAAGTCCTCCTATGGCATTGCCTTCGGCCCCGAGATCGGTGACGAATTTCGCTGATTCGCGCCTCAGGTCAGGGTATGTGCATCCCTGGACGATAGGAAAAAATGTCTGGCTGTAACCATAGAGCCCCTCGGTCGACCGGAATTGATCCCACCCTCTTTTGAGCCATCTGTGGGTGAGCTGAAGCGATTTGCTGGCATAGTCATAGTCGGCGGTGCCGGGAGGGCATTCGTCGAGGGCCATCATTATGTCTGATCCGATCACTCTCTGTATGTCGACGACCTTCTCCGGCGTGAAAAGATGTCGTGATCCGTCAATGTGCGACCTGAACCACGCGCCCTCCTCTTTCAGCTTTCTGTTGGCAGACAGGGAAAAAACCTGAAAGCCGCCGCTGTCTGTCAGTATCGGACGCTCCCACCCCATGAATTTATGCAGACCTCCTGCCTGTCGAAGGATTTCTGTGCCGGGGCGCAGGTATAGATGGTAGGTGTTGCCCAGTATGATCTGTGCCTTGACATCATCGACAAGATCACGCTGATGCACGGCCTTGACAGAGGCGACGGTGCCGACCGGCATGAATATAGGTGTCAGTATCTCGCCGTGGGCCGTCGAAATCAAGCCTGCTCTGGCGGCTGAATCAGGGCATGTGGATTGAAGAGTGAAATTCATAGTACAAAGGTACAAAACAATTGTTCTTCCGGCAAAAATTTGGGAGTTTCGCGAAAACTGATTAATTTTGTGATACTTTTCAGCAGCGCATATGGCGTAATTGGTAGCCGCGTTAGACTTAGGATCTAATGTCTGCGGACGTGGGGGTTCGAGTCCCCCTATGCGCACTCAGATAGCCTCGCATCTGTCCGTTAAGCAGGATGGATGCGATTGTTGTCTTATTTCGGCAACATACATACCGAATAAATACAAGACGTGGCAGACACAGGATACGGGATCACTGGCGGCTGCCACGTCTTATATTATTTGCCCGAGCCTATGGCTCGCGGCAGGGGATTACTGCACTGCAGCTACTCCGGGAAGCACTTTGCCCTCGATAGCCTCAAGCAGGGCGCCTCCGCCGGTAGATACATAGGAAACTTCGTCGGCCAGACCGAACTTGTTGATGCAGGCCACGGAGTCACCGCCGCCGATGAGTGAGAAGGCGCCGTTTTTGGTGGCTTTCACGATAGCGTCGGCTATTGCGCGCGAACCGGTGGTGAAGTTGTCGAACTCAAACACTCCGGCAGGGCCGTTCCAAAGAATGGTCTTGGACGGTACGATAACTTCCTCGAAAGCCTTGCATGTAGCTGGGCCGGCATCGAGTCCTTCCCAGCCGTCGGGGATATCGTTGGAGGGGCATACCATAGTTTTAGCGTCGTTGCTGAACGAATCAGCGGCGATGCAGTCGGTGCCGAGCACGAGGTTCACACCCTTTTCCTTCGCTTTCTTCATGATGTCGAGAGCGAGATCGAGCTTATCCTCCTCACAGATGGAGTCGCCGATCTTGCCGCCCATAGCCTTGGCGAAAGTATAGGTCATGCCGCCGCAGAGGATCAGGTTGTCGACCTTGTCCATGAGGTTCTCGATAATGCCGATCTTTGTCGACACTTTGGAACCGCCCATGATGGCAGTGAACGGACGACGGATGTCCTTGAGGATGTTGTCGACGGCCTTGACCTCTTTCTCCATGAGGTAGCCGAGCATCTTGTGGTCTTTGTCGAAATAGTCGGCGATGACGGCTGTCGATGCATGCTTGCGGTGTGCCGTGCCGAAAGCGTCGTTTACATAAACGTCAGCATAGCTTGCAAGAGTCTTGGCGAACTCTTTCTGACGCTCTTTCATCTCCTTCTTGGCAGCGTCGTAAGCGGGATCTGTCTTCTCGATTCCGACGGGCTTGCCCTCCTCTTCAGGGTAGAAGCGGAGGTTTTCGAGCAGAAGCACCTCACCGGGCTTCAGAGCCTTGGCTGCTTCGGCTGCTTTTGCGCAATCGTCGGCAAACTTCACCTCGTGACCGAGCGCTTTGGCAACGTCGTCCTTGATCTGCGAGAGGGAGAACTTGGGATTGACTTTGCCTTTGGGCTTGCCCATGTGGCTCATGATGATAAGGCTTCCGCCATCGGCGAGTATCTTCTTCAGAGTGGGGAGGGCGCCGCGGATACGGGTGTCGTCGGTGATCTTGCCGTTCTCGTCGAGAGGCACGTTGAAGTCAACGCGGACGATGGCTTTCTTGCCGTCGAAATTAAAATTGTCGATTGTCATAATATTATATTGTTAAAGTATCGTTTCAGTGATTATCTGTCAGGTCGCGATTCGTTGGCAAATTTACTTATTGTTTTCACTAGTGTCTCTTAAAATCTGTTAATAGGGAATTGCTAATCTCTGTATTCATGTCGGTTATGCGATTTTTGTG
>CANRCT010000005.1 GCA_947629175.1 uncultured Muribaculaceae bacterium | reverse complement strand
GGATCGGGCCGCCGCTCCTCCACATTCGCGGGAGCCCCGGAGGGAGCGCCTCCGCGCCTCCGCGCCAGCACAGGCCCCCCAGCCGCCCACCGACGGAAGTCCCACGCGTCAGCCGACCACAGACCACACATCCACCGTCAGGAGCCCACCGACCGGAGCCCCGGAGGGGCGGGGATATGGTAACCCCGGTTCGGAGCGGGAGCCGAGGGAGGCGGGGGCGCGACAGCGTCCACACCGACGAGGCTCCCGCGGAGACCGGGGATCGGGCCGCCGCTCCTCCACATTCGCGGGAGCCCCGGAGGGAGCGCCTCCGCGCCTCCGCGCCAGCACAGGCCCTTCAGGAAACAGAATATTTCCTAAAATCATCCCAAATCCCTATATTTGCATAAAATCATTATTATGAGCAAAGTCAATGCCCTTTTCCATATAGTCTTTGCAACGAAAGACCGCCGTCCGTATCTCCTCGACAGCTTCCGAGATGATCTTCACAAGGCCATCGTCAACATCGTCATCTCCAAGAAAAGCTATCTTCACTCCATAAATAGTGTCACCGATCATGTCCATATGCTCGTTGACCTCAATCCGACAGTATCGCTCGCCGAACTGATGTCGGCAGTCAAAGCCAAAGCCCACAACTGGCTTAAGGCTAATCAGCGCGCCACAATGTTCTGCGGGTGGTGTTCGGGCTACTACGCCTGCAGCTGTTCCCCAAGCCATAAGGACAGCATAGCGGCATATATCTCCCGACAGAAGGAACACCATGCCATACACCTTTTTGACAAGGAAATTCAGAAGATGTGCGAGTTATGGAATCTCTCATATCATCCTGAAGATCTGAAATAAGCGAACTTCCTGTGCTGACGCGAAACGGCCTGGACCGCACCCTCCGGGGCTCGGCCGGGCGGGGATGCGTGCGCCTCTGCCCCCGGTCTCCGCGCGCCGCGTCCCGGCCATCCGCTGACGCGGCTGTCCGCTCCCCGCCCCGCTCCGAACCGGGGATAACAGCCCTCCGCCCGCTCCGCGGCTCCCATTCCACCCCGCGCCATCCGCCCATTGACCTAAGCTCCACACATCCACGCATCAGACACCCGCCGACAGAAGCCCCGGAGGAGGCGGGACATGGTAACCCCGGTTCGGAGCGGGAGCCGAGGGAGGCGGGGGCGCGACAGCGTCCACACCGACGAAGCTCCCGCGGAGACCGGGGACCCACACATCCATGCGTCAGCCGGCCACCGACCGGAGCCCCGGAGGGGCGGGGCATGGTAACCCCGGTTCGGAGCCGCAGCCGATGGAGGCGAGGGCGCGATAGCGTCCATGCCGACGAGGCTGCCGCGGAGACCGGGGACCCGGCCCGCTCCCCCACATTCGCGGGAGCCCCGGAGGGTGCGACACCGCGCCTCCGCGCCTGCACAGGACGCACTAATTACACATTAGCTACAGATACGTATACAGACAGCGCATACACGATCGGAGCCATCAGAAACCTCCGATGACTCCGATTATTCTGATTATTCCGATAGCTCCGGCTATTCGTTCAGATTATCTCCATATTGCTCCGGAGGCGCTGGCGCACGACCTCATAGGCGAGCACTCCGGCGGCCACGGAGACATTGAGCGAGCCGATGTGACCGAACATGGGGATCGACACGAAAGTGTCGCACTCGCGGAGCACCTCGGGCGATATGCCGCGGTCCTCGGCGCCCATCACGAGCGCAACGGGCACAGTATAGTCGGCCAGAGTATAGTTGATGTCGGCTTTCTCGCTGACGGCCACCACGCGGATGCCGCTCGCCTTGAGAAACTTCACCGCCGAGAGCGTCGAGGCCACGCGGCACACCGGCAGATGCGACAGCGCGCCGGCCGATGTCTTCACGGCGTCGGCCGTGACGCTTACGCTGTCGTGAGCCGGGATCACCACCGCATCGACAGCCGCGCACTCGCATGTGCGGGCTATGGCGCCGAAATTGCGCACGTCGGTGATGCCGTCGAGCACCATCAGCAGCGGGGTCACCCCCTCCTCATAGAGCTGCGGCACGAGGTTGTCGAGACTGTGGTAAGTGACGGCCGAGAGTATCGCCACCACTCCCTGGTGGTTCTTGCGGGTGATCTTGTTGATACGCTCCACGGGCACGCGCCGGCTGACGATGCCGTTGGCGCGGATCATGTCGGCGAGCTGCTGGGCGAGCTCACCCTGAAGGTCTTTCTTGATGTACACGCGGTCGATGTCGCGGCCGGCCTCGATGGCCTCCATGACGGCGCGGATGCCGAATATGTAGTCGGATGACTGTATCATAGGTTTATGCAGGTTATGAGGGTTATTTGCGTGAAAGGAGCGCCACGGCGTTGGCGCGGGCCGCATCGGCCGACGATTCGCCGCCGAGCATCAGAGCCAGCTCGTCGATGCGGGCAGCCTCGTCGAGTTCGGCTATGCGAGTATGCGTGGAGGTCTCGTCGTCCTCCTTGAACACTTTGAAGTGGTGCTCGCCGCGGGCTGCCACCTGCGGCAGATGGGTTATGGCTATCACCTGGAGAGAACGCGATATCTGCGCCATCATCTCGCCGATGCGCGAGGCCACCTCGCCCGACACACCGGTGTCGATCTCGTCGAAGATGATCGACGGCAGGCTCATCCGGTCGGCTATGATGGCCTTGATGCATAGCATCAGGCGCGAGATCTCTCCGCCCGAAGCGGCGCCCCCCACAGGCATCAGGGGCTGATTCTTGTTGAAGGCGAACATGAACTCCACGCGATCCATACCGGTGGCGGATATGTCGGCAGGCTCCACGCGCACCTCCACCTGAAGATTCTTCATGCCCAGAGGCATCGCCTTCCCGCGGAGCGTCGCAGCGAACGCCTCGGCGGCCTCGCGGCGCGCTGCGGTGATCTCAGCCGCACTCTCCCGGGCCAAGGCGAGCGCGCGGCGCGCCTCGCGCTCCAGATCGGCTATGGTGGTGTCGGAGTCGTCGAGCGCGGCCAGGCGGCTGCGGAGCTCTTCGCGCCTCTCTATGAGCTGATCGACGGTATCGGCCTTGTGGCGCGAGAGAAGCGAGTAGAGCGCGTCGATGCGCTCCTCTGTGGCCTCCAGCTCGCGCGGGTCGGCGCTCAGCTCCGAGTCGGTCTCTGAGAGCGTGGCGGCTATGTCGGCGAGCTCTATGCGTATGGCGGCAAGGCGCGCAGGTATGTCGTCGGCCTCGTCGAGGGCCGCTCCCAGGCGGCCGCATGCCTCTGCAGCGGAGTCGACGAGGGCTATGGCGTTGGCCGAACCGTCGGAGAGCGCCTGGAGCGCATCGTAGAGGTCGGATTTGACGGCTGTCAGATTGCCGAGCACCTCGCGGTCCTTTTCAAGCTGCTCCAGTTCGCCGCTCTGCAACTGCGCCTCGTCGAGCTGCTGCAGCTGATAGCGGGTGAACTCCTCGTCGTCGCGCACCCTTTCGAGCCGGGCCTTGGCCTTCTTGAGCTGACGGACGGCCTGACGGAACGCCTCGAAACGGCGCCCGTACTCACGCAGACGGTCGGCGTTGCCGGCAAGGGTGTCGACCACCTGCAGCTGAAAAGCCGGCTGCGCCAGCAGCTGATTGTTGTGCTGGCTGTGGATGTCGATCAGATGCAGGGCGATCTCCTGCAGGCGCGTCAGCGGCACCGGCGAATCGTTGACAAACGCGCGCGAGCGGCCGTTGGGGGCTATCTCACGGCGCAGTATGCAGCGCTGCGGATCCCAGTCGATATCGGCCTCGGCGCACACCTGGCTGAGCTGCGGATAGGAGTCGACGGTAAACACCGCCTCGATGACCGACTTGCGGTCGGCGCTGCGCACGGCCTTCGTGTCGGCCCGCGCACCGAGCAGCAGAGATAGGGCCCCGAGCATTATCGACTTGCCCGCTCCGGTCTCGCCGGTGATGATGTCGAGCCCCGGGTAGAAGCGGATGTCGACGGTGTCGATCAGCGCGTAGTTGGATATATGTAGTGTCTCAAGCATTGATGTTCTATCTGGCAGGTTGACGTATTTTCTCTATTATGGCCGACTCCGACGGATAAAGGGCAGTCAGTGCCTCCACAGCCTCGCGCCGCTCTTGGTCGGATGCTTTGGAGTAGACCCCGGTCAGCTCGTCGAGCTTGGCGTCGCGGAAGGCCGGAAGCAGCGGAGTCATCGGCGCCTGACGGGCTATCTCGCGCAGCTGCGACAGTACCTTGCCGATCGCCGCCCTCCCCTTGTCGGGGCTCACGGTCATGGCATCGAGTCCGCGGCGGTGATAGTCGTAGAGCATCCGGCGATAGGCGGCCGTGGGCTGGTCGGTCAGCGCCGCGAGCAGAGCCGCGCGGCAGCGGTTGTCGTCGATCGCGCGCCATCCCTTGCCTCCGCCCGTGCGGGCGAGGCTTACTATCCTGGAGGCCGCCTCATAGAAAGGGGTGCCACCCTCCGCGCCGAAGCTGTCGAAGTCGAGCCCCATTATGAGGTAGACGTAAAAGTCGAGCAGGGCCGTAAGATCGGAGTCGATGGCGTCGCGCGCAAGCACGAGCTGCTGCCCCGGAGAGTAGGCGAAACTGATGTCGGAATCCTTGAAATTTAGGAGCGTGGTGGTGTAGGTGCTGTCGTAGACCGGGCGCGTGGACTGCACGGTGAGCGTGCCGCTGACCTTCTCGTCGGCATAAGATGTCACGTCGAGAAACATCCGGCACTCTATCCGCTCCGCCGGAGCGATGCGCAGCTCGGTGAACGACGTCGTGTTGACATATTCGGCTATTGCCTCCTGCAGCTGCCGCGCCACGTCGGCCGGCATCGTCTCCGTGCGGCTGACATTGACCTCCACCTTGCAGTTGAGTTCAGAGGAGAGAGCGACCGTCAGTGCGGCCGCAAGAAGTGTCAGTGTCAGCAGGAGCCGCTTCATCGCAGGCTGCGTATTTGGTCGAGGATGTCGGCGGCCACCTCGCGCTTCGACTTCAGGTCGTAGCGGCGGCTATGGCCGTCGGACGTCATGATGGTGACGAGATTGGTATCGGTACCGAAGCCCGCGCCGGCGTCGCGCAGCGAGTTGAGCACTATCATGTCGAGGTGCTTGCGGCGCATCTTTCCGGCGGCGTTCTCGGCCTCGTGGTCGGTCTCCAGGGCGAAGCCCACGAGCGTCTGTCCGGGTCGCTTGCGCTCGCCAAGTGCGGCGGCTATGTCGGGGTTCTTCACGAGCCTGATCACCGGAGCCTCGCCGGCCTCGCGCTTGATCTTGCTCCGGGCCGGTTCAGCCGGAGCATAGTCGGCCACTGCGGCGGCCATGATGGCTATATCGGCCCGGTCGAACTCCCGTTCGGCAGCCTCAAGCATCTCGCGGGCCGACTCGACCCTGACAACCTTCACGCCCGGCTCCTGCGGCACTACGCTGACAGGGCCGCTGACCACCGTCACGTCGGCTCCGCGCCGCGCGGCCTCGTCGGCTATGGCGTAGCCCATCTTGCCGGTCGAGTAATTGCCGATGAATCTCACCGGGTCGATCTTCTCGTAGGTGGGGCCGGCCGTGATCATCACCCGGAGCCCCTTCATGTCGGCTCCGGTGTCGAAGTAGCGGTCGAGCTCGGCCAGTATCTCCTCAGGCTCGGCCATGCGCCCCTTGCCTACGAGGTGGCTTGCGAGCTCGCCCGCACGGGAGTCGATGATATGGTTGCCGTACGACCGGAGCAGGGCTATGTTGCGCTGTGTGGTGGGATGGGCCATCATGTCGAGATCCATCGCCGGAGCCACGAACACCGGCGCCTTGGCCGAGAGATAGGTGGTGACAAGCATGTTGTCGGCCACTCCGCAGGCCATCTTGGCTATGGTGGAGGCCGTGGCGGGGGCTATGACCATGGCGTCGGCCCAGAGGCCTATGTCGACATGGCTGTTCCACTGCCCGGTGTTGGCCGTGAAAAACTCGCTTATCACCGGCTTGCCGCTCAGGGCCGACAGAGTGACCGGAGTGATGAACTCCTTGCCGGCCGGAGTGATCACCACCTGCACCTCGGCCCCCGCCTTGACCAGGAGTCTCAGCAGACTGACCGACTTGTAGGCGGCTATCCCGCCGGTGATGCCGAGTATTATGTGCTTACCTTTGAGCATCAGTTGCCTTCGGTTTTCATGCGGAGCCTCACGGCGGTGAATGCGTCCTTGGTATTCTGGGAGAAGTCGCCCTGCATTATCCAGTTGTAGTAGCTCGGATCGGTGCGGAGCACCTCCTCGGCCAGACGTCCCTTGTACTTGCCGAAGTTGACCACCTCGCGGTGACACTCGTCGTAGACGAGGCGCCCCATGAAGTCGACGTTGCGGTTCTGGGCGGAATATTCCGAGAGAAAAGCGATATCGTTCTGCAGATCGTCGTAATGGTCGAGTTGAGCCTTCAGCACCTCGTAGGTGGCGCGGGTGTCGGCGTCGGCCGAATGCGCCTCTGTCAGCTCCTTGCCGCAGTAGAAGCGGTAGGCGGCCACAAGCGTGCGCTGCTCCTTCTTGTGGAAGATCGTCTGCACGTCGATGAAGCGCGGGCGGGTGAAGTCGAACTTTATGCCCGCGCGCTGAAACTCCTCGTCGAGCATCGGTATGTCGAAACGGTTGGAGTTGAACCCGGCTATGTCGCATCCGGCGAATATCGAGGCCAGATCCTTGGCTATCTGCCTGAACGTCGGCTCGCCGGCCACGTCGGCATCGGTGATGTGGTGCACCGCCGTGGCTTCCGGCGGTATAGGCATTTCGGGATTGATGCGGCGCGTGCGCGAGATCTCCTTGCCGTCGGGCATTATCTTGAGTATCGACACCTCCACTATGCGGTCGCGCGTGATGTTGGTGCCGGTGGTCTCGAGATCGAAGAAAATGATCGGTTTGTTGAGATTGAGTTCCATGATCAGTCGACTATATGCATCGGCATCAGGAGCATGAGCAGCTCCGTGCCGGGGGCGTTCTCGGAGGGGAGGCAGATGGCCGCGTGGCTCGGGTCGGCGAGCTTCATCATTACGTCGGCCGTTGAGAGTGTGTTGAATATTTCCAGCAGATAAGGCGCTCCGAAGCCTATGAGAAGCTCGGCGCCGTCATACTGGCAGGGGAGCGATTCGAGGCCCGAGGTGCCGTAGCTGCTGTCCTGGGCGCGCAGGGTCAGATTGTCGGAGGAGAGCTTGAACTTGACGAGGCCGTTGCCGTCGTCGCCGAACACGCACACACGGCGCAGCGAGTTGATGAGCGACTGGCGGTCGATGGTCAGCGTATAGGGGTTGTTGGCCGGAATCACGCGCTCGTAGGGAGGGAAGTTGCCCTTGATCAGACGGCAGTCGAAGGTGTAGGATTCGGATTCGAACCTCACGTTGCGCTCGCTGACGGTGACCCGTATCGAATCCTCCTTGACGAAGACATTCTTCAGCACCGTGGCGGGCTTCAGCGGGAGTATGAACGAGCACTCGCACTCGGGCTGCACCAGCGAGTTGGTGAATTTCACGAGCTTGCGGGTGTCGGTGGCCACAAAAACGATATGGTCGGGGCGCACGTCCCAGAGGATGCCCATCATCTGCGGACGCAGGTCGTCGGTACCCACGGCGAAGAGAGTGTTCTCGATGCCCTTCATCACCACCTCGGTGGGGCATACGAAGCTGAGACGGTCGCCGGCGTCAACCTGCTCCGGCTCGGGATATTCGCGTCCGTTGAGCCCCACGGTCGAATAGTCGCCGCTCGAATAGGAGATCTTCACCTCAAGATTATCGTCGTTGATATCAAACGTGATGCCCTGATCGGGGAGCTCGCGGAGCAGCTCCACGATGCGGCGGGCGTCGAGGCAGAATGAGCCTTCGCCTTCGGCGCCGGTCACTTCGAGACGCGCCACGAGGGAGTTCTCCGAGTCCGACGCTTTCACCGTCAGGGTGTTTTCCTCAAGCACGAAGAGGAAATTGTTGAGTATCGTGAGCGGATTTTTTGAGTTTATGACCTTGCTGACAGCTGACACGAAGCCGCTGAGGGTCTTGCTCGGAACATTGAATTTCATGTCTTCCTAAGGTGTTGTAGTTACTGACCTACAAAGGTATGTAAAAATTTCGGCATTTGGAGCCATGCGGACCGCTTTTTTGATTTCGCCCCGATGCAGCGGCCCCCGCGCCGGGCCTTCGGAAGGCGTCGGAGCGGGGGCCGGAAGCTATCTGGTCTTAAAGCACGCGATCAGTGGCAGCCGCAGTTTTGCAAACAGGTCATCAGTCGCTCCATGCAAGCGCAACGACAGGATTGCTGTCTGGATCAATCTCGGTGCCAGTAACTTTTGACAAATACTCCAACGATTGATCATCAATCATATCAGGATACACCACACACGACAACCGAGACTGGTCATCTATATAGGTTGGCCAAAACGACAACATCATACCATCAACAACCGGCAATCCAGATGGCGTATCACGTGGTGATAAAGCCGTAGAATGATATAGACACTCGTTATTTTTGCCAATCAGAACATAACGGTCAAGATTTTCCAGTCTATATTTCATCCATTTGTAATCTCCCGACACGATACATTGTTTGATCGACACATTCTCATCCCCAAGCTTTTCCCTCAGGTTTCCAGATTGAAAGATGGATCTGTCCGTGTTATGCCTGCCAAAATCAAACCATACGAATTCAGTCATATCAGGATATTTCAGACGGAAAAGCTTATTATCCCATTCATCGCGAAAGAATTCACATTCCCCGACACGATAATGCTCAGGAGAGGCGTACATAGCCACATCTATCTTGGTAGAATCCGACATAATAACTTTATCAATGAGAGATTTTCCATCTATCCGACTCCATTGCACTGTTTCTGTCAGTTCACCCTCATCGCCATAATAACGCCTTATCATCACCAATGTATCATTCAGCATAGCCGATACTGATTGCAGACTCTCCCGATCCGGCATCTCAAGCGTCCTGACATATTCACCTTCAAGTGACCACTCCTGCAACGATCTGTTTGTGAAAAGGTATAAACGTCTGGCTACTGGATCAAACGACACTCTTCCCGGTGACACATATTCTCCCGGACCTTGACCTTTACGCCCTATTCTGTTGAGGAACTTGCCTTGTCGGTCAAATCGGTATAATGTCTGTAATGACTCAACTATAATATTATCCTGATCCACATATTTAACTATCGTATTACCACCCAACAGCAGGGAATCATTTGTTTCCAACGGGATGAATTCCACATCCAGTCCAACCTTTTCTATATCGTTTGAAACATCGTTGGCTATGAGAGGCAACATATCTATTCTCATAGAACCACTTCCATCTGTTCCATGAACACAAGAACTAGCTATATTTATAAGAAATACAGCTATCAACCCTATATAAACATTATTTTTGCCCATCTTTCAATCGTTTACTCAATTTATGGAAAATACTTACATTCTCGGGGCTTTGAATATCAATCTCCTCAATTTCACCATTATTTAAGTATATTATTATAGGATATAGTCCCTCAGGCTCTGGAAGTAAATACTCAAAAAGAGTATAACAACGACCCAAAGTAGATTGATTCTGTCAGGAATCATCATCAGGTTTACTGATAACAATTTTGCTCTCCGTCTATATTAGAACAGAAATGCTCATTCCTATCGTTAGACACACAATGTCCGTTCGCGCTATATCCGTCCGGGAGTTCACACGATGCCACAGCTTCGACGTCATCAAGAAGCAGCCTTTCGGGTCGATTATTCGAGGAATTCACCCCAAAATAACCAATTGCACCCACAACCGCAGCCAGGACGCCTACAAGAATTTTTCTTTTCATTTTCCTGTTAGGTTTGGTTAATAATTAAATTATCTATACAACGTCTGAAAAAGCCTGTTGGTTTAAGCAGATATTGTTTTGCAAAAATATTTTTTTTTAATCAAATTCACAACACGGAAGAAAGAAAAAATTAAAAAAACCGAAATTAACGTCTAAAAAAGCCTTATATAGCATTATATCAGTTCTCATAGCAACGAGAGGACAACCAACAATGAACATAACTCAACCGGAAATATAACAGCCCCGCGCCGGGCCTGCGGGAGGCGTCGGAGCGGGGGCCGGAAGCTATCTGGTCTTAAAGCACGCGATCAGTGGCAGCCGCAGCCGTCATGGTCGTGACAGCCGCACGAATCACCATCATGGTCGGAACAGCCGCAGCCGTCGCCGCAGTCGCCGCCATCATGATGACAGCCGCAACCGCAGCCGTGGGCCGGCTGAAGTTCTTCGGGAGTGGCGTCGCGCACGGTCAGGATCGAACCCTTGAAGCGCACGTCCTTGCCTGCGAGGGGATGGTTGAAGTCCATCACCACCTCGGTGTCGGTCACCTCCTCCACGAGACCGTTGATGCGGTAGCCGTCGGAGGTCATCATCGGGAGCATGGCGCCCGGCTTGACCATCTCGGAGTCGAATTTGCCGTCGACGGTGAACACGTCCTTCTCCAGACGCGCCACCTGCTCGGGATCGTGCGGACCGAAAGCCTCTTCGGCCTTGACCGTCACGTCGAACTCGCCGCCCTGCTCCAGGCCCTCGATGGCCTTTTCGAGCGGACGGATCATACCGGGAGTGACTCCGAATATTATCTTCTCGGGATCGGCCTTGTCGGTCTGGTGCACGAGAATCTCACCGCGGGGAGTGACCTCATAGAGGTCGTAGCCCAGCTCTACATATTTTCCGGGTTGAATCTTTTCCATATATTTTATGATGTTTGATTTTCTTTTGAGGTTGCAAAAACCGTGCCAGAGACTCGGGTGTCAGCCGAGTATCGAATAGAAAGCCCAAATGCCGGCAGCCACGATCACCACGGAGATGATGATGGCGAGCCACATGGTGCGCCGCGTGCAGGGCGGATAGAGCGACCGGTTCCGGCGGTCGTCCGACTGTTGTCTGTTGTGATGTTTGTGCGACATAGTGACCGTATTTATAATTTAATATAAAACGTCCCCGCCCCGCGATTTGTTTATCCCCCGCCACCCGGGGCGCCGGAATTTCACTTTGAATCCGGGGTATCGTCCCCCTCGGGACTTCTCTCGATAGACTGCTGTAACTGTAAAATGCCCGCTGTCAGGCCTGCACTGGCGCAAATGCGCGGTGTCGCACCCTCCGGGGCTACCGTCAGTGGGCGCCTGACGCGTGGATACATGGGGGGTTCAGGTAGATGGCAGACTGACGGAGCGGTCGCTACGGGACCATGATGGCGCGGATGAGGGAGAACCGCTCCCTCCATGGCAGGGTGGCGCATGTGGAAGCAGTCTCCTGTAGCGACTGATGAGGTGCCAGTGAATGGAGAGGTGCGGCTGCGAGGTGCGCGGTGAGGAGAGACAGGTGGATGGGGGCTACGTTGCGCGCGAAGGGGGTGAGGAGGGGGGGGATGGGAGCCGCGGAGCGGGCGGAGGGCTGTTATCCCCGGTTCGGAGCGGGGCGCGGATCGGACAGCCGCGCCAGCGGATGTACGGGACGTGGAGCGCGGAGACCGGGGCAGAGGAGCACGCATCCCCGCTCGGCCGAGCCCCGGAGGGCGCGGTCCAGGCCGCCCCGCGTCAGCACAGGCCTATATAGCTTCGGATTACTATGCTCATAACAATGATTTCAACCAAAAGAAGGCAAAATATCGGGAATTTGCCTAATTTTGCGTGTATGCTTGCGAAACTACGACATCTGACAGCTCTGACGGCCGCTCTGGCGATAGCCGCCACCTCGTGCACGACCGACCATGACCGGCTGCTCGCCCGCGCCTATGCCGAGGCGGCGAGCAACGAGGCGCAGATACGCTCGATGGTGGAATCATACGAGGGCGCCGACCGTCATATGGCCGAGCTCATGACGATAGCGATGATAGGCCAAGGCACGCTCACCGGCGCGGGAATGGACTCGATAGAGGCGATCTACACCAAAGCAGCCGGACACCGGGATCTGACGCCCGAGGAGGCCGAAGCGGGACGGAAGTTCGCGACGATGCCGATGCAGCGCACGAGCGATCTGACCACGCTCACGGCCGACCAGCTGCGCGGACACATCGACGACACCCGCCGACTGCGTGCGTGCCGCAAATGGAACGCCGCTCTGACCGACGAACAGGCGGCCGAACTGCTCATGCCATACCGCATGGGCAACGAACCCCTCAGCGACTGGCGCGGGCCCTACCGGCAATGGCTCGCACCCACAGAGGACTCCATCGCCGCACTCGACAACGCCGTCGACGCGGCGCGGATCGTGTCGGCCTTCATCGGCGCTTGCCCCTACAGCGACCTGCTGCAGACGCCTCACCGGTCGGCGCTGCGGCTGCTCGAGGCCCCGATCGGCTTCTGCCGCGAGGACTGCGACCGCACGGCCTACGCCATGCGCGCCATGGGCATACCGGTCAGCGTGGACATGATGCCGGTATCGCCCGACAACGGCGGCTCGCACCGATGGAATGTGGTGTATGACAATCACGACGGGATCTACCGTATGTTTGACAACCTTCGTTTCCCTCCGACCCGCGACAGCATCCACTACGATCTGCGCCGCAAAGGCAAGGTCTACCGCATGACGTTCGGCCCCCAGCTCGAACGCCTCGAGAAATATGCCGGCGTCCACGACGCTCCTCCGCTCCTGCTCCACCCCCGGCTGAAGGATGTCACCGCCGAATATTTCGGCCACAACCGGGCCGAAGTGGAGGTCAGCGGCGATGGCAATGTATATTTAGGCATATTCACCGGCCACGCCTTCACGCCGGTCGACATAGCGCGCCGTAGCGGCGGCAGAGCCGTGTTCACCGACATAGAGCCGGAGGTGATATTCTTCCCTGTGCGGTCAGCATCGGGACGCTACGAGCAGTGCGGCTGGCCGTTCATGCTGACGGCCGACGGCCGCGTCCATTCGTTCGAGCCACGCACCGAAGAGACACAAAGCGTCAGCCTGACCCGAAAGTTTCCGCGGAGATTTCATCTCGTCGAGCGCATGTCGACCCTCATCGGCTGCCGCATACAAGCCGCGCCGACCGCCGCCGGCCCTTGGCGCGACATTCACAGAATAGAACAGACTCCCGCTCACAGCTACTGCCGCATCCCCCTCGACAAGCCGCTGCGCGAGCACTACATACGCATCATAAAGGACACACCGGGCAACGCCATGATAGCGTCGCTGACGGCGAGCCGCGACTCCGTAGGCGCCGATCCGATCCCGGCATCCGTAGCCGGACGCGCAGCTGCCGACGGCCGCTACAGCAACATCGTCGACAGCGACATACTCTCTTGGGCACCGCTTCAACCCGACTGCGGCGACATGATAGTGAAGTTTGATTCGGACAGCGACATCACCAATCTTTTTCTCGTGGCGCACAATGACGACAACTTCGTGCTTCCCGGCCAGGAGTACGAGCTCGTATATTTCACCGACCGTGGCGTAAAGTCACTCGGACGCAAGATGTCCGACGGATTCAGCATCGGATTCACCGCTCCGGCCAACGCCGTTATGGTGCTCCGCAATCTTACGAAAGGGCGCGAGGAGCAGGTGTTCGTGTGGGGCGCCGACGGCCGCCAGCTTTTCAACATCGACCTGCGCGGCCATACGCGCTGACCGGTGCACTCCCGCCTCGGCATAGACCGCCGGTCAGAGTGCGATATTCAGACTCCCCATAAAAGAGAACCGGTTGCCAAGCTCCCGCTCGACAACCGCTCAATAAATCAAAATTTCATTAACCTAAGAGGTACCAAGCAGAATCGAACTGCTGTACACGGTTTTGCAGACCGTTGCCTAACCACTCGGCCATGGTACCATAAAAAAGGAAGTGATGCCTTGCAGGGCGTCGGGCTTCCCTTTATGGCGGTGAGGACGAGATTCGAACTCGTGGTAGGATTGCTCCTACGTCAGTTTAGCAAACTGGTGGTTTCAGCCACTCACCCACCTCACCGTGGTAATTGCTGCCAACGATTTCTCATTGGTGGTGCAAAGGTAGTATGTTTTTTGCAAATCTCCAAATCATCCGCAAGAAGTTTTCAGAGAAATAATATTTTTGTCGAAAAAGTTGCTACATCACAGCTTATTTACGAACTTTATGCGCATGAAAAGACCGCTGGGGACAGACATGGTAACTAACCGCCCCGAAGCTCATGCCGACGCAAATCCACATCAGAGCTTCCTGCGCCGGGCCGCCGACCTTTACATCGACGGCTTCCGCTCCATGACAGTGGGGCGAAGCCTGTGGGCGCTCATACTCATAAAGCTGGCTCTGCTATTTCTGGTGTTCAAACTGTTCTTTTTTCCCGACCTGCTCAGCCGCGATTACTCCACCGACGACGAAAGGGCCGACGCAGTGCGCTCCGAACTGATCGACCGCGGGAACGGCTCCCGGTGACCGAAAATCATTACAACAAACTATATCATAATCCAATAATCCGATAAAAATGGAAAATCTTGTAGAAGTAGTCGACTGGTCCCGATGGCAGTTTGCGCTCACAGCCATGTATCATTGGCTGTTTGTGCCGCTCACCCTCGGCATATCGGTGATCATCGGCATAATGGAAACTATCTACTACCGCACGCGCTCACAGCGCTGGCTGGCTATCACGAAATTCTGGATGACGCTCTTCGGCATCAACTTCGCGCTCGGAGTGGCTACCGGCATCATTCTGGAATTTGAATTCGGCACCAACTGGTCGAACTACAGCTGGTTTGTCGGCGACATCTTCGGCGCCCCGCTGGCCATCGAAGGACTCCTGGCGTTCTTCATGGAGTCGACATTCATAGCCGTGATGTTTTTCGGATGGAAAAAGGTCAGTCCCCGCTTCCATCTTGCCGCCACGTGGCTGACAGCCATCGGCGCCTCGATCTCCGCCCTCTGGATACTCATAGCCAACGCCTGGATGCAGTATCCGGTAGGAATGGAATTCGATCCGGCGCAGATGCGCAATGTCATGGACGATTTCTGGGCTGTGGCGTTCTCTCCCGTGGCCATGCACAAGTTTTTCCATGCCGTCATGTCGGGATGGGTGCTCTCCGGCGTATTCGTCACGGGCATCTCGGCCTGGTTCATGCTCCGCGGACGCAACCGCGCCATGGCCGTCAGCTCCATCAAGATAGCGTCGGCTGTGGGCGCCATAGGCATGCTCGGCACGCTCTGGAGCGGCGACGGATCGGCGGTCGACGTAGCCCGCGTGCAGCCCATGAAGCTCGCAGCGATGGAGGGCCTCTATGACGGCTCCGCCGGACAGGCCATAAGCGCATTCGGCATACTCAACCCCGACAAAAAGCCGGGTGACGATCAGCCCGACTTCCTGTTCAACATCAGCATTCCCAAGGGTCTTTCGTTTCTTGCCACGCACGACTTCGACGGATACGTGCCCGGCATCAACGACCTGATAGAGGGCCGCGCTACCGGCAACGACGGCAAAGAGACCGCGACCGAGAGCTATGCCGACCGCATAGCCGCCGGACAGCGAGCCCAGGAGGCACTGAGGCAGTATGACGAGGCCCGCAAGGCCGGCGATACTGCCGCCATGACAGATGCAGCTGCCCGCATCAAGGCCGACTTCCGCTACTTCGGCTACGGATATTTCGATTCGCCGCAGCAGGCCGTGCCGCCGGTAGCGGTGACCTACTATGCGTTCCACATCATGGTGCTGGCCGGCGGATTCCTCTGCCTCATGCTCGCCCTGACACTCTGGGGAGCATTCCGGCGCCCCGCCTTGCTCGAAAAGAGGTGGTATATATGGCTTGCGATCGCATCAATACCTATCGTATGGATCTGCTCCGAAGCAGGATGGGTTACAGCCGAAGTAGGACGCCAGCCCTGGATCATTGAGGGGCTGATGCCCGTGCAGGCCGCTGTCAGCGACATATCCGCAGGCAGCGTTCAGACCACATTCTGGATGTTTGCTGTCGTATTCACCGCATTCCTTGCAGCCGAGATGTGCATCATGGCCCGACAGCTCCGCAAGGGCGCCGAAACCGATTTTGAAATAGAAAAATGATCTGACAATATGGAACTCGAATATCTTCAGGATTACTGGTGGCTGCTTATAGCCGTACTGGGCGCTCTGCTCGTATTTCTGCTCTTCGTGCAGGGCGGACAGACCATGCTCTTCCAGCGCTTTGCTGAGACGGAACGCACCATGATCATCGGCTCCCTCGGCAAGAAATGGGAGCTGACATTCACTACGCTCGTAGTATTCGGAGGCGCATTTTTCGCATCGTTCCCGCTATTCTACTCCACAAGCTTCGGGGGCGCCTACTGGCTCTGGATGCTCATACTCTTCAGCTTCGTGCTTCAGGCTGTCAGCTATGAATTCCGCCGCAAGCCGGGCAACCTCTTCGGCACACGCACCTACGACTGCTTCCTGCTGATCAACGGATGCGTGGGATGCATACTGCTCGGCGTGGCAGTAGGCATGATGTTTTTCGGAGCGGAGTTCACCGTAAGCATGGGCAATATACTCGACCATGGATCGCCCGTCATATCCCGATGGGCGCCGACTCACGGACTCGAGGCCATCGCCTGCTGGAAGAACCTGCTTCTGGGAGTGACTGTGCTGATGCTCGCCCGCACTCTCGCCTCGCTCTACATGCTCAACGACATTGCCGACGACGCATTCTGCGCCAAGCTGCGCCGGCAGACGGCCGTCAACGGCATCGTCTTCGTAGCGCTGTTTCTGGCATTTCTCGCCGTGCTGCTAACACAGCGCGGACTGACTCAGACAGGCCCCGCCACATTCGAGTGGACCGACTACAAGTATCTCCACAATCTCCTCGCCCTCTGGCCGGCCACAATAGCGTTCGCAGCAGGAGTACTGGCCGTACTGTGGGGCATCGGAGGCACCATGTTGCGTAAATCCTGGCGCGGGGGCATATGGTGGGCCGGGGCAGGTACTATCCTCGTCATCATAGCCCTCTTCTGCTATGCCGGATTCAACTCCACAGCCTACTATCCGTCGCTGCTTGATCCGCAGAGTTCGCTCAGCATTCGCAACAGCTCATCCACAAAGTTCACACTCACGGTGATGAGCTGGGTGTCGGTGATCGTGCCTTTCGTAGCAGCCTACATCATCGTGGCATGGCGCAAGATGGACTCGGTTAAGGTGACCGCTACCGACTCCGGCCACTGAACCGCCCTATCGCCAACATATTTTAACGCCGGGACGCGAACTATCGCCGCATCCCGGCGTTTAACTTGCAAGAGAAGGCATTTTGCTGGCGTTATTAAAAAGCCAAGGCCCTATTTTAACCCTGAGTCTAACAAAGGGTAAACCGTAGGATATATAACCTTCTCGGCCCACTTCCGCCATCCGGACGTGGGCTCTTTTTTATACCGCGCCACAGATTATTTTATTAATTTTGCAATTACTAACGACAAGAGCAAGCTGACTGATCATGTTTAATGCAGCCCCGAGCCGGATACTTTTGCTTTTAGCATGTGCCGTATCTTTCAATGCGGCGGCATTGTCGTTTGACCTCGATTCCATAGCCGCAAAGGGCAGATTCGCCAGATTCTGCGTCAACACCTATCGCTGGGGCGACCGGTTTTTCAACACCTACGACACTGCTTACGTCAAAGGCACCGGCTACAACATGAACATCAAACTGCGCTCCGACAGCTGGTTTGACTACAATAACCTGTATTTCTCGGATCACAACAGCATAAAGATGAATTCGCCGACAAACAGCACCGTCGGCATCGATCTCACCTACATGGCCGTTTCTCTCGCCTACGATCTCAACATCAACAAACTCACCGGCGGAAGCGACCGCACTAAGTCAAAATTCAATTTCGACTTCTCCTGCGCGCTACTGTCGGCAAGCTTCTACTCCATCAGCAACAATATCGGGATGAACATCACCGAATACGACGGAAAGAAGATCCACCGGCTGAAATTCGACGGAGTCAAGACATCCGAATGGGGCATAGAAGCCAACTATTTCTTCAATCACAAGCGTTACTCATACGCTGCCGCATTCGCATTAAGCCGGCTGCAGCAGAAAAGCCAGGGCTCTTTTTCTTTGGGGCTTTCATATGTCAACCAGAATTTCAGGTTCGATTTCAGCAAGCTGCCCCCTGAGCTGAACTACTCCGGCCCTGCGCAGTATGACACCCGGGGGCAGGCTTTCGGCATAAAAGTCGGATATGGCCACAATTGGGTGATACGCCGCAATATCACCGTCGGCATCAGCGAATCGCTCGTTCCGTCCATCGTTATCGGCAGCACGGCTGCCGAAAACAGACGCCGCTGCACCTTCCGTCTTTCTAACCGCTTCAACGCGTCATTCGTGTGGAATCACGACAGGTGGTTTCTCGGCGTAATAGTCAAAAACGACGCGGCCCTGTTTTTTGAAAAACACTCCGCCCTGGCCAACGGACTGTTAAGCATAACCGCCAAATTCGGCTGGCGCTTCGGCATCTGATTGTCAGTTTTACGGATACTTAACATGCCGAAAAGGACGCGTCGCATGGGAAAACGCTGCGGATTTAGTAATTTTGCAGGCTAAAACATTTTTTACCTGAATGCGCCTACCGATAGTCTACATATTATTCATAGCAGCTGCCTTCAGAGCGTCGGCCGACGTCAGACTGACGGCCCGCGTCGCCCCTGTTGAGATCGAGACCCAGGCAGCAAGCGGCCTCAATCACGCGTGGGTGACCGACGGATCCGACGGACTCAGGGCCGAAGCCACTTCCCCCGGAGGGGCCCGATGGTATGTGTTCGGCACCGCAGGAGCCTCCGACGCCACAGAAATCGGCGAAGGTGCGGCCATCGATCTACGCGCCGGCAGCCACGGCTACATAGCCGAGGAGGGAGATGTCAGGACGTTTTTCTGGGTGACCGACTGGAGAGAGACTCCTATGAGCGCAGGAGAACTGAGTGTCGCGTCATCCGACTGCTCTTCGCTCGAACTCGCCTATACAGGCTCGGCCCCGCGGATGACTTATCACGGCATCAACGGACGCTCATTCGAGATCGACCGTCAGATTACGCTCACACACACCATTCTCGAAGCGTCGGAAGAGGGGGGCTTCGTTCGGCGGGAGGATGTGGAGTCCTATCCATTCCTACGCGATGTCATCGTGACCGACGCACCGCTCTGCGCCACACGCTTCACCCTCCGCGGCGACCGGTTTCTGACCAAGTGGCAGCGACCGGTTGAAGTCACCACATCAGACTTCACCCCGACCGCTGTGGCCTGCTTCACCCGTATGACGACCGAACAGAGAGAAAACTCCAACGAGCAGACCGCCGGCGAGGACGCCGCCTCAGGCTCGGCGCCTCTCGAAGCGATATTCACCGCATGGGCGACAGACGCCGCCGCATTCACCGAGTGGCAGATCGCTACCGACGAGGAATTTAACGACATCACCGTCAGCGAACAGTCCACCGACTTCACGTATACATTCCGCGACGCCGGAAATTTCTTCGTGCGCTTCACAGCCGCAAATGCCGACGGCTCCTGCCAGACATACGGCGACATATACAACGTCAGCATCGGCGAGAGCCGCCTCTCATGCCCCAACGCATTCTCCCCGGGCGACTCGGAGGGAGTCAACGACGAGTGGAAGGTCAGCTACCGCTCCATCGTGGAATTTGAATGCCATATCTTCAACCGCTGGGGCGTAAAGCTCGCATCGCTCACCGATCCATCGCAGGGATGGGACGGACGCTATAAGGGGCGCCTCGTCGATCCCGGGGCATACTACTATGTCATCAAGGCGCGGGGCGCTGACGGCAGACGCTACAACCTCGGAGGCGACATCAATATAATCCGACGAAAACGATAAAACACACATATCTCAGCCAACAGCATTCCACTTCACTCAAAACCTTTTACAGAACTTCAAAACCGAAGCAATATGAACAGACTACGCTACATACTGATCTCTCTCGCCGCCACAGCCGCCATCGCCGCCACAGCTCAGCACTCGGCCGTAATCAATCCCGAGATACCGACCAAGGTGAGTTTCGCAGGCAAGACCGTCAGTCTCGACCGCGACGACATGTACGAGCGCTTCGACCGCGAGCTGACCTCGATGGTCTACACCCACGGCAACACCCTCCTCACCATCAAGCGCGCCAACCGGTATTTCCCGGCAATGGCCCCGATACTGAAACGCCACGGAGTGCCCTCCGATCTGCTCTATCTCGCATGCATAGAGAGCTACCTCAATCCGCGCGCCCGCTCCGGAGCCGGGGCTGCCGGAGTATGGCAGTTCATGCCAGCTACGGCCAAAGAGTATGGCCTGGAAGTGAACAACTACGTCGACGAGCGCTACAACCTTGAAAAAGCCACCGACGCGGCGTGCCGCTTCCTCAAGCGCGCTTATTCGCGCTTCGGCAACTGGGAATCAGTCGCGGCCTCCTACAACGGAGGCATGGCCCGCATCTCCCGCGAGCTCGAAGCGCAGGGCCATAACACCGCCTACGACCTCTATCTGACCGACGAGACCTCGCGCTATATGTTCCGTCTGCTCGCCATGAAGCTCATCATGACGCGCCCGGATGCCTACGGATTCGAGCTCACGGCCGATCAGCTCTACCGCCCGGCGGAATGCACAGCCGTCAAAGTCAGCGAGCCTGTCGACGACTGGCAGCAATGGGCGGCAGCCCACGGCACCACCTACATGGCGCTCAGAGAGTATAACCCCTGGATCCGCGCCAAGTCGCTTCCCAACAAATCGGGCAAGACATATACGGTAATGGTGCCCAAACCCGGCGCACAGCTCAGGAGCCGGCAGAAACCGACCGTCTACGACCGCAACTGGATCAAGGAATAACGCAGAAAAACCATGACTGCAGCGACACAACCACACGAACCTGCACCGACTGCCGCAGAAGAGCAGCTTGAGGTACTCGGCGCACGGGTGCACAACCTCAAAAACATCGACGTTGAGATACCCCACGACAGTCTGACCGTGATCACCGGTCTGTCAGGCTCCGGAAAATCCTCCCTCGCCTTCGACACCATCTACGCAGAGGGCCAGCGCCGCTACGTGGAGACATTCTCATCCTACGCCCGCAACATGCTCGGATCGCTCGAACGTCCCGATGTCGACAAGATCACCGGCCTCAACCCGGTCATAGCCATAGAGCAGAAGACTGTCAACCGCAACCCGCGGAGCACCATCGGCACCACCACGGAGATCTACGACTTCCTGCGCCTGCTCTATGCCCGCGCCGGCGAAGCCCGAAGCTATATATCGGGCGAACCGATGGTCAGGTACACCCACGAAAAGATCGTAAGCCTCATATCAGAGCGCTACGCCGACCGCAAGATCTACATCCTCGCCCCGCTGGTCAAAAACCGCAAGGGTCACTATAAGGAACTGTTCGAGACGCTCCGCAAGAAGGGCTACCTCAACGTGCGCGTCGACGGCCAGATCCTTGAGATAACCTACGGGATGAAACTCGACCGTTACCGCAACCACTCCATAGAGCTTGTCGTCGACCGGCTCAAAGGAGCCTCCGACATGCAGCGCCTCCGCGACAGCGTCGACGAAGCCCTGCGGCAGGGAGAAAAAGAGATGATGGTCTATGACGTGGAGCTCGATCAGACAAGCCATCTGAGCCAGACGCTGATGGACCCGGTCAGCGGCATTTCCTACCGCGAGCCCGCGCCCCACAACTTCTCGTTCAATTCTCCACAGGGCGCGTGTCCCCTTTGCAAAGGGCTCGGACAGGTCAACATCATCGACCGCGCCAAAATAATGCCCGACCCGTCGCTCTCAATACGCGACGGAGGCATCGCCCCGCTCGGCAAATACCGCAATTCGATGATATTCTGGCAGATCGAGGCAATATGCCAGAAATACGGCCATCAGCTGACCACACCGGTAGGCCAGCTTTCGGAGGAAGCGCTCTCCGACATACTCAACGGCACCGACGAACGCCTGAAGATATCCAACGCCACCCTCTCCACCTCCAACTATTTCCTCACCTACGAGGGGATACTGAAATACATCGAGATGCAGCAGGCCGAGGACGCCTCGGCGACCGCCCAGAAATGGAGCGGCCAATGGTTCAGCCGCGCCACATGTCCCGAATGCGGGGGCCAGCGGCTCAACCGCGAGGCGCTCCACTTCTTCATCGACGGAAAGAATATCGCCGACCTCTGCAGGATGGATATCAACGCCCTCTACCGATGGACCGACGGCCTCGCCGACCGCCTGCCGGCCACGCGCGGCATCGTGGCCCGTGAAATCGTAAAGGAGATACGCACCCGTCTGGGATTTCTTGTCGACGTGGGCCTCGGCTATCTGTCGCTCGACCGCAACTCCTCCACTCTCTCCGGAGGCGAGAGCCAGCGCATACGCCTCGCCACACAGATCGGATCGGAGCTCGTCAACGTGCTCTATATCCTCGACGAGCCGAGCATAGGCCTGCATCAGCGCGACAACCGCCGGCTGATCGACTCGCTCAAGAAGCTCCGCGACGCGCACAATACGGTCATCGTCGTGGAGCACGACAAAGAGATGATGCTTGAGGCCGACCATGTGGTCGATATAGGCCCCAAGGCCGGTCGCAAGGGCGGAGAGGTAGTGTTCAGCGGCTCTCCTGCCGAAATGCTGCGCACCGACACTCTCACCGCATCATACCTAAACGGACTGCGACGCATTGAGCTCCCGGCAGTGCGCCGCAAAGGCAACGGCAAGACCCTGAGGCTGCTCGGAGCGTCGGGCCACAATCTGCGCAACGTGGATCTCACCCTGCCGCTCGGCACGCTGACCGTAGTGGCCGGAGTCAGCGGATCGGGCAAATCGTCGCTCATCAACTCCACTCTGCGCCCCATACTGACAAGCCGGTTCTACCGCGCGCAGGAGCAGCCGCTCCCCTACGCGTCGGTCGAAGGGCTTGAAAACATCGACAAGGTAGTGACCGTCGACCAGTCGCCGCTCGGCAAGAGCCCGCGGTCGAATCCCGCCACATATACCGGGGTATTCACCGATATACGCAACCTCTTCGTCAGCCTCCCCGAGGCCAGGATCCGCGGCTACAAGCCGGGGCGCTTCTCGTTCAATGTGGCCGGCGGCCGCTGCGAGACCTGCGGCGGCAACGGCTACCGCACAATAGAGATGAACTTCCTGCCCGACGTGCTCGTGCCATGCGAGACATGCGGCGGCCGGCGCTACAACCGCGAGACCCTCGAAGTGCGGTTCAAGGGCAAATCGATAGCCGACGTGCTCGACATGACCATCAATCAGGCCGTGGAATTTTTCGCCGGCATCCCCTCGATACTCAACAAGATCAAGGTGCTTCAGGATATCGGTCTGGGATACATCAAGCTCGGCCAGCCGTCGTCTACGCTTTCCGGCGGAGAAAACCAGCGCGTGAAGCTTGCTACCGAACTCGCCAAGCGCGACACCGGACGCACGCTCTTCCTGCTCGACGAGCCTACGACAGGGCTCCATTTCGAGGATATAAGAGTGCTGCTCGGCGTATTCAGCCGTCTGGTCGACAAAGGCAATACCGTAGTGGTGATCGAGCACAATCTCGACGTGGTGAAATACGCCGACCACGTGATCGATATGGGCCCCGAAGGAGGAGCCGAAGGCGGAATGATACTCGCCGCGGGCACCCCCGAAGAGATAGCGGCAGGCACATCGCCCACAGCATCTTTCCTGCGCGAGGAGCTTGAGGCATCATCCGCGACGCCCGGCGCGCGATAATCATGCAAGAACGACCGCGTGACATTGCCGCACATTAAAGAAATAAGCCGTTCCTCACGGAGCGGCTTACATTTTAGCCTTCATCTCAATAAAATGGAATCAGGCTGCCAAACCTAACATAAAACACATTACTATTATGCACTTCTTACTTTTATTCCTTGAATCCTAATCCCGGATACACAAAAAGATATATAACAAATACTGATTCATCACGGAAATGAACCGGACGCCGATCACGTCCTCACGTTTCTGATTACAAAATTACTATGAATGCTTCATGACGTCAAGACCATCTAAACGGCTTATTGGAAAAATCTAAGTAATTCATAAAAATAAATGAACGTATCAGGCTCTTTTGGAGAAATTGATAAAGTGGGTTTTGCCCAGTCCCGCAAGCCCTCGGTTGACAGCATAGAAGAGGTTGTCAGTCGAGATATAGTCTGCGGGCTGTATCCATTGCCCCTTGAGCATTCTCCAAAGAGTCTCGGCAATGTTGAGATGAGGGGAATAGGGAGGAAGGAAGAAAAGGTAAAGTCCCCGTTTCTCCCAGATCTTTCTCATTTCCTCCATATATTTGCTCCTGTGTACCTTGGCATTGTCAAGCACAACGAATGTGTTCTTCCTTATTGTAAGGGAGAACTTGTCAAGGAAATCCGCTATGCGTTCGGATGTCATGCTTTCGGTGGAACTGAAGCCATGATACCGACTGTCGTAGTCAATCATTCCCCAGATATTGAGCCTTGCGTCTCTGTCCGAGGGGATGGTGATATTCTCTCCGGGGAACTGCCAGCCGTATGGCACGTATCCTTCGGTACAGGTGAAGCTCCCATCTCCGAAATAGAGATCGATAAGTCCTTCACGATACTGTTGTTCAAGCTCTTGCAGCTTCTCCTTCTTATAAGCGTAGAGCTGCGGCGAGGGTGTCCCTTTGGTCGTTTTCCTTATACGTCCAAATCTTGCGCCAATGCGGATAAAAAAGCCCTGAACGTGTCGCGGCACGCCTCCTTGCCTGTGGCCTGCTGCCATCTCTCCTTGGCCTTCATGACACTGAGCCTGTCCTTCTCGATGGCGAGCCTTACGGCCTCCTCGTCTGAGGAATCCATTATTGGCTTGGCTCCCTGCCCGGGTTTGTTCCGGAGACCGTCGACTCCCTCGGCGAGATATCGTCTGACCCATCTGTTGACCTTGGGTTCCGAGCACGACAGTCTTTCCGCTATCTGCTTCGAGGGCATACCCTGCGATTTGAACAATATTATCTGGCTTCGTTTCTGCATAAACGGCCTTGGGTCGAAGTGCTCTATGTACTCCAACTCCACCCGTTGTTTCTTGGTAAGGTTTACTTCTGTGATTCTCATAGTTGTCTACCTTACTGTTATGCAAAAAGTATGCCAACATTTGTATATTAATTTTTAGTGACTACTTAAAAAATATTCATCCATACAGCTGGGTGTCAACTCAATAAAAAGCAAGTCATCTATTCAGACAATGTTACAAATCTAAATCGTGAAAACTCTTTTTTGACAATAGTGTGCACCTAATGGATACGCCATTTTTCGACTTATTTGCCAAAATATTGATAATTTTGCGCCATCAACACATCAGACAAATCTTACCTGCTTTTATCAATGAGAAAACTGACCGTGCTATCGGCTATTCTTGGCTTTTTGTCGATGCTGACGTTTCAGGCTCAGGCTTCCGCCATTCCTGACTGTTCTTCCGATGCCTTATTCAGCTTCGGGAGAAGATACGACTACAGCCTGTTCTCCACTACCGGCATTGTGCTCGGAGTGATTTTTGTCGTCGCCGCAGTATGCTGCACATGGTTTTACATACGCCGTATCGACAGACGTTCCGACGCTGAAGTGGCGGATATGATCGATACCATTACGAGAGCGGCCGACTTCATAAAGGAAACGAAAGAAGCGGTAAAGGAAAAAGAGGAGATGGTTTCGCGCATGACGTCAGCAGGCACCGAGCTGCTCCAAAAGATCATAGATTACGGCATCAGATATTCCGACGATATGGAGAAGCTGTCGGAAAACCTCCGTGCGCTCGCCAAAGACCAGCGTCACAACGACATACACATCCGCGACAACATGAAGATACTCCACAGGCAGGCCGATGTTTTCCAACGGCTCTTCGACACGGCGTTTCTCAGCACCTATCCCTGCTTTGTAGAGCGCCTCAACAGTCTGCTGCTGCCTGAAAAGACATTTCCGGTGCCCGCCGACGGACAGCTTACGCCCGAACTGCGCGTGACCGCCTTCATGCGCATAGGAGTGGACGACTGCAACCGCATCGCCCGCATCCTCCGACTGTCGCTCAACACCGTCTACACCTACCGCAACCGCACGCGCCAGCGTGCCGCCGACCGCGACACTTTCATGGCATCGCTGATGAAGATAAACTGACGCCGATCCGCGACAGGCCATCCGACAAAATGCCGAAACACACAGCGAGATTTTCGCACGGCGGCGAGAGCGGAATCGAGATTTTTTTGTAATTTTGTATGCTTTTTGGCGCAGTTCGGCCACTCATGACCGCGGGCTGCGCCGACCAACTGGAAATCAACCGAACATGGCAGAAATAGAAGAAGAAAACTACAGTGCGAGCAACATTCAGGTGCTTGAGGGCCTCGAAGCCGTGCGGAAACGCCCGGCCATGTATATAGGCGACATCAGCGAGAAAGGACTCCACCATCTTGTTTACGAAGTTGTCGACAACTCTATCGACGAAGCGCTGGCCGGATTTGCGACGCATATCGAAGTGACCATCAACGAGGACAATTCCATAACCGTGGTCGACAACGGCCGAGGCATTCCTGTCGACATGCATGAGAAGGAGCACAAGAGCGCTCTTGAGGTAGTGCTTACGGTGCTTCATGCCGGCGGCAAGTTCGACAAAGGAAGCTATAAGGTGTCGGGCGGCCTCCACGGCGTGGGAGTATCGTGTGTCAACGCCCTGTCGACTTACCTCCGCGCCGAAGTGAACCGCGACGGCAAGCACTACGTGCAGGAATACTCCTGCGGCAAGCCCACCACCGAGCTCCGCATTGAAGGCGAAAGCACCCATACCGGCACATCGATCACATTCCTGCCCGACGCATCGATTTTCACAGTCACCGTCTACGACTACGCCACGCTGGCCAACCGTCTGCGCGATCTGGCTTTCCTCAACGCCGGAATCACGCTGTCGCTTACCGACAAACGCAATGTCAACGCCGACGGACAGCCCCGCAGCGAAGTATTCCACTCCGACAAGGGCCTGGAGGAATTCGTCAGATACATCGACTCCAACAAGACCGAGCTGATACCCCACGTAATACACCTGACGACTGAGCGCCAGGGCATACCCGTGGAGGTGGCGCTCACCTACAACACCGACTTCAGCGAGAACGTCTACTCCTACGTCAACAACATTCATACCATCGAAGGAGGCACACATCTCACCGGATTCCGCCGCGGACTGACGCAGACACTCAAGAAGTACGCCGACGACAACAAGATACTCGAGAAAGCCAAGGTTGAGGTGGCCGGCGACGACTTCCGTCAGGGCCTGACGGCCGTAGTGTCCGTAAAGGTGCTCGAACCTCAGTTCGAGGGTCAGACCAAGACCAAGCTCGGCAACCAGGAGGTAATGGCCGCCGTATCGCAGGCTGTCAGCGAAGCGCTCGGCAATTACCTTGAGGAGCACCCCAAGGAGGCCCGCACCATCGTCGACAAGATAGTGCTTGCCGCCCAGGCGCGTCAGGCCGCATACAATGCCCGCAACAAGATCCTGCGCAAGACGCCGCTCATGGGAGGCGGACTGCCCGGCAAGCTTGCCGACTGCTCGTCGCGCACGGCGGAGGACTGCGAGATATTCCTCGTCGAGGGCGACTCCGCAGGAGGCACCGCCAAGCAGGGCCGCGACCGCCAGTTCCAGGCCATACTGCCGCTGCGAGGCAAGATTCTCAACGTGCAGAAGGCCGCCGAACACCGCGCTTTCGACAACGAGGAGATTCAGACCATGTTCCGCGCACTGCGCGTAAGCATAGGCACCGAAGAGGACTCCAAGGCCATCAACCTCTCCAAACTCGCCTACCACAAGATCATCATCATGACCGATGCCGACGTCGACGGCGCGCATATCGCCACGCTGCTCATGACATTCTTCTTCAAGTTCATGCGCCCGATAATCGAGAACGGCTACCTCTATCTCGCCACCCCGCCGCTCTACAAGTGCATGAAGGGCAAGATCGAGGACTATTGCTGGACCCCCGAGCAGGTGCAGGCATTCATAGCCCGTCACGGCGACAAATCGAAGGTGCAGCGGTTCAAGGGTCTCGGCGAGATGAACGCCGAGGAGCTCCGCGACACCACCATGTCGCCCGAACACCGGCTGCTCAAGCAGGTCACCATCAAGGATGCCATCGAGGCCGAACGCATCTTCGACATGCTGATGGGCGACGATGTGGAGCCGCGGCGCGTGTTCATAGAAGAAAACGCCAACTACGCCAACATCGACGCCTGATCGGGCGTTATAATGTCATATACAGGTGGCGCGGACCGCAGGCAAATCCGCGGACCGCGCCACTTTCAACATCTAAACATAACCAGAATGCCACGCTCCACCGCCAAGACCACGCAGTCAGCCAAAGCCCGGTCGAAGACCACGGCCAAGGACATCCGCGCCAAAGTGCTCGACTATATAAGCCGCCAGAAAAACAATACTTTCAACTACCGCCAGGTGGCCTTCGCCATCGGCGAGGATTCCCCCGCTTCACACCGCACGATTGCACTGCAGCTCGCAGAGCTGGCGTTTGACGGCGATCTTATCGAAGTGTCGCCCGGCAAATACAAGGCGCCGCAGAGAGGCAACGTATCCACCGGCACATTCGTGCGCCGCTCCAACGGCAAGAACTCCGTGGTGACCGACGAGGACGGAGAGTCGATATTCGTGGCCGAGCGCAACTCCATGCACGCCCTCAACGGCGACAAGGTGCGCGTGATCGTTGCGGCCAACCGCCGCGGCGTGGAGCCTGAGGCCGAGGTGGTGGAGATCATAGAGCAGAAAGAGCAGACGTTCATAGGCACTCTCCGCGTGGAGAAGCAGTTCGGAGTGCTCGTCACCGACTCCAAATTCCTCGCCACCGACATCATCATACCCCGCGGCAAGCTCCGCGGAGGCAAGACCGGCGACAAGGCCATAGCCCGCATCACCTCGTGGCCCGACGAGGAGAAGAATCCCCGCGGAGAGGTGATCGACATCCTCGGTAAGACAGGCGAGAACACCACCGAAATGCACGCCATACTCGCCGAGTTCGGACTCCCCTACCGCTATCCGGCCAATGTGGAGGAGGCAGCCAACCATATCGACGCCGGCATCACCCCCGAGGAGATAGCTCGACGCGTCGACATGCGCGGGGTGACCACCTTCACCATCGACCCCAAGGACGCCAAGGACTTCGACGACGCCCTGTCGATACGCACCCTCCCCAACGGCAACTACGAGGTGGGAGTGCATATAGCCGACGTCACCCACTACGTGCAGCCCGACACCGTCATCGACCGTGAGGCCCAGAAACGCGCCACATCGGTCTACCTCGTCGACCGCACCATACCGATGCTCCCCGAGCACCTCTCCAACGGCATATGCTCGCTACGCCCCGACGAGGAGAAGCTCACATTCTCCGTCATCTTCGAGATGGACGCCGCGGCCCGCGTAATACGCTCCCAGATAGCGCGCACCGTCACCCGCTCCGACCGCCGCTTCACCTACGAGGAGGCGCAGCAGGTGATAGAGACCGGCGAGGGCGACTACCGCGACGAGATACTCGCCCTCGACTCCCTCGCCAAGATACTGCGCAAGGAGCGCTTCGCCGACGGCGCCGTGGAATTCGAGCGTGCCGAAGTGCGCTTCGACATCGACGAGACCGGCCACCCCGTCAGCGTATACTTCAAGGAGTCGAAGGACGCCAACAAGCTCATCGAGGAGTTCATGCTACTCGCCAACAAGACGGTGGCCACCTATGTAGGCCATCCCGAGGGACGCCACAAGCCCAAAGCGTTCGTCTACCGCGTGCACGACATGCCCGATCCCGGCAAGCTCGCCGATCTGTCGAAGATCGCGCGCACGTTCGGCTTCCGCGTCAAGGAGAGCGGGACGTCGCGCGACGTCAACCGCTCCATCAACCGCATGCTCGCCGACGTCAAGGGCCGGGGCGAGGAGAATTTCCTCTCCACGCTCGCCATCCGCTCCATGGCCAAAGCCGTATACTCCACGCAGAATATCGGCCACTACGGCCTGGCGTTCGACTACTACACCCACTTCACATCCCCGATACGCCGCTACCCCGACATGATGGTGCACCGCCTGCTCGAACGCTACCTCCACGGAGGCCGCTCGGTCAACGTACAGAAGCTCGAAGAGCAGTGCAAGCACTCGTCGGAGATGGAGCAGCTCGCCGCCAACGCCGAGCGCTCGTCGATCAAATACAAGCAGGTGGAGTACATGGGCGACCATATGGGCGAGGTCTACTCCGGAGTAATATCGGGAGTGACCGAATGGGGCCTCTACGTGGAGCTCGACGACAACATGTGCGAGGGCCTCGTGCCGGTGCGCGAGCTCGCCGACGACTACTACGACTTCGACGAGAAAAACTACTGCCTCGTGGGGCGCCGCAACAACGTGCGCTACCGTCTGGGCGACAACGTGCGCGTGCAGGTGGCCCGCGCGAGCCTGGAGAAGAAACAGCTCGACTTCGTGCTGATCGACGACCGCGGACGCCGTCCCGGCGAGGACACCCTCGGCAAGACCGTCACCGCCCGCCAGGCGCTCTCGCCGGCAGGATCACGCCGCAAAAGCTCGCAGCACAAGGGCGGACGCCGCAACAAATCGCAGGGGCGCCGATGAACCTCACCGTCAGCGTCGACCGGCTGCGCCTCTTTGCGCGCCACGGCGTCAGCGACCAGGAGCGGCGCGTCGGCAATATCTTTGAGGTAAGCATGTCAGTCGACTGCCCCGCCGCCATGCAGGGGGCCGAGGCCGACGATCTGTCGCAGACCATCAGCTACGCCGATCTCGTGGAGATAATCAGCAGCGAGATGGCCGTCCCGGCCCGGCTCATCGAGCATGCGGCGTGGCGCATAGTGCGCCGCGTGTCGGCCCGGTTTCCGGCCGTCACAGCCGGCAGCGTCACCGTCAGCAAGCTCACCCCTCCCTGCGGCGCCGAAATGGCCGCCGCCTCCGTCACCCTCGCCTGGCCCTAACGTCATCCCATCCGTCGACATATCATCACCGCGCTATCCCATTACATCCCGCCTACGTCATCCCATCCGTCGACACGGCGCGGGGAGGCGTAGAGGGGCGGCAGCGGGAGCCCCGGAGGGGGCGGGGCATGGTAACCCCGGTTCGGAACGGGAGCCGAAGGCGGAGAGGGCGCGACAGCGTCCACACCGACAAGGCGCACGTGCAGACCGGGGATGCCGACATCCGATACGAAACTCCGCGGCGAGCGCCGGAGGCTGCGAGACCGCGGCCAGGCGCGAGCACAGGCCATGTGCGACTCCCCGCCATGCCGCGACAGCGGCCTGACCGCGCCCTCCGGGGCTCGGCCGAATGGGGTTGGCGACACACTTCCCCCGGTCTGCGCGCGACCCGTCCCGAGCCTCCCGCTGAAGCGGTCGCCACGGGCCGCGACGCACTCCGAACCGGGGATAACAGGCACCGCCGCCTCCGGCGCTTCCCCTGACGTCATCCCATCCGTCGACATATCATCACCGCACCATCACATTACATCCCGCCTACGTCATCCCATCCGGTGACATGGCGCGGGGAGGCGTAGAGAGGCGGCAGCGGAAGCCCCGGAGGGGGCGGGGCATGGTAACCCCGGTTCGGAACGGGAGCCGAAGGCGGAGAGGGCGCGATAGCGTCCGCACCGACAAGGCGCACGTGCAGACCGGGGATGCCGACATCCGATACGAGACTCCGCGGCGAGCGCCGGAGGCTGCGAGACCGCGGCCAGGCGCGAGCACAGGCCATGTGCGACACCCCGCCATGCCGCGACAGCGGCTTGGTGGGGAGGAATGCCGCTCCGACACGGGCTCTTCGAAGATGAGCCGCAGGAAAAGGCGATACGATAGGGATGCGCCACTCTGCCGGCACGCAAAGGCGGACGCGATGTATCGCCGTCCCTACACCATTGCGCACCCATATATCCATTGTCAGTTGCTACGATTCTGTTACAAATCGCATTCCATTATTGCATTGATTTTCCATTTGTTGTAACTTTGGCAGAGGTATGGCCACGGCCATACATTCAGAATTACAGGAAAACAAATTAATCAGGGAAAATACAGGATTATGAATAGCCATTGTTTTATATATCGGGCATTCCTGATCATAGCGGGGATAATGCTATCATATAGCACTATTATTGCACAATCGACATATTCACGCGATATTAAATTGTCCCTATCCTCAAGCAACAGAGCCGGCATACAATATATGGCAGGCTTAAACATGGATTTCACCCCAAACACTGATCAAAATCACGCAAATTTCGACAAAGATCAAGTATGGATTGCGGCTCCTACAGTCATCCGCAAGATTGACACTGACAGAAGCCAGATTGAGCTGATATTCAATTACGACAACAGCGTGGCCAAAGAATTATTGGAAAAGTTCACTAATGAAGGCGATGAAAATGCATGGGATCATGCTCTTTGCAATACAACAACAATATTTGATGGAGGATACACTTATGTGAACGCTTCCGGAAACACTATTATAGAAAAAAAATGGCGTTATCGGAATGAAACCTGGCGCACGCTTATGCATCAAGCCAAAAAACGGTCATATAAAAAAATCACATTTTATCATGATTTCGCTTACTCCAATCTGAATGGAACCTGGATTGACGACTATGACCCTTCTCAATACCCTAAAGATGTCGACGATAGCAAATTTTGGAACGACAATCTCGCTAAAACTAATCTTATCCCTATCAATTCATTTGACGATCCTACACAGCGCGACGATATCAACATTTCAACTGGCCTAGTTAATAAAACGATAAAAAATCCCGATGGAGCTCATCCTAAAGAATATACAAAAAAATCTGTCAGAACCGAGATAACACCATCATCCGGCAAATATATAGGGGAAGAGTTCTATCTCGAAACCAACAAGACCGGCAGCATTGGCTTTGACGGACAGACGATAATTGATATGGTTAACTGTTCCGACGACGCTCTCCGTTTCTCCTGGATTGAGGTGGCTGTAGATCAAGACGTACCCATTGACAAAGCACCTGAACTCCGTCTCGCCACCACACAATATAAGGAATACGTCGATGAGAACGGACGCACCTGCTGGAAAATTTGGTCACCCAGTCTGGAAACCATACTAATCAACGACAGCTATGGAATATTTGATGCACTGAAGCTAAAATACCTGTGGGATTATTCTGTAGAGCCTAATGAGGAGATGCATACAGACAAGCTAATATGGGACAACGGTATAGAATGTCCGACAAGCGGGTCGATCTCTTTTCCTGACGCTAATATCAAAGGCTTTTGGACTGTGGGGTGCCTGATGGAGTATTCAGGATATACGTGGAAAGAGGTCGAGGGCGCATATACTCCCGTCAGCTATGTAAGCATAGAATATCTTAAAAACAATTCAATTGAAGGGCCTTTGATGTACACATCCATTCTGGCCGACCAAAAGGATGAATATGACAACAGCATAGTCACAATATTGCCTGTCACCAATATGATCGCCACAGGCAAGATCGGCGATAAATACGTGGCATTTATCAGAAATTTAGGTGATGTAAGACTGTTCAATCCGTTTTCTACCAGGTACGGAGGTGGGACGGTCAAACTCGTGTCAGACACGCCTTTTCCTGAAAGCTGGGCGCCGTCAGTTCCATCGACTGAAAATAAAACATGGGACAAACTGATACCTTCAGGCTCAATCCAAGGACTGTTAAACTGGAATCTCGGAGCCTATCACATCACTGTAAGAGACGACATTTGGGACTTCTACTCATCCTTTCAGCCGGCAGTATACCCTTTCGACGAATCCCTGAAAAGAAGAAGCAACTCTTCTCCCACTGATATCCAATATTATTATATCCATAATCCACACAACACGACAGGCGGCCCGAACACCACCTATCCCGACGACTGGTATACATATTCTCCGGGCGACTGCCAACAGCTCGACAAAGCGAAGCTATATGCCGAGCAGAGGATACTCGATCTCGGAGGTTGGACCGATACCGGCAAGACTCTGAAAAACACAAAGTCGAAAAACAGCTTCACTGTTACAGTTGACGACGAATCCATAACGGATTACTGGAGTGACCAAAGTAAAAGTTTCGATGACTATATGGCGCAATATCCCGGGGGACGGTTTGCTGTCACGGGCATATTTGACGCGCCGCTGACCCTTACTTCGGCAAACAGCTATGAGCGCATCATCTATCCGAAATCGGTAGAAGTATATCCCAAGGGAATGCCGTCGGTAAAGGATTTCGCCGGGTCGGCGTTCGAGGTGCTGACCGATGACCGGTATGCCAGCTCAGACAGGACAGCCGAGGCATTCAAGTTCATCAGGCTTCGCCCGCTGTCGGCCGAGGATCCGGTAAAGTTCAGTCTCGATCCCGAAGCCCAGTGGCCCGAACTGCCGGTGGGATACACAGTGGAGGTGTTCGACGTCAGCGACAACACATATAAGCCCTATGAACCCGGGATCTCCGAAGATGGAGCGATCACGCTCGCTTCCGACGAATATTTCGATAAAGACGGCGTGGCTCAATTCCGTATCACCCCATATATCGACGATCTCGTCGGCGATCCGCGCACTGTAAGGATCCGAAATATGATCAACGCCACAGGCAAAGTCAGCGGCGCGGCAGCATTCAAGGCCAAATATGCCGCAGCGGAGATCAAGCCGGAGGACTTTATCGACCTCAAAGGGCGCTTCCTCGTGATCAGCAAGAATCACGGGCGCCTCGATCTGATGCAGACTGCGGGCCGCGCGCGCAAAGCTGCCGCGCGCGATGCCTCCGACGATACCTGGCTTTCGGTGCGCGACCTCTCGGCCGACGACGATTCGGAATACTTCATCGTGCGCGGCGACAATCTCGACGCATTCGAGCCGGGCGACATATTCACGCAGCTCACTCTGCTGCCCAAGCGCGAGGGCGACAACGTGGTGGCCGACATCAGCGGACTGGAGACTCTGGCCGTCAGAGAAGTGAACGAGCAGCAACAGCCCGTCAGGCTTCCGGCCGAGGAGCTCAACAGCCTGACCACACGCCACACTATGGCGCTCTGCGCCCATGAAGGCCATGCGTCGTATGCCCGCGAGGCGCTCCTGCCGACGACGCTCAAAACCTTCGACTTCCTGAGCCTGCGCAACGTAGGAGTCAGAGTGGAGAAAGAGAGCGGCGATTACATCGCGGAGCTCGCCGGGGATCTGCCTCTCGGATTCCACATAATGGGAGGCAGCCGCGACATGATAGCCGAGGCTCTGCTGAGCGACCCCAAGACCCGCTTCAACCTCGACGGCATGATGCTTAAAGGCCCCGACGGGAAGTGGATGCTCGAACTCGAGAGAGCCGTCGCGGCCTCCGCCCTGCGCCCGACAGTGATCAGCATGACGTCGGGGGGCGATGACGCCGAGGGCCGCTTCACCACCTACGCCACGGCCGCCATATCGACCGACGAGGAGAACGTCGACATCTATTACCGCACGGAGAGCGGCGACTACATGCTTTACGACCCGGCTAAGCCTATAGCTCTGGACGAATCGGTCATGATCGAGTCTTACTCCTGCCGCCCCGGCATGGCTCAGAGTCCGTCGACAGTGCGCCGGTTCGTCAAGACCTCGATATCAGTCCGCTCGGTAGCCGACCTCACAGGCACCACAGCCTCCGACCGCAAGCACCATATGATGAAGCCCATGGTGGTGGCCGAAACTGTCGACAACGTGATGATGGCAGCCGACGCCTCCGGAGGTGGATAGCGCTCTGGAATCCGGCCGGATGGGGCGACGCCTACTCCCGCGGCGACAACATCATCGACTTTGTAGTCGACTGTCCCGACGACCGCACACGCTTCTACACCATCGATCCCGACTACATGCCGGTAAAGGTGACAGATCCGGAAGCCGAACATCTGAGAGTGCCGCGCGCCACAGTCAGAGAACTGATCTCCGACTCCGACATAGGCTCGCTTGTGGCAATGCAGAGCAGCGAGATATCCACCGACACGCAGACCTACACCATAAGCCCCGAAGCCGACCATTCAAAGGTCTACAGCCTTAATCCGGCCCCGCTCGGCCTCCTCGACTGGATGGCCGATCCGGACGGCGAGGTGTTCGTCATAACGTCATACGTCATGTCGGGCCCGGATGGGAAGCCGGAACTATGGCCGATACGCATCGACGCCGTGCGCCACACCTACGACCCTGTGATCGTGGCGCCGGAGACGGTGTTCGTAGGCTCCACGACGTTCACCGTCGACAGCGAGCTGGGAGCCTACGTCTGGTGGTCGACCGACGGGGGCGCCACATGGCAGGAATATCCCGACGCGCCGGTGACCGTCGACCGTACGTGCACAGTGAGCGTCTATGCCCAACTCCCCGGACTCTCCGACTCGCAGACCGTCAGTCTCGACTTCACCCGTGAGTATGTCAGCGGGGGCGTGACAATCGAACCCACCGCCACAGGCAACGGATATATCGACGTGGAGATCCTCCCCGAGGAACCAGTGGAGGGCGATTACCGCATCTACTGCACCACCGACGGCTCGGAGCCCGAGGTCAAGACGTCGCACCGCTACAAGGGCGCAATGCGCCTGCGCTCCACAGTCACGGTCAAGGCCCTGATGGTGGAAGAAGGAAAGCGCCCGGGCGCAGTCAACGCCTGCCAGGTAATCGTGCCGCAGGCGGTCAGCGGAGCCACGAAGATCCATGTCAAGGAGGGCGACGGCATCACGGCTGTGATCATCACGCCGTTCTACGTCATCCCGCAGGGTTCCTTCACCATCTACTATACCACCGACGGCACCGAGCCTTACGTCGACCCGGCGCTTGAATATGACGGCAGCGCTCTGATGTTCCGCGAACCATGCACCATCAAAGCGATTCTGCTTCAGAACGGGATGCTTCCCGGCGAAGTGGCCTCGATGGCCATACGCGTCGTCACCGGCATTGCGGCTCCGGGCGCCGACACTGACAGCGACAGTCAGGTGAGCTGCACTCCCGACGGCGCCGTCAGCGCCCCTGAAGGCTCGCGGCTCTACGATATGGCCGGACGTCAGCTCCGGATCGACGCCCGGCTCCGCAAGGGGATATATATAGTGGTGCTCCCCTCGGGCAAGCCCGTGAAACTGCTCGTCGACTGACCGTCGGCGCCTCAGGCGCTCTAAACGCCGAGGCTACAAAACAAACCGCATGAAGGTGGTGTTTTCTACATATATAGAAACCGCCACCTTCATCGTCATGAAACAGATAATATTGCTTCGCCACGGCCAGAGCCAGTGGAATCTCGAGAACCGGTTCACGGGATGGACCGACGTTGACCTGACCGACGCAGGGCGCGAGGAAGCCCGGCAGGCCGGACAGGCCATGCTGCGCGCCGGCCTGCAGCCGCGATATATGTTCACGTCAGTGCTGCGCCGGGCTATCCACACGCTTCAGATCGCTGCCGCCGAAATGGAACTCGACTGGGTGCCGGTAATGAAAGACTGGCACCTCAACGAGCGCTTCTACGGAGCCCTTCAGGGACTCGACAAGAGCGCCACAGCGGAGAAATATGGCGCCGAGCAGGTGCATCTCTGGCGCCGCAGCTTCGACGAGCAGCCCCCGCTGCTGACACCCGACGATCCGCGCTTCCCGGGTCACGATCCGCGCTACGCCGCCCTGACCGACGACGAGCTGCCCCTGACCGAATCGCTGCGCGACACCATAGCGCGCGTGCGCTCATGCTGGGAAGAAAACATCGTGCCGCGGCTCCACGACGTCGACTGCGTGCTGATCGCCGCCCACGGCAACTCGCTGCGCGGCCTCGCCATGCTGCTGCTCCACATGACCGCCTCCGAAGTCACCTCGCTGGAGATCCCCACAGGAAAACCCTGGGTGCTGACCACCGACGACCGCCTCGCTGTCCAGACCGCCGCCTACCTCTGACCCGCCTGCCGGCGACAGCCCACTATGCAGCGCATATTGCCACTATAAGAGAGTAGGGATGCACCCCGGTGCATCCGAAAACACGATTTTTAGGCCATCAAATCAGCGGATGCACCATGGTGCATCCCTGCAATTCGCTGGTAATCCACAACGTAAATCGTCGAATTATTGCCGGTTACCTCCCTCGGATAAATATTGATAAACAACGATCTATTCGACAGAATATTTGTCTATCCTATATATCCTGCGGGTACGAGCATCTATGAAGTCATTTTCCTTAAGATGCCGCATGACATTGGAAAGATCGCGCGGATTGAGTCTGCCTTTCTTCTCGGCTCCCTTAGCCTTGATTTTTGACACGAGGAGTTCTTTGGGATCAGTGCAGTCGATCCAGCTGTCATGGTCAAGAATCTCCGGATAATCGGTCTGCCTGACAAGATATTGCTCGGCGAGCCAGTCAGGGGCAGAAGAGAAATCATTATCCGTGTTGATCAATACCGCGCAAACCTCTTTTGAGTTGGATTTTGCTCCTGCAACTATCACATATTTAAGCCTTGAGTCATACCCCGTCTCAGGCACGATACCATCGTCACGATCCATGTCGTAATAGACGATATCGCCCACCTGAAGATCCTCTATGCCCTTTACGAGCGACTCTTGTCTCAGTTTTTCGCGGAGACGGGCCAGCACAGACTCCCGGGTATCCATCACGAGAGTTCAGTAGCCAACAATTCTTTCTCGCGGATATAGGCCACCATCTTTGGTGTAGCCCCTCCGGCGCGTGCTATCTCTATGTTGGTGAGCGTGCCCAACTGCGGATCATCCTTATATCTTTCGTAGGCCCTGAGATAGGCCTCGTCGTGCGACTCGGGCGAAAGCGTTTTCATCGAATGCTTGTCCTTACAATAATCATACCATTTGTCGAGATATTCGCATTCCTTACGCGACAGATAATCCATGTCGGGCTCAGCGAGAGCAAAAACCTTCTGATCCTGTATGCGGATGGAATTGCAGAAATTTCTCAAATCAGGATATGAGCTGATCTCTTCTTCGTCTAATTCAACAAGTTTTATGACTTTGTCGGACAAGGCCGGCACAGGGCCGTAGACACGTGCCTTGAAAGTATCCGGGCACAGAACCTTGCCATAGTTCACCAGATATTCCTTCTGGGCGAAATATATTATCTTGAAAAGTTTGATGTAGTCTACGCCATCAGGAAATTTGCGGAGTATATACAATACCACCGACTCTATTTTCTTAATTTGCTCAAGAGTTTTCATTTGACTGCATGTGCATTATACGGCACTTCGCAAAGATACGACAATTAATTGATATTTCATTGTTTTAGTGCGACCAAAAAAAGCGACACCGGGCCGCGGGGCGCGATGTCGCTTGGATTATGTTTTCAGACGGGGGATCAGTCGATGCCGAGATCGGCTTTGATCTGCTGGATCTTGGCGTCGGCTGCGGCTATGGCCTTGTCGTACTCGTCGGGCGACGCCATGGTGCCGTGCACTTCCACATAGAACTTGATCTTCGGCTCCGTTCCCGAGGGACGTACGGAGATCTTTGTGTGATCCTCGGTGAAATACTGGAGCACGTTGCTTGTCACGGGCATGTCGAGCTTCACCGAAGTGCCGTCGAGAGGATGTGTCTCGGTGAGCGACTCGTAGTCCTTGATCACGCTCACGGGGCTGCCGCCGATCTGCTTGGGAGGATTCACACGATACTGCTTCATGATCTCCTGGATCTCCTCGGCGCCCTTCTTGCCCTGACGCACGAGCGAGATGCCGGCCTCGCGCGAGAAGCCATACTTCATGTAGATATCCTGAAGCATCTGGAGGAAGTTCATGCCCTTCTCCTTGGCCCAGGCGGCAGCCTCGGCCATGAGCGATACGGCCGAAACGGCATCCTTGTCGCGCACGAAGTCTTCGGCCAGGAATCCATAGCTCTCCTCGCCGCCTCCGAGATAGCGGGCCACGCCCTCATTGTCGCGGATCACGGCTGCTATCCATTTGAAGCCCGTATAGCAGTCATACATCCTGATGTTGTTCTTCTCAGCTATCGACTTGATGGTCTCAGTGGTGACGATGGTCTTTACGATGTATTCGTCGCCCTTGAGCATGCCGAGCTCGGCGTTGCGGGTCATGATATAGTTGAGAAGTATCATGACTATCTGGTTGCCGTTGAGAAGCACGTACTCTCCCTTGTGGTCGCGGATGACAGCGCCCACACGATCGGCATCGGGATCGGAAGCCATCACCAGATCGGCTCCTACCTCCTTGGCTTTGGCGATAGCCATGGCCATGGCGGAGGGCACTTCGGGGTTGGGCGATACCACAGTGGGGAAGTTGCCGTCGGTCACATCCTGCTCGGGGACATGGATTATGTCGGTGAATCCGAAGCGCTTGAGCGATTCGGGGATAAGATATACGCCTGTGCCGTGTATCGGAGTATAGACGATCTTCATGTCGTGATGACGCTTCACTACGTCGGGGCTGAGCTGCAGGCCCTTGATGGCTGTCAGATATGCCTCGTCGACCTCCTTGCCGATGATCTCGATCTTGGATTTGTCGCCCTCGAAGCGGATGCTCTCCACTCCCTTGATGCGACCAACGTGGTCGATGATGTTGACGTCGTGGGGAGCGATGATCTGCGCTCCGTCCTCCCAGTAGGCCTTGTAGCCGTTGTATTCCTTGGGATTGTGGGAGGCGGTGATGTTTACGCCGCTCTGGCATCCGAGATGACGGATGGCGAACGAAAGCTCCGGCGTGGGACGGAACGAGTCGAAGAGATACACCTTGATGCCGTTGGCCGAGAAGATGTCGGCCACGATCTCGGCGAAGAGGCGCGAGTTGTTGCGCACGTCGTGACCTACGGCAACCTTGATTTCCGGGAGATCCTTGAAGTTCTCCTTGAGATAGTTGGCCAGGCCCTGGGTAGCGGCGCCCACGGTGTAGATGTTCATGCGGTTGCTGCCGGCTCCCATGATGCCTCGCAGTCCGCCGGTACCGAATTCGAGATCGCGGTAGAATGCATCGATCAGTTCGGTCTTGTCGTCGGCTTCGAGCATGCGTTTCACTTCCTTGCGCGTGGCTTCGTCGTAAGCCTCGCCGAGCCATACCTGAGCTTTGGCTTCAACCTGCTTGAGCAGTTCGGGATTTTCCATATGTATTCAGTTTTTTGGTAAGAATGCTGATTATGATGCGTCGGCCACCCTCCTCAGCATGACGGCGGAGGGTCGACACGTCAAAATTAATCAATTCGCTCCAAGCATCCAAATTTCAGCCGCCCAAAATTCATCAGCCGTCCGACGACGAAAGCTCCCCGGGCCTTTGCGAGGCGCGGGGAGCTCATTGCGGTCAGTTATATACCCTTGTCAATGTATCCCTGGATATTTTCGGGGATGATCCTGTCTCAAGCCCTGTTTACGGCTGAGTGAAGATCACGATACGGTTCCAGTCGTTGGTCTCGTAAGGCTGTACGTCGCTGCCGTTGGCTTGGATGGTGAGGCGGCTCGGATCGATGCCGTACTGGTTGACGAGAGCGTCGACAACCGACTGTCCGCGGCGCTGCGAGAGCTCCATGTTGTAGGCTGCTGTGCCGGTGTCCTTGTCGGCGTAGCCCTGAACGTAAACCTTAGCCTCGGGGTTGGCCTTCATCCACTGTGCCACGTTGTATACGTTGACAGCTTCTTCGTCAGTGATCACGGCCGAGTTGATCTTGAATCTTACAGTAGCGAGCAGAGGAGCTGCTGCGGGTGCGGGAGCCTGCACTTCGGGGCAGGGAAGCTGTGCCTCGGCTGCTGCGAGGGCTGCGGAAGTAGTGGCGAGAGCGCCGCGCAGATCGTTGACCTGATTGTTGAGCGAATTGATGTAGTCGACATATTCGCAGGGGTTGTAGGCCTTGTAGTTGCGCTTGCCGAGATTGAAGCTCAGACCGCCGTAGACCATCAGAGTGGATTCGATAGGCTTGCCCGACGATACGTTGTCGAAGTTGTCGCCGTAGAAGTTTGCGCGTGCCTCAGCGAAGAAGTCGACATAGTCGCACAGACGCAGACGGAGCTGCAGGCCTGCTGCCACGGGGAGAGTCACCTCTTTGGTCTTCAGTTTGCGACCGCCGTCGGTGGGTATCATGGCGAGATCGCCACGGAATCCATGAGTATAAGCCACGCCCAGACCTACATAAGGAATGATGCTGAAAGCACGGTCGGCCTTCGGGCCGCAGAGGGAGTTGAGCATATCCCACTGGAGATCAACGTTGCCGTTGAACATCGTGGCCTTGTTGTAGTGACCCCAGTCAGTGTGGAGCTTTCCGAAGAAACCTGTGGCGCGCACTCCCAGATAAGGGCTGAACCAGTGGCCTACGCCTACGTTATAGATTGCCGTGATGTGACGTTTTGCGTGACCTGCCACATTGTAGTGGTCGACATAGGGCACCATCATGCCGGCGCCGGCCTGGATATACCAGTTGTCCTTCCACGAAGTGGAGTAGTTGGTCTTGCATTCTACAGGCACCTCTGTCACAACAGACTCTTCCACCACTACGGCCTCCTGAGCCTTGGCTGTGTTTGCCGAAAGCAGCAAGCCGCCGCAGCCGACAATCGCTAAAAGAAGATTCTTTTTCATTTCTCTCGTAAATTTAATGAAACATTTATTGTAATTGAATAATCTCGTTGCAGCCTTCGCAGCAGCGGTGATCTTCCCTCCGGAAGGAGCCGCTTCGTCGGCGTTTTGATTTTATAACATAGCCTCACTTTTTTTTGTTCGATTAATGACCGTCATTTTTTTGCCACCGATTCATCCCCGGTTATAATCTTTTTGCATCCAGCCGGTTAATCAACCGCTAAAAATTGTCATGCCGGCCTTACGGCAGCATTCGCGCAGGCATCGCCCACGGCGCCCGCATTCCCTCGCACAATCCACGGCAAGTCCCTGACTCACGGAGATCACGCGGGCATTGCTGGCCGACAACATTTTTTTATTTTTGTAATTGGTGCAATTTTTGTAATTTAGGGCCACGAAAAAAATTACCTTATAAAAGTGTCATGAACAAACTTCTGACAGTCGCCGCAGCAGCCGGCGTCATCACCGCCGCGGCAGCCTGCTCGGCGGGTCACGATACGACCGCACCAACCACCGATTATGCGGCATATGTCAACACATTCATTGGAGCCGCCGACAATGGCCATACCTTTCCGGGAGCCACCACTCCTTTCGGTATGATACAGACCAGTCCGGTGACAGGCGCTGTAGGCTGGCGCTACTGTTCGGAATACGTCTACTCCGACTCCGTCATATGGGGATTCTCCCAGACTCATCTCAACGGCACAGGGTGCATGGATCTGGGCGACATACTCGTCATGCCCTCCAACGGCGAACGCCGGCGCGAGTGGGATCAGTACCGCTCAGCATTCGACAAATCCACTGAAAGCGCATCGCCGGGATATTATGCAGTCACTCTTTCCGCCCCCGACGTCAAAGCCGAGCTTACGGCCACTCCGCATGCCGCGCTGCACCGTTACACCTACAATAAAGCCGACTCCTCCGCCCTGCTGATCGACCTGCAGCACGGGCCGGCATGGAGCGACGCGCAATACCACAGCCATGTGCGCGAATGCTCGACGCAATGGGAGGATTCGGTGACGCTCACCGGCCATGTGCGCAATTCCGTATGGGCCAGCCAGGACTACTTCTTCGTGATGAAATTCGACCGCCCCGTCACCGACACGCTTACCCTTGCCGCAGCCGCTCCCACAGAGCGCGGACAGCGCATCGTGGCCGGATTCGACATGAAGCCCGGCGAACAGCTCCAGATGAAAGTGGCGCTCTCCACCACATCGGTCGACGGCGCACGCCGCAATATGGAGGCAGAGCTGCCGGGATGGGATTTCGAGGCTGTCCGCACTAAGGCACGCTCCGACTGGAACAATTATCTCGGCCGCATCGACGTGGACGGCACCGACACCGAGAAGACCAACTTCTACACCGCCTATTACCACTCGCTCATACAGCCCAACATGATCGCCGACGTCGACGGATCCTACCGCAACGCCGCCGACTCCGTGGTGAAAGCCACCGGAGGCCAGTTCTACTCCACTTTCTCGCTGTGGGACACCTACCGCGCCGCCCATCCGTTCTACACGCTGATGGTGCCGGAGCGAGTGGACGGCTTCGTCAACTCGCTCGTAGAGCAGGCCGAGGCGCAGGGATTCCTGCCGATATGGGGCCTCTGGGGCAAGGAGACCTACACCATGGTAGCCAACCACGGCGTGCCCGTCATAGCCGAGGCCTACCGCAAGGGATTCAGGGGCTTTGACGCCGACCGCGCGTTCGAGGCCATCAAACGCACCCAGACCGTCAGCCATCCGCAGAAGAGCGACTGGGAGCTCTATACGCGCTACGGCTATTTCCCGACCGACTCCACACGCGCCGAATCAGTATCGTCGACACTTGAGACCACCTACGACGACTATGCCGCCGCCGACATGGCCTCGCTGCTCGGACGCAAGGATGACGAGAAGATCTTCCGCGAGAGGGCCGACTACTACAAGAATCTCTTTGACAAAGAGACCGGCTTCATGCGTCCGAGGCTCACCGACGGATCCTGGCGGACGCCGTTCGATCCGGCATCCGTAGGCCACTCCGAGAGCGTGGGCGGCGACTATACGGAGGGTAACGCATGGCAATACTCATGGCACGTGCAGCACGACGTACCGGGCCTCATATCCCTCATGGGAGGCAACGAGGCGTTCCTGGCCAAGCTCGACTCGATGTTCACCACCGAGCTCGTCACGTCGCAGGCCGACGTCACCGGTCTCATCGGCCAGTATGCCCACGGCAACGAGCCATCCCACCACGTCACCTATCTGTATGCCCTGGCCGGACGCCCCTGGCGCACGCAGGAACTGATACGCGAGATCGTCGACACGCAATACCGCCCCGAACCCGACGGACTGTCGGGCAACGACGACTGCGGCCAGATGTCGGCATGGTATATGTTCTCCTGCATGGGTTTCTACCCCGTCGATCCGGTCAGCGCCACATACGTGATCGGAGCGCCGCAGATGCCGGGATTCACCCTCCATCTGGCCGGAGGCAAGACGTTCACCATCCGCGCCGAAGGCCTCTCCAAAGAGAATCTTTACGTGGAGAGCGTCACGCTCAACGGCAAGCCGCATACGTCGCCCATACTGACTCACGACGACATCACCCGCGGCGGCGAGCTGGTGTTCAAGATGACCGATCGTCCGGCAGCAGCCGAATAAGAATTCATTTACAAAACAACATACAACAAAAAAGATAACACGATGAGCAATTATCCGAAAATCGGCATCCGCCCCACCATCGACGGCCGTCAGGGTGGCGTGCGCGAAAGCCTCGAAGAGAAAACAATGGCTCTGGCCCATGCTGTTGCCGATCTGATCACCTCCAATCTCCGCAACGGCGACGGCTCGCCCGTGGAGTGCGTGATAGCCGACTCGACGATAGGCCGTGTGGCCGAAACGGCAGCCTGCGCCGAAAAGTTCGAGCGTGAAGGCGTGGGAAGCACCATCACCGTCACCTCATGCTGGTGCTACGGCGGAGAGACCATGGACATGAACCCCCACTGGCCTAAGGCCGTATGGGGATTCAACGGCACAGAGCGTCCCGGAGCCGTATATCTCGCATCCGTACTTGCCGCACACTCGCAGAAGGGCCTTCCGGCATTCGGCATCTACGGACACGACGTTCAGGATCTCGACGACAACACCATACCCGCCGACGTAGCCGAGAAGATACTCCGCTTCGCCCGCGCCGCACAGGCCGTAGCCACCATGCGAGGCAAGTCATACCTGTCGATGGGCAGCGTGGCCATGGGTATCGCCGGATCGATGGTCGATCCCAACTTCTTCCAGGAATATCTGGGCATGCGCAATGAGTCGGTCGACATGACCGAGATCATCCGCCGCATGTCGGAAGGCATCTATGATCCCGAGGAATACGCCAAAGCCATGGCATGGGCCGAGAAGCACTGCAAGCCCAACGAAGGCAAGGATATCTGCAACGCCACCAACGGCAAAGCCAAAGACCGCGCCGGCAAGGACAAGGACTGGGAATTCACCGTCAAGCAAGCCATCATCATGCGCGATCTCATGCACGGCAATCCCAAACTGCTCGAAATGGGATTCAAGGAGGAGGCCATGGGACACAATGCCATCGCAGGCGGCTTCCAGGGACAGCGCCAGTGGACCGACTTCTACCCCAACGGCGACTTCCCCGAGGCCATCCTCAACACATCGTTTGACTGGAACGGTCTCCGCGAGCCGATCACCGTGGCCACCGAGAACGACGCCCTCAACGGCGTGGCAATGCTCTTCGGCCACCTGCTGACCAACCGCGCCGCCATCTTCTCCGACGTACGCACCTACTGGAGCCCCGAAGCCGTGAAACGCGTCACCGGCAAAGAGCTCACCGGCCTGGCAAAGAACGGCATGATCCACCTCATCAACTCCGGCGCCACCACTCTCGACGGCACCGGACAGGCTGTCGACGCCCAGGGCAACCCCACCATGAAGGAGCACTGGAACCTCACCGAGGCCGACGTTGACAACATGCTCAAGGCCACCACCTGGTATCCGGCCAACCGCGACTACTTCCGTGGAGGAGGCTTCTCCAGCAACTTCCTCAGCAAGGGCGGCATGCCCGTCACCATGGCTCGCGTCAACCTCGTCAAGGGCCTCGGCCCCGTGCTGCAGCTCGCTGAAGGCTGGACAGCCGACGTCGATCCGGAGATCAACGCCATCCTCGACAAGCGCACCGACCCGTCGTGGCCTACCACATGGTTCGTGCCCCGTCTCGACCCCCGCACCGACGCTTTCAAGGACGTATATTCGGTGATGAACAACTGGGGAGCCAACCACGGAGCCATCTCCTACGGACATATCGGAGCCGACCTCATCACCATGGCGTCGATACTCCGCATACCGGTGTGCATGCACAATGTGCCCGATGTAGAGATCTTCCGCCCGTCGGCATGGAACTCCTTCGGCATGGACAAGGAGGGAGCTGATTTCCGCGCCTGCAAGAACTACGGCCCGATTTACAAATAAGCCGAGGACTATATCCGCAAGCAAAGCGTCGGGAGGAGGTCGGCCCTGACATCTTCCCGATGCCTTTTTTCATAACATTCCACAAAAAAATACAACTCCACGCAAAATGGCAACAATACAACAGATCCAGGAATTCGTAGAACTGGCCCACCGCGTAGGTCAGGCCGGCCTGACAGTATGCTCCAGCGGCAATCTCTCCGTGCGACTCGACAACGACGAAGTGCTGATTTCAGGCACCGGCTCATGGGTGCCCGCCCTGACGCCCGACAAAGTTTCGGTATGCCGCCTGTCGACAGGCGAAGTGCTCAATGGCATCAAGCCCTCCATGGAGAGCGTTTTCCACATGGGAGTGATGCGCGAGCGTCCCGAGGTGGGCTGCGTGCTCCATTTCCAGTCGCCCTACGCCACAGCCGTAGCCTGCATGAAGCACCGTCCGGCCAACTTCAACTTCACAGCCGAGTGTCCGATACATGTAGGCCGCGAGATACCGATGATACCGTATTTCCGTCCCGGCTCGCCCGAGCTGGCCTCGCACGTCATAAAAGAGATGAAAGACCATGATTCAGTCATGCTCCTCAAGCATGGCCAGGTAGTGTGCGGCAAGGACTTCAACCAGGCCTTCGAGCGCGCCATGTTCTTCGAGATGGCATGCCGCATAGCCGTACTCAACGGTGACAATGTCGATCCTCTGACAGCTGAGGAAATTGGCGACCTCGACACGTACATCCTCGGAAAGATCACGAAATGAATCCGACATATTTAGCAGCCGACTTCGGCGGAGGGAGCGGGCGCGTCATCGCCGGCACCCTCCGGCCGGAAGGCTCCGGCTATTGCCTTGAGTTCAGAGAGATCCACCGGTTCGCCAACCGCCCGGTGCAGCTGGGCGACTATTTCGTATGGGATTTTCCGTCGCTCTACGCCGACATGATCGAAGGGCTCGCCAAGGCTGCCCGCGAAGGGCTCGACGTGGTGTCGGTGGGCATCGACACCTGGGGAGTCGACTTCGGCCTGATCGACTCCACCGGACAGCTGACCGGCATGCCGGTATGCTACCGCGACACCCACACCGAAGGACTGCCCGAGATCTTCGCGCATGAAGAATCGCCCGAGGCCCACTATTCCGAGGCAGGCATACAGGTGCTCCCCATCAATACCATCTACCGTCTGATGTCGATGAAGCGCGCTGACGACCCGAAACTCGACATCGCGCGCCGGCTGCTCTTCACCCCCGACCTTCTCACTTATTTCCTCACCGGCAGGGAGATCAACGAGTATACAATCGCATCGACCTCAGAGCTTATCGACGCCCGAACACGCCGATGGAACGAACCGCTGATACGCCGCATGGGTCTGCGCCCCGAGCTCTTCTGCCCGATCACAATGCCCGGCACCGTCGTTGGCCCTATAACTCCCCGTGTGGCCGAAGCGACAGGATTAAGCAGCGAGGTAAAGGTCGTGGCCGTAGGATCTCACGACACCGCCAGCGCCGCGTTCGCGTCGCCGCGCAATTATTCTTCCGACCGCGCCGCCTTCCTGAGTTCCGGCACATGGTCGCTGCTCGGAGTGGAGCTTGACGAGCCTGTTCTCACCGAGGAGGCCCGCAAAGCCGGATTCTCCAACGAAGGAGGAGTCGGAGGCAAGACACTCCTGCTGCAGAACATCACCGGACTATGGATACTCCAGCGTCTGGCCGCTGAATGGCGCGAGCGCGGAGAGGATCCGGGATGGGCGCGTCTGACCGACGAAGCCGAAGCGGCCGCCGACACTGCCATGATCGATGTGGACGACCCCCGCTTCTCACGTCCCGACGCCATGGAACGCACTATCGCCGACTACTGCCGCGCGACCGGACAGAGCGTGCCATCCACACGCGGCGAGTATGTGAGGTGCGTATGCCGCTCCCTTGCCGAACGCTACCGCAAGGCCGTGGAACAGGTCAATCCGCTGTTGCCCCACCCGCTCGAAGCCCTTCAGATCATCGGAGGAGGATCCAACAACAGGCTTCTCAACGCGATGACAGCCGAAGCCACCGGTCTGAAAGTCTATGCCGGGCCGTCCGAAGCCACTGCCATAGGCAATATCATGCTTCAGGCCATCACGGCCGGCCAGATAAAGACCAAACAGGAGGTCACCGCCGTCCGGCAGCTCTAATCAACCGTCTACACCTATTTTCTTACCACTTCAACCCATGAACAACGACCACACGTCGGCAGCAATGCCCCGACCGCCGCTCGTACCGCGACGCTACCTGCTGACTTTCATTCTCATCACTTTCCTATTCGCACTATGGGGATTTGCCAATGACATAACGAATCCCATGGTGGCCGCATTCCAGACGGTCATGGAGCTGTCGGCTGCCAAGGCCTCTATGGTGCAGTTCGCCTTCTACGGCGGATATGCCACCATGGCCATCCCAGCAGCTCTCTTCATCCGCCGCTACAGCTACAAGACCGGCATACTGATCGGGCTGGGACTGTATGCCGTCGGCGCTTTCCTGTTCATTCCGGCAGCCGACTTTCAGGAATTCTCGTTTTTCTGCATTTCGCTCTACGTGCTGACTTTCGGACTGGCTTTCCTTGAGACCACAGCCAATCCCTATATCCTGTCGCTCGGCGACCAGTCAAACGCCACGCGGCGCCTCAATCTCGCTCAGGCGTTCAATCCCGTAGGATCCCTGTCGGGCATGGCGGTGGCGTCGCTCATCGTGCTCCCCAACCTGATCTCCGACCGCCGCGACGCCGCCGGGCAGATCATCTTCCCCACGCTCGACGCGGCCGAAAAAGCCGCCATTCGCACCCACGACCTCGCCGTCATACGCGATCCGTATGTGGCCATCGGCCTGTTGGTGCTCGTGATGTTCATCATCATCGCATGTGTGAAGATGCCCGGCAAAAACGACGACCGCACTCCGCTTGCCTTCCGTCACACCCTGATGAAGCTGTGGAAAAACGTCGACTACCGGCTGGGAGTCATCACCCAGGTGTTCTACGTAGCCGCCCAGATAATGGTGTGGACATTCATCATCCAGTATGCCGACAATCTCGGCATCGACAAAGCCACGGCGCAGAACTACAACATCCTCGCCATGGGTCTTGCGCTGACATTCCGCTTCGTGGGCACATTCGTCATGCGATACATACGTCCCGCCAAGCTGCTCGCCATATTCGGTGTGGGAGCAAGCGTCTGCACACTCGGAGCCATCCTCATAGAAGGATTTGCCGGACTTGTATGCCTTGTGGCGATATCCGCCTTCATGTCGATCATGTTCCCGAGCATCTACGGCATAGCTCTCGGCAAGGTCGACCACGAGGACACATCGCTCGGAGCGGCATTCCTTGTGATGGCTATCGTAGGCGGCGCGCTCATGCCGCCTCTTCAGGGCAGCATCATCGATCTGGGCCATATCGGCCCGATGGCGGCCGTCAACGCAAGCTTCTGCCTGCCGCTGATATGCTTCATAGTGGTCACCTGCTATGGGCTCCGCACCATGCGCTCCCGACAATAATAATCCTGCATTAAAGTCGGCTTTTCGGTCACAGATTGTTAAAAAATCGGCCGCAAAATAGTTAAAAACGCTCCTGCAATACCTGATTTTGCAAAATACTTAAAATCAGGTATTGCAGGAGAGCTGTTTTATAACTACTTTTGCGAGAAATTAACAAATATTGAGACACAATACTTAACGAATGCGGATTTTTCAGATTTTGCTGTGTGTACTTGCCGCGATAGGCCCGATTCATGCTATCGACCATAACAACGGGATCGCAGCGACAAGCCAGACCGACGAAACAACTACACTGAGCGGATTCATCACCGATGTCGACGGTGAGCCTCTGCCGGGAGCTGTAGTGCGTGTGGAAGGCACCTCCTACGCATGCTCTGCCAACGTCGACGGAAAGTACGTTCTGAGAGCGCGCCTGCAGAAAGGATCTCTCATCAAAGTCACCTACATAGGCATGGAGCCTCTCGAAGTGATCTACGACTTTCAGCCTAAACTCGACTTCACCCTCGCCCCCGCCGGCAACAAGCTCGACGAGGTGGTGGTGACCGCCGAGCCAAACATCAACAACATCGACATACGAGCCCGGTCGGGCGTAGTCCAGACAGTCGACATGAAGCGACTCAACGAGAAGCCTATGACCGACATCAGCCTCGCCCTGCAGGGAGCTGTGCCCGGACTGATCGTGACCAACACCGGCGAGCTCGGCTCGAAACCGCAGATAAGAATCCGCGGCAACCAGTCGCTGCGCGTCGGCGACTCCGCCAACGAGCCGCTTTTCGTGCTCGACGGCAAAGTGATATCCTCCGACGCTTTCCGCACTCTCAATCCTCAGGACATAAAGGAGATCAAGGTGCTTAAAGACGCGGCAGCCTGCGCGCTCTACGGCATCAAGGCAGCCAACGGCGTCATAGAGATCTCTTCGAAGCGAGGCAGCTACTTCGGCAGCGTCGACGTCACCTACTCGCTTGGCATGGGCGCCACGCTCAAAGGGCGGCGGGGAGTGAAAGTGATGCGGTCGGACGAAAAGCTCGAACTCGAGAGACTGATGATGAACGAAGCCACTCCCGGCTACCGTTACAGCGAAGACTACTACCGCCGCCGCTACCCCAACAGTCCCGACCTGCCCGCGATGATCGCTTCGGGACAGGCCGTGCTCGACTCGCTGCGCGGCATCAACACCGACTGGTTCAACGAGCTCATGCGCGTAGCGATGTATCAGAACCATAATCTGTCGGTGCGCGGAGGCAGCGAGAAATCATCGTATTTCGTAAGCGCCAACATAGCCACGCAGGGCGGACAGGTCAAGGGCAACAGCACGCTCAGAGGCACTCTTCGCATGGGCATCGATGTGGCTCTCGGTAAGATCGGCTACTTCACCATGACGATGGACGGAGCATATACCGAAAACAAGACCCCCAACGGCAGCAGTTTCTCCCCGGCTTCGCTGATCTACAACCTCAACCCCTACGAGACCAAGAGCGGCAACAAACTCTGGTCGTACCCCAACAGAACGTATGACGACCTCATGTATCAGTATCGCAGCAACACCACCGACAAGCGTGGCGGAGCTTCGGCGAGTGTCAACCTCAAGCCCATAGAGGATCTTGAGATTTCGGCCGTTGCCGGCCTTGACTACCTGATCACGGAGGGCACGCAGCTGACTCCGGCATCGTCATACTCCGAGCAGCAGAGCGGCTTCGGCCCGGAGGCGCTCGGAAAACTCAACAAGGACAAGAACACGCTGCTCAACTTCAGCTACAACGTCCGCGCGCTCTATACAAAGGTATTCAACGACGTGCATAATCTCACTCTCAGCCTCAACCACGACTATTATCTGACATCGACCGACAATCTCGGCATCACAGGCTACGGAGTAGGCAACCACGCATCGGCGTCGCTGATCAATCAGTCACTGACCGGCGCCCGCAAACCGGCCGTATCGAGCTTCAAGGAGAAAGTGGCCCAGATAGGCTACGGAGCCGTAGCGGGATATACCTACGCCAGCACCTACGACCTCTTCGCCACCTACAAGCTCGACGGATCGTCGGTGCTCCCCTCCGACAAACGCTGGAACTCGGCCTGGGCAGTCGGACTCGGATGGACACCGTCGGAATACTCATTCCTCAAGGGCAACCGGGTACTGACACGGCTCAACCTCAAGGGCAGTTACGGCAACACGGCATCGCTCGCCGGAGTGTCGGCGTCGCAGACCATAGCGACATTCTCATATCTTGAAGACGCATACGCCACCGCACGCATACTCCAGCTTCTGGCGCTCTACAACCGTGATCTCAAACCGGAACACACCACTTCAATCGACGCAGGCATACAGGCCGGACTCTTCGACCGCCTGAGCGTTGATCTGCGCTGGTACAGCCGCCAGACAGCCGACGCCCTGCTCGACGTGCCTATCGCCGCCAGCAACGGATTCAACATGATGAAGCGCAACATCGGAGTGCTCCGAAACGAGGGTATCGAAGCCGGCTTCAGCATAGCCATCCCCGACATCACCCCCGACTGGGGCCTGAGATTCAGCACGAGCGTGGCCTACAACAAAAACAAAGTCATCGACCTGTACTATACCGACAAGCTCTACACCAGCGACTACTCCCTCATCCCCGACTTCCAGATCGGCAAGCCGTACGACACTCTCTACGGACTGCGGCAGACCGGCATCAACTCCGTGACCGGACTGCCGATCTTCGTGGGCAAGGACGGCCGTGAGATAGTGCCCGGACAGACACAGCTTACCCGCGACGACTTCATCAGTCTCGGACATCTCACCCCTCCCTATTCGGGCACCATCAATCTCGGGGTTACATGGAAAAACCTTGAGCTCGACGCCGACTTCTACTGGGTGGCCGGAGGCATAAAGCAGTACAACTACACTTATGTGCGCAACCGCGACAACGTCAATTTCAACGCCCTGCGCGGTCTGACCAAGACCATGTGGTTCCACGAAGGCGACATCAATAAGATCTATTACTCCCCCTTCTATTCATCGGCCGCCATCGAGACCCTTCAGTATGCCAACACCTCCAACACTGGCAGCAGCGACTATCTGCGACTGTCGATGCTCTCGCTCCGTTACCGTGTGCCGCAGAGCGTGCTGAAGTCGACGCGCATCATCAAGTACGCCACCGCATCGCTGCAGGCATCGAATCTGTTCACCCTGACCCCCTACAGCGAGTCAGACCCGGAGACGGGAATGCTCGGAGCGGCAGTGCAGCCTGTCATCACTTTTAATCTCAGCCTGACATTCTGAAAATGAAACGCCATATCCTTACATACCTTGCAGCAGCGTTGATCCTCACGGGGTGTTCGCTCGACATACCTTATGACAACCAGTTCTCCGATCCCGACGCCATCGCCACTCCGGAAAACGGACGTGAACTGCTTGCCTCGGGCTACAGCTCGCTCCCTTCGCTGGGATTCGACCTGGCACTGCTGAGCGACGACTTCACGCCTACCTACTGGGCGTCGCGCAATCCTTCGCTCTCCAACCAATACAACTGGCAGCCTTCGGCGCTCCACGACCTGTCGCTCTCGGTGTGGCCGCAGTATTACTCAGTCATAGCCACAGTCAACGCCCTTCTGGAACGCGTGCCCGACATCAACGTGTCAAGCGACGCCGACCGCCGCGAAGTAGCCGATCTGACGGCCGAAGCCTATACGCTCAAGGCCTACTGCTACTTCCAGCTCCTGAGATTGTTTGCCGCTGATCCGGCTTACGGCCTCCAGAGCGAGGGCATCGTGCTGAAAGACCAGGTGCCTATGGAAAATCTGCCGCGATCCACTGTCGGAGCCACTATCGACGAGATCCGCCGGCTGCTTGAAGAGGCGCTCCTTACCGGACACGAGGGCACTTCGCCGTCGTGGCTGACAACAGATGCCACCACCCTGCTGCTGGCACAGATCGAGCTCTATGCCGGTAACTATCAGCGCGCCGCCGCGCTGGCCTCGTCGCTGCTCGACAAGCGTGGCTACGGATGCTTCGACGCCTCGGTGTACCGCACGCTCTGGGACAGCTCATCGTGCGAAGAGCAGATATTCATCTACGACGATCCCGACCTGTCGCAGTCGTATTACCAGGGGATTGTATACGACACCAATACGGGCGACTACTACAGCGTCAGCCCCTCGCTGGCGGCAGAATTCGAGGCATCCGACTGCCGCACGGAGTGGACCATATGCCCGTTCAGCAGCACGGCTCTCGGCGATCAGTCGTTTATCGGCAAATACAACCTGCTGCGCCGCGAGAAGCGCGAGATAATGTTCATCAACGAGCTCCGCATGTCGGCCGCCCTGTTCACAGCCGCCGAGGCCTGGTGCCAGGCGGGAGGCGACGGCGAGTCCCAGGCCAAGGATGCGCTCAACCGTTTCCTCACCGCACGCGGATCGTCGACCATAAGCATGTCGCTGACCGGCGACGCCCTGCTCCGGGAGATCCTCCACCAGAAGCACAAAGAATTTCTCGGAGAGGGAGAGCGGTATTTTGACCTAAAGCACTACTCACGGCTGCTTGCCACTTCGGGCCGCATACCGGCGCCCGACGACTACCGCTGGCTATGGCCGATACCGAAGGACGAATATCTCTACAATGAGAATATGACCCAGAATCCCGGCTGGCCCAAAGACTCGTTCAACGACTGACAATCAAAACAACTATACATAATACACCAACAGACAAATGAAACCATTCAACTATCTGGCATCGGCGGCCGCGCTGCTTTTTGCCTTCACGGCGGTATCGTGCTCCGACAGCAACAATGACGAACCGGAACCCGAAGTAGTCAACCACATCTACATCAGCCTCCCCGACGGCACCCCCACTTCTATCACCGAAGGCACTGACGAGACTCTCACCCTGGCCATTCGCCTGAGCTCGCCCGTCAAGGAAGCCACGTCGCTCACTGTCGAAGTGTCGGGCATAGAGGCCGGCCTCGTCACTCTCGGTGGCAACCCCGTCACCATCGCCGCCGGCACCAACTCCGGCACGTTCACCGTCAAGCCGGCCAACTCCGGCAACGTGACAGAGCAGAAGACCTTCACTTTCGCCATACGCGATCTCGATCCGAAAAAGTTCGACATAGCCCAGAACGTTACCGTAACTCTTCTGCCTCCGGTCGACGATTCTCCTCTGACCGACGAGGAGAAGGCTCTCGTAAAGAAATGGAAGGAAGCCTATGGCGTGGATCTCACCCCCTGGATCGGCGCCATCGCCCTTGAAGGCACCATCGAATTCCCCGGCGGAGGCAACCGCGCTCCCTTCATACAGCCCCAGACTCTGCAGCTCGCGGGCAACACCGTGTTCGGCATCAGCAAGGAAGCTACCGACCAGACACCCGTGCTCGACATGCTTGAAAACCCGATGGGCATGACCGAATATCTCTACAAGACTCTGCGACAGCTGACAGTCGACGACAGCGAATACTTCGCACTTGAAGATGACGGCAGCGGACTGGAACTCATGGAGCTTATCAGATGGAACGCCAAATCCGAAGAGTCGTTCACCGCTATGCTCCCCGGCCTGAAGATCAAGGATATCAAGGACGGCGTGGCAACGATAGAATTCGTGGCCGAAGGCGACGATTATATCCTCAACGCTCAGGGCGAGCCGATCTACAGCTCAATCTCCGAAGAGAATCTCGTCTACAGCTACCATTCGAGCTGGATCCCCTTCCAGTACGACTTCACCGCATGGAGCCGTCAGCTCGCGCTTCTCGAGGAGGACGACGCCATAGCCATGGAGCTCCAGTCGTATGGCGTCACCGCCGCACCCGCATGCTATCTCGGCATCTCCAGCGTGCTTGAGGACGAATGGGAGATCGACGAGGAAGAGGATGGCGTGTCAAATCTCTATGTAACGCCTCACGCCGAGATCGACTTCACTGCCGGAACCATGACGTTTGAGTTCCCCTTCGACAACGCCGACCAGAACGGATATTCACGAATCAAAGTGACCTACACAATCAAGAAGTAAACATCCAACACAACATATTCTGTGACACGGATTTTAAGCAATCTGAAACAGGCAATCACGCTTGCCGTCCTTCTCGGGACGGCAAGCGTTGTGTGTACGCCTGACGGTAGTGCCGCAACCACTTCCCCTGCCATTACGCTCCCGGAGGGTACCGTAGAAGGACATCTGCCCAACGGACTCAGATACATAATACTCCATAACGACGTTCCCGCCAAGAGAGCCGAATTCAGGCTTATCTGGCAGGTGGGAGCCGTGCAGCAGGACGATTCACAGGGCGGCTGCGCCCATTTCCTCGAACACATGGCCTTCGGTGGCTCCAAACACTTCCCCAACCGCGGGGCCGTGGCCTATCTGGAATCGCTCGGCATGAAATATGGCGTCGACATCAATGCCTTTACGGGACACGACCGGACGATATATATGTTCGGTCTTCCTACCGACTCGCTCGGCGCCTCAGGCTATAAAAAGCCGCTGACCATCATAGCCGACTGGATGGCGCGCCTGACTATCAACCCGCAGCGGGTGGAGACCGAGAAGGGCATCATACTCGAAGAGCTCCGCAGCTCCTTTCAGGACGACAAATTCTATAACCTCAAGATCGGCCAGAACCGTTTCAGCTCACGCATGCCCCTCGGCACCCCCGACGAAGTGCGCCGTGTGACTTCCGACGTGCTCGAATCATTCTACCGCAAATGGTATCTGCCGCAGTTCGCCACGATCGTCGTGGTGGGAGATGTAGAGCCGCGCGAGGTAGAGAAAGCCATACGCCGCCAGTTCTCGTTTCTGAAGAAACAGCGTGATCCGGGATTCCGCACCTATCCGCTCGAATATTCGCCGGCACGCCAGATCATGCTCGACATCGACTCGCTCAACAACCGCGAGGAAGCCGAGATCATCATACCGCATCCGACGGTAGTGACCCGCACTGTCGGCGATGCCCGGCTCAAGGCTCTCGGACGCGTGGTGGTGGATGCGCTCGGCTACCGGCTCGCCGACAAAGGAGTATCGGCAGAGATTTCCGACAACTGGTATCTCGGTTCCAGCAATCACTTCGTGCTCAAAGCCATGGAGAGCCGCGACGTCAGCCTCGACTCCTGCGTGGCCGCGATAGCTTCGGAGATTGCCGGTGTGCTCACCGGAGGATTTGCCGACAACGAGATAAAATACCATGCCGACAGGGTGGCGCGCCGTATAGGCAAAGCCTCCCATTCGGGCTATACATCGGCCATGTGGTGTGACGACTTTGCCGACTATGCGCTCACCGGCGACAGATATATCACAGATCCCCGGCAGACTGCGCAACTACAGGAAGCGGTCAGGGCCATACGGGCCGAGGAGGCCACCGACCTGCTGCGCGAATGGACACAGCATTCCGACACGATGCTGATAGCCGTAAGCACCTCGCCGGTCAACGCTCCGCGGCGCACTCTCGCATCCCTGCTCGGCGACTGGGCCAGAGGCCTGGCATCTCCGCGGACGGATTACCGCTTCAGCGAACCATACCGTCCAGCCGTTGACACCATCCCCACTCCGGCCGTGCTTATGCAGACCCATCCTGTTGATCCGGCCGACATCGCAAGCACACGCGAATACCCATCGCTGGGCATCAAAGACATCAGGCTTGCAAACGGCATGCGCCTGATACTGCGGCCTACGCTCGACGACAGCGATGTATATTTCGCCATGCTCGCTCCCGGCGGCCTCGGCACTCTCCCGGCAAAAGACCTGCCGCTCTACGGATCGACTGCCAGCTACATCGACATGGGAGGCATCCGCAAAATGCCGGAGAAGCTCGGAGAATACATGTATCAGAACGGAATGGCGCTCGGAATGGCGCTCGAAAACGACTGGCACGGATTTCTCGGATCGTTCGTGGCCGACAAGGCAAATGAGTATTTCAACCTCGTATATGAGAAAATCACCGACCCCGAGCTGCGCTATGCCGACTTCGATGAGATCAAACAGTCGATGCTCTCCGAGGCCGACGACAAGGAAGAGTCAATACTCGAAAAGATGCTCAACCGCGCTCCCGACAGGCAGCTTATGGCAAGAATGGACCAGCTGATGTGCAATGTGCTCGACTTCGATTCAGCCTATGCCGGTGCCGACGACGTCAGGAGCTCCCGCCGCCGCGACATCGAGAGGCTCAATCTCGACAGCATCGCCGGTTTCTACCGGTCGCTGTATACCCGCCCCGACAGCTGCGTGTTCATCCTCAGCGGCAATTTCGATGCCGACAAGTTGACCAGCTCGTTCGTTTCCGTATTCAGCCGTCTTAAAGCCACGTCGCAGACTCCGCTCGGATTCACCCGGCTGGAGCTGCCCGACACGACGGTTACCGAGCGTTTCCCCAACGAGAACAAATCACAGACCGAATTCGACTATGTCTATTTCGGACGCTTTGAGCCTGGCCTGCGAAATTCGCTGGTGCTCAAACTCATGAGCAACCTCCTGCGCAATCATGTGATAGCCGAGCTACGCGAATCGCGCGCGCTGGTCTATTCTCCCTACGTCACTCTCAACTATGAGGGGCTGCCGCGAGGCTATTTCTATTTCGACATAAATTCGTCGTCGGACAACGCCAATATGCCCGACGTCAGGGAAGCGCTGCTCTACGTCCTCTATGACTTACGCCATCATCAGGTAAGCAATGCGGAGCTCGACGCCATCAAGCGGTCATGCATCATCGCACGGCGCGAGGCCCTGACGCCATACTCTCCTTCGGCATGGCGCACTACGCTGCTCAGTCTGCTCAAAAACGGCGAGTCGATTGAAGATTTCGACAGGTATGAGGAAATAATCATGTCGATCACCCCCAAAGAAGTGCAGGAAGCTTTCAAACGACACATTAACCCTGATCTTTACGTAATGCTCTACATGAGCGACGAAACTATCATATGAAGCGAACAATAATCAATCTGTTATTTCTGCTGCCGGCCATCGCCCTGCAGGCCGTGAGTCCGGTGGCCTACCGCATCTTCGACGCCAAAGGCTCCGAGGTCGACTTCACTGCGATGGCCGACTCTCTCGGAAGAGCCGACGTAGTGTTTTTCGGTGAAAACCACAACTGCCCCATATCCCACTGGATGGAGCTTGAAATCAGCCGGGCTCTGTTCGGGCGCCACGGCTCCGGCCTGGTCATAGGCCAGGAAATGATGGAGGCCGACAACCAGCTTATACTCGACGAGTATCTGGCCGGAATCACCAGCTACGACCGTTTCGAGGCGGAGGCACGCCTCTGGGACAACTATTCCACCGATTATTACCCTACCGTCTATTTCGCCAAGGAGAACGGTATCCCGATGGTGGCCACAAACGTGCCGCGCCGGTATGCCGCGGCTGTCAGCAATGGCGGCCTGGAGGCTCTGGGCCGGTTCAGCGACGAAGCCCGACGCTATATGCCTCCCCTCCCGATACCATTTGCCTACGACAAAGAAGCCGCAGGCGAGAAGTTCGGAGCCATGATGATGCTGAGCCGCCGCTCGCCCGAGGAGATGCAGCGACTGGCCGAAGCACAGGCGCTGAAAGACGCCACCATGGGATGGTTCATAGCGTCGCATATGAAGCCGTCGACAAAATTCCTGCACATCAACGGATCCATGCACTCCGACAACCGCGACGGCATCATACCGTATCTCCTGAAGTATCGGCCTGCCACACGCATAGCCACCGTCACTTCGCGCCGGCAGGACGAAATCGACGCCCTCGACCCCGACTTTCTCAGAGCCGCCGATTTCTACATCGTGGTGCCGACGGATTTCCCCACGTCATACTGAACACTGGCGGAAATCTCACCATACAGCCGACAAGGGCTTGCCACATAACGCGGCAAGCCCTTGTCGTTCTGCTATAAATCTGCTTATGGAAGCGTCAGCTGTCGATATCGAAACCGCGGCGGCGTATGGCGTCGAGCATGCGGTACGACATTGCCTGACGGTAATAGTCGATAATATGAGAAGCCCAGTCGTTGTCGGTCTTCGTCCCCTCACGGGTCTGGTTGTATTCGCTGACTACGCTGTCGTAAGCCATCAGATTCTCTGCTATTCCCTCCTCCCGGTATCTGTCGGAATGGATCGTTAGCTCCACCGGCTGCTTCGGTTTCAGATCAGGATGCTCGCGAGGCACTCCGAGTGCAAGCCCGCACACCACAAACACCCCCTTCGGAAGACAGAGCAGCCTTGATATTGCCTCGGGCGATGCTGTGCGCGCATATCCTATGCAGCAGGTGCCGAGACCCGACGATTCGGCCGCCGTAAGAGCGCTCATCATCGCCAGAGTAGCGTCGACCACTCCAACGATCACCCCGTCGAGCGTATGCTCGAAATCGGGCATATCCAGATCCTTCTCATTGGCAATGACACGGATCTTATGATAGTCGGCACAGAAGAGCATGAAATGGGCGCATGTCTTTGCCTGCTTCTGCCCGGTCAGCCCGTAGATCTTTTCCTTGACCTCCTGATCGGTCACATCTATCACCGAAAATTGCTGTCCGTTGTAACTGGTAGGGGTATTGCGTATGGCCTCATAAATGAAATCCATAGTCTCGGCCGGTATAGGCTCACGCTCATAGCGGCGCACGCTGCGTCGCTGGAGAAGAGTATCTTTAACAGTTTTCATGCGCTATTGTAAGCTTGTGATGGTTGGATTATTCGACAGGCCCGTGACGGCCTTTTGAATGACAACAAACGGTGCTTCCCGAAAGTTCGGTCACAATCAAAAAAACGAAAAAAAATTCAAGTATAGATTTGCATCAGCGGGTTTATTTTTGTAGCTTTGCAGACAACACTACTGTAGCCTTACCTCAACAACATGAAACGATACAGACTATCTATTCTATCACTCGCAGTCATCCTTGCAAGCCTGCTCCTATCAGCACCCTGCGGTCATGCGGCCCGGTTGTCGCAACCCGCCGACAGTCTCTTGCGCCATCTCTCACAAGTCACTACAGCAGCCGACAGCCTTCCGATCCTCCTCAACCTCTACGACGCGGCCGACAGAGCCGGAAAAAACAGCCTCAACCATACGATCTATCCCCTCGCAAAGCGGGCGAACGCTCCGGAGAGCGTGCAGCTTGATCTTCTGAGGCAGATCGCCAACTGCTACAACGGCGACGATTCGATACAGCGGATCGTGCTGGATGAGGTCATGCGCCATCCCGAGTCTCCCGACCGCCATGAATCCGAACTGTTCATACGACTTCTTATCATCTATACGAGAGCCCATGACATCACCGACGATCAGCGCGACAAAGCCATAAGCGACATCATCCAGCGGCTCACCAAGGATATGCCCGCGGATCAGCTCCAGCAGCTCGAACTCTACTATAGTCTGTGCATCTATCTGAGCCAGATGAGCCGCGGGGAGGTGCTGGGCGAATACATGTCGCAGGCCGAAAAAATCATCAGGGAGCGCGACTGGCAGAGCCAGGCCGTGCCCAACATGTACTATACCCACGCAGGCATCATTTATACCGAAGCCGAACTATACGGCCGCGCGGTGCAGAGCGACAAAAGACTGCTGCTGCTCATCGACGAACTCCAGAAGCGCTACCACAGCCAGGGACGCACCAACCGCAATTACCGCACGTATAAATACATCTGCTACCGACGCATGCTCAGCAACTATCCGGCGCTGAGCGACCGCGAGATCAAGGCTTACGCCGACTCGATCAGGAATCTCGCCAGGGAAGATGCCGACGTAGCAGCCGACATCAGCAAAAATCACCTCGCCGACATATATTATGACATGGCCACTGGACGCTATGCCGAAGCGCTGCCCCTGCTGAAGCCATATCTTGATCCGGCCACCGAACCGGTCAAAAGCTTCAACCGCCACAAGATATTCAGATTTCTGGAAGAAGCCGCAGAGGCTACAGGCGACAGCACTACACTGCTGGCTACGGCGCGACTGCGCAACAAGCTGCTCGAACAGCTGCTCGCATCAAAAAGCGAAGAACGCTATCGCGAGCTGAACGTGCTTTACGAGGTGGACAAACTCAAATCAGAGCGCAACAGCGCCGAACTCGAAGCGCGCGAAAGCATCATCTCATCTCACCAGACCCGTCTGATCATCACGGCAGCCGCACTGGCCATCCTCGCCATCGTCACCATCGCGCTCTACAGGCTCTACACTCATGCCCGCGGATTATCGCGAAAACTCAAGGCATCCAACACTAAACTCGAAGCACAGCGCGATTCGCTCGCCACTGCGCAGCGCGATCTCGTGGAAGCGCAGGACCGGGCACGAAAAGCAGGCCGGGCGCGCAACGAATTCATCGCCAACATGAGCCATGAGGTGCGCGATCCTCTCGATGCCATTTCGGGCTACACGCAGCTTATCGCCGACAACATCGACGACAGCAAGCGCCGGTATCTGCAGACCTACGTTGACATCGTGTCGCTCAACACGGAGCTGATACAGACGCTCATCAACGACGTGCTCGATCTGTCGGAAGCCGACAATTCACGTCTGAGCATAAACCGCCGGCCGGTCAGGATCGAGGCCTCGTGTCATACCGCCCTCGAGTGCGTAAGGCGCAAAGTGAATCCTGCGGTCACTCTCTCCTTCGACCAGGGCAATTGTCCGGCCGACCTCATCGTCGACACCGACCCGCGGCGCGTAGAGCAGGTGATCGTCAACCTGCTCCAGAATGCCATAAAATTCACGGCCCGGGGAAGCATCACGCTGTCGACTGACATCGATGCCGAATCATCGACCCTTTCGATCGCCGTCACCGACACCGGCACGGGAGTGCCCGACGGAATGGAGGAGAAAATATTCGAGCGCTACGAAAAGGCCAATCCGTCGACCCAAGGATGGGGACTCGGACTGAGCATCAGCCGCCAGGTGGCGCGCCTCCTCGGAGGAGATGTCAGGCTCGACACCGCCTACACCTGCGGAGCCCGCTTCATCTTCACCATCCCCCTTGACTGCCGGACGGCGCAGGCGGCCGCGCTGAAGACGGACAGCTGCAGCAAATAATACAGCAAGAGGGCGGCGTCATGACCACGGTCAGTCCGCACCGTCATGACGCCGCCATCACTGTCCTGTACAAAAAAAACAGGGCGCTGTGTCAGGATCCAACCTTATGACACAGCGCCCCGTTTTATCAAATTATTTCAGTTCTGAGCTTACTCGGCTTTGCCGTTGCTGCCAAGCACATTGACGATCTTATGCTTGTAGAGCTTCTCCATCTCGTCGCGGGCCGGGCCGAGGTACTTGCGCGGGTCGAACTCACCGGGCTTGGTGGCGAACACCTCACGCACAGCGGCTGTCATGGCCAGACGGCTGTCGGAGTCGATGTTGATCTTGCATACTGCGCTCTTGGCAGCCTTGCGGAGCTCCTCTTCGGGAATACCGATGGCATCGGGCAGCTTGCCGCCGTATTTGTTGATGATGTCGACATATTCCTGAGGCACCGACGAAGATCCGTGGAGCACGATGGGGAATCCGGGGAGTTTCTCCATGACTGCGTCGAGCACGTCGAATGCCAGGGGCGGCGGCACGAGACGGCCCTCGGCGTTGCGTGTGCACTGCTCGGGGGTGAATTTGTATGCGCCGTGCGATGTGCCGATCGAGATAGCGAGGCTGTCGCAGCCTGTGCGGGTAGCGAAGTCAATCACCTCTTCGGGGTCGGTGTAGGTGTGGTGGTCGGCCGAAACCTCATCCTCCACGCCGGCGAGAACGCCGAGCTCGCCCTCAACGGTAACGTCGAACTGGTGGGCATAATCGACAACCTTCTTGGTCAGGGCCACGTTCTCCTCATAGGGGAGGTGAGAGCCGTCGATCATCACCGACGAGAAGCCGCTGTCGATGCAGCTCTTGCAGAGCTCGAAGCTGTCGCCATGGTCAAGATGCAGCACGATCTGGGGATGCTCCCAGCCGAGTTCCTTGGCATAAGCCACTGCGCCCTGGGCCATATAGCGGAGAAGAGTGGCGTTGGCATAGTTGCGGGCGCCCTTCGATACCTGAAGGATCACCGGCGACTTCTCCTCGGCGGCAGCCTTGATGATGGCCTGCAGCTGCTCCATATTGTTGAAGTTGAAAGCCGGGATGGCATAGCCTCCCTTGATTGCCTTGGCAAACATCTCGCGGGTGTTGACCAGGCCTAATTCTTTGTAACTTACCATTGGTTGTTATTTAGAGTTATTAGACGTATTGTACGTTTCGTTTCCGCAAAGGTAACTAATTATCCGCAAATTGTCAAGATTTTTTACTCTCCGCAGTTCTTTGCAGATGAAGGGCCGCGTGGACACAGCCCACAAGCAGCGCGCCGCCCGCTATATTGCCGAGCGTAGCCGGGATAATATTGGCCGTAACAGCCTGCCATGCGCCCACAGGAGCTCCCTCCATCATACCGAGCGGGATGAAGAACATGTTGGCTATCGAGTGCTCGTAGCCGAGGGCCACGAATGCCATCACCGGGAGCCAGCATCCGGCCATCTTGGCCAGCAGGGTGCGCCCCGACAGCGCAAGCCATACGGCCAGGCATACACACCAGTTGGCACCTATTCCCTTGATGAATACCGTCAGCCACGGCATCGACACCTTGGCCACGGCGATGCGCTGCACCGCTCCATGCCATGGCTCGGAGGCCGTAAGCCCTGCGGCGTAGACCATCAGCCACGTAAAAAGTATCGCGCCGACAAAGTTGCCCAGATAGACGAGCGTCCAGTTGCGGGCCACGTCGGCCGCCGTGCAGCGGCGGCTCATGAAAGCGGGGATCAGCAGAGCGTTGTTGCCGGTAAACAGTTCGGCTCCAAGCACCACCACAAGAATCAGTCCGATCGGGAACATCGCTCCCGACAGCAACCTCTGCAGAGCCGGATTTGACTCCGTCAGACCGGGGAAACCATATCCGACGATTACCGAAAGGATTCCGCCGAGGGCTATATAGGCGCCCGCAAGCACCGAAAGGGTCAGAAGGCGCGGCAGCGACCGGCCTGTGGCCACCTTGGCCTCCGCAGCCTTCAGAGTGGCCTCTATTACTTCGGGAGGTGTACGTAGATCCATGGGTATAAAATCATAAAACCCGCCTCGGAAGCCTTGTTGCGAGCTTACGGGCGGGGTGATGCGTGATTGCTATCTGGTGATTACGTCAGGCAAAGGCTTATTCCTCGACTGCGCGGAGCTTCTGAACGTAAACGGCCTTCATCATCTTTTTGCGGTTGCTTACCGAAGGCTTCTCAAAGGCCTGACGGCTGCGGAGCTCCTTGACGACGCCGGTCTTCTCGAATTTACGTTTGAATTTCTTGAGGGCTCTTTCGATGTTCTCGCCTTCTTTGACTTGTACGATAATCATTGTCTTTGGTGTTGTTATATTTTTTTGATTTGTATATAATTCGCTTCAAATGCGCGGCAAAATTACTGACATTTTTTTACATTACAAAAACTTTTCCACAAAAATTCAACCACGACCCGCTTTGGGAAGCATTGGTGAAAGAATTGGAAAACATTCCGACCGGTTGAAAGGCATTAGCCGCGCATCCTTTTACGAATAATTTTACTAACTTTGCATTACGCTTATCCGACATACATCCTACACATAAGTTACATCAGTCACACCTTACACATACCCGACGAGAGTGGAAGAGACAGTTCAGGCGGTCAGCCGCATTCTGACCGATTACGTAATGGTGACAGCGCTCCTGGCAGCGGCGCTATACTTCACCGTGGCCACGCGGGGAGTGCAGTTCCGCATGATCGGCGAAATGTTCAGGCAGCTCGTACGCTCCGGCCGGCGGCCCTCCGGCGCCCATCATGGCGGCGGTCACTCGTCGGTCAGTTCGTTTCAGGCCTTCGCCATATCCATTGCCTCGCGTGTAGGCACCGGCAACCTTGCCGGAGTGGCCACGGCGATAGCTCTCGGAGGCCCGGGAGCCGTATTCTGGATGTGGGTGATAGCTTTGCTCGGATCGTCGAGCGCCTTCATCGAGTCGACGCTCGCACAGCTCTATAAGATACGTGGCGAAAGCTCCTTCCGCGGAGGGCCGGCCTACTATATAGCCAAAGGGATCGGCAGCCGGTGGTGGGCCGTGACATTTGCCGTGCTTCTCATCCTGACGTTCGGCTTCGCGTTCAATACCGTGCAGTCCAACACCATCGCGAGCGCTTTCGATGAATGCTTCGCCGTTCCGCGCCAGCTGACGGGCATAGCGCTGACTGTCCTGACTCTGGCCATCGTGTTCGGAGGGATACGCAGCATCGCGCGCTTCAGCCAACTCGTGGTGCCTGTTATGGCCGTGGCTTATGTGGCGCTGGCCTTTGTGATCATAGTCATCAACATAGGCCGCGTACCGGAGATACTTTGCCTGATCGTAGAGAATGCTTTCGGCTTCCACCAGGCCGCGGGCGGAACGGTCGGTATGGCAATGGCTCTGGGCATCAAGCGCGGGCTATTCAGCAACGAGGCCGGCGAAGGCTCCACGCCCAACGCCGCAGCTACGGCAGCCGTGTCCCACCCGGTAAAACAGGGACTCATACAGACGCTCGGCGTCTATACCGACACACTGCTCATCTGCTCGGCAACGGCGTTCATAATCCTGTGCAGCGGACTGTTCATCGAGGGACACGACGGCATCGTTCTCACTCAGAAAGCCATTGACTCCCAGCTCGGAGGGGGCTACCGCTTCGGATCGGTTTTCGTCAGCATAGCGATATTGTTTTTCGCCTTCACGAGTATCATCGCCAATTACTACTACGGCGAGACCAATCTCCGCTTCATCCGCGACAACAGCCTCCTCGTCAACGCATATCGACTGGCGGTAGGGACTATGGTATATCTCGGAGCGGTCATGTCGCTCGACCTCGTGTGGGGATTCGCCGACATCACCATGGCACTGATGACGCTATGCAATCTCGCGGCCATCACCCTGCTCGGACGTCAGGCCATAACGCTGCTCCACGACTACCGCAGCCAGCTGCGCCGGGGACTCGACCCTGTGTATCACTCATCGACCATCCCCGCTATAGCTGACCGCACGGAGTGCTGGCCATGATCCACACACATCTCACATTCCACAAAAAAGACAATTAGACAATGATCCTAAACGATATAAACAAAGCGCTCCGGCAGCGCGTGCTCACGCTCGACGGGGCCATGGGGACAATGCTGCAGAAAGCCCGCTCCGAGACCGGATGTATCGACCTTCTCTGTCTCTCCTCTCCCGAGACTGTCGAAAATATACATATGCAGTATCTCCAGGCCGGCGCCGACATCATCACCACCGACACATTCAACGCCAACGCCATTTCGCTGGCCCGCTACGGCGCCGCCCACCTCGTGCCCGACATCTGCCGCGAGGCAGTGGGGGCAGCGCGGAGAGCGATCGGCCGAAGCGGACGCCAGGCATGGATAGCCGGCGACGTAGGGCCTACCGGCATATCGCTGTCGATGACGGCCGAGGAGAGCGATGTCGACTTCGACACCCTGCGACGCGCATACCGGGAGCAGATCGGAGCCCTCGCCGAAGCGGGCGCTGACCTCATATTGCTTGAAACCATATTCGACACTCTCAACGCCAAGGCGGCCATATCGGCACTGCTTGAGGTCAGGGCCTCTACCGGACTCGAACTGCCGCTGATGGTGTCGGCCACCCTCACCGAAAGCGGACGCCTGCTGTCGGGCCAGACGCTTGAGGCCTTCACCGTCAGCATAGCCCACGGTCAGCCGCTCTCGGTCGGGCTCAACTGCGGATTCGGAGCCGAGCAGGCCATCGAATTCCTTCCTGCGCTCCAGCATCTTCCCTTCGCCGTCAGCCTCCACCCCAATGCCGGACTGCCCGACGCGATGGGATGCTATACCTCTTCGCCGTCAGACATGGCCGAGGCGCTTCGCGCTCCCCTTTCGGAGGGGATGCTCAACATCGTGGGAGGATGCTGCGGCACAACCCCGGCCCACATCCGCGCTATCGCTGCCGAAGCATCCAAAGCGCAGCCACGACCCATACCCGAATATAATCCTACGGCTCCTCTGCGGCTTGCCGGCCTGGAAGCCATGACGGTAGAGCCCGACGGACTCACTCCTGTAGGCGAACGGTGCAATGTAGCCGGAAGCCGCAAATTCCTCCGGCTGATAAAGGAGGGAAATATCAGCGAGGCCATGGCCATCGCGGCCGCACAGACCGACGCCGGAGCCCGCATAATCGACATCAACATGGACGATGCGCTGCTCGACGCCCCGCGCGAGATGGAGCGCTTCGTGCGTCTGGCGTCGGCCGAGCCCGACGTGGCCCGCGTGCCGTTCATGATCGACTCATCGCAGTGGGAGGTAGTTGAACGCACTCTCAAACTCGTGCAGGGCAAACCGGTAGTCAACTCCATAAGCCTCAAAGAGGGCGAGGAAGAGATGCTGCGACGGGCCCGACATATCAGCTCGATGGGAGCCGCCATGGTAGTCATGGCTTTCGACGAACAAGGACAGGCCGACACCCTGGAGCGCAAGACCGAAGTCTGCGCCCGGGCCTACCGGCTGCTGACCGATGCCGGAATAGCTCCTTCCGACATCATATTCGACCCCAATATACTCGCCGTGGCTACCGGCATCGAAGGGCACGCACGCTACGGGCTCGACTTCATCCTCGCCGCCCGCTGGATCAGGCGCAATCTGCCCGGAGCCAACGTCAGCGGCGGCTTGAGCAACCTGTCGTTCTCGTTCCGTGGCAACAATTACGTCAGAGAAGCCATTCATGCCGAGTTTCTTGCCAATGCGTCCGGCCGCGACGGAATGAATCTGGCTATCGTCAACCCATCGACTCTCCTTGATCCCTCCGCCATACCCTCTGCACTCTCCGAGGCCATCAAAGACACTTTGCTCTGCCGACGCCCCGATGCCGACGAGCGGCTCATCGCGATCGCGGCCGAAACCTCCGCCCCCGGACGCAAAGCCCCCGTGCAGGAGATTCAGCCTGAAACCGCGTCTACCGCCGCCTCGCGGCTCGCCGACGCAGTGGTAAAAGGGCGGCTTGACAACCTGGAGACGCTGCTCGAAGAGGCGCGAGCCGAAGCAGGGTCGGCGTTCGCGATCGTGGAGGGCCCGCTCATGCAGGGAATGGACCGCGTGGGGCGCCTCTTCGGCGACGGACGCATGTTCCTTCCTCAGGTGGTCAAGAGCGCGCGCATAATGCAGAGGGCCGTCGAACTTCTCACGCCCGCCATCGAAGCCGAGAAAGCGGCATCTCCGGCCGGCGGCGCGGCCCGCAGTCCGAAGATGGTGATAGCCACTGTGCGCGGCGACGTCCACGACATAGGCAAAAACATAGTGGCCGTAGTGATGCGCTGCAACGGATTCGACGTAACCGATCTCGGCGTGATGGTCGATGGCGGGCGGATCGTCAGCGAGGCGCTGAGACTCAACGCCGACCTCATAGGGCTGAGCGGCCTCATCACCCCGTCGCTGGCCGAAATGGCCGACGTAGCCAGGCTCATGGAGGAGCGCGGCATGCGCACGCCGCTGCTGGTAGGCGGAGCAGCCGCCTCGGCGCTCCACACGGCCCTGCGCTTAGCTCCCTGCTACTCGGGCCCGACGTTCTATACCCACGATGCGGCTTCGCTCCCGGGGCTTGCCGCCCGGCTGATCGATCCCCGGCAGGCGCCGGAGACTATCCGCCTCAATGCCATCGACCAGCAGCGGCTGCGCGACGGGTATACGGCCCGACAGCAACAGCCGGCAGCGGCCCCCGCGCCCGACACGCCGGCCGTGGCTGTCAGCGCGGCCCCGGCTCCGGCAAAGCCGGGCATGCACACCATCCATCCGGCAGTCAGCGAACTGCGCCCCCTTATCAATTGGAGAGCATTCATGGCCGCCTGGCGCACATCCTCATGCTCGGCAGAGGCCACGCATCTCAAAGATGACGCTGAAAGTATTCTCGACCGGCTCGAAGAACGCGGCGCACGGCTTACGGCACGACTGCTGCTCTGTCCGGCCCATTCCGAGGGTCTCGACATACATGTCAGCTCCGGCGACGCCGGCATCACGATCCCTACTATCCGCAAGGCAACGGACGGCGACGCCGGTGCATCACGTCCGGCCCTGGCCGATTTCATTGCCCCGGCCGACGACTGGACTGGACTCTTTGCTGTCACTACAGCGGGCGATGTGGCCGACTATGTGGCTGCCATGCGCGAAAGCGACGACCCTTATGCGGCCATCACCGCCCAGCTGGTAGCCGACCGACTTGTCGAGGCAGCCGCCGAGTGGCTTCACCGCCTGACAGCACAGACACTCTGGGGATACTCACCCGATCTTTCGGCCCCTGGCATCCGCCCGGCCGTCGGCTATCCCTCGCTGCCCGACCAGAGCCTGATACATCTGCTCGACCGAATGATTCACTATAATGATATCGGAGTGGAAGTGACCGAAAACGGAGCCATGGCCCCGTCGGCCACCGTCAGCGGACTCATCATCGCTGCGCCGCAGGCCCGCTATTTCACGATCGGACAGCTGTCGGACGAAGCGCGTGCCGACTACGCACGGCGCCGCGGGTTTACCGACGCGCAACTTGCCCGCTTCCTGCCCCGCTGACCTCCGGAAGCCTTACGGACGGGGAAGCTCGATGCGGAAAGTCGTGGCACGGCCGGGTACGGAACTTTTTACGTATATCCGTCCGCCGTGGTAATCGTCGATGATACGCCGGGCGAGTGTCAGGCCCAGCCCCCATCCGCGTTCCTTGGTGGTATAGCCGGGACGGAACACTGTGCGGAACCGATTGCGCGGCAGTCCGTGGCCAGAATCCGTCACCTCTATCGCCGTGCCTCCGTCGGGTCTGGAGTCAACACATATCTCAAGCGAGCCGCGCCCTTCCATCGCATCCACAGCATTCTTTATAAGGCATTCCATCACCCATTCGAGCAAAGGCGGACATATCATCGCCACAGCGCCCTCCGAGCGGTCGTCGAACACACATTCAACTCCCCGCGACACCCGCCCACGCATATACTCCACGGTGCTTCCTACTACCGCCCCAACTGTCGACGGCTGAAGCCGCGGTTTCGAACCGATCTTGGAGAAGCGGGCCGCGATATCGGCCAAACGCCTTACGTCGGCATCTATCTGCTCCACTGCGTCGGGCGAGACACCGCGGTCGCGCAGTATCTCGTTCCATGCCATCAGCGACGAGATAGGGGTGCCGAGCTGATGGGCCGTCTCCTTCGACAGGCCCACCCACACCTTGTTCTGCTCGGCCCTTTTAGTCGTGATCACAGCAAAATAGACCATACCCACGAATGTGACAGTCAGCAGAATCTGAAGATACGGATAATAATTGAGCCAGCGCAGAAGTCTGGAATCCTCATAATACAAATACTGCGGCTCGCCGGCCGACACATCCACCGGGATGACGCGCCCGGCATGGCGCATGCTTTCCAGACGCTGCGAGAGGAAAGCCATGTTCGCCGTTCCCGCCCCCATGCTGTCGGCCGCATCAGGGAGATCAAAATTGCGGTGAAGAAGTATGTTGCCCGCCGAATCGGCCAGAATTACAGGTATCGAACGATTGGCCTCTATGACCGACAGCATGAAGTCCACCCCGTCGTCGGCGCCCGGCCTGTCATTGGCAAGCCGGCGAGTAGCCTCCGCCCAGAGCTCCATGCGCTCACGCTCCTGCTCCTCCAGATCCCTGACAAGCCACGACGAGAACAGCAGGAAAAAGCCTATCACCGCTATTGCCGCGATGACGAGCGCAAATCTGCCGGAGCGATATAAAGAGTAAAGTTCCACACCCCTCTAACGCCGGAATCGCCGGAATATTATGCGCTCCGGGCTTATCTTACCACAGGAAGATCATCCTTTTCCCATGCGATAATGCCGCCCGACATATCGATGGTCTTCAGTCCGAGTCGCTTCATCCGCTCCGCCGCCATCATGCTCCGGCGGCCGCTCCTGCAGTACACATAGTACGTCTTATCCTTCGGCAGGCGGGCGATATCCTCTTCAAACGTCGCCGTATCCTTGTAGTCAATCAGCCGGGCATCCTTAAGATGTCCGGAAGCAAACTCCTCCGGAGTCCTGACATCTATAATCACCGCCGACGTGTCGGCGACAGCCTGTTTCGCGAACTCTGCCGGAGGAAGCGACGGTATGTCATCGACCGAGCCGGCAGCGCATGAAGAGCATGTGCCCGCGGTGACAACAGCTGCGAAAATAAGCTTTCTTATCATAGGTATTGTATTTATAATGGATCTTGTCTTCATATTTAAGATTATTTCGTGACAGACCGGAGCAACGCTCCTTTTTCCGATAAGGCAAAGTTAGTGCTTTTTCTCAAAAAGACCTGCCGAAAGATGACAATCGCAAAAAAAACATAAAATAGGACGACAGGAGAACAATAGCGGGTGATTTATGATTATCTTTGCGAGAAACAAACCAAAATATCAGAGTAAAGAAATGAAAAAGAAATTTATCTGCACCGTCTGCGGTTATGTTCACGAAGGCGATGAAGCACCCGAAAAGTGCCCCCTCTGCGGAGCCCCCAAGAGCAAGTTCAAGGAACTGACCCCCGACGAGGCTCTCAAATTTGTCACCGAGCATCAGATCGGCGTAGCCAAGGGTACTGATGACCAGATGATAGCTGACCTCAACGCACACTTCAACGGCGAATGTTCGGAAGTGGGCATGTATCTCGCCATGTCGCGCCAAGCCGACCGCGAGGGCTATCCTGAAATCGCCGAGGCTTTCAAGCGCTACGCTTTCGAGGAAGCAGAGCACGCTGCCAAATTCGCCGAGCTCCTTGGCGATGTGGTTTGGGACACCAAGACCAACCTTGAGAAGCGTATGGCTGCCGAAGCCGGCGCCAACGAGGACAAGATGCGTATCGCCGCTCGTGCAAAACAGCTCAACCTCGACGCCATCCACGACACCGTCCATGAGATGGCAAAGGACGAGGCCCGTCACGGACAGGGCTTCCAGGGTCTCTACAACCGCTTCTTCAAGAAGTAATCCATCTGACTCTTCCCTACAGCAGGGGCGCCGCGGACAATCCGCAGCGCCCCTGACTGTTATTAACTTATTTGTCAAATCAGCCTGATCTTCAGCTGTCGAAGAGTGTGGCGAGATCGCGGAGCGCACGCAGTGAATTGTCGGAGAGACGGCTGCGTATCGTCACCGGATCGCCCACGACAGTCATGTCGGTCATCTCGCCGAGCATTTCGGCCATCTTACGAGCGGCCACGGGAGCCCAGGTGCCGTTCTCCACAAGTCCTACGCGGCGGCGCCGCAGTCCCTTCGTCTGCAGATGGTGGAGAAAACGGTGCATGGCGGGGAAAAGCCCGGCATCATAAGTCACCGAACAGAGCACCATCGAATCATATTTGAACGCCAGACTGACTGCCTCCGACACATCCGTGGCGGTCAGATCCACCGCCACCACCTCATTGCCTGAAGCACGCAGCATGCCTGCGAGAGCCAGCGCGGCATCAGCCGTACCCCCGTAAACCGATGCGTAGGCCACTACCACGCCACGACATTCGGGCTCATAGCGGCTCCATTTGTCGTATAGTCCAAGATAATGCCCTATATCCGATTTCAGCACCGGGCCGTGGAGCGGGGCGATGATATCGACCGAAAGCTTTGAGAGCTTGCGCAGGAGCGACTGCACCTGATTGCCGTACTTTCCTACGATATTGGCATAGTAGCGCCGTGCTTCGTCATCCCAGCCGCCGCCGAGACCCACAGCGCCGAACTTGCCGAATGCATCGGCCGAGAAAAGCACATGATCCTCTTCGTCAAACACTACCATCACCTCGGGCCAGTGCACCATCGGAGCGGCAAAAAACCTGAGCGTATGGTCGCCGAGGTCGAGTGTGTCGCCCTCCTTCACCTCATACGTCCGCCCGTCGAAATCCACTCCGGGAAAAAACTGCGGCAGCATCTGGAGCGCCTGGCGCCCGGCCACGACTTTAAGGCCGGGCCATTTCACAAGCGCTCTGACTATGTTGGCCGAGTGGTCGGGTTCCATATGCAGCGTCACAAGATAGTCGGGCTGTCTCCCCTCCAGAGATGCCTCCAGGTTGGCCATCCATTCGTCGCCACGGTCGGCCTCGACAGTGTCGAGTATGGCCGTGCGCCGCGTGCCGGCCACGACGTAGCTGTCGTATGACATTCCTGCCGGGAGCGGATACTGGTTCTCGAACGTCGGTCGGCCTGTATCATCCACCCCAACATATCTTATAGCTTCACTTATTGCATCCATGAATCCTCTATTGAAACGTTTTACTGACTAACGTCCGCAGAGCGGGCATTGTTCGCCGTCACGTCGGTTCAGGCAAGACTCCATTCCCACCCGTCGCGGGTGTCCTTCACATTGAATCCGATCTCCTTCAGCCGATCGCGAATAAGGTCGCTCGTAGCCCAGTCCTTCTTAGCCTTGGCCTCGGCCCTGATCTGCAGAAGAAGCTCCACGGCATCCTCAAACGGCTTGAGCGAAGCCTGAGCGCCCTGTCCGGAAGCCGACAGCTCATCGGTCACACCGAGTATATCGCCGAGGAATGTGTTGAACAGCGCCGTCAGAGCGTCGATATCGGCCTGCGTGGCCTTGTCGTGGCCGTCATTCACACGGTTGACCACCCCGCATGCATCGAAGAGAGCGGCTATCACCATCGGGGTGTTGAGGTCGTCGTCGAGAGCCTCATAGCATCGGCGTTCGATTTCCGCCACGTCGACAGTCGACTCCTCCGACGGTTTCAGCTGCTGCAGGCGACGGCGACCCTCAAGCATGCGCTGGAGCGCTTTCTCTGAGGCCTGGAGAGCCTCGTTGCTGAAGTCGACAGTGCCGCGGTAATGGGCCTGCAGGATGAAGAAGCGTATGGTCATCGGCGAGTAGGCCTGCGTCAGCAGCGGATGTGAGCCTGTGAAGAATTCGTCGAGCGTTATGAAGTTGCCCAGCGACTTGCCCATCTTCTGGCCGTTGATGGTGATCATATTGTTGTGCATCCAGTAGCGCACCGCGTCGTGGCCGTTATGGGCCACCGACTGGGCTATCTCGCACTCGTGGTGGGGAAATTTCAGATCCATGCCGCCTCCGTGTATGTCGAACGGCTCGCCCAGATACTTCTCGCTCATCACGGAGCACTCCAGATGCCAGCCCGGGAAACCGTCGCTCCACGGCGACGGCCAGCGCATGATATGCTCCGGAGCGGCTTTCTTCCACAGGGCGAAATCAGCCGGATTGCGCTTCTCGTCCTGACCGTCGAGCTCGCGGGTCGTGGCGAGCAGCTCGTCGACATTTCGGCCAGAGAGCTTGCCGTAGGCATGGTCGCGGTTGTATTTGGGCACGTCGAAATACACCGATCCCTGGCTCTCGTAGGCATAGCCGCTGTCGAGTATCTTCTTTATATAGTCGATCTGCTCTATGATATGGCCCGAGGCATGGGGCTCGATCGAGGGAGGAAGCACATTGAGCCGTGCCATGGCGTCGTGGTAGCGGTTGAGATAATGCTGCACCACCTCCATAGGCTCAAGCTGCTCCAGCCGCGCCTTCTTGGCTATCTTGTCCTCGCCCGAATCGGCGTCGTGCTCCAGATGGCCCACGTCGGTGATATTGCGCACGTAGCGCACCTTGTAGCCAAGATGGGTCAGATAACGGTAGAGCACGTCGAATGTTATTGCCGGACGTGCGTGTCCCAGATGTCCGTCGCCGTAGACCGTCGGCCCGCAGACATACATGCCCACTCTTCCCGGATGCACCGGCACGAAAAGCTGCTTCGTGCGTGTCAGAGAGTTATAGAGGGCCAGATTGTTTTGCTTCATATGGATGACTGGTGAATGGTACGTAAAAAGAGAGAGGGGGACATGGCCTCAGGCCATGCCTCCCTGTATGAATGGATTGGGGATGCCGCCCCCGTCGGAAGGGGCGCCGCCTCCCCCGTTCTTGCCTTTGGGCACCTTGGGGCGTATCTCGCCGAAGGCATCCTCATACTTGCGCACGGCGTCGCTCAGCGCGAAGAGGAGTCCCTTGGCATGCTCCGGAGCCATGACGATACGGCTCTGCACACGCGCCTGGGGCATATTGGGCGTCACCGCGATGAAATCGATGAAAAACTCCGTCGGCGCATGGCTCACTATAGCCAGGTTGGCATAGCGGCCGTCGGCAGTCTCTGGCGGAAAATCTATCTTCAGTTCCTGCGGGCCCGACGGGTTTTTAGGGTCGCGGTTCATTTCTTGATGGTGATAAGTTCGCCGCCCTCGCTCACCTCGCAGCTCTGCGACGATCCGCCGTTGACGCTGTTGTTGGTGTTGTTGACATGGATCTTGATGCCGCGGCAGCCGGGAAGCCCCCACACATCGGCTATGTCATAAGTGGCTATATACGTAGCGTTGTTGACAGCTCCCATCTCCGGCTTGAGCCCCTCGAATATCATATAGGCCTCAGGATACTCGGCGTCGATGGTGGCCGGATCGAACATCAGCTTCGGAGTGACGGTCTTGTCGGGATTGTTGGGCACAAGCGCAGCCAGATTGATCCAGTTGCCGCTGCGGAATATCGTCTGCAGGTATATCGAGCTGATATCCTTCCAGTCGGAGGGAACCGGTTCGTTGATCGAAGCCTTCACATTGGGGATCGACACACACTGGGTGAGCGACACCACCATGCCGTCGGTAAGATTCGTGGAGGTTGAAGAGAACGAGATGAACACGCGTCGGCCGATAGTGACGTCGGCGGGCATCTGGCCCTGTGCGCGGATGATGATGGGCTGCGCGTCGTTCATCTCCTGAAACGAGAAGTTGACGTAGCCCCCTGAATTTCCCTCGTATGTAACCACGTTGGAGAAATACAGCATGTTGCTGTCTCCGCCGTTGTCGTTGCAGGCGGTGAAGCCGAGCGTTGCCGTCAGGATGGCGACGATCGCCATGAGCTTTGTTAGTTTCATAGTCTTTTGGTTTGTCTGTGTTTATTTGGTTTCTATAGATGTTATCATTCCGTCGGCCATCATGACGCGCCGGTCGGTGTCGGCGGCCAGATGCTCGTCGTGGGTGACGATCACGAACGTCTGGCCGAAGTCGCGGCTCAGGTCGAAGAAGAGGCGGTGGAGCTCCGCGCGGTTGCGCGAGTCGAGGCTCCCCGACGGCTCGTCGGCCAGCACGGCCTTCGGGTCGTTGACCAAAGCACGGGCCACGGCCGCCCGCTGCCGCTCTCCGCCCGAGAGCTCCGCCGGACGATGGTCGCTCCGCGGCGTCAGGCCGAGATAGTCTATCAGCCGGCGTGCGGCGGCGAAAGCCTCCGGGCGCCGCCGGCCCCCTATCAGCGCGGGCATGGCCACGTTTTCGAGAAGAGTGAACTCCGGCAGCAGCTGATGAAACTGAAACACGAAGCCCACATTGCGGTTGCGGAACCGCGCCAGCTGCGAGTCGTTCATCAGGAGCGGCTCCTCGCCGTCGAAACTGACGCGCCCGCTGTCCGGACGGTCGAGCGTACCCATGATCTGGAGCAGAGTCGTCTTGCCGGCCCCGCTCGGACCGACTATCGACACGATCTCGCCCGCATCCACCCTCAGGTCAATGCCCTTGAGCACCTGCAGACCGTCGAAGCTCTTCCTTATGCCCTGCACCTCTATCATGACTCCCGCAAAATTACTCAAAATACCGCGCCCCGTCGTATATGTTTGTTTTTTTTAACTGAATGCCCTCCGGAAGCCATTGCATCCGAAGGGCAAATCTATAGTATATCATCCCGGATTGTTACAGCTCATAACGCATCAGTGACAGTTCGTCGTTATCTTCGACCACTATCGCAATCATATACTTTTCATCAGGGCTGACCGCGATTGACACTACCCAGTCGCCGACCGTGTAGGCTTCGACAAAATCGCCCGTCCAGGTAAATTTCATTATCGATACTTGAGCGGCAGTCCGGTCGGCACGCTCCTGCGCCGTAGATCCGTGATAGAAACAGTAGACATGACTGTCGGTCGCGGCCAGAGAGGTAAAGCATGTGCGGGTGTCAGGCTTGTCTTCGCACGACACCAGCTCCGTATTACCGTTGACTGTCGTGCTGACTTCCGGCACCGTCTCAAAGCTGAAATATTCCTTTTCGAGCTTCATTCCGTCGGGCGTCATATGATAGAATGCGAGCCAGTCGCTCATTCTTCCGGCCACCACCATCCTGTCACCCAATGGGTTGGCCGCCATCATCACCTGATGACCCATGGCAAACGCCAAAGAGTCAGCCATTCCGCTCCTGTCGCCGGGATAATCGCCGAAACACTCCTGCATCTTGCCATCGGCGTCGTAGCGCACAAACATCTTTCCACCCGACACCACATCGCTAGCGAAACCACCGGAAAGCGACAGAATATCGCGAGGCACCGGCTTGAAATCATACGTACTGATCTCAGATATCATATTTTCAGGCAATAACGACCTGTTGCCCTTGTCAAAATGATAAAGGCGCACTCTCCCCATCGCACCGTCATATATCGACAGTGTGGAATCTGTAGGAGAGTACCTGACTTCACGAATGTTCATGAATTCACCGGGACCGATCCCCATACGGCATGCCCGTGTAGTACTGTCAGCACCGTCGAGATTCACTATTGCAAGCATTCCGCGCTCATCGCGTGAATCTTCGACAACAAGACAATCGTCGGCAAAAAGCAGACTTTGCGGATATGTAAACTCCTCTTCCGGGAGGTATCTTTCGCCTTTAAGAGGTTTCAGTTCTACTTTTCCGGCATATGTCTCATGTTTTTCCATGCTGCAACATGCGCAGAGCAGTCCCATCCCGACAACAAGCAGGATGGATGATTTCTTCATGGCTTTATCAGCGTTGCCGGTTTATACAATGTAAAATACTGTACGACGCCTCCGGCTCCAATAAATTTCACTGTGCAGCAATAAGCCCCTTTCTCACTGGTTCCGCATCCGAAGCATTTTGATGGATCAGTCGTTTCCTCTTCTTCGGCAAGAGCCTCGAGATTCGCCAGTTGAATTTCGTTTAACTGGGCTTCAGATGATGCCTGTCTGTTGACGGTTATCAACCCCGTGATTGCCACGGCAGCTATCGCTGCCGAGATGATTGTCTTTTTCATCTTGATTGATTTTTTTTTTATTGAATAGATTTATTTAGTGTATCCATTTATCGCTATCCGATCTGGAATATCACACTCATTATAAAAAATGTCAGCATAACTCACGAACGAACCTTGGCGAGAATCAGAAGTGATTTGTAAAATCATGGTTAGATCATCGTAAGGTGCTATCGTATCGTCTTTCCATACAACATTCAAGCTATTACTTGAAGGAATAATCTCTCGGATGGTCATTATCCGATCTCCTTTATTTTGAAGCGAGACGATTTGCTCTATAGTATCTTCCGCACAGACGACACCTATTGGTACAGATGCTTCACAATACAGTCCGGGGCGAGCATCCATGGATTTTGCTCCAGAGGAGATAATTTTCCGATAGACATCCCTGATTTTAGGATTAAAAGCAGGATTTCCTACTGCGACTATCTTATTTTCACAATCAAGCAAGAATGTGTGTAATGAATTATCCTTTGGCAATAGATTTTCATCTCTGAACGATCCGTCTGGATCCAACACTACGGGATAAAGGAAACTATCCCTCTTTAACATATAATCTATTTCTCTTTTTTCAGTGGTATTCAATATCATTATAAAGTCTACATCAACATTTTCATAAGATTTCAACTCATTGATTACCGAATTCCAAATCGGCAACTTCATGCGACATGACGTGCAACCTGAAGAATCAATATATGCAATCATTGTATAATCACGTCCTCGAGGAATGTAATCTAAAACCGCTTGTTGAATTCTCACATCCAAATTAGAAGGGACATGAATTTCTTGACCTATTAATGATACAAATGTTTCTTGTTGTTCCCTTATTCCATTGCAAGAAACAAGCGAACAACACATAATTATAATGATACGAACAATATATTTTATCATTATTATCGTTTTTGCAATTGTATCTCTATGCAAAAATATACAATTAACCACTACTAGAGAACTAATATTAGTTAATCATAGTTAATAATCGTCTCCATTAAAAACCTCCACACAAGAAATAAGATCATTCTATCTATTAAGTTCATATTAACCAAACACCTAAAGGCCTGAATCTATTTTTTCCCGGAGGCGGCGTCGCGGCGGCGGATCTCCACGCGGCGGATCTTGCCGGAGATGGTCTTGGGGAGCTCTTCGACAAACTCGATGACACGCGGATACTTATATGGAGCCGTGGTGTGCTTCACGTGGTCCTGCAGCTCTCGGACGAGGTCGTCGCCGGCACGGTCCTTCCAGCCGGCCGCAAGCACCACGGTGGCTTTCACCACCTGGCCGCGGATCTCGTCGGGCACGCCCGTTATGGCGCACTCCACCACCGCCGGATGGGTCATCAGCGCGCTCTCTACCTCAAACGGGCCTATGCGGTAGCCGGAGCTCTTGATGACGTCGTCGACACGGCCCACATACCACAGATAGCCGTCCTCGTCGCGCCAGGCCAGGTCGCCCGTATGGTAGTAGCCTCCGCGGGTGGCGTAGGCCGTCAGTTCCGGATCGCGGTAATACTCCTTGAAGAGTCCGGCCGGACGGCTTCCGTCGGCCGGCAGCTTCACCACGATCTCGCCCTGCTCGCCGTCCTCGGCGGGGGTGCCGTCGGGGAGCAGCAGACTGACGTCGTAGCTCGGATTGGGCACGCCCATCGCTCCGGGACGCGGTTCGAGCCACGGCATGGTGGCGATGGTCAGCGTGGTCTCTGTCTGACCGAAGCCCTCCATCAGCTTTATGCCTGTCTGTTGCAGGAAAGCGTCGAACACGGCCGGATTGAGCGCCTCGCCGGCGATCGTGCAGTGGCGGAGCGACGAGAGGTCATATTTGCTCAGATCCTCGCGTATGAGGAAGCGGAATATCGTGGGAGGTGCGCAGAGAGTGGTGATGCGGTGGCGCTCTATCATGCGGAGCATGTCGGCTGGAGTGAATTTCTCATGCTCGTAGACAAACACCGTGGCTCCGGCGATCCACTGCCCGTAGAGCTTGCCCCACACGGCTTTGCCCCAGCCGGTATCGGCTATGGTCAGGTGCAGGTCGTCGGGACCGAGATCGTGCCACAGCGAGCCGGTGGCGATATGTCCGAGGGGATATGTGAAGTCGTGGGCCACCATCTTCGGCTCGCCCGTAGTCCCTGAGGTGAAATACATCAGCATCGTGTCGCCGTTGTCGTTGAGCGGCTCGGGGCGCTTCCAATCGCCGGCGGAGGCTATCCCCTCGGCGAAGCTGAGGAACCCTTCGGGCACTTCCGGGCCTACGCTTATCAGCGTCTCGACCGAGGGCGACTCAGGCATCGCCTCGATCACGTGGGGCAATACGTTTTCGTCGCCCACGCACACTATCGCCTTTATAGTGGCGGCATTGCAGCGGTAGACGATATCGCCTGCCGTCAGCAGATGGGTAGCGGGAATCGCCACGGCGCCTATCTTGTGAAGCGCGATGATCGAGAGCCAGAACTCCACGCGCCGGCGCAGTATGAGCATCACCATGTCGCCGCGTCCTATGCCGAGAGAGCTGAGCCACGCTGCCGTGCGGTCGGTCAGATCCTTCAGCTCGGCGAATGTGTAGGAGCGTTCGTGTCCCTTGTCGTCGGTCCAGAGCAGGGCGCGCTTGTCGGGCTGCTCGGCGGCCCAGGCATCTACCACGTCGTAGGCGAAATTGAAATGCTCCGGTATCTTTATCCTGAAATTGTCGATGAAATCCTGTTGGGAGGAGAAGCGGATACGTTCGGTGAAACGTTCTATCATGATGCTTTGTTGCAGTGGTTATGCTGAGGGATATTTCAGAAGATTATAGCGAGGAATTTCACCGGTGCGTCGCCCGTGGCGATCGCGCGATGTGCCAGCTCGGCGTTGAAGTATATGCTGTCGCCGGCGGCGAGCTCTACCGTGCGGCCGCCCACCTGGAGCCGCAGCGAGCCTTCGAGCACGAGGTTGAATTCCTGTCCGGCATGGCTCGTCTCGGGAGGCAGTGGCGCTCCGGCCGGAAGCGGATGCACGGTGACGATGAACGGATCGGCCTTGCGTCCGGCAAAACCGGCGGCAAGCGACCGGTAGCGGTAGGCCTTCGACCGCTCCACGACGGCTCCCTGGCCGCGGCGTGTGACGAAATAGCTGCTCATGCGCGGCTCGTCGCCAAACAGGAGCGCCGGCAGCTCTACGCCGCATTTCGAGGCGATGCGCTGCAGAGTGCTCATCGCTATGTCGGCCTCGCCCCGCTCCATAAGGGCGTATTTATCCGCGTCGACATCACACATCGCGGCCATCGCCTCGACTGTGATATCCATCGCCTCGCGCAGCCCTTTGAGCCGCTGCGCTATCTGTAGAAGATGATCCATAGTGGTTAATTTACCGCAAAGTTAACGATTCACGCCAGCATTTGCAAGCCGGCGCGGCAAAGAGTGCGCTCACAGCGCCGGGGGCGGTCAGCGGTCGCGCTCTATTATGAAGCGGAATATGTCGGCCAGAGCCGTCGCGGTCGGGCCGGGAGCGGCCGTGCGCTCAAGCTCGGCGATGCCCTCGGCGGCAAGCTGCTCCATGCGGGAGTAAGCGTAGTCGATGCCTCCCGCGCGGCGGGCGAAGCCTATCAGCCGCGCGATCTCATCCTCCGCAAGCTCCTCCTTGCCGACGAGTTCCCTCATTTCAGCTCCTTCGGGCAGATCGTCGCGGTTGAGAGCCCAAAGCAGCGGCAGAGTGATCTTTCCCTCGCGCAGATCGTTGCCAGTCGGCTTGCCGATGACGTCGGCATCGTCGAAATAGTCGAAGATGTCATCCTTTATCTGGAAGCAGAGGCCTAAAAGCTCGGCATAGCGACGCATCGGCGCGAGCTGCTGCTCCGAGGCGCCCACGGCATAGCCTCCGATCTCGATGCACGACACGAAGAGCGACGCCGTTTTGCGTCGAATCACTTCGAGATAGGCCGCTTCATCGAGACAGTGGTAGCGGGCATTGTATATCTGGTCGATCTCGCCGAGCGAGAGCAGACGGCCCAGATTGGCTATCGAGCTGACCACGCGGATATCGTCGGTCGAAAGAGCCTGCTGCAGCGACGAGCTGACGAAAAAGTCGCCCACCAGCACTGCGATATGGTTGTCCCAGCGGCTGTTGACGGTGGGCCGGCCGCGACGGAGCTTCGACTCGTCTATCACGTCATCGTGGATCAGCGAAGCGTTGTGGAGCAGCTCCACAGCCGCCGCACCCGCCATCACCCGGCCGTTGACCTCGCCCAGAAGTTTGGCCGTCAGTATCACCAGGATGGGACGTATCATCTTGCCCTTCGACTTCAGGTAGCCCGACACCACGCTGTTCATCAGCGGATTGCTCGACCCGAGCGCATCGTCGATACGTCGGGTAAGAGCTTCAAGTTCGGGAGCTATGGTGTCTCTGATTGCTTCGAGGGTCATCTTGTATTTGGTGCGAAATGAGCTGCAAAATTACAAAATATCGCGCACATTCCCCCTATTTATTCATTAAGATTTGGTCAGACAGGAATTTTTGATCAGGTTTTGATCACACCAACTACTGTCGGCACCCCCAAAGCAACCTTGTGGCGAAATTCCGTTCACAATCCACTAAAAGCATTTTTTCAGAATCATATACAACTCGGTCATTACACTCAACATTCTCCATCCCCCATATTGTCTCCCCGGTCACAACAGATGTGTCGTAAAATAGGATAAATCAGACCGTTTTAACAAAAAAAAGACAAAGACACCTTGCAAAATATAATTATGATTATTAACTTGCAAAACATTCACCGAACCGATAAGCGGTCATAGAATTGATCCGTATTCTCATTCCCAGAATCTGCCAAAGATTACAGACAGCCACAGTGTATTATCTACCTAAACAAAATCATTCAAAACCATGCTTAAAAACATTTTTACTTTATGCATGATCGCCGTCATAACGGTGTCTGCAATTGTTTTCGGGAGTTGTTCCGACGACCCCGTGATGCCACAAAAAAAAGCTGCAAACTCTGATCTGCTCTTAAGCCGTTCTGGAGATGCATTTTCATCCAATTGGGAGAATTACCAAACATGGAACTTCCGCAACGGTTCTGTGATTGGACTTCCTTGGAATTCTAATCATGTACAGACCTCCGTCAGAAAAGATTTCCTTGATGATATAAAAAAAGAGGACGGCTGGACATTACTCCATCATTCTTTAGCTGGTGGAGACGTTGAGAGTGACGATGCCGCTGACTATATAATTTTATATAACCAGCTTTCCTCCCAAATGAAAGTTTTTCTATATGTCAATAATATAGGCACCGCTTCTAGCGGATATTGGATAATTACATTGGAAAATGGGACATACCCTGGACTATTGAATGACCTATCAGACATCAACCTCCCGGCTTCTTTAGACGATAATAAACAGGCCATAGTATCGAATATAAGTAACAACAACGGATTATTCACATCAGGATGGGAAATGATACTTTTTAATGTCTCCTACAATCCCGATTATAATGGAGTTTGTACATTAAACATTACTTCGAAAGCGTCTTTAGGATTTAATGTCAATCTTGACTGCGAGATGAACTCAACAGCCCATGGAACCTTGACTTCTTATGTACAAAATAGTGCAATGACTAAACAAACCAATAAAATGTTTTCGGCATATGGTGAATCAGCTGAAAGCATCTTAAATGAAAGATATGGTTTGAATGACAGTCGCGGAGGAATTAGTCCGATTTTAGAAAAAATACTAAAAAAGGGATTGAATAAAATATTCAAATCTTTCGTAAGCCGTCGAGATAATTCAACTCAGCAAAACGTACAGGATCTACAATTTACCACACATACTACAGGAACTATAAGCGGAACGATGGAAGGTGAAGTAACTTCAATACCATCAATAGGAACTGTAACTCTTCCTATTGATAGGGCAAAGCTTTTAGGAAACTGGAATCTTAAAGAGAATCCTACCATATATATTCATCCTGTTGGTATAATGATTGGAGCAGCAACTGGCTCACCCGATCAGTTAACTTATGGATTCACGGCAAGCGGAAACTATAAATATAATCTATCAATCAATCCTGAACTTAAGCAATATATAAAGAACCAGAAAGTTGAACTAACGCCTGTTAGTTATATTGGATCTACATTGGATTTGATCCCCGGTCACCATACGGACGATATCACAGATCGCGGCAGTCTGACGTCAAATGGGGTAAATGGTATAACTCAACATTTGATGACAAATCGCAATAAGCTTATCGAAACCACCGATAAAGCTGGGGGAAAACTTATCATTTGCGAGGATATGATGAGAGCAAGTTTGACATATTATGGAATAGAAAACAATGACCCAACGACGAAAGCGGAATGGCCATATAGTAAATACGTTTTTGCACCTGAACATAAAATATACCAAAGAGGAGAGCTCAAATATTACAAAAATCACTATCGACTGAAAGTAACCGTAACAATAACGGCCAACTTTGGCGGCGAAGATGTAACATGCGTATCCACGAGAACTTACATCCCCAAAATAGAACTTGACCCCACTCTTGTAAAATATTATACAGGCTATGATTTATCCGGACTGTATCAAGCGGCCGAATGTGACACCCGATTAGATAAACTAAGAGGATTCACCTATCCTTCTCAGGGTGGAATTCTATCTGTCAATGAAACTAAAAAGATAGACTCTGACTCTGATAAGGAAATCTCGAATGAATCCAAAAAGGATACCAAATAAAAACATCTAATTGAGTTAGGTCTTTGATCATACTGCTCAAGGGCCTAACCCTATAATTAAAAGAACGCATATATGAAGATCTATATTATGAGAAAATTTAGAACTGCGATAGCGATTGTATCGGCTCTGACATTGACTGGGTACGTGCTAACCCTTTCGGGCTGTGACGACGGTCCTTCCACACCTCGTCTATACAGTGAAGCCGATTCCATAGCCCTTTGCGAAATAATGGCAGAGGCTCCGGAATATTATGAGTATGTCTATAAGTGGGATCCTAAAAAAATCCACACCCTGCCTAAGGGATGGAAAATCAGTTGGGATATGGCAGAGGACGGAAAACTACATATAACGGAATTTTCAGCCTCCTTCAGCCCTACGATCTATTATACTGACTGCAGGATCAAGGGTCGTGTATCCGAATCATTCAATAAGCTTACTCACTTGAGATCCTTTGCAATAGACGGGAAGAGTTGGGAAGGTGAAATGCCTGCCGATTTCGGTTCCGACATGAAACTCCAAAAATTTTCTGTCACTAATACCTCACTTGTATCTTTAGCCTGCAAAATGATGATGAGGGATATAGAACTATTCACAGTAGAGAAAAACCCCGACCTTGTAGCACTGCCGGATAGCATTACGACCCTATCTCAAAATGTAAAGAAATTAATATCTGTCAGAATCTGCTCTAATAAATCTCTCGTTGGAGAAATCCCTTATATCACTCCATGTCTCATGATCGGTCATGTGGTTTGGATTATGAACAACGGTTATACAACGGTAAATGAGGATAAATTAGGTTATGATTATGTTCCTTACCAGCTCACCGGCAACAAGATTTCCATGACACTATCAGAGAAAATACTTAACGACCCTGCAAGGCTTGTAAAGGCATATTTTCAACTGATACCACAAGATGGCACCACAATAATCAACATGCCCTCAGAAACAGAAATAAGGAGGATTCAACAGGGTCTTCAATGACACTGCCAACTGACAAATAGTCGTCAGCGGGGAACAGCAAGCAGAGCGTCGGGGAAGCGCATGACGACGTAGCGGCGCACCAGATCGACGATCTGGTCGACGGTCAGCAGCGACGTGTCGAGCGTCAGATCATAGCTCGAAGCGGCGCCCCAGGTCTTGTCTGTGTAGAAATTGTAGTAGTTGGCACGCAGGCGGTTGATCTTCTCGGCGCGGGCGCGGGCCTTCTCGCGGGTAAGCGACGGATCCCTGGCCACGATGCGGTCGACGCACCGCTCCATCGGAGCGTGGACAAACAGGTCGACCGTGCGCGGATGATCGCGCAGCACGTAGTCGGACGAACGGCCTACGATGACGCACGAATCGGTGTCGGCGAGCGAGCGGATGAAGTCGCTCTGCGCCCGGTAGAGCGAGTCGTCGCTTATCGACGTGGAGCCGGCATAGATATTGGTGGGCGACATGCCGAAGGCAAAGGAGAATATGCCGTTGAGAAACGACGGGAAACGCTCGTCGTTTTTCTCGAAAAACTCCGTGCTCACTCCGGCGCGGCGCGCCGCCTCGTGGAGCAGCTCTTTGTCGTAATACCTGAATCCGAACGCCTCGGCGATCCGGCGGCCGATCTCGCGCCCTCCGCTGCCGAACTGACGGCCTACGGTGATGGTGACATGTCTGTTATCAGTCTTTTCGGAGTCTTTCATGGGAGTCATATCGTTAGTTTAGCTTATGCAGAATATCAGTACCAGGATCTGGGCTATCACCACGCGGGAGAACATGGCCAGCGGATAGGCTGTGGCGTAGCCCACGGAGGGAGCGTCGCCCTCCATGGTGGAGTTGGAGTAGTCGAGCGCCATCGGATTGGCCATGGCGCCGCTCAGCATGCCGCAGGCTGTCGGGAAGTCGACCCTGGCCCAGCGCACGGCTACGAAAGCCATGAGCAGCGTGGGCAGGAAGGTGATGGCCAGACCGGCCGACACCCAGATAAGCCCCTCGGCACGCATTATGGTGGCCAGGAACTGCGCTCCGGCGTCGAGGCCCAGACAGGCAAGATAGAGCGACAGGCCTATGCCGCGGAGCATCAGATTGGCCGAACGGGTGGTATAGGTCACCAGGCCGAACCGCGGACCGAACCGGCCAATGATGATGCCTATCACTATCGGGCCGCCTGCCAGGCCGAGCTTCACCGGAGTGGATACGCCCGGAAGGGCTATGGGCACCGAACCGAGCAGCAGCCCGAGGGTCAGGCCGATGAATATGGCCGCCATATTGGGATCGCGCAGGGCCGTGGCGGTGTTGCCGAGCACTTTCTCGACGTTCTCCACAGCCTTGGCCTCGCCGACAACGGTCAGACGGTCGCCCATCTGGAGCACCAGTTCGGGGGTGGCGAGAAGCTTCACTCCCGAGCGGAGCACTCGCGATATGTTGATGCCGTAGCTGTTGCGCAGACGCAGCGAGCCGAGCCGCTTGCCGTTGATCTCGGGGCGGGTGACGATGATGTGCTTCGATATGAGCGAGGAGTCGATTGCGTCCCAGTCGATGTCGTCGGCGTTCCAGTCGGTCTTCTCCTGCTCGCCGAAGAGTATGGTCAGCGCCGGAGCGTCGTGTTCGGTGGTGATGACAAGCAGACGGTCACCCTCGATCAGCTCGGTGTCGGACGTGGGTATGCTGACGTGGCCCGAACGCCACAGACGCGATATGACGAAGTGATGGTTGATCAGCTCGGCAGCCTCCCTGACGGTCTTGCCATAGACCGCCGGATTATGCACCTGATAGGCGGCTATATAGGTCTGGTTGGTCTCCTCGCTGACGGCTCGCTTCATGTCGGAGGGCCTGACGAAGGTCTTGCGGGCCACGATGATGGCCAAAATGACGCCTACGACGCCGAGCGGATAGGTGACGGCGCACGACAGCGCCGCTCCGTTGGCCGACAGGCCGAGCTGCTGCAGGGCCTGCTGGGCCGCGCCGAGCGAGGGGGTATTGGTGGTGGCGCCCGCTATGATGCCCACCATGTCGGCCATCGGAATGCTGAATCCGAAAGTCATGGCCACGGCCAGCAGAGTGCCGAGCGCCACGAGAGTAAGGCCGAGCACGTTGAGCTTCACCCCGCCCGTGCGGAACGAACTGAAGAAGCCCGGGCCCACTTTCAGGCCAAGCTCGTAGACGAAAAGCACCAGGCCGAAGCTCTCGGCATAGAGCAGCATCTGATGGTCGATCGACAGACCGAAGTGTCCGGCGAGAATACCGGCGAAAAACACCCAGGTGACGCCCAGAGTGATGCCGCAGATCTTGATCTTGCCCAGACCGAGACCCACCGAAACAATCAGCGAGAGCACTATCACTGCCTGCAGGGCCGAATGCTGGAATATCGCGCCTTCAAGCCATTCCATGATTATTCAGGACGACGGTAATGTATAATTATTTTCTGTCGGCGAATCCGGCCAGACGCGCCAGATATTTGCCGATAATGTCAAACTCTATATTCACACGGGTTCCGACAGCGATCTCGCGGAAATTGGTATTGTCCATCGTGTAGGGAATGATGGCCACACGGAACGAGCGTGCCTCGGAGTCGCACACCGTCAGACTGACGCCGTTGACCGTCACCGAGCCTTTCTCCACTGTCATGTATCCTCTTGCGGCCATGGCCGGGTCGATATCGTATTCAAACTTGAAATAGCGGCTGCCGTCGGCATCCTCTATGTCGGTGCATACGGCCGTGGTGTCAACGTGGCCCTGCACGATATGTCCGTCGAGCCGTCCGTTGACCGGCATGCTGCGCTCCAGATTGACGAGCGATCCCTCGCGGAGGTCGCCGAGATTTGAGCGGCGAAGAGTCTCGCTTATGGCCGTGACGGTATAGGTTCCGTCGCCGGGTATGGCCACAACCGTGAGACACACTCCGTTGTGGGCCAGCGACTGGTCAATGCGCAGCTCGTCGGCGCGGTCCCACTGTAGGGTAAGATGCACATTGCCATCGTCGGCCACCGCCGACACCACCCGGGCTGTCCCTTCTACTATTCCTGAAAACATATTGCTTAGGGGCTTAAATTCGTATTTACGCCACGAAAATACTCATTTTTTTCCGTTCGCCCAAACCTTATCGCCGCAGCACGGTGAAAAAGCGGCGCGCCAGGGCCCGCGAGGGGGCTGACGCGCCGCCGTAATTCAGGATTATATGTCGCTTACTCCAGGTCGCGGGGGATCGCGACGATGCGGAGCTTGCAGTCGTTGATGAAGCCTGTAATGTTGTCGCGCACCTCCGAGGGGGTCACGTCGGCCTCGATGCGGCGCAGGGCGTTGAACACCGACGTGCCGGTTTGGTAAACATGACGGTAAGCCTTGGCCACGTCGTCGATCTGATCCTCCGTAAATCCGTGCTTGCGCATCACCACGGCGTTGACGCCGAAGTAGCTCGCGGGATTGTGGGCCATGATGACGTAGGGAGGCACGTTGCCGGTGATGCGGCAGCCGCCCTTGATGAGCACCCAGTCGCCCACGCGCGAATTTTCGTGGAGCATCACTCCGGATGACAGGATCGTGCACTCTCCCACCTCGGCGTCGCCGGCGATGGTCACGCCGTTGCCGAGCACGGAGCGGCCCTTGATGACAGAGTCATGTCCGATATGGGTGTCGGCCATGATGAACGTATCGTTGCCTATCCGCGTGCCCCCGTCGGGATTGATGCCGCGGTTGATGATCACATGCTCGCGTATGACGTTGTTGTCGCCCACGAAGCAGTAGGTCTTCTCGCCTTTCCAGCGGAAATCCTGCGGGTCGGCGCCGATGATCGTGCCCTGGTACACCTTGTTGTTGGCGCCCATGCGGGTGCCGCGTATTATGGAGGTGTACGACATTATCTCGCAGCCTTCGCCGATCTCCGTGTCAGCGTCGATAAACGCGAAGGGATGTATTGTGACGTTGTCGCCGAGCTTGGCTGTCGGATCGACGTGGGCCAGTGGACTGATGTTGCTTGCCATGATGAAATTGTTTAAGGTTTGACGTTAGGTGTTCACCGGCCGCCGCCGAGCGACTGGTAGAGATTGATCACTGCCTGGGCGGTCGTCAGGTTGCAGGAGAGCTCCGACATCTGGGCCGACAGCAGCTGCTGCTGGGCTGTCAGCACTTCGAGATAGGTGGTGGAGGTGCCTCCGAGCTTCAGAAGCTCTTCGGTGATCTCCACCGATGTGGCGAGCTTGGCCACCTGCTGCTGAAGCAGGGTCGACTTCTCGGTGCTCTTCTGGTAGAGAGTCATGGCGTTTGACACTTCGGCCGAGGCTGAGAGCAGGGCGTACTCGAAGTTGTTCATCGCCTGCTCCTGCTGGGCCTTGGCGCCCTTGAGGCGGGCTATGTTCTGTCCGCGGGCGAAGAGCGGAGCCGTGAGCTGTCCGGCAAGCTGTATGAACCATTTGCCCGGATTCATCACCATGCCTCCCACGAGGTCGGTGAAGCCGCCGTTGGCGGTGATGTTGAGCGACGGATAGAATGCCGAGCGGGCGCCGGCGGTGGCATAGTAGGCTGCCGCGAGGGTCTCCTCGGCGGCGCGTATGTCGGGGCGTGCGGCGAGCTCGCGCATCGGTATCTCCTCGCGGAGTATCTCGGGTGCTTTCAGGGCGGCGTTTTCAGAGGTCACCCACTCCATGGGCATGGTGTTCATGAGCAGCGACATGGAGTTGTTGGCCTTGTGGAGATTGTCCTCAAGATCCTTGATGGAGCCGAGGATGCTCAGATACTGCGCCTCGCTCTGCACCACGGCGGCCTCGTTGACGCGTCCGGCCTCCTTGAGGTCTTTCATGGTGGTGACGTTCTCAGCCCAGAGCTCTGCCGTGCGGCGGCTCAGGTCGAGCTGCTGCTGGAGCATGGCTATGGTGTAGTAGCAGTTGGCCACTCCGCCGATGATCTGCGAGCGCACGGCCTGACGGTAGGCCTCGCTCTGGCGGAAGGATGCCTCGGCGCCGCGCTTGGAGTTGAGCAGGCGTCCGAAGATGTCCACCTCCCAGCTTGCGGCGGCAGGGATCTGGTAGGTCCAGGTCATGTCGGTGACGTCGAAATATTTCGCGCCGGCGCCGTTGGGGGTCAGGGCCAGCGAGGGGAGATAGGCCAGACGGGCGCCAAGACGGTTAGCTGCCGCGATATCCACATTGAGCTTGGCGTTGCGCAGATCCTTGTTGTTGTCGAGGGCCTGATAGATAAGGTCGGTGAGCACCGGATCGGTGAACACCTCCTGCCAGCGCAGGTTGCCGAACGCCGCGCTGTCGACAGGAGCCTGCTTGGCCTCTGCATAGGCTTGTCCGAGCTGCGAGTCCTCCGGCATCTTGAACTTGCCGTACATGTTGCAGCCCGCCAGGCCCGTGAGGGCCAGGGCGGCTGCCGACGATATTATGATGCGATTGATTTTCATTGTATTGATAGTCTCTTAGCGTGAATACTGCTCGATTTCGTTCTCGATGCCCTCGTTGTCGGTATCCTCCCACTTGAGCGGGGTGATCTTCTCCTGGATCTTCTGGAAGATCACGAAGAGAGCCGGCACGATGAAGATCTGCAGAAGCATGCCGATGAGCATGCCGCCGATCGAACCGGTGCCGAGAGCGCGGTTGCCGTTGGCGCCGGCGCCTGAGGCGAACATCATGGGGAGCAGACCTATGATCATGGCCATGGAGGTCATCAGGATCGGGCGCAGACGTGCCGAGGCTCCCTGGATGGCGGCGTTGACGATCGACATGCCTGTGCGGCGGCGCTCGATGGCGAACTCGACGATAAGGATGGCGTTCTTGGCCAGAAGACCGATAAGCATGATGAGCGCGATCTGCAGGTAGATGTTGTTGGACACTCCGAATATCTGGGCGAAGATGAAGGTGCCCATCAGTCCGAACGGTATCGAGAAGATCACCGACCAGGGCAGGATGTAGCTCTCATACTGAGCCGAGAGAAGCAGGTAGACGAAGAGCAGGCAGAGGCCGAAGATGATGGCCGTGGTGCTGCCGGCGCCGCTTGAGGCCTCCTCGCGGGTCATGCCCGAATATTCGTAGCCGTAGCCCGGGGGCAGAGTCTCCTGCGCCACGCGGGTGATGGCGGCCAGACAGTCGCCGGAGGTGTAGCCCGGGGCCGGGTTGCCGGTGACGGAGATCGACTGGAACATGTTGAAGCGGTTGAGCAGGTCGGGGCCGTAGACCTTCTGCATGGTCACGAAATTGGAGAGCGACGCCATTTCGCCGCCGTTGCGTATCTTTATGAGCGAGAGGGTCTCGGGGCTGACGCGCGATTCGGGCGACGCCTGCATCATTACGCGGTAGATCTTGCCGAAACGGTTGAAGTTGCTGACGTACATGCCGCCGTAATATCCCTGCAGCGTGCTCAGGATCTCGCGGGGCGACAGGCCGGCCTGCTTGGCCTTGGCGGCGTCGATGTCGACGAGATACTGCGGGAAGGTGGGGTTGAACGTAGTCATGGCCACCTGCACCTCAGGCTGCTGGTTGAGCTGGGCGAGGAATCCCTGGACGACGGCGAAGAAGTCCTCCACCGAGCCGCCGGTCTTGTCCTGCATCTTGATCTCGAAGCCGTTGGTCAGCGAGTAGCCGGTGATCATAGGCGGAGCGAAGAGCACCACGCGGCCGTCCTTGACTACCGAAGTCATGCCGTAGAGCTTGCGCAGTATAGCGTCGGACGACTGGTCGGCGCGCTTGCGCTCCTCCCAGTTCTTCAGCTTGATGATGATCGTGCCGTAGGTCGATCCCTGGCCGGCCATGAAGCTGTAGCCCATGATCTTCTGGCGGTATTCCACTTCGGGCACCGAACCGATGATGCCGTCCACCTGATTGAGAACGGCCTCGGTGCGTTCCTGCGACGTGCCGGGAGGCATGTCGAGCATGCAGAAGAGCACACCCGTATCCTCGTTGGGCACAAGGGTGGAGGTGGTGACGCTCATGAGCCACACAAGGATGGCCACTGCCACGCCCACGAGAGAGAACGACGTGATCTTGTGGTTGATAAACCACGTAGTGCCCTTCTTGTAATATTTCATGATGCGGCCGAAGCCGATCTCGAAGCCCTTGTGAAAGCGCTTGCCGAAGATGCCGAGGATGGTCACCACGGCGCAGACGGAGGCGATGACGAGCTTCACCGGGTGAGCCAGATTATACCATCCGAGCACCATGAAGGTGATCGTGGCGGCCAGGAAAGCGAACGTGATCAGCGGGGGCAGGTCGAGGGTGAAACGGCGCTTGGCCTGTCCGACCACTGCCTCGGCGGCAGCGCCGTAGGCCTTACCCATGCGCTCCTTGAGCGAGGAGTCGTCGCCGTGGGCTTTGAGGAACACGGCGCAGAGGGCCGGCGACAGCGTCAGGGCGTTGAGCGCCGAGATGCCGATGGCGATCGCCATGGTCAGACCGAACTGGCGGTAGAACACGCCCGTGGTGCCGGTCATGAACGACACCGGGATGAACACAAGCATCATCACCAGGGTGATCGAGATGATGGCGCCGCCGATCTCGCCCATGGCGTCGATGGCCGCACGGCGGGAGTTCTTGTAGCCCACGTCGAGCTTGGCGTGCACCGCCTCGACCACCACTATCGCGTCGTCGACCACAATCGCGATCGCAAGCACGAGAGCCGACAGAGTGATGAGGTTGATCGAGAATCCGATCAGGTTCATAAAGAAGAATGTGCCTATGAGGGCCACCGGGATGGCGATGGCCGGGATGATCGTGGAGCGGATGTCCTGCAGGAACACGTATACCACGAAGAACACCAGGATGAACGCCTCGATGAGGGTCTTGATCACCTCATGGATCGAGGCGTTGAGGAAGTCGTTGTTGTTCATCGGGATCGCTATCTTCAGGCCGGCGGGGAGATCCTTCTCCATATCCTTGGCCACCTTCAGACAGTCGTTGATGATCTGGGTGGCGTTGGAGCCCGCGGTCTGGAACACGATGCACGATGTCGATACCTTGCCGTTGAGAGAGTTGGAGAAGCCGTAGGTCAGTCGGCCCAACTCCACTTCGGCCACATCGCCCAGGCGCAGTATCTCGCCGGTGGGCTTGGCCGATATCACTATGTCCTCGAACTGCTCGGGAGTGGTCAGGCGTCCCTTGTACTTCATCGTGTACTGGAAGCTCTGGTCGCCCTGCTCGCCGAATGCGCCGGGAGCGGCCTCGATGTTCTGCTCGGCCAGCACTCCGGTGATGTCCGAGGGCATAAGGCCGTACTGGGCCATCACCTCGGGCTTCAGCCATATGCGCATCGAATAGTCGGCGCCGAACGACATGACGTCGCCCACGCCCGACACGCGCTGCAGCTGAGGGATCATGTTGATCTTGGCATAGTTGTCGATAAACTCCATGGAATAGTTGCCCGACTCGTCATAGAGGGCCACCATCAGAAGCATGGAGGTCTGGCGCTTGGCCGTCTGCACGCCCACCTGGGTCACCTCGGCGGGGAGCAGGTTGAGGGCCTTCGACACGCGGTTCTGCACGTCGACGGCAGCCATGTCGGGGTTGAAGCCCTGTTTGAAGTACACTGTGATGTCGGCCGAACCGGTGTTGGTGGCTGTCGACTCCATGTGGGTCATGCCCTCGGCGCCGTTGATCGACTCCTCAAGCGGGGCTATGACGGAGTTGAGCACGGCCTGGGCGTTGGCGCCCTGATAGGTGGTCGACACGAGTATCGTAGGAGGCGCGATGTCGGGGAATTGGGTGACCGGCAGCGATGTGAGGCCGATCAGACCCAGCAGCACGATGAATATCGAGATTACCGTCGACAGCACCGGGCGGTTAATGAACGTATCTAATTTCATCTCTTATTTCAGTATAAAAGGATGTTCTTTGATGTTGATGGGGGAGATCAGTTGGCGGCGGCTCCCTCGGCGGCCTGCTGGGCGGCCTGCTGGGCGGGATCGACGGGAGTGATGGTCATGCCGTCCTGCAGACGCGTGCCCACGCCCTCTATGGCTATGCGCTCTCCGGCCTTGAGGCCCGAGGTGACGATGAAGTTCTTGCCGTCGTTGGAGGCCTCGATAGTGATCGGGGTCGACACTACCTTGTTGGAATCGTTGACCACGTATACGAAGCGCTTGTCCTGAAGCTCGAAGGTGGCTTTCTGCGGGATGATGATCACGCTGTCCTGGCGGTTGGGGATCAGCACCTGGCCCGTGCCGCCGCTGCGGAGCACTCCGGCAGGATTGTCGAAGAGGGCGCGCACGCTCGAAGCGCCGGTGGAGTTGTCGATCACGCCGCTTACGGTGGCCACGGTGCCTTCAAGGGGATAGAGCTGGCCGTCGGCCATGCGGAATCTCACCTTGGGCATGGCGGCAATGGCCTGCTTGACGGAGCGCTGTCCGTTGTCGGTCAGCGTCAGCAGGTCGCGCTCGGTCAGCGAGAAGTAGGCATACACCTCGTTGTTGTCGCTCACGGTGGTCAGCGGCTGGGCCGACGAGGGAGAGGCGAGCGAGCCCTCACGGTTGGGGATGGTGCCCACCACGCCGTTCGACGGCGAGGTCACCACCGTGTAGGCCAGATTCTTGCGGGCGTTGATCAGCTGCGCCTGGGCCTGCGAGAGCTGGGCCTTGGCTGTCTGGAGCTGATTGTCGGCAAGCTGGTATTCATACTGGCTTATGATATTCTTGTCGTAGAGCTTCTTCTTCGTGTCGGCCGTCATCTGGGCGGTTGCCACCGAAGTCTGCGCGGCGTTGACAGCGGCCTGGGCCTGGTCGACAGCTGCCTGAAACTGCACCTGGTCGAGGATGAAGAGCGTCTGGCCCTTGCTGACCTGCTGGCCTTCGTCGACACACACCTTGGTGATGAAACCTGTCACCTGCGGACGTATCGCTACGTCGCTTTTACCCTTTATCACGGCCGGATAGCTGCTCTCCAGGTCGGAGGAGCCCTCGGTCAGAGTCATCGTGGCGATGCTCGGAGCCATCTGCTGCATCTGCTGCTGATTGCCGCCGCTGCATCCGGCGGCCACTGTTGCCGCTGCTCCGGCCAGCACCAGGCCGGCCAGATTCAACATGGTTAAATTCATACGTTTACTTTTTATCATGTAAATTACTCTTTTTCCTTTTTCTGCTAACACTCCGGACGCCGCGTTCCCTCGCCGACAGGCCGTCCGGAAAATCCGCGTGCAAAGATACTCAACTATTTGCACCTGCGGAAACGTCGCCGCAAATTATTTCGCCGCTCTTTAAGCATCCTTAACACGATTCGACATTTATCCCAATTATTACGACAAATCGCCCATATCATCCACTGCCGTTGGCGTTCACACAATCCCTTTCACGCCATTCCGGCCAATCCCGCCGCCATCCGTACTGCGCCCTCCCGAGGCCTCCCTGACATCTCCCCGACACCTCTCCGACGCCTCCCTGAAGGCTTCACTCGCGGGTCCGACTCGTCAGACCCGTCGGACCCGTCCGACATCTCCGACATCTCCGACCCGTCCGACCCGTCCGACATCTCCAATCACCCCAATAATCCCCACATTTTATAATCATTTTTCATACATTATTAATACAGTCCTGTCAAAAACAACACTTCGGCGCACAAAGCGCCTCGTGTCACCTTTTGTATACACGTTTGTACCCCCCCTGACACACCTTTACAATCCTGTTAAACTTTTCGACCAAAGCATTCGCAATAATCTCAAAAGTTTAATTTCACCCATGGTTTTCGAGACCGATCTATCTATTTACAGGGATTCAGGAAAATATTCCAATTTTATACATTAGTAGTATTCACCAACAAAAAAACAGGAACGTGATTATGAAACGACTTCTACTCACCCTACTCGGGGCCGCGGCCCTGTGTGGCCTCTCGCCGCACCCCGCCCAAGCCCAAAACCTGGAGTTACAGAAAAAGACAGTGACTTTCCAAGGATGGCACGACCAGAATCCGGAATTTCGCTACTCCCGACAAATGAAGTTTGCTCACGAACAAACTACCACTGCAATTAGTCAGACCAAATATGATGCGTCATTAGACGAAAGTCTGACACCACAACCTTTACCGTCTTCAGCTTGGAGTGATCCGCTCCCTTATGCTCAAGGACAGATCAACTGGGGAGAAGTACAGATGGAAATGGATTACTCGAACGCAGCATATTCATGCAATAACAACAATAAGGCAACTTACTGGACCTCTTCAGTGCAAGACGATCGCACAGAATGGTCAAAAACATGGAAATACACATCAAATATATTGCCGTCCCAAAGTTGGATGAACATTTATCCTGGAGTTGATATCAAATTCAGCGTTCCGGGAAAACGCATTAAAAAAGTCACTATTCACACTGGTCTTCCTACTATACAGCCCGCTTCTCCGAAAAATTCGCCATTTTTCAACCAGCATAAAATGGCAAGCAACCTTAGGATAATAGATAAATTAGGAAGCGATAAAAACACCAAAGCAAGCGTTAAGGCCACGATGCAATTCGTTGACAATAACGGGAAGGCTGACATAGAGCTCACATCCACAGAACTTTTCGGCAGCAAAGACGGAATAAACCTGAAAGTCAATGGATTTGAAGGAATGATATATAACAGTTCCACCTATTATTAACGTGAGTTCGACGAAAATTAAGTGATTGAAAAATTGGTGATTAGCGATAAAAGTATTAAATTTATAGTGCTG